>NZ_JDWJ01000020.1:0-46316 GCF_012932895.1 Pseudomonas sp. KD5 | reverse complement strand
CCGCCCCTTTCCCAGAGGCCGAACGCAGGTATTGCGCAGGGGGCACCGCGGCAGGGATGCCGCGGTAGCCGCCCCCGGCCATGGATGGCCGATGGCGGCGGGCCCCCGGAGCAATGCCGGAGTGAGGGCATGCCGAGCCTAGGCGAGGCACCGAATGGAGGGGCAAAAGCGCTTTGGTTACTTTCGCGCTTTTCGAAAGTGACTCGCTGTAAGAGCGAAACCATAAGCCGCCGTTACCGTAGTCATGGATATGTACGCAACCAAAGAGTCGCAACGGATATACCCCCCAATCGTAAAAACGCCCCTCCAGAGCAAAGTCGAAGGGCGGTGTAGACTGATGACCTGTTCTCTTCTGGTAAGACAAAGGAGTGTGCCCAGCCATGATCGGTGCCGAGTTACTGTCATCCCAAACCCTGACGGTGGGGTGGCTGATCTATATACCGGCACTGATCTGGGCAATTGCACGAGCGCCATGGGTCGAACTGTTCAGCGACAGCCGCCGCCAGCATCTGTTGTTCGGCACCGTGTTCGCGCTGTTTATGCTGTGGCTGGTGCGACGGGACTTCGATACCGGCGTGTCCTATCACTTCATCGGCATGACCGCTGTGACCTTACTGCTGGATTGGCCGTTGGCGATTGTCGGCGGGTTGGTCGCGCAGGTGGGCTTGGTGTTGCTGGGGCGTCAGGACCTGGCCGCTGTCGGCGTAAACGGAGCGCTGCTGATTCTGCTACCGGTGCTGGTCACCGAGTGCTGCGCCATCCTGGTGGAGCGCGCGCAGCCGCGTAATCCCTTTGTGTATATCTTCTGCTCCGGTTTTTTTGCCGCTGCGCTGTCGGCCTTGTTGTGCCTGATCCTGACGCTCACGCTGCTGTGGTACGACGAGCGATTCGTCATGCCGTACTGGCTGGAAGACTTTGTCGGTTACCTGTGGTTGCTGATTTTTCCAGAAGCGTTCATCAACGGCATGGTGGTCAGCGCGTTGGTGGTGTTCTGCCCCGAATGGCTGGAGACGTTCAATCGCACGCGCTATCTATCGGCGCCCTGGAAAGATGACGATCCCAAATCTTGATCCACATCAAATCCAAAAAACGTTGACGAATCCATGCTTCGGAAAACTTTCAGGAGCATCGAAATGAGTGTCTACGAGTGGGCCAGGCAGGAGTTGCGTCAGAGTCTGGATGTGGCGCAAGAGGTGGGCTTCGATCCGGGATTGAGCCTGCGCGCCTTGCTCAGTGCAGTGGTGCAGCAGAGCAAGGCAGCGCGCAATCTTGAAGACCTGGCCGATGAGTTGCGGTTTCTCGCCGAGAACCTCGACGAGGGCCAGGACTATGGCTTTATGCGGCCCTGATGGCCGGGATCAGTGACGTGGGTCGAAGTCGCCGCTGAACAACTCATCCTCGGCATCGGGGGGCACCGGAATCTTGTGCTCTTCCGATGCCCAGGCGCCCAGGTCGATCAGTTTGCAACGGTCCGAACAGAATGGCCGGAACTTGTTCTCGGGGCTCCATTCGACAGGGGCGCCACAGGTTGGGCAATCGACGGTCGGGGTTTGGCTCATGACTGGCCTCCACGCAAAGTAAGGTAAAAGTGATGCAGGCGTTCGACCTCGCTGTGCAGCCAGGCGAGGTCGCGGTCGTTGACCACCACATCGTCGGCATGGCTCAAGCGGTCCTGTCGGCTGGACTGAGCCTTGAGGATCGCCTGGACTTGCTGTTCGCTGGTCTGGTCACGCTGCAGGGTGCGTTCGATCTGTAACTGTTCCGGGGCATCGATCACCAGGACCCGTTGGGTCATGGCGTACTGCCCGGACTCGATCAGCAGCGGCGAAACCAGAATCGCATAAGGCGATTGTGCCTTGGCCAGATGATGGGCGATTTCCTCGGCGATCAACGGATGCAGTAGCGCTTCAAGCCAGCGGCGTTCTTCCGGCACCTCGAAGATCAGCTTGCGCAGGGCCGCACGATCCAGCTGGCCATCGGCTTGCAACACGCCGGGGCCAAAGTGCTCGGCGATTTTTGCCAGTGCCGGGCGACCGGGTTCGACCACCCAGCGAGCCGCATGATCGGCGTCCACCACGTGCACGCCGAGGTCGATGAAGTGCTGCGCGGCCGCACTTTTGCCGCTGCCGATGCCGCCGGTCAGGCCGAGAATCCAGGGTTTTTCCACAGGGGTATTCATTTCAAACCGACAAACTGCCAATAGAAGCCGGTTATTTGACCACCCCAGAGCAAGGCAATCCAGCCGGCAATGGCCAGATAGGGTCCAAAGGGTAGCGGCGTCGAGGTTTTCGCATCCCGCAGGCGCAGCAAAATCACCCCGAGAATGGCCCCTACCAGCGATGACAGCAGAATGGTCATGGGCAGGATCTGCCAGCCGCCCCAGGCGCCGAGCATCGCCAGGAGCTTGAAATCGCCGTAACCGATGCCGTCCTTGCCGGTGACCAGCTTGAACAGCCAGAACACCGTCCACAGCGCCATGTAGCCGGCCACCGCGCCCCAGAACGCGTCATGCAGTGATACGAAGAGCCCGAAGCTGTTGAGGACCAGTCCCAGCCACATCAACGGCATCACCAGTACGTCCGGCAACAGTTGATGTTCGGCATCGATCAGGCTCATCGCCAGCAAGCCCCAACTCAGGACCAGCACCATGCAGGCCTGCCAGCCGAAACCGAAATGCCAGGCAACGAACGCCGACAGCAGGCCGCAGGCCAGTTCGGTCAGCGGGTAACGTTTACTGATCGGCGCTGCACAGCTCGAGCATCGCCCACGTAAAAACAGATAACTGAGTATTGGAATGTTTTCCCACACTCGAATCCGATGGCCGCAGTGAGGACACTCGGAGTGGGGCAATATCAGGTTGTAGGTCGGGCCGGGGGCTTCGGCTGGCAAGTCCAGTACGTCATGGGCCTGCAGGCGCCATTCACGCTCGAGCATTTTCGGCAGGCGCCAGACCACCACGTTGAGAAAACTGCCGATCAGCAGGCCGATCAGCCCTGCGGTAATCACAAAGGCCAGCGGGTTGAGGCTCAGAAATTCGTTCAAGGACATATCAGACCGCTGAGCCGAGTTGGAAGATGGGCAGGTACATTGCAACTACCAGCCCGCCGACGATAACCCCCAGCACCACCATGATGAAGGGTTCCATCAGGCTGGTCAGGTTATCGACCATGTTGTCCACCTCGGCCTCGTAGAAACTCGCGACCTTGTCGAGCATGTCGTCCAGCGCGCCGGACTCTTCGCCAATGGCCGTCATCTGGATCGCCATGGTCGGAAAGATACCGGAGGTACGCATGGAAAAATTCAGCTGCATGCCGGTCGAAACGTCCTGCTTGATGCGCAACACCGCTCGCTTGAACACGATATTGCCGGTCGCGCCCGCTACTGACTCCAGGGCTTCGACCAGTGGTACGCCGGCGGCAAACGTCGTCGACAGGGTGCGGGCGTATCGGGCCACGGCGGACTTGTACATGAGCGCGCCAACCAATGGCAGTTTCAGCAGCCAGGTGTCCGTCCGGTCGCGAAAGCCCGGGGAATTCTTCAAGGCATGGCGCAGGCCGAAGATCCCCCCAGCCAGCACGCCGAGTATCATCCACCACCAGTCCTGCATGAACTCCGACAAGCCGATGACCATCACGGTGAACGCCGGCAGTTCGGCGCCGAACCCCGAGAATACCGACTGGAACTGCGGCACAACCTTGACCAGCAGAATGCCGGTCACAATGATTGCGACAAACACCACGGCCAGCGGGTAGGTCATGGCTTTCTTGATCTTGGCCTTGAGGCTTTCGCTCTTTTCCTTGTAGGTCGCCACCCGTTCCAGCAGGGTATCCAGGGCACCGGCCTGCTCGCCGGCGTCCACCAGGTTGCAGTACAGCTCGTCGAAATACTGGGGCTTTTTGCGCAGGGCCGCAGCGAAGCTGTTACCGGCCGCGACTTCCTGTTTCACCTCGTCCACCAGCTTGCGCATGTTCGGGTTATCGAAGCCTTCGCCGATGATCTCGAACGATTGCAGGAGCGGTACGCCGGCTTTCATCATGGTCGCCATCTGCCGGGTAAACAGGGCAATGTCCAAGGGTTTGATGCGCTTACCAGCACTGAAAATGGACGTGGACTTTTTCCGCACCTTGCCCGGGTTGATGCCCTGCTTGCGCAACTGGGCCTTGATCAGCGCGGGATTTTGACCGGTCAACTCGCCGGTCATTTTCGCACCTTTGCGATCCGTGCCTTCCCAGGCATACACGCTGATTTTCGCTGCTTTGACCGCCATATTCAGTCCTTCGTGACCCGATTGATTTCTTCAAGGCTGGTGATGCCTTGCATGGCCTTGAGCAAGCCCGACGTGCGCAGGTCGTTGAAGCCGTCCTTGCGCATCTGCAGGTCGATCTCCAGTGAATTGCCTTCGGCCATGATCAGCCGTTGCAGGTCAGGGGTGTTCTTTACCACTTCATAAATCCCCACTCGCCCTTTGTAGCCAGCGTTACATTGATTACAGCCGACCGGTTCATAGATCGTGAACGAGCCGATGCGTTCCTCGGGGAAGCCTTCCTTGAGCAGCGTCTCGCGGGGAATCTCGATGGGTTTCTTGCAATGGCTGCACAACTTGCGCGCCAGGCGCTGGGCAATGATCAGGCTGACCGAGGTCGCAATGTTGAAGCCCTGAATCCCCATGTTGTGCAGGCGGGTCAGGGTTTGCGCGGCGCTGTTGGTGTGCAGGGTTGAAAGCACCATGTGCCCGGTCTGTGCGGCTTTGATGGCAATTTCGGCAGTTTCGAGGTCGCGGATTTCGCCGACCATGATCACGTCCGGGTCCTGGCGCAGAAACGAGCGCAACGCCTGGGCGAAATCCATTCCTTGCCTGGGATTGACGTTGACCTGGTTGACGCCTTCCATGTTGATTTCCACCGGGTCTTCGGCAGTGGAGATGTTGATGTCGACGGTGTTGAGGATGTTCAGCCCGGTATAGAGCGACACGGTCTTGCCTGAACCGGTGGGCCCGGTCACCAGGATCATCCCCTGTGGTTGCTTGAGGGCGGCCATGTACAGGTCTTTCTGCTCGGGCTCGTAGCCGAGGGCATCGATGCCCATTTGCGCACTGGACGGATCGAGGATCCGGATCACCACTTTTTCGCCCCACAGGGTCGGCAGGGTGTTGACCCGGAAGTCGATGGACTTGCTCTTGGACAGGCGCATCTTGATCCGCCCGTCCTGGGGTTTGCGCCGCTCGGAGATGTCGAGACTGGCCATGACTTTGAGCCGGGAAGCAATGCGGTTGGCCAGTTGCGTTGGTGGCTTGGCGACTTCATGCAGGATGCCATCGGTGCGCATCCGCACGCGGTAGGATTTCTCGTAGGGTTCGAAATGCAGGTCGGAAGAACCGCTCTTGATCGCATCGAGCAACATCTTGTGGACGAAGCGCACCACGGGCGCATCATCGGTGTCCTGCCCGGCGATGGCGTCCTGTTTCTGGTCGTCGACCGACTCGATGTCCAGACCGTCGAGGTCGACATCGGCCATCTCTTCCAGGCCGGTGGCGTGGCTGTCGAAGAATTTTTCGATGGCGTCGCTGAGTTTGTCTTCTTCGACCAGGATGGCTTCGGTGTTCAGCCCGGTACTGAACTGGATGTCGTTGATGACCTGTTGATTGCTCGGATCGGAAACCCCCACGAACAGTTTGTTGCCGCGTCGCCAGAGGGGTAGGGCGTGGTGCTGGCGGATCAGTTTTTCGCTGACCAGCCCCTTGGGCTGGGTGTCTTTTTCCAGGCAGTTGAGGTCCAGCAGGGCCATGCCGAAATGCTCCGAAGCCACCTCGGCGACCTGCCAGCTTTTCAGCAGTTTGTTTTGCACCAGATAACTGACCAGTGAGACTCGATCGCGTTGGGCTTGCTGATAAGCCTGTTGCGCACTTTGATCAGTGATCAGCTCGGCCAGCACCAATTGCTTGGCCAGACCGCTAAGGGCAATGTCATTCATTGGGATTCCGGACGCAGGCGGTTAATGACTTATAGCCTAGTCAAGCAGTGGAACCAAACCAGCCGAGGTGAGGTGACAAAAAGTGTCAGAAACTGCGGATCCTGGGAGCAGGAAAGGTCTTTTTCGTGATCCCGAGCCCAGTCTGCAGGGGCGCATACGACTTGGCATGACCTGTGCTGTACCCTGTACAGATCATGAGATTTCGACTCATGCATGGAGCCTGTCTATGAAAAATCAAAATGGTTTTACCCTGATCGAGCTGCTGATCGTGGTGGCGATCATCGGGATTCTGGCGACGTTTGCGTTACCGCAGTATTCGAAGTACCAATCACGGGCGAAGGTCACCGCTGCGGTTGCAGAAATCTCGGCACTGAAGGTGCCTTTCGAAGACATTATTAATCAAGGCACCGATATTGCCGCCCCCGCCGGGATCGGCGCGACGACCCCCACGGGTAATTGCACGATTACAGCGACGGGTACCGCCTCTACCGGTGTGGGCAGTATTGGTTGCACGATTCTCAACGCACCGGGGCCGGTGCTCGGCAAAACCGTTACGCTTTCGCGTACCCTCGCCGGTGGCTGGACTTGCGCCACCACGGTTGCGCCGGAGTACAGTCCAAAAGGCTGCACCGCCAGCGGTACCTGATTCACTTTGCCAGGCATACCCAGTGCCCCGTTCTCACGACACGGGGCATTTTTTTGCTCGTCATTTGGGGGGGCGATCCGATAATCCAGAAAACCCCCGACAATTCATGCCCTTAGACCTGCGTTAAAACCCGCAACTTGCATGTAGATAATGTCGCACTCATGCATTTTGCATGATTTCGAAAATTGTCATTGCTATTAAGTTATTGATTTATATGTATTTATTTTTTATCGAGCAGTTGGCATAGCGTTCGCACTGTCTCTGGTAACCCTGCTGACAAGACGACACGCAGCAGATTTTCCAGAAGAACAGGAGTTACTCGTATGAAGAAGTTCGCTATTGCTGCCGCTACTGCCACCGCGCTGACTCTGACCATGGCCAACGCTGCATTTGCACAGACCGCGCAAACCACCCAGGCTCCCATGACGCTGGCCGCCGGTGAAGTGACCAAAGCCAAGGAAGCTACTTCCGATACCTGGATCACGACCAAAGTCAAAGCAGACCTGGTGACCGAAAAAGGCATTCCAGGCACTGATATCAAAGTCGAAACCAACAAAGGCGTAGTGTCACTGTCGTCCACAGTTGCGCTGACTGAAGCTCAGAAAACCACCGCCGTGGCCATCGCCAAGAAAATCAAAGGCGTCAAAGCGGTGTCCGCTGACGGCCTGAAAACCGAGTAAGGCAAGGCTTCTCGCCTGGACCGGGAGAAGATGCGGCAGGCGGGCCAAGTCATACGTCTGTCGCTTTTTGAGAGTTCATGCGAAAGGCCATATGGACGTGGCCGTTACAGGCCCCGACATTCGTGTCGGGGCCTGTTCTATTGGGAGCAACGTAAAAAACTGTGGGCGCGAGTTCAGTTACCGCGTTTGCTGGTGATTTGAACCAATCGGTTTCCTTCAAAGCGCAGGTACTGGTACATCCCGCTGTTGGGCCCGTAGGTCCATTCTTCGACCTGAAACTCTTCCCGTCGATTGGCGCTGCGCTTGTAGCCAAGCAGGTCGCGGGCGACGGGCTCTCCGCATTTTTGCAGCACTTCGCTGGACCTGTCCCCGACGCTGATCAATTGACTGCCGCAGCGCAGGGTATCGGCCGCCGCGGCTTGGCCGGCAGCCAATACCAGGGCCAGGCTCATAAGCCATTGCGCGCCCATCACTCGGCATCCAGATGCAAGGCCGTCACCACGCGGCCATCGCTTTCGGCCTCACCGAGGTTGGCGTCGATGAAGTACACGCGGTCATCGGCCAACTGCCCTTTGTCCACCAGGTAGTCCTTGATGCTGCTGGCCCGTTCTTGCCCCAGTTGGCGCAACAGCACCTCGCTGGAACTCCAGAAGTCGATCACGCTTTCACGCATTTTTTTGCTGCGTTCTTCCTTGCCCAGATCCTTCCATTCCGCGGGCGGCTGGATCTTGAGGCGTGTGCGGTAGATGCCTTCGAGCAGCGGGCCTTTCTCGCTGTCCGGCACTTCCAGCATGGAGGCTTGGGCCGGCACCTTGTCACCGCGGCGCTGGAGCATTTTGTAGTAGTTGTACTGGTATTCCCGTTCCAGGCGTTGCTCTGCGAGCAGCGGGCCGTCGCTGCTCTTGGCGGCAGTGCCTTCGATTTCCAGGCGCAGGGCCGGACGCTCCTTGAGCGCCTGGGACAGTTTGATCAGTGTCGCTTCGGCTTCCTTGCTCAAGTCACTCGAACCTGGTGCAAACGCCACGGTGCCCAGGTCCTCTGAACCACCGCCGCTGACCAGCCCACCAATCATTTTGAACGGCGCCGCGGCCGCCTTCACGATCAGATTGCGCAGGGTCTGCCAGATGATCGGCATGATGCTGAACTGTGGGTTGTTCAGGTCACCGCTCACCGGCAGTTCGATGGAAATCTTGCCGTCGACATCCTTGAGCAAGGCAATCGCCAGTTTCAGCGGCAGGCTTACTGCATCCGGACTGTCGACTTTTTCACCCAGTTGCAGCTGCTCGACCACCACTTTGTTTTCGGCCAGGAGCTGACCGTTGGTGATCTTGTAATGCAGATCCAGATTGAGCCGGCCCTTGCGGATGCGGTAACCGGCGAACTTGCCGGAATAGGGCGTCAGGGTCGTCAGTTCCACCCGTTTGAAACTGGTGGCGATGTCCAGGCTGGCCATCGGGTCGAACGGGTTGACCGAACCCTTGATGGTCACGGGGGCATAGCGGTCGACCTTGCCTTTGACGTCGACGTTGGCCGGTTTTACGTGGCGGCTGTCGATGGT
The DNA here is from genome assembly GCF_012932895.1 of Pseudomonas sp. KD5. Lineage (NCBI taxonomy): Bacteria > Pseudomonadati > Pseudomonadota > Gammaproteobacteria > Pseudomonadales > Pseudomonadaceae > Pseudomonas > Pseudomonas sp. KD5. The sequence goes on along the minus strand of NZ_JDWJ01000020.1, from coordinate 37,462 downwards.
GCCGATGTTGCCGTTCAGTTGTTGGACGGCGGTGGCGAAGTTCGGTGTCAGGCTGAAGTCGGCGAAGTTTGCCGAACCGTCATTGATGGCAATGCCGCCGATGTGGATGCCCAGCGGTTTTTCTTTTCCGGCTGCCGGTTTGGCCGCGGCGGTCTTGGCGCCGGAGTCGGCCGGTTGCGGGATCAGCAGGTCATCGATGTTGGTGGTGCGGTCATCGTTGATCATGAAGCGCGCATAGGGCTGGAACAGATTGACCTTGTCGATCGACAGGCTGTCGCCGTGCTGATAGTTCAGGCCTTCGAGCGCCAACTGTTGCCACTTGAGGAAGTCTCGGGTTTTCAGAGTGTCGAGGGTATGCAACTGGTCGATCTGGGCTTTGCCTGTGACGCTGAACGCCAGCGGCTCGGTGCTTTTCAAGTCGACCGCCAGATCACTGCCCAGCATGCCGCTACGCAGTTCGAGGCGAATGAACGGATTGATGTAGGACTGGGCGACGCGCAGGTCGATATCCCTGGTCTGCACGTTCAGTTTGGCGCTGATCGGGGCCAGATTGACCGTGCCGTCCGCCATGATCTTGCCTTGCTTGCCCACGCCCGTGTCGAGCTTGAGGTTGAAAGGGGAGCCATTGAGGCTGTCGAAATTCTGCAGGTCCAGGTTCAGTGGGCCAAGCTCCAGTGCCACGGCGGGTTGTGCCTTGCGGTCGGCCAGGTGCACTTGATAATTACGCAGTTGCACGTCTTTGAGCAGCACCTGCCAGGGCTTGCTCGGTGCAGTCGGCTCGGGCTTCGGTGAATCGGCTGCCGCGGGTGTGCTGGTGGGTTCGGCGTTGGCTTTGGCCGCCTGTTTGGACGGCTGGCTGGCGAACAGTTTTTGCCAATCGAGTTGCCCATCGGCTTCGAGGGCTGCCCAGGTTTCCAGTTTCTGGCTGCGGATCTTGCCGACCACCACTTGTTGCTTGGCCAGGTCCACGGTGGTGTCGCTGATGTCCAGACGTTCGAGCTTCGCCAGCGGTCGGCCGTCCGGCGCCTTGATGGCGAAAGGCGCAACGCTGACGGCGACGTTGTCCAGCAGCAGTTCGGTGCCTTTGTTCAGATTGAGTTTGTAGTCGGTGCTCAGGTTCAGGACGCCGTTTTCCAGGACCAGTGGCACAGCATCGCGCACGTAGGGCCAGAAGGATTTCATCTTGCCGTCGGTGATTTTCAGCTTACCTTCAGAGGCGATCGGGCTCAGGCTGAAATTGCCGGTCCAGTCGATCTGCCCGCCGGCCGGGCCGACCGCGACCAGGGTCATGTCGGCGTTGTCGTCGGGCAGGGTGCTGAGGTTCTTCAGCTCGAAATCCAGTTTGTCGTAGAGAAACTCGATGGGCTCGCTGGGCCGGGCATCTTCGAAATGCACGTAGCCGCCGGCCAGTTTGATCCGCTCCACGCGCAGCGGGAAGGGTTTGGCGTTTGGGTCGACCGGGGTCGGTTCACTGGCGGGGATTTTGAACAGCCCGAGAAGATTGAGCTGGCCGTCCTTGCCGAAGAGTATTTCGGTCTTGGGTTTGTCCAGTTCGATATCGGACAGGTGCAGCGCCTTGGTCCACAGGCTGTCGATCTGCAGGTTGGCGTACAGGCGTTCGAAGCCCACTTGTTCCTTGCCCGGCTCGCCGATGATCAGGCCCCAAAGGGTTACTTCAAGGCTGAACGGGTTGAGTTCGATCCGCGAAATCGTCGCGGGCGTCGTGGCGTAGTTGGCCAATTGCTGGTTGGCAACCCGCAACGCGATGCCCGGCAAAATCAGAAACCCCAGCAGGCTGTAAAGGGCCAGGGCTGTTAACAGGGCGCCGATAGCGCGGATCAATCCTTTGGGCATGTGTGGCTTCATCTGTCGGAATCGGAGTGCCTTGGAGTATGGCATGCGTTTGCGGTTCCGAAGCAATCACGCTTTATAGGATTTGTCTGATAACGGGTGTGGATTTTCAGAGCTGCAGGATCAGCGTTTTCAGCGGCGGTTGTTGATCCATCGACGGAAAGTCGCTGCCCGGTGTCAGCGCTGTCCACTCACGCACCGGGCGTCCGGCCTTCTCTGCGCAGCGCAGCACCTGTTCGCGCCAATCGTCCATGCTGACCTTCGCCAGGTTGTTGCAGCAGATCAGCACGCCATTGTCGGCAGTGGTCAGCAGTGCCGGTTTGAGCAGGCTCTGGTAGTCGCGCAACAGGTCGACCGTGCCGAAAGCACTCTTGGCCCAGGCCGGTGGATCGAGCAGCACCAGATCGTATTGACGCGGTTCCAGACGTTGATAACTCGGCAGCTTCTGGCCGCGACGCTGGCTGATCGGCAGGCCGGCCAATTGACGAATCGCCGGGAAGTAATCGGACTGGATGAACTCCATGGTCGGCAATTGCGGGTTGAGCAGACCGTTTTCGCGGCCGACCGCCAAGTTGCCTTCGGCAAAGTCCAGGTTGCACACCTCGCTGGCACCACCGGCCGCAGCGCAGAGACCGACGCCACAGGTGTAGGCAAACAGGTTCAGCACACTTTTGTTTTTGCTGTGTGCCTTGACCCAGCCGCGGGCGTTGCGCAGGTCGAGAAACAGCAACGGATCCTGGCCGGCATGGCGCCCGCGAACCCGATAATTCAGCCCCCATTCGTGGCCGATCAAGTCTTGCAGGGCGGCCTCGTCGGCGCGGTACACAGTGTCTTCGCGGTCGATGCGCGAGTTGCCGCGGGAGCGGTCGTTGTAGACCAGCAGGCTATCGAGGCCCAGCTGTTGATTGACGATTTCGTGCAATTGCAGCAGGGCGTCACGCTCCAGTGACTGATGAAAGCTTTGCACCAGCAGTTGCGGGCCATAGCGGTCGATGGTCAAGCCGCCGGCACCTTCCTGGCTGCCGTGGAACAGGCGATAGCAATCGGTGCCTTGCTGATGCAACTCGGCGAGCAGGTCCTGGCGACGATCAAGGGCGGCGCACAGCGCCTGATTCAAGGAAGACATGCTGGGCGCCTTGTTGGAGGGAATTGGGGGCGCGGGAGTTTAACAGCTCTGGGCTTTGAGTTTGGGTGGCAAATGCGAGGGATGTGGTGACTGTGCCGCCGTCTTCGCGAGCAAGCCCGCTCCCACAGTGGATTTAGGTGAGGCACAATTTTCGTGTTCACTGAAGATCACCTGTGGGAGCGGGCTTGCTTGCGCAACCCGCCGAATGGCTCGGCCAAACGGCGGGTGCGCGAGCGCTTTATGAGTTCAGGCGTTTGTCGATCAAGCCCTGCACCACGCTCGGGTCGGCGAGGGTCGAGGTGTCGCCGAGGCTGTCCAGTTCGTTGCAGGCGATCTTGCGCAGGATCCGTCGCATGATCTTGCCCGAACGGGTTTTCGGCAGGGCCGGGGCCCACTGGATCAAGTCCGGTTTGGCGAAGCTGCCGATTTCCTGGCTGACATGGGCCAGCAGTTCTTTCTTCAGATCGTCGTTGGGGTCGATGCCGTTCATGGGGGTGACGAAGGCGTAGATGCCCTGGCCTTTGATGTCATGGGGGTAACCGACCACGGCGGCCTCGGCAATGCTGTCGTGCAGCACCAGCGCGCTCTCCACTTCGGCGGTGCCGATGCGGTGCCCGGAGACGTTGATCACGTCGTCGATGCGCCCGGTGATCCAGTAGTCGCCATCCTCATCTCGGCGTGCGCCATCGCCGGTGAAGTAGTAGCCGGGGTAGGGCTTGAAGTAGGTTTCGACCATCCGTTTCGGATCACCGTAGACGCTGCGGATCTGCGCCGGCCAACTGGACTTGATGGCCAACACGCCACTGCCGGCGCCTTTGATTTCCTTGCCGTGTTCATCGAGCAATACCGGTTGCACGCCGAACATCGGTTGGGTGGCGCAACCGGGTTTGACCCGTTGGGTACTGACCAGTGGGCTGAGCATGATGCCGCCGGTTTCGGTCTGCCACCAGGTATCGACAATTGGGCAGCGCTGCTCGCCGACCGTATTGAAGTACCACTCCCAGGCTTCCGGGTTTATCGGCTCGCCGACAGTGCCGAGTAATCGCAGGCTCTCGCGGGACGTTTCCTTCAACGGCCCGGGGCCTTCACGCATCAACGCGCGCAAGGCGGTCGGGGCGGTGTAGAAGATGTTCACGTGGTGCTTGTCGATCACCTGCCAGAAGCGCGAGGTGCTGGGGTAGCTTGGGACGCCTTCGAAGATCAGCGTAGTCGCCCCATTGGCCAGCGGCCCATAGACGATGTAGCTGTGGCCGGTGACCCAGCCGACATCGGCGGTGCACCAGAAGACTTCACCGTCGCGATAGTCGAGCACGTACTTGAAGGTCATTGCCGCTTGCAGCAGGTAGCCGCCGGTGGTGTGCAGCACGCCTTTGGGTTTGCCGGTGCTGCCGGAGGTGTAGAGGATGAACAGCGGGTCCTCGGCGTCCATCGGCTCTGGCGGGCAATCGTCACCGACATCGCGCAGGGCCTGGTGATACCAGAGGTCGCGGTCTTCAACCCAATTCACCTGGTTTTGGGTGTGCTCGACCACGATCACGCTGCTGACGTGCGGGCAACTTTGCAGGGCCTTGTCGACGTTCTGTTTGAGCGGCACGAATTTACCGCCGCGCACGCCTTCATCGGCGGTGATTACGGTGCGGCAGTCGGCGTCGAGGATCCGGTCACGCAGTGAGTCCGGGGAGAATCCGCCGAACACTACTGAATGAATCGCGCCGATCCGCGCACAGGCGAGCATGGCGTAGGCGGCTTCGGGGATCATGGGCATGTAGATGCACACGCGGTCGCCTTTCTTCACGCCACGGCTTTTGAGCACGTTGGCCAGTCGACAGACGTTGTGATGGAGTTTTTTGTAGGTGATCTGGATGGATTCGGCGGGGTCATCGCCTTCCCAGATGATCGCGGTTTGATCGCCACGCTTTTCCAGATGACGATCGATGCAGTTGTAACTGACGTTTAACTTTCCGCCGGCAAACCAGCTTGCGTCACCGGTTTTCAGGTCGTACCGCTGAACGGTCTGCCACGGCGTGCTCCAGTCGAGGAACCGTGTGGCCTGTTCGGCCCAGAAGGTGCTGGGGTGTTCAATGGATTCACGGTACAGGCGCTTATAGTCGTCCTGACTCAACTGTGCAGCCCGGCGGACGGCATCGGCTTTGGGGAACGTGCTGATATCGAACATGACGGTTCCTTATTCTTGTTTTGCGACAAGAGGGGAGCTGCGCGACCCTCGTAGGAGCTGCCGAAGGCTGCGATCTTTTGATCTTGTTTTTTACAACCAGGATCAAAAGATCGCAGCCTTCGGCCGCTCCTACAGTGATAGCGCACGCCACCGATTTTGCAGTAAACCCGGTGCCGTGGAACTGTCGGTGCTGCAAGTTGAAGGGGCGGGTAAACCGCCCCTTCAGCCTATCACCCGCGGTGACGACCGCGGAAGTAGTTGATCAGGCCTTGGGTGGAAGCATCGTCGGCCGGGGTTTCTTCGCTGCCGACCAGGCGGTTGTAGACGCCTTTGCCCAGCTCTTTACCCAACTCCACACCCCACTGGTCGAAGGCATTGATGCCCCAGACCACGCTTTGCACGAAGACTTTGTGTTCGTACAACGCCACCAGTGCGCCAAGACGCCGCGGGCTGATACGTTCGAGCACCAGGGTGTTGCTCGGACGGTTGCCCGGGATCACCTTGTGTGCGGCCAGTTTTTGCACTTCATCCTCGGCCATACCCTTGTCACGCAGTTCGGCTTCAGCCTCGGTGCGGGTCTTGCCGAGCATCAATGCCTGGCTTTGCGACAGGCAGTTGGCGTACAGCCACTGGTGGTGGTCGGACACCGGGTTGAAACTGACGATCGGCACGATGAAGTCGGCCGGGATCAGTTGGGTGCCCTGGTGCAGCAACTGGTGGTAAGCATGCTGACCGTTGCAGCCAACGCCACCCCAGATTACCGGGCCGGTATCGGTTGACACAGGCGTGCCGTCCTGGCGCACGCTCTTGCCGTTGGATTCCATGTCCAGCTGTTGCAAGTGCTTGGTGATGTTGCGCAGGTAGTGGTCGTACGGCAGGATCGCGTGGCTCTGCGCGCCCCAGAAGTTGCCATACCAGACGCCGAGCAACGCCAGCAGTACCGGCATGTTCTGTTCGAATGGCGCGCTCTGGAAATGCTGGTCCATTGTGTAGGCACCGGACAGCAGTTCCTTGAAGTTCGACATGCCGATGGCCAGGGCAATCGGCAAACCGATGGCCGACCACAGCGAGTAACGGCCGCCGACCCAGTCCCACATCGGGAAGATGTTCTCTTCACGAATACCGAACGCCACGGCCGCCGCGTTGTTGCTGGAGACGGCGATGAAGTGACGGTACAGCTCAGCTTCCGAACCGCCCTGAGCGAGGTACCAGGCGCGGGCGGCCTGGGCGTTTTTCAGGGTTTCGAGGGTGTTGAAGGATTTCGACGAGACGATGAACAGCGTGGTCTCGGCGCGCAGCTTCATGGTCAGTTCGTGGAATTCACTGCCGTCGATGTTCGCCAGGTAATGGCAACGCACGCCTTTCTGGGCGTAGGACAGCAGCGCTTCGGACACCAGCTCGGGGCCGAGGAACGAGCCACCGATGCCAATGTTCACAACGTCGGTGATCGGCTTCTCGGTGTAACCGCGCCACAGACCGTCGTGGATACGGCCCACGAGATCGGTGATCTGGTTCAGCACTTTGTGCACGTCGGGCATCACGTTGACGCCGTTGACCGACAGCTTGTCGCCCACCGGACGGCGCAGTGCGGTGTGCAGGGCCGGGCGTCCTTCGGAAGCGTTGACGATTTCGCCCGAGAACAGCGCTTTGATCGCGCCCTTGAGGTCGACTTCGTTGGCCAGGCCCACCAGCAGATTGCGGGTCTCGGCGTTGATCAGGTTCTTCGAGTAGTCGAGAAACAGGCCGCAGCTGCTGAGGGTGAATTGATTAAAACGCTGCGGATCGGCATTAAAGGCTTCGCGCATGCTGAAATCCTGCATGGCTTGGCGGTGGTCATTCAGCGCTTGCCAAGCGGGCAGAGCGGTAACGTCGTGAGGAGTGCGGTAATACGCCATCGCTGCGGTTTTCCTTTTACTTGAACGGCCTTTTGAACACTAAAAATCCCGGAGCGCTGTGGGTGGGCGTCCGGTCAACTGCGTCGACACGATTTCTGGCGCAGGGCGAATACAGTAAACCTCGCGCTGCAATCTGTCTTGACTTTGTCTGACCTGCTCCCGGTACTTTTTTAACATTTAACCAGGAGCGGTCCGACAAACGGAAAGCTGGCAGGGGGGGCGGTTCGGTCAGGCGACCTGAACTGGAATGGCATTGCTGGTGTGGCTCAGTTCGTTACCCGGCGCCATGTAGAGCATGCGCGGCTTGAAGTTGAGCAGTTCGGCTTCGCTGTAGTGAGCGTAAGCGCAGATGATCACGCGGTCGCCGACCTTGGCCTTGTGGGCCGCGGCACCGTTGACCGAGATCATGCGCGAACCTTCTTCGCCACGAATCGCGTAGGTGGTGAAGCGTTCGCCGTTGTCGATGTTGTAGATCTGGATCTGTTCGTACTCTCGGATGCCGGATAAGTCCAGCCATTCACCGTCGATGGCGCAAGAGCCTTCGTAATCGAGTACAGCATGGGTGACTTCGGCGCGATGCAGCTTGGCCTTGAGCATGATGGCGTGCATGAGTGTTTCCCCGGGTCGGAATCGAACGGGGGGCAGTTTGCCCGAAGGCTTTGTGGGCGGCAATACAGTCTGGAAACGACGCAGATCTAATGTGGGAGCGGGCCTGTGGCGAGGGGGCTTGTCGGAACGCCGCACCGCCCCGTTGGGCTGCGAAGCAGCCCCAAAATCTCTGATGTACCAAAGATCTTGTGAGTGCTATGCACTCAAACGGGGGCAAGCCCCCTCGCCACAGGTTCGCTCCCACAGGGTTTTGCAGTGTTTATGCGGGGGTGTCGAGGTTCAGATGCAGGTTGTCGATCAACCGCGTCGTGCCGAGGAACGCTGCCACCAGAATCACCAGATCCCGATCTTGCGCTGTCGCCGGACGCAAGGTCAGCGCATGGCGAATTTCCAGGTAATCCGGACGCAGGCCAGCGGCGTCCAGTTGCTTGATCTGCTCGTTGATCAGCGTCGGGTAATCGCGCTCGCCCTGTTTGATCGCGTCGCTGATCCGGGTCAGGGTGCGATAGACCTCTGGTGCGATGGCCCGCTGTTCTTCGCTGAGGAAACCATTGCGTGACGACAACGCCAGACCGTCGGCGGCCCGTACGGTCGGTTCGCCGATGATCTGGATCGGCATATTCAGGTCGTGCACCAGGGCGCGAATCACCGCCAGTTGCTGGAAGTCTTTCTGGCCAAAGATCGCCAGGTCCGGCTGGACCATGTTGAACAGTTTGCTGACTACCGTCGCGACGCCTTCGAAATGCCCCGGACGGCTGGCGCCGCACAGGCCTTCAGACAGTTGCGGAACGCTGACGCGGGTCTGGCCGGCCATGCCGTCGGGGTACATTTCTTCGACGGTCGGGGCAAACAGCAGATGGCAACCGGCCTGGAGCAGTTTTTCCTGATCGGCAGCCAGGGTTCTCGGGTATTTGTCGAGGTCTTCGCCGGCGCCGAATTGCAGCGGGTTGACGAAAATGCTCGCGACCACGAAATCCACCCGTTGGGTGGCTTTGGTAATCAGCGCGATATGCCCGCTGTGCAGGTTGCCCATGGTCGGCACAAAGCCGATGCGCTTGCCTTCGCTACGGGCGCGGGCCACCGCGGCCCGCAGTTCGCGTACGGTTTTTACGGTGTTCATGCAGAGAATCCGTGTTCGAGGCCAGGGAAAGTCGCCGCTTTGACTTCAGTGACGTAAGCGCTCAAGGCTGCTTGAATGCTGGTTTGGTCGGCCATGAAGTTCTTCACGAACTTTGGCACGCGGCCGGTCATGGACAAGCCCAGCATGTCGTGCAGAACCAGGACCTGACCGTCGGTGCCACTGCCGGCGCCGATGCCAATCACCGGGATCTTCACCGCCTGGCTGATTTCTTCGGCCAACTCGCTCGGCACGCATTCGAGCAGCAGCATGGCCGCGCCGGCCTGTTCCAGGGAAATCGCGTCGGCACGCATCTGCCGCGCCTGGTTCTCGTTGCGGCCCTGGACTTTATAGCCGCCGAGGATGTTGACCGATTGCGGTGTCAGCCCCATGTGCGCGCACACCGGGATGCCGCGTTCGGCCAGCAGACGGATCGAGTCCGCGAGCCACAATGCCCCTTCAACCTTGACCATGTGCGCACCGGCCTGCATCAACAGGGCGCTGTTGGTCATGGTTTGATCGAGGGTGGCGTAGGCCATGAAGGGTAGGTCGGCGAGGATCAGGGCATCGGTGTTGCCGCGTTTGACGGCTGCCACGTGGTAGGCCATTTCTGCAGTGGTCACCGGCAGGGTGCTGTCGTGACCTTGCAAGACCATGCCGAGGGAGTCGCCCACCAGCAGCACTTCAACCCCGGCCTCATTGCAGGCGTGGGCGAAGGTCGCGTCATAGCAGGTCAGCATGGTGATCTTTTCACCTGTCTGCTTGAGGCTCTGGAGCGTGGTCAGGGTGATGGCTGGCATGAAAAAAATCCTCATTACAGGCGCTATGAAAACTACTGCGAGTAACGCGCGTGATTCGTCATTTATACAGGCGCACCCTCTTTCGTGGTGCTTGTAAGGCCTGGACTGCGCCCTTTAGCGCCGCGTTGGCGGCAGCGGGACGCCTATAGTCGTGAGGAGAACCCGGGAAGTCAATTGCATGTGTTACCGCATTGTTACGTGTGGGGTGTTACCGACGTTACTGATGCGATTCAGCAGGTATTTGTGAGGCGAGATCTGGCACCGGCCACAAAACCAATGTGGGAGCGGGCTTGCTCGCGAAAGCGGAGTGTCAGTCAACATCAATGTCGAATGATAAGCCGTCTTCGCGAGCAAGCCCGCTCCCACAAGGGATTAGCGTTAAATCGGCGGGAGGCGTTCCAGGCCGACGAACGGGCAGGCGGCGAGTAATTCTGCGAGGGTGCGGCCGTCAGCCAGGCGCAAGTCCGCTGGTGCCAGTTCGGCCAGCGGATAGAGCACAAAGGCTCGTTCCTGCAGGTGATAGTGAGGGACTTTGAGGCGCGGTTCGTCGATCAGTCGATCGCCGAACAACACGATGTCCAGATCCAGCGTGCGCGGGCCCCAGCGTTCAAGGCGCTGGCGGCCTTGTCCGTTCTCGATGGCTTGCAGGGCATCGAGCAGCTCCAGCGGCGCGAGGCTGCTGTCGAGGACCGCCACCGCGTTGGTATAACGCGGTTGGCCGGGCAGCAGCGAGTCGCTTTGATAAAACCCGGAAACCCCGACCAGTTCGGTCTGCGGCAATCGCGCCAAGGCCTCGACAGCGCTGCGCAACTGTTCGGCAGGGTCAGCCAGATTGCTGCCCATGCCGATGTAGATGCGTTCCATAGCCTATTCGCCTGTCGTGCTCGAAGCGCCGGCAGCGCGTTTGCGTTTGGCACCGCCACTGCGGCGACGTTTGCGCGGAGCACCGCTGCCGTCGTCCTTGCCGCTGAGTTCGCGGATCATGTCCCGACGTTCGCTGTCGTTGGCGTCCTGATAGTCGGTCCACCATTCGCCCAGGCCGTCCGTCTGTTCGCCAGCGCTTTCGCGCAGCAGCAGGAAGTCGTAACCGGCACGGAACCGCGGGTTGTCCAGCAACAGGTCGGCCCGCTTGCCGCTGCGGCGCGGCAGGCGCTCTTGCATGTCCCAGATCTCGCGGATCGGCATGGTGAAGCGTTTCGGAATCGCAATACGCTGGCACTGTTCGGCAATCAACTCGTGCGCTGCTTCCTGCATCGCCGGAATCGGCGGCATGCCACGTTCTTGCAGGCGCAACACGCGGGCCGGCAGGGCAGGCCAGAGCAGGGCGGCGAACAGGAACGCCGGGGTAACCGGTTTGTTCTGCTTGATCCGCAAGTCCGTGTTGATCAGTGCTTCACTGATCAACGTGTGGGTGTACGTCGGGTTGTATTCCAGCGCCTCGGCACTGGCCGGGAACAGCGGATCGAACAGCTGCAGGTCGACCAGCATCTCGAAGGTGTCCGCGGCGTGGCCGGAGAGGAACAGCTTGAGCACTTCTTCGAACAGACGAGCTGATGGAATCTCGCGCAGCATCGGTGCCAGATCGCGGATCGGCACGGCGCTGTGCTTCTCGATACCGAAATTCAGCTTGGCGGCGAAACGCACGGCCCGCAGCATCCGCACCGGGTCTTCCTGGTAGCGCTGCTTCGGATCGCCGATCAGGCGGATCAAGTGATTGCGGATGTCGTGTACGCCATTGGCGTAGTCGAGAATGCGTTCGCTGACAGGATCGTAATACAGGGCGTTGATGGTGAAGTCGCGGCGTTGCGCGTCTTCTTCCAGCGTGCCGTAGACGTTATCGCGCAAGATGCGCCCGCTTTCGTTACGGGAAGACTGGTTGCTGTCTTCTTCCTCGTCATTTTGCGGGTGATTGGCGCGGAAGGTCGCGACTTCAATGATTTCGCGGCCAAAGTGGATATGCACCAGTTTGAAGCGACGACCGATGATCCGCGCGTTGCGGAATTCGGCCCGTACCTGTTCAGGGGTGGCACTGGTGGCGACGTCGAAATCTTTCGGCGTGATGCCGAGCAGCATGTCACGCACACAGCCGCCGACCAGGTAAGCCTGGTAACCGGCGTTCTGCAAGCGTTCGACGATGTTGACCGCGTAACGGCTGAATTGCGCCTTTTGCAGCGAATGTTGGCCGCTATTGAGCACTTCAGGCGTGCTGCGGATGTGTTGCGTACGACGCAGGGGAGAACGGAATGACTGGAACAGCTTCTTCAGCATGGGATGCACTGTTTGAAGGAATGTTCGGCCATAACGAAGAATGACCGCATGATGGGCCGGGATTCTAGCATTTAGTCGGGGGATGGTGTAGGAAGCTGCGCAAGCGCTTGAAGGGAGATGTCTTGAGGGGCGGTTTTTGTAGTAGTGAGAATGCCAAACGCCAGAAACCACAAGGGGAGCCGAAGCTCCCCCAGAAGTAGTTGCGTGCTCTATTTTTATTATTGGTTTCGGGCTTCTTGTTTTTGTTGAGCGCCCTCGCCATGAAGTTTTCCTTCATGACCCTCCCAATCGGGAGCCAAGAGCAAACGGATTGCTTTGGTCGCTGTGTTGCTATGATCGTGTGATCCAACCAGTTCAGGCACTGTCTCGGGACAGTTTTTTATTATTCTCGGCCTGGTTGCGGGGCAAGCCCCAAATGCAACGCCTCTCCAAAAGAATCAGTTAGCTACGCCTCTCGCCGTCTTGTTTTTATTGTGCGTGAGTCGATTCGTCTTATTTTTATTGTCTTGTGCATTACTTGTTATTGTTCTTGTACTGAACATATAGCAGGGTGCGTGCCAACTTTTGTGAAGTCCAATAAAACAAGGGGTTAGGCGGGCTAATGAGGCTTTTCGAGGTCAAAAAAAACCGGGGCTTCGTTACCGTAAGCCCCGGCTTCTGTTACGTGAAAAAGCTGAGGTAACAGTTTTTCCACAATGTCACGTGTTACCCGCGCATCTGACAGGCGCGGTTCAGCTCTCGCTGGCCACCCCGGTCTTGCGCCGCGGGATGCCCAGGCGCTGACGGCGTTCCCACAAGCATTTGCGACTGACCCCGAGTTTGCGGGCCAGTTCGGTTTCGGTCATGTGGTCCTGATGCTCGAGCACGAAGTGCTGGAAGTAGTCTTCCAGGGACAGATCTTCGGTCGGTTCGTGGCTGGTGTTACCGGCGCTGTTGCCCTGCTGGGGTGCGAGGCCGATGAAATCGTCGTCTTCCAGATCGCTGAGTTCGATGTCGATGCCCAGCAGCTCGGCGGAAATCTCCGGGCTCTCGCACAGAATCACCGCGCGCTCGACCGCGTTTTCCAGTTCGCGAACGTTACCCGGCCAGGAGTAATGCCGGATCGCCTGCTCGGCATCCAGAGCGAATTTCAGATCGGTGCGGTTGACCCGCGCGCTCTGCCGCGCCAGGAAGGCATTGGCAATTTCATTGACGTCCGCACCGCGCTCGCGCAGGGCCGGCAGTTTCAGGGCGATCACGTGGAGGCGGTAATACAAGTCTTCACGGAACTGGCCGATCTTCGCCAGGCTCTTGAGGTCCCGGTGGGTCGCGGCGATCAGGCGTACATCGACCTTCTGCGACTGGACCGAGCCAACCCGGCGGATTTCACCTTCCTGCAATACGCGCAACAGGCGGGCCTGGGCTTCCAGTGGCAGTTCACCGATTTCATCGAGGAACAAGGTGCCGCCGTCAGCCGCTTCCACCAACCCGGCACGCCCGGCGCTGGCGCCGGTGAACGCGCCTTTTTCGTGGCCGAACAGTTCAGACTCGATCAGGCTTTCCGGAATGGCTGCGCAGTTCACCGAAATCATCGGTGCCTTGGCGCGTTTGGACAGGTTGTGCAGGGCACGTGCTACCAGTTCTTTACCGGTACCGGATTCGCCCTGGATCAGGACATTGGAATCGGTCGGCGCGACTTTACGGATTTTGCTGTACAGGTCCTGCATCGGCGGGCAAGAACCGATGATGCCGATTTCGCCATTGCTGTTGTCGACACCGCTTTTTGCTGCGGCGCCATTGGACGCTTTGCCGACGACCGGCTCACCGCTGGCTTGCGCCGATTGCCGGTCACGCAGGATTCGCGCGACGGCCTGGAGCATCTCGTCGTGATCGAAAGGCTTGGCGATGTAGTCCACCGCGCCCATTTTCATGGAGTCGACGGCCGAACGCAGGCTGGCGTAACTGGTCATGATCAGCACCGGAGTGCCCTGGCCGAGTTTGATCAACTCGGTACCCGGCGCGCCCGGCAGGCGCAGGTCACTGACGATCAGGTCAAACGTGGGAATGCTGAAACGCTCTTGTGCTTCCTGCACGGATCCGGCTTCGCTGACCTGGTACTGGTTACGTTCCAGCAGACGGCGCAAGGCGGAGCGGATAATTGTTTCGTCTTCGACGATCAAAATGTGCGGCATTGATTCGATACTCTCGACGGTCTCAGTTCACAGCGGACGTCGCTTCGACATGACGCGGTAAGGTCACCCGGATACGGGTGCCGCGTTGGCTTTGAACATCAGCCGGGCTGTCGATGGTGATTTGTCCATAATGCTCTTCAACGATGGAATAGACCAGTGCAAGGCCCAGACCGGTGCCTTCGCCAGGATCCTTGGTGGTGAAGAAAGGTTCGAACAGTCGGTCCATGATGCTCGAGGGAATACCACTGCCTTCGTCTTCGACGATCAGATCGACCGTGTGTTCGCCGGCTTCGCTCTTGACGCGCACCGCACTGCCCGGAGGCGAGGCGTCACGGGCGTTTGAGAGCAGATTGATCAATACCTGGGCGAGCCGCTGCGGGTCGCCTTCGACCCAGTGATCGGGGTCGCACAGGTTGTAGAACTGTACTTCGAAATTGCGCCGGTTCAAGGCCAGCAGGCCGATGGCATCCTGGGCCACTTCCGCCAGACAAACGGGCTCGTCGCTGTGCTGATGAGCGCCCGCGTGGGCGAAGCTCATCAGCGACTGAACGATGCGTGACACGCGTTTGGTCTGCTCGAGGATCTGCCCGCTGATTTCCGTGAGTTCGGCGTCTTCTTCACGTTCTTCGCGCAGGTTTTGCGCGAGACAGGCAATGCCGGTGATCGGGTTGCCGATTTCATGGGCCACGCCGGCCGCCAGTCGGCCGATGCTGGCCAGACGCTCGGAGTGCACCAGTTTGTCTTCGAGCATCTGGGTTTCGGTCAGGTCTTCCACCAGCAGCACCAGGCCGCTGTTACCCGGTGCCAGCGGTTCGTCGATTGCCGCTTTGTGCAGGTTCAGCCAGCGGGTCTGGCCATCGAGGGCCAGGTGCTGCTTGTGCAAGTGTTCGTCCGGCAGATTGATGAAGCCTTGCAGCAGCTCTTTCCATGGATCGGCAATGGTGCTCAGGCGCGAACCGACCACACGCTGCGCGGCAATCCCGGTCAGCTCCTCCATGGCTTTGTTCCACATGAGGATTTCCTGATCCTTGGCCAGCGAGCACACGCCCATCGGCAATTCCTGCAGGGTTTGGCGGTGGTAGCGACGCAGGGCATCGAGTTCGGCGGCAAGGCCGGTGAGGCGCGAGTGGTAATCCTCGAGGCGACTTTCGATGAAGTGGATGTCTTCGGTGACGTAGTTTTCGCCGCCGGCCTTATAGGGCAGGAAGGTTTCGACCATGTCCTGCGCCACGCTCGGGCCCATCAGACCGGAGAGGTTGGCTTCGATACGGTCACGCAAACGACGCAAGGCGTAAGGCCGGCGTTCGTCGAACGGCAGATAAAGGTCACGCAGCGCTTGTTCGACTTCTTTCTGCGCCGCCTTGGCGCCCAGCGGTTTGGCCAGTTGCGTGGCGAATTCCTGAGGCGAGGCGGCATGCAGTTCGCGGCGTTGCGGACGGCGAACGTTGTCCACCGCGCAGGCTTCGGCGGCGCTGGCCTCTTCGGGGCTGGCGTTGGTGAACAGTGAGATCAGAGTGAACATCAGCACGTTGGCGGCCAGCGAGGCAATTGCCGCCATGTGCCAGCTGGTGTCGTCCAGCACGTAAATCATGTTCAGCAACGGAATGTAGAAGCCTTGCAGATTGCCGACCAGCGGCAACAGCATGGTCACCAGCCACACCAGAATCCCCGCCAGGAGGCCGGCGATGAAGCCTCGACGGTTGGCGGTCGGCCAGTACAGCACCGACAACACGCCCGGCAGGAACTGCAACGTGGCGACGAAGGCGACGATGCCGAGGTTGGCCAGATCCTGTTCCGCGCCCAGCATCAGGTAAAAACCGTAGCCGGCCATGATGATCGCGACGATCAGCGCCCGGCGGGTCCATTTCAGCCAGCGGTAGATATTGCCCTCGGCCGGCGGCTGATAGAGCGGTAGCACCAAGTGGTTCAGTGCCATCCCGGACAGCGCCAGCGTAGTAACGATGATCAGCCCGCTGGCCGCCGACAATCCACCGACATACGCCAACAGCGCCAGGGCTTTGCTATTGGCGGCGATGCCGATGCCCAAGGTGAAATATTCCGGATTGGTGGTGGCACCGAGTTTCAACCCGGCCCAGAGAATCAACGGCACTGCCAGGCTCATCAGCAGCAGGAACAGCGGCAAGCCCCAGCTCGCGCTGACCAGCGAGCGCGGGTTGAGGTTTTCGGTAAAGGTCATGTGGTACATGTGCGGCATGACGATCGCCGAGGCGAAGAACACCAGCAGCAGCGTGCGCCATGGACCTTCCTGCAGTGGCGTGTGCAGGGCGGCGAGGGCGGTCTGGTTTTGCAGCAGCCACAGTTCCAGCTGTTGCGGGCCATCGAACACGCCATACAGTGCATACAGGCCGACGCCACCAATCGCGATCAGCTTGATCACCGACTCGAAGGCGATTGCGAACACCAGGCCTTCATGTTTCTCACGGGTGGCGATGTGACGCGAGCCGAAGAAAATCGTGAACAGCGTAATCAGCGCGCAAAAACTCAGTGCCACGCGATGCTGCACCGGCTCGCGGGTGAGGATGCCGATGGAGTCGGCCACCGCCTGAATCTGCAACGCCAGCAACGGCAGCACACCGATCAGCATGAAAATCGTCGTCAGCGCACCGGCCCAGGTACTGCGGAAGCGGAACGCGAACAGGTCGGCCAGCGATGAGAGTTGGTAAGTGCGGGTGATTTTCAGGATCGGGTACAAAAGCACCGGCGCCAGCAAAAACGCCCCGGAAACCCCAAGGTAGCTGGACAGAAAACCGTAGCCGTACTGATAAGCCAGGCCCACCGTGCCGTAAAACGCCCAGGCACTGGCATAAACGCCCAGCGACAGGGTGTAGGTCAGCGGATGGCGAATGATCGCCCGGGGGATCATGCCCCGTTCACTGATCCAGGCTACACCGAACAGCACCGCCAGGTACGCGGCGCTGATCAGGATCATCTGGGTCAGGCTAAAGCTCATCGGCATCTTTTTGGCTCTGCAGGATGAAGGTCACGACGATCAGAATCAGCCAGAGCAAATAAGGGCGATACCAGGCGCCAGTGGCGTCGATCCACCAATCCATGATGGCCGGGGAGAACAGATAAATCCCCACTACCAGGAGCAGGACCAAGCGATAGATGTACATCCCGGCCTCTCTCTCTTATGCGCGTGCCCGAAAACGTGCGGCGATGGTAACGGATGGGTGCGCCACTGCAAGTGGCATCACTGCAGTTGCGCTTCAGGCAACGTCAGTGTGCGCGGGATCAGCGACGCATCCCAGTGGGCAATGCCCCAATTCAGCACTTCCCGTGGCGTGGCGTCATTGAGTTCGATAACGGGAGTGTGCCCCAGCGCCCGCAATGCGCGCAGCAACAGCGGCGTAGCCTGATCCTCGGTCAGCGGCGGCGAGCGATAGGATTTACCGAGTTTGTGGCCGTCCGGCTGGGTAATCAACGGGATGTGCAGGTAGCGCGGTTGCGGCAGGCCGAGCAGTTCTTGCAGATAGAGCTGGCGTGGCGTGGAGTCCAGCAGGTCGGCGCCGCGCACGATATCAGTGATGCCTTGCCAGGCATCGTCTAGCACCACCGCCAATTGATAGGCGTAGAGCCCGTCACGGCGACGAATCACGAAGTCACCCACCTCGCGGCCCAGGTGTTGACGGAATTCGCCCTGCACCCGGTCGATGAAGTGGTATTCCAGCTCCGGTACGCGCACGCGGATCGCCGCATTCTCAGTGCCGTGCCCCGCGTTGCGGCAGAACCCGGGATAGATGCCGTGATACGGCTCCAATTGCTTGCGCGAGCAGGTGCATGCGTAGGCCAGGCCCTGGCTGAACAGGCGATTGAGGACTTCGGCGTAGGCCGCGTGGCGGTCACTCTGTCGGACCATCTCGCCATCCCACTCGAAACCGTAGCTTTCCAGCGCCTTGAGAATCGCCGCCTGAGCGCCGGGCTCCTCGCGTGGCGGATCTAGATCCTCCATGCGCACCAGCCAGCGCCCGCCGACCGAACGGGCGTCGAGGTACGAGGCCAGCGCTGCAACCAGCGAACCGAAATGCAGGTGCCCGCTGGGCGTGGGGGCGAAGCGCCCGATGTAGGGGGAAGAGGCGATGGCGGTCATAAAGGGGAGGTTAGGCTGTCCAATCGTTTTGAGCTCGGCTTGAAGCAGCCCTCGGCGATTTTGAGGTCGCAACAAATATCAGTAAATATCAGAAACAAAAACGGAGCGTTCGCACGCTCCGTCTTTCGTTCAAGTCGAGATTACTTGCCGACTTGCTTTTCCTTGATTTCCGCCAGGGTCTTGCAGTCAACGCACATGTCGGCGGTAGGACGGGCTTCCAGTCGCTTGACGCCGATTTCGACGCCGCAGGACTCGCACCAACCGTATTCTTCGTCTTCGATCAGTTGCAGGGTCTTGTCGATTTTCTTGATCAGCTTGCGCTCACGGTCGCGGGCGCGCAATTCGAGGCTGAATTCCTCTTCCTGGCTGGCACGGTCTGCCGGGTCAGGGAAGTTGGCCGCTTCGTCTTTCATGTGATCAACGGTACGGTCGACTTCCTGCATCAAGTCCTGTTTCCACTTGTTCAGGATCTTGGTGAAGTGAGCACGCATGGGTTTGCCCATGTACTCTTCGCCCTTCACTTCTTTGTAGGGTTCGAAGCCGCTGATCGACTGATTTTGCTGCTTTGCTTGGGTGGGCATGAAATGGACCGCCTCTACTCTTGTAATCCATTGCGCAGGATTGCTCCATCACCGACACCTGCCGGCCCTGCGGCTGCAAGCGGGCGAACTTACCAGATCAAATCGGACCGCGCTACTCCCGGATGTCGAGCCCGCGGCCCGTGGTGCTTGCAAAAGATTGCAAAGCTTCGTCTGGTGGCTAAGGAGACCTGATCAATTATTGATTTTAGCCAAACCTGAGACATACGCTTGAATCGATTGAGACCAGCATTATATGGGCTCTGACCGCTTTAGACTCTCGCTCGTTCCTGCGCTTGGGTAGAATCAATTCTTTTCCCCGTTGTAAGGAAGGCTAATGGCTCTGTCCTACAGTGCGCGCAGTCGCGCTATCGAACCGTTCCACGTTATGGCCCTGCTGGCGCGGGCCAACGAGCTGCAAGCGGCTGGCCACGACGTGATTCACCTGGAAATCGGCGAGCCGGACTTCACCACCGCCGAGCCGATCATCCAGGCTGGCCAGGCCGCGCTGACGGCGGGGAAGACCCGTTACACCGCCGCTCGCGGCATTCCCGAGCTGCGTGAGGCCATTTCGGGCTTTTATCAGCAGCGCTACGGGCTGAACATCGATCCGCAGCGCATTCTGATCACGCCTGGCGGCTCAGGTGCGTTGCTGTTGGCCAGTGCCTTGCTGGTGGACCCAGGCAAGCACTGGCTGCTGGCCGACCCGGGTTACCCGTGCAACCGGCACTTCCTGCGCCTGGTGGAAGGTGCGGCACAGCTGGTGCCGGTCGGCCCGGACGTGCGTTATCAACTGACCCCGGACCTGGTCGCGCGTCACTGGGATCACGACAGCGTCGGCGCCCTGGTAGCATCGCCGGCCAACCCCACCGGGACCATCCTGACCCGTGATGAGCTGGCCGGGCTGTCCGCGGCGATCAAGGCCCGCCACGGTCATTTGGTGGTCGACGAGATTTACCACGGCCTGACTTACGGCACGGACGCGGCCAGCGTGCTGGAAGTCGATGACAGCGCGTTCGTTCTCAATAGTTTTTCCAAGTATTTCGGCATGACCGGCTGGCGCCTTGGTTGGCTGGTCGCACCTGAGGCGGCGGTCGGTGAATTGGAGAAGCTCGCCCAGAACCTCTACATCAGCGCACCGAGCATGGCCCAGCACGCGGCATTGGCCTGCTTCGAACCCGCTACCATCAGCATTTTCGAGGAGCGCCGCGCCGAGTTCGGTCGACGTCGTGACTTCCTCCTGCCAGCCCTGCGGGAATTGGGTTTCGGTATCGCCGTAGAACCGGAAGGCGCGTTCTATTTGTACGCCGATATCAGCAAGTTCGGCGGCGATGCCTTCGCGTTCTGTCGGCACTTTCTCGAAACCGAGCATGTTGCAATTACTCCGGGCCTGGACTTCGGGCGTCATCAGGCCGGGCATCATGTGCGGTTTGCCTACACCCAAAGCCTTCCGCGCTTGCAAGAAGCAGTCGAGCGGATCGCCCGCGGTTTGAAGAGCTGGCAAGGCTGATGCGTTTTCATCCTCCCCTTGAAGAGGGGCGCTTGATTCGTCGTTACAAGCGTTTTCTTGCCGATATCGAAACCGTTGGCGGCGAGTTGCTGACCATTCACTGCCCGAACACTGGCTCGATGCTTAATTGCCAGGTCGAGGGCGGGCAAGTCTGGTTCAGCCGCTCCACCGACCCCAAGCGCAAGTTGCCCGGCACTTGGGAAGTTGGCGAAACCCCACAGGGACGGCTGTTTTGTGTGAACACCGGGCGCGCCAACGGCTTGATCGAGGAAGCGTTGCAGGCTGGCGTCATCACCGAGTTGAACGGCTTTACCGAACTGAAGCGCGAAGTGGCCTATGGTCAGGAAAACAGCCGCATCGATTTTCGTCTCGATTACCCGGGCGGGCCGGCTTATGTGGAAGTCAAAAGCGTCACCCTGGGCTTTGATGGCTCGGCGGTGGCGGCATTTCCTGACGCGGTGACCCAGCGTGGGGCCAAGCATTTGCGCGAACTGGCGCATTTGGCCAGGGACGGGATTCGGGCAGTGCAGTTGTATTGCGTGAACCTGACAGGGATCGACGCGGTGCGTCCTGCCGAAGAAATCGATTCGGCCTACGCAGCTGCGTTGCGTGAGGCAGTGGCGTGTGGAGTCGAAGTGCTGGCGTATGGCGTGCGCTTGACTCATGAAGAGATGGTGGTCGATCGGCGACTGGATGTGCTGTTGAACGGTTAGAGCGTGACCCAGATTCCTTGTTCATCTTCGTGGCAGGGGATGCTGGTCAGGGATTGTCCGGCGCAGGGGCCGGCGACGCATTCACCGTCCTCGACCAGAAACAGTGCGCCGTGGGTCGCACACTGGATCAAGCTGTTGCTGGGGTCGAGAAACTGGTCGGGCTGCCATTCCAGCCCGACGCCCCGGTGCGGGCAGCGATTTTCATAGACATACACCCGACCGCCCCGGCGTACGGCCAAGAGCTTCTGACCGTCGACGTCGAAACCGCGACTGCTGGCGTCAGCCAATTCGGCGCCTGTGCAAAGAAGCTTCATGTCTATCCTCAAGTCCTGCGGCTCGTGACCCGGTATGTCCGAGCTTGACGTTCAAATGCAAGCAATTATCAAATGACGGCTCGCCCGCAGGGCGATTACCGGATGCCGAGAATACTTGGCCTGTCATAACTATGCCTGGGAAACCTTTAAAGGAGGCTGTTTATGCACCTGTTCGATCCCGGTACGACTGGCCAATGACCCTTCTGATTAAACCTCGTGCGTTGTTCATTGGCTTGAGCCTGTTGTGTTTGCTGGCGATCTGGCTGTCGCTGGCGTTGGGGCCGGTGAGCTTGCCGTTGTTCGATACGCTACGGGCGGCGCTGCGGTTGATCGGTTTGCCCATTGCACCCGACGGGTTGGAGCAGGCCGAACTGATCCTCGGGCAAATCCGCCTGCCGCGAACCTTGCTCGGTTTGGCGGTGGGCGGGGTTCTGGCGCTGTCCGGCGTGGCGATGCAGGGCTTGTTTCGCAATCCTCTGGCCGATCCAGGCCTGGTAGGGGTGTCGAGCGGCGCGGCATTGGGCGCGGCTATCGCGATTGTCGGCGGCTCGGTATTCGGTGGACTGCCTGAATCCTTCGGGCCTTATTTATTATCGGTATGCGCGTTTCTCGGCGGGTTGGGGGTGACGGCGCTGGTCTATCGACTGGGGCGACGCAATGGCCAGACCAACGTCGCGACCATGCTGCTGGCCGGTATTGCATTGACTGCCCTGGCTGGTTCGGCGGTCGGGCTCTTCACTTATCTGGCGGATGACGCGACCCTGCGCACCCTGACGTTCTGGAACCTGGGCAGCCTTAACGGCGCCAGTTATGCGCGACTCTGGCCGTTATTGCTGGTGAGCACCGGCGTGGCACTGTGGTTGCCGCGTCGGGCCAAGGCCTTGAACGCATTGTTGCTGGGGGAGTCGGAGGCCGGCCACCTGGGTATCGACGTCGAAGGACTCAAGCGCGAATTGGTGTTCTGCACGGCGTTGGGTGTCGGCGCGGCGGTAGCTGCGGCGGGGATGATCGGGTTTGTCGGCCTGGTGGTGCCGCATCTGGTGCGGCTGCTGGTCGGCCCCGATCATCGGGTGTTGTTGCCGGCGTCGGTGTTGGCGGGGGCCAGTCTCCTGTTGTTTGCTGATCTGGTGGCGCGGCTGGCGCTGGCGCCGGCTGAGTTGCCGATCGGGATTGTCACGGCCCTCATCGGCGCGCCGTTCTTTCTGTATTTATTGCTCAGAGGGCGTGCCTGATGTTGCGAGCGCAGAACCTGCAAATCCGCCGCGGTCGAAAAGTTGTCCTGACGGATATCACCCTTGAGCTTAAACCGAGCGAAGTGCTCGGCGTGTTGGGGCCGAATGGCGCCGGCAAAAGCACGTTGCTCGGTGCCCTGTGCGGAGAATTGCCGGCGGACCATGGCAGCGTCTGGCTCGATGAGCGTGAGCTGAGCCATTGGAGCGGAGCGCAGCGAGCCCAGCGTTTGGCGGTGTTGCCGCAAGTGTCGACCCTGGACTTTGCCTTTCGCGTCGAAGAAGTGGTCGGCATGGGCCGTCTGCCTTATCAAAGCGGTCGGGTCCGGGATGAGGAGATTGTCGCCGCCGCGCTGCAGGTGGCCGATGCGGGGCACTTGAGCGGTCGCAGTTATCTGGCGTTGTCCGGTGGCGAACGTCAGCGGGTGCATTTGGCGCGGGTGTTGGCGCAGCTTTGGCCGGGCGAGGCGGGGCAGACGTTGTTGCTCGATGAGCCGACGTCGATGCTCGACCCGCTGCATCAGCACACCACTCTGCAAGCGGTGCGTGAATTTGCCGATCGCGGTGCGGCGGTGCTGGTGATCCTGCATGATCTGAACCTGGCGGCGCGTTATTGTGATCGCTTGTTACTGCTCGAAGGTGGGCGTCCTGTGGTGCTGGACACGCCGGAGCAGGTATTGCGCCCGGAGCCGCTCAAGGCTGTGTTCGGGCTGGAAGTATTGGTGCAACCGCACCCGGAGCGTGGGCATCCGCTGATCATCGCCCGCTGAGGTGTTTTAGGGATGAAAACACGCATGATGGTTTTTCTGGCCGCGCTGTTACTGAGTGCTTGCCAGCATGTAGCGGTGCCGCCGGTCAGCGGCGAAATCCGGGATCTGCGCAGCGGTCAGACCCTGACGGCGCAAGAACTGCTTGCACGGTTGGCGGAACCTTCGCGGTTGATCGTCGGCGAGCAGCATGACAATCGTGATCACCATCAACTGCAATTGTGGTTATTGCAGGCACTGGGTGAGCGACGGCCTCAAGGCAGCCTGCTGCTGGAAATGCTGACGCCGGTTCAGCAACAGCGCGTCGATGACGTTCGGCATACCTCACCGCTGCCGAGCGATTTGTCCGGGGCATTGGCCTGGCAGCCGGGATGGGACTGGAATCTTTACGGGCCGATCGTTCGTTTTGCCCTGACTCAGCCGTACCCGTTACTGGCGGCCAATCTGGACACGCCTGAAGTCCGTACTGTCTATGCCAAACCGCCAACATTGAGCGGTACGCGCTCCAACGCTCCGACGGTCAAGAATGAGTTGCTGGCACAGATCAGCGATTCCCACTGCGGCTTGCTGCCTGAATCACAGATGCCCGCGATGCTGGCCGTGCAGCAACAGCGTGACCGGCGGATAGCCGAGCGATTACGGGCGGCACCGATGCCTTCACTGTTGTTTACCGGCGCGTTCCACGCACGCAAGGATGTCGGGGTGCCGATCCATGTGCTGGACCTGGGGGAGCCCAAGGCACCAACGGTATTGATGCTGGCGGAGCAGGGCGCTGAGGTCACGTCGGCTATGGCCGATTACGTCTGGTATACGCCCAGCACGCCGCCGCAGGATTACTGCGCGCAAATGCGTAAACAGTTCGGCAAGCCATCAGGCCAATAGAATCAGGCGAGTTTTCCACAGGCAAAAAAAGACCCGGCAAGAGCCGGGTCAAATAACCGTGATTAGCCTGATGAGGAGATAATCTGAGAGTCCGAACCAAGGGCTTTTCAGAATATCGACCAGTCTCGCGACCAGTTGTGATAATCATAGCGATTCTCATTACCAAGTCAACCGCTGATTTCTCGTATTAGTGAATGACGTCATTCCTTCGCTGGAAATCCTCGTAATCATTGGGTTTCAGGCTGTGCGTTCGAGTGAAATTACCCGTTCAATTCTTGTGGCGAGACGAAATAGCATCCAGCTGTTTGTTCAAGGCTTCCTTGCGCTCGGCGGGAATGTCGTTCCAGTGAACATCCATCAACGCGCCTTCAATCGCATACAACAACACCTTGGACGCCCGAAAACCGCGAGTGCGCACGGCCCGATAAGCGTCCACAGCTCCCAGCCGACGCAAGTCCGAGGCACTGTGGATGCCCACGGCATGCAGCCATTGCGCCGACGTCTTGCCAAGATTCTTCAGGTGTTGCAGTTCATCATTCATCAAGCCTCCTTGCGACAGCCGAATGGTGCGTGGGCGAGCCTCTCAGCAGTGTAGCCATCAGTAGGAAAAGCGTGATTGTTTGGTCGGTTTCGACGCAAAAGCTTCTAAGAGGAAAGCTCAAGAAGCGGCGTGAAAAGGCGGAGCATGTAGTCCGAGGGGCGTGTGGAAAATTGAGTTTTCGAGCAAAAAAAGTACAAAGTCCAGCGCAAGGCGGGGGCGCTGGACTGGGTGAGACGTCGCTTTTAGCGGGTGCGATAACGCAGGCGTGTACCGAAATTCATCGACATCAGAATCTCATCGGCACTCAGCTCTGGCGGGAAGTAGGCGCCGGAGATCTGCGCGTGGGCCAGGCTCGCGCCTTCCAGGGATGAATTGCGAAAGTCGATGCCACGCAAGTCGGCAGAGCGAAAATAGGCATCGGTGAAGTCGATGCCGTCGGCGTTCAGTTCACGCAGATCGAGCCCGCGGAAGTCACCACCGACCATGTCGATAGGTCCATCTTTCGGGCGTTCATTGTTGAAGCTTGTGATGTCGTCTTTGTGCAGCAAGGCATAAAGCGGGGTGTCGAGAAGTTTCGGCTGGCTCATGTCACATCACCTGATGGTTTTATGACGCCAGTATAGTGCCACTATTTGACAGCCGTGAAGCCGGTGAGGGCTTCACGGTTGAAATAGTTTCTTACAGACCAGGCAGGCGCTGGCGAATCTGCGCAACGACCGTATCGAGGGTGCCACTTTCATTGGTCTGGACGCGCTTGCTGCAGAGGATTTCTGCTGGCGTCAGTGCCTCGCGGCTGGCTTGCTGGGCGGCGATAACAGCCAGGTTGGCGTCGGACGGATCGTTGTTGTCCGCCTGGCGTTGCTTCAACCAGCTCTCGATCACCGCTTGCGGCGCGTCGCAATCGAGGATCAGGAACGGCGCGCCGGTGGCCTCGGCAATTTTTGCCGCGCTGTCGCGTTGGTCGCGCTTGAGATAAGTGGCATCGATCACCACCGGGAAGCCGGCACGCAGAATTACATTGGCAACCTCATGCAGGCGGGCATAGGTGGCGACGCTGGCGTGGGCGCTATAGATGCCGGCCTGCGGGTCGTTCGGTACGGTCTGTTCGCCGAACATACGCTTGCGCTCGACATCCGAACGCAGGCGAATGGCACCCAATGCTTCCACCAGGCGCATGGCCACATGGCTTTTGCCGACGGCGGAAACACCGTGGGTGATCGCCAGGAAGCGCGAAGGAATGGTGCTGTAGCTTTCCGCCAGGTTGGCGTAGTTGCGGTACTGACGCAGAGTGGTAGCGCGCTGCACCGGATCGGCCTCGGCCGGCATGCTGAACAGGCTGACCTTGGCGCGAACCAGGGCGCGGTAGGCTTTATAGAAGTTCAGCAGCTCAAGGCCCTGGTAGTCGCCGGTCAGTTCCAGGTATTGGCTGATAAAACGGCGCGCCAGGCTCTTCAGGCCGCGGTCTTCCAGGTCCATTGCCAGGAAACCGGTGTCGGCGTAAACGTCGGTGAAGCGGAACGGTTCGTTGAACTCGATGCAGTCGAAGATCACCACTTTGCCGTCGATCACGGTAGCGTTGCCCAGGTGAATGTCACCATGGCATTCACGAATGAAGCCGTCGGCCTTGCGCTGGGCGAACAGCGGCTTGAGGCGCTCGAAGCTGCTTTCGGCCCAAGCTTGCAGTGCCTCGAGTTGCAGCAGATCGGCCTTGTCGCTGAGGAACGGAAGGATTTGTTCGAAGTTCTGCCGTACCGGCGCCATGACGCTGTCCGGCGTGCCGGCTTCGTGTTCGGCAGGCACTTTCGGCGCACTGAGGTGGAATTGAGCGATTTGCGCGGCCATCTCGTCGATGTGCGTGGTGGTCAATTCGCCGTTGGCTTGCAGGGTGCTGAGCAGTTGGCTTTGTGGGAACTGACGCATTTTCAGGGCGTAATCGACTACCGGACCATCGCCGCCCAATTGTGGCGCCTCGGCGCTGCCGGTGATTGGCAGCACTTCAAGATACAAGTCATGGGTCAGGCGCTGGTTCAGGCGCAGCTCTTCGCCGCAGAAATGCTTGCGAGCTTCGAGACTGGTGAAATCGAGGAAGCCGAAATTCACCGGCTTCTTCACTTTATAAGCATAGGGACCGGTGAGTATCACCCAGGAAATATGGGTCTCGATGACCTGGAACCCTTCTACGGGATGCGGGTAGAGGGCCGGGTTTTGCAGGGCAGCGATCAGGGACTGGCTCACAGGCGATCCTTCAGAGTCTGGGGGAAAATTCAAGGCCGTCATTATGGCTGCAAGTCCGTCCGACGCAAACCTCGGTGGGCTCCTGTTGAGTATGAATAAAGTGCGTATAATCCGCCGCCATGACTCGAACTCGATCCCCCCGCACCCCTAAAAAACCACCTTCCAAGGGCATGCGCCCCTGGCTGGGTTGGGCCCTTAAACTCAGCCTGGTCGGCCTTGTGGTGCTCGCCGGGTTCGCGGTTTACCTCGACGCCGTGGTCCAGGAGAAATTCTCCGGCAAGCGCTGGACCATCCCGGCCAAGGTGTACGCGCGCCCGCTCGAGCTGTTCGTCGGACAAAAGCTCAGCAAGGACGACTTCCTCACCGAACTCGATGCCTTGGGCTACCGACGCGAAGCTGTCAGCAACGGCCCCGGCGCGGCGGCTGTCAATGGCAATACCGTCGACTTGAACACCCGAGGCTTCCAGTTCTATGAAGGGCTTGAGAAGCCTCAGCCCGTGCGCGTGCGCTTCTCCGGCGACTATGTGGCCGAACTCTCGTCGACCAACGATGCGAAGCTGTCCGTGGTGCGACTGGAGCCGCTGCTGATCGGCGGGATTTACCCGAAAAACCTTGAAGACCGCATCCTGATCAAGATCGATCAGGTTCCGCCGTATCTGCTCGAAACCCTGGTTGCCGTAGAGGACCGGGATTTCTACAGCCACTGGGGCGTGTCACCGAAGTCGATTGCCCGAGCTATCTACGTCAACACCTCGGGCGGCAAGATGACCCAGGGCGGTAGTACGCTGACGCAACAGTTGGTCAAGAACTTCTACCTCACCAGTGAACGCAGCCTGACCCGTAAGCTCACTGAAGCCATGATGGCGATGTTGCTTGAGCTGCATTACGACAAGAGCGAAATTCTTGAGGCTTACCTCAATGAAGTGTTCGTCGGCCAGGATGGTCAGCGCGCGGTGCACGGCTTCGGCCTGGCCAGCCAGTTCTTCTTCGGGCAGCCATTGTCCGAGCTGAAACTGCACCAGGTCGCTTTGTTGGTGGGCATGGTCAAGGGGCCGTCCTATTACAACCCGCGTCGCAACCCTGAGCGGGCGCTGGAACGGCGCAATCTGGTACTCGATGTACTGAAGGAACAAGGCGTTGCCAGCGCCGAACAGGTTGAGGCGGCGAAGAAAATGCCACTGGGTGTGACCACTCGCGGCAAGTTGGCCGACAGCTCGTTCCCGGGCTTCCTGGATCTGGTTAAACGTCAGTTGCGCGAAGACTACCGCGACGAAGACTTGACCGAAGAAGGGCTGCGAATCTTCACCAGTTTCGACCCGATCCTGCAGATGAAAGCCGAAGCCTCGGTCAACGACACGTTCAAACGTCTTTCGGGTCGCAAGGGTTCCGATGACGTGGAAGCGGCGATGGTCGTGACCAACCCGGAAACCGGAGAGGTCCAGGCCATGATCGGCAGCCGTCAGGCGAGTTTTGCCGGTTTTAACCGTGCGTTGGACGCGGTGCGACCGATCGGCTCTTTGATCAAGCCGGCGGTTTATCTGACCGCTCTTGAAAAACCGAGCCAGTACACGCTGACCAGTTGGCTATCGGACGACTACTTCTCGGTCAAAGGCGCGGACGGTCAGATCTGGAAGCCGCAGAACTATGATCGCCGTTCCCACGGCACGGTGTTCCTGTACCAAGGGTTGGCGCATTCCTACAACCTGTCGACCGCGCGTCTCGGGTTGGCGGTGGGCGTGCCGAATGTCTTGAAGACCCTGGCACGCCTGGGCGTAAGCCGCGAATTCCCGGCGTTCCCGTCGATGTTGCTCGGTGCCGGCGGTATGACCCCGATCGAAGTGGCGACCATGTACCAGACGCTGGCCAATGGCGGGTTCAATACGCCGATGCGCGGGATTCGCAGCGTACTGACTGCCGAGGGCGAGCCGCTCAAGCGTTATCCGTTCCAGATTCAGCAGCAATTTGATCCGGCGTCCATTTACCTGATCCAGAACGCCATGCAGCGCGTCATGCGCGAAGGTACCGGCAGTTCGGTTTATAACGTGTTGCCGAAAACCCTGACCCTGGCCGGTAAGACTGGTACCAGTAACGATTCGCGGGACAGCTGGTTCGCCGGTTTCAGTCAGGATCTGCTGGCCGTGGTCTGGCTGGGGCGCGATGATAATGGCAAGACACCGTTTACCGGTGCCACCGGTGCGTTGCAGGTCTGGACCAGTTTCATGCGCAAGGCCGATCCGCTGCCGCTGGACATGCCGCAACCGGACAACATTGTTCAGGCCTGGGTCGATTCACGCACCGGGCAAGGTTCCGAAGCCAGCTGCCCAGGCGCGGTGCAGATGCCGTATATTCGCGGCAGCGAACCGCCTCCCGGTGCTGCTTGCGGTGGCGAAAGCCCTGCAGAATCGGTGATGGATTGGGTCAAGGGCTGGATGAATTAAGCAAAGAGGATTTGAAGTGAACAAGTGGTTGATTCCAGCGGTGACTGCCGTGGCTTTGCTCAGCGGCTGCTCCACTGTACAGCGTGGTTCGATCCCGGTTGTGGACGCCGGCACTGCCGTCTCCAACAGTGAGCGGATTTCGGCGAATGGCGGTTTCCGTCAGTCGACGGTGAAACGTCCTGTACAAGCTCAGACTCAGGCGATCCCGCAAGGTGACACCGGGGTCGTGGTGATGGTCCCGGGTGGTGGCGCCGTCTCCTCGGCACCGATCAGCACTTCGCCGATTACCCCGGGCCCGATTACTCCGGGGCCGATTGATACCTCGCCGGTTCAGTCGGCACCGATCAATCAGGGCAGTTACAGCATGCCGTCGACGCCCAGCGGGATTCCTTCGGCGAACTCCGGCGGTCTGTCCGCCGATGAACAACTGGACGGTCCGGTCCTGGCATTGTTGACCACTGCCCAGCAGCAACAGGCCAGTGGCGACCTTAATGGTGCATCTTCCAGTCTCGAACGTGCCCAGCGTGTTGCACCACGCGAGCCGCAAGTGCTTTATCGCCTGGCCCAGGTACGTATGGCTCAAGGTGATGCGGCACAGGCCGAGCAGTTTGCCCGTCGTGGTCTGACGTTCGCCAATGGGCGTCCGGACCTTCAGGCCAGCCTGTGGGAATTGATCGCCCAGGCCCGTGAGAAACAGGGTGATCCGGCCGGTGCAGCATTGGCTCGTCAGAAGGCCAAGGTTTCGCTGTGATGGATACTCGCTTTCCGAAGATTGCCGAACAGTTGCTGTTGATCGAGCGCGAGCTGCGCGTTCAGGGCTGGTGGGATGAAGTACCGCCGTCCGCTGAGGCGCTTTCCAGCGTTGAACCATTTTCGGTGGATACGCTGGATTTCGAGCAATGGCTGCAATGGATCTTCTTGCCAAGGATGAAGTCGATCCTGGAGCAGGATCTGCCGTTGCCCAACGCATCGGGCATTCAGGAGATGGCCGAAATGGTCTTCGCCTCCCGCAATGTCCAAGGCAAGGATCGGCAGCTTCAGGCCTTGCTCAAAGAGTTCGACGCGTTGATCACCGTTTCCCGCTGAATCGGATACTGCCAGTGCTTACTGGCAGTTTTTCGCAATCTGTTTCTGTGCTTCGGTGATGCGCTCCTGACGTTGTTGGTCGGTCAGGCGGCGCGTCTCGCCGTCGACTTCCTCCCGCAATCGCGGATTGTTCTGCAGTTGAGCCAGGTTCGTCCGAGCCTGTTCGCAGAACACTTTTAGCTGGGCCTGCTGCTCGGCGACCTGCTTTTTCACTTTGTGATCGATGGCCTTTTGATCGCCGATGACGTTGCCGTGCGGTAGCACGCCCGGTTTGCCGATGGGCGGGGAGGGCGTGACCATGACGGTGGCCTCCCGGCCCTGGGGCGGCTGCGCATCGAAATGGGTGACGCCCTGGGCATCGACCCATTTATAGATCTGACCCGCCATGCACAAAGGGCTCAGGCTGATCAGTAAGCTGGCGGTGAAGATGAGCGTTCGCATGCCATTTCCTTATCGGGGGTGCGCAATTGAAGCTAACACAGTTGCGGTTTAAAGGTTTTTTCTTGCGTTCTCATGCGCTTAGTTCAATAAAGCACATTGACGGCTTGACTTGCGATGGGCGAAACAGAAGAATCCAAAGTCCGCTGTAGAGGGACTGCCAGAAGCAGACCCACTCGGTAGATCATGAGGCGCACATCCGCGCCGACCTGTTACACCCGCAACGCGTTACCTCGCGCTGGGTGGGAAAGGCCCGCAACACTTGGGACGATCCCAATACTTGCTCAGTCAGTGCTGACGTAGTCGGCGACCACCGTCGCTCATGCTCTGCCGAGAAGTAAACCTATTAAGACCCGTCCTCTTGTATGTGGGCGGTATTCTGGCGTTTTAGAGGTGAACAACGTGGAGCTTTTATCTGGCGGTGAGATGCTCGTCCGCTTTTTGCGTGACGAAGGCGTCAAATATATCTACGGGTACCCGGGTGGTGCTCTTCTTCATGTCTATGATGCCCTGTTCAAAGAACCGGAAGTGACCCACATCCTGGTTCGTCACGAGCAGGCTGCGACCCATATGGCTGACGGCTATGCCCGTGCCACCGGTAAAGCCGGCGTGGTACTGGTGACCTCCGGCCCGGGCGCAACCAACGCCATCACCGGTATTGCCACGGCCTACATGGACTCCATTCCGATGGTGATCATTTCCGGCCAGGTGCCTAGCACCATGGTAGGCACCGATGCGTTCCAGGAAACCGACATGATCGGTATCTCCCGGCCGATCGTGAAGCACAGCTTCATGATCAAGCACGCTTCGGAAATCCCGGAAGTCATGAAGAAGGCGTTCTACCTGGCGCAATCCGGTCGTCCTGGTCCGGTCGTTGTCGATATCCCGAAAGACATGACCAACCCGGCCGAAAAGTTCGAATACATCTTCCCGAAAAAAGCCAAGCTGCGTTCCTACAGCCCGGCCGTTCGCGGTCACTCCGGGCAAATCCGCAAGGCAGCCGAAATGCTTCTGGCGGCCAAGCGCCCTGTGTTGTATTCGGGCGGCGGCGTGATCCTCGGTGGTGGCTCTGCGCCGCTGACCGAGCTGGCGAAGATGCTCAACCTGCCAGTGACCAATACCCTGATGGGCCTGGGTGCCTACCCTGGCACCGACCGTCAGTTCATCGGCATGCTCGGCATGCACGGCAGCTACACCGCCAACCTGGCGATGCACCATGCCGATGTGATCCTTGCAGTCGGCGCGCGTTTCGATGACCGCGTGATCAACGGCCCGGCCAAGTTCTGTCCGAATGCCAAGATCATTCACATCGACATCGACCCGGCTTCGATCTCCAAGACCATCAAGGCAGACGTGCCTATTGTTGGCCCGGTCGAGAGCGTCCTGACCGAAATGGTCGCGATCCTCAAGGAAATCGGCGAGACCCCGAACAAGGAGTCCGTTGCCAGCTGGTGGAAGCAAGTTGATGAGTGGCGCGGTGACCGCGGTCTGTTCCCTTACGACAAGGGCGACGGCAGCGTGATCAAGCCGCAGACCGTGATCGAAACCCTGTGCGAAGTGACCAAGGGCGACGCCTTTGTGACCTCCGACGTGGGTCAGCATCAGATGTTCGCGGCGCAGTACTACAAGTTCAACAAGCCGAACCGTTGGATCAACTCCGGTGGCCTGGGCACCATGGGCTTCGGTTTCCCGGCGGCCATGGGCATCAAGCTGAGCTTCCCGGATGACGATGTCGCCTGCGTAACAGGCGAGGGCAGCATCCAGATGAACATTCAGGAACTGTCGACCTGCCTGCAATACGGTTTGCCGGTAAAAATCGTCATCCTGAACAATGGCGTGCTGGGTATGGTTCGCCAGTGGCAGGACATGAGTTATGGCAGCCGTCACTCGCACTCCTACATGGAATCGCTGCCTGACTTCGTCAAACTGGCAGAGGCCTATGGTCACGTTGGCGTGCGCATCACCGACTCGAAAGATTTGAAGTCGAAGATGGAGGAGGCGTTCGCCATGAAAGATCGCCTGGTGGTTATCGATATCTCGGTTGACACCAGCGAGCACGTCTACCCGATGCAGATCAAAGACGGCTCCATGCGTGATATGTGGTTGAGCAAGACGGAGCGTACTTAATCATGCGGCACATTATTTCCCTGCTTCTGGAAAACGAACCGGGCGCTCTGTCTCGTGTAGTCGGCCTGTTTTCGCAGCGCAACTACAACATCGAAAGCCTGACCGTGGCGCCGACCGAAGACCCGACTTTGTCGCGTCTGACGCTGACCACTGTCGGCCATGATGAAATCATCGAGCAGATCACCAAGAACCTGAACAAACTGATCGAAGTGGTCAAACTGGTCGACTTGTCGGAGAGTGCTCATATCGAGCGCGAACTGATGCTGGTCAAGGTCAAGGCTACCGGCGCCCAGCGCGCCGAGATCAAGCGCACCACCGATATTTATCGTGGGCAGATCGTTGATGTCAGCGCCAGCGTGTATACCGTTCAATTGACCGGTACCAGCGACAAGCTCGACAGCTTCATTCAATCGATCGGCACTGCCTCGATTCTGGAAACCGTACGCAGTGGCGTCACCGGGATTGCCCGCGGCGACAAAGTACTGAGCATCTAAACCAAATTAGCGAATGGCCTGAGGGCCAGATATAAAGGGGAAATTCATGAAAGTTTTCTACGATAAAGACTGCGACCTGTCGATCATCCAGGGCAAGAAAGTTGCCATCATTGGTTACGGCTCCCAAGGCCACGCTCAAGCGTGCAACCTGAAAGACTCCGGCGTTGACGTTACCGTTGGCCTGCGTAAAGGTTCGGCCACCGTTGCCAAGGCTGAAGCCCACGGCCTGAAAGTGACTGACGTTGCTTCCGCCGTAGCGGCTGCCGACCTGGTCATGATCCTGACCCCGGACGAGTTCCAGTCCTCCCTGTACAAGAACGAAATCGAGCCGAACATCAAGAAAGGCGCCACTCTGGCCTTCTCCCACGGCTTCGCGATCCACTACAACCAGGTTGTTCCGCGCGCTGACCTCGACGTGATCATGATCGCGCCGAAAGCTCCGGGCCACACAGTGCGTTCCGAGTTCGTCAAAGGCGGCGGTATCCCTGACCTGATCGCTATCTACCAGGATGCTTCGGGCAACGCCAAAAACGTTGCACTGTCCTACGCTGCCGGCGTTGGTGGCGGTCGTACCGGCATCATCGAAACCACCTTCAAGGACGAGACCGAAACCGACCTGTTCGGCGAGCAAGCCGTTCTGTGCGGCGGTACCGTTGAGCTGGTAAAAGCCGGTTTCGAAACCCTGGTTGAAGCTGGCTACGCGCCGGAAATGGCCTACTTCGAATGCCTGCACGAACTGAAGCTGATCGTTGACCTCATGTACGAAGGCGGTATCGCCAACATGAACTACTCGATCTCCAACAACGCTGAGTACGGCGAGTATGTGACAGGTCCGGAAGTAATCAACGCCGAGTCCCGTCAGGCCATGCGCAATGCCCTGAAACGTATTCAGGACGGCGAATACGCCAAGATGTTCATCAGCGAAGGCGCCACCGGCTATCCTTCGATGACCGCCAAGCGTCGTAACAACGCCGCTCACGGTATCGAAATCATCGGTGAGCAACTGCGCTCCATGATGCCGTGGATCGGTGCCAACAAGATCGTCGACAAAGCCAAGAACTAAGTCACGAGCTTGTACGGAAAACGCGGCCTAGGCCGCGTTTTTTCGTTTGGATCCGCCGGTTCTGGTATAAAGCTGCATCGTTTGCGGTCGAACCGTCGTCCCAGACACCTGTCGAAACTTTCCACCCCGTTGCAAGGTAATGTCCATGAGCGAACGTCCCGAAGAGCCAAAGCAGGCTTCTGACGCCGAAAGCCTTCTGCCCATCGAT
The DNA here is from genome assembly GCF_012932895.1 of Pseudomonas sp. KD5. Lineage (NCBI taxonomy): Bacteria > Pseudomonadati > Pseudomonadota > Gammaproteobacteria > Pseudomonadales > Pseudomonadaceae > Pseudomonas > Pseudomonas sp. KD5. The sequence continues at coordinate 2,715 of NZ_JDWJ01000020.1, read as the reverse complement.
GAGCACATCGAAGAAGGGCATGACGCTGAAGGCCGTAAAGTCCGGCATCGTGGTATCTATCTTCTGCCGAATCTGTTCACCACTGCGAACCTGTTCGCAGGGTTCTATTCCATCATCAACTCGATGAGCGCCCAGAGCGCCTTGAGTGCCGGTGATGCAATCGGCGCGAGCAAGTATTTTGCGTTTGCCGCGATCGCGATTTTCGTCGCCATGGTGCTCGACGGCCTCGACGGTCGCGTCGCTCGCATGACCAACACCCAAAGCGCCTTCGGTGCGGAGTACGACTCGCTGTCGGACATGGTTGCCTTTGGCGTCGCGCCGGCTTTGCTGGCATTCGGCTGGGCCTTGGGCGATATGGGCAAAGTCGGCTGGATGGTCGCCTTTATCTATGTGGCGGGTGCGGCGTTGCGCCTGGCACGCTTCAACACGCAGGTCGGCACCGCCGACAAGCGCTACTTCATCGGTCTGGCCAGCCCGGCCGCGGCCGGTGTGGTCGCGGGAATTGTCTGGGCGTTCAGCGATTACGGCATTCAGGGTTCCAAAATGTCATTCCTGGTTGCGCTGATGGTTGCCGCCGCGGGCATGCTGATGGTCAGTAACATCAAGTACAACAGCTTCAAGGAGCTGGACTTGAAGGGGCGCGTTCCCTTCGTCGCGATCCTGGCAGTGGTGCTGGTATTTGCCGTTGTATTCAGTGATCCGCCGCGCATCCTGCTGCTGGTTTTCCTCGCCTATGCGGCTTCCGGGCCGGTGCAGTACCTGCTGCGTCTTCGTCGGCACAAAAAAGCCGAGTGATGTAATTTCCCTCATACTCCGCAGTCTATGGGTGCATCTGTCCTCCAATGCTGCGGAGTTGCCATGCTGATCAAAGTCCCCAAAGCGTCTGACTGTCATGAGTCAGACGTCACGCCTGAATCTCTCTACCTTTCTCGTCGCAATGTATTAGGCGCGGCCGTTGCCGGTTTGGCTGTGAGTACGCTGCCACGCTGGGCGAGTGCCGACGATGCTGCGCGTTATGCCGATGTCGAGCCTGGCAAGGCGCCGTCCTGGTTTGCCGAAAAACTGCCTTCCACTAAATGGGGGGCGGTCAACGTCAAGGATGAAGCAATCACGCCTTTCAAGGATGCGACCCACTACAACAACTTCTATGAGTTCGGTACCGACAAAGGCGATCCTGCGGCCAACGCCGGTGCGCTAAAAACCGAACCGTGGAGCGTGGTGGTAGACGGGGAGGTGGGTAAGCCGGGGCGGTATGCGCTGGAAGACTTCATGAAGCCTTATCAGCTGGAAGAGCGTATTTATCGTCTTCGCTGTGTGGAGGCCTGGTCGATGGTCATTCCGTGGATAGGTTTTCCAATTTCGGCTTTGCTGAAGGAAGTAGAACCGACGTCCAAGGCCAAATTTATTCGCTTTGAAACCCTGCAAGATCCCAAGAGTATGCCTGGACAACGTTCTGGCTTCGCCTTGATCGACTGGCCATATGTAGAAGGGCTGCGTCTGGATGAGGCGATGAATCCGTTGGCGATTCTCGCTGTAGGCATGTATGGACGTGAGTTGCCCAATCAGAACGGTGCGCCGCTACGTCTGGTGGTGCCGTGGAAATACGGCTTCAAGAGCATCAAGTCCATCGTGCGAATCAGCCTGGTCAGTGAGCAGCCGAAAACCACCTGGCAGAGCATTGCCTCGAATGAGTATGGCTTTTATGCGAACGTGAACCCGACAGTCGATCACCCGCGCTGGACGCAGGCACGGGAAAGACGTTTACCGAGCGGTCTGTTCAAGCCCAATGTGCGGGACACGCAAATGTTCAACGGCTACTCGGATGAAGTCGCTTCTTTATATGCAGGGCTCGATCTGCGGAAGAATTACTGATGCGATATCTGTTCTGGCGTATTGGTGTCTTTATCGCCGCGGCGGTTTGGCCGCTGCTTTGGTTGTATCAGGCCTGGGTGGATGTGCTGGGGCCTGATCCAGGAAAGGTGCTGGTTGATCGTCTGGGGTTGGGGACGCTTGTCCTGCTGCTCATTACGTTAAGCATGACGCCTTTGCAGAAACTCACCGGTTGGTCGGGGTGGATAGCTGTCCGACGGCAGTTGGGGTTGTGGTGTTTCGCCTATGTGGTTTTGCATTTGAGCGGCTATACGGCGTTCATCCTCGGCTTTGATTGGTCACAACTGGGTATCGAGTTGCGCAAGCGGCCGTACATTATCGTCGGGGTGCTGGGGTTTCTCGGTTTGTTGGCGCTGGCGGTTACCTCCAATCGTTACAGTCAGCGGCGTTTGGGCGTTCGCTGGAAAAGATTGCATCGGTTGGTCTATGTGATTCTCGGGCTTGGGTTACTGCATATGTTGTGGATCGTTCGCGCCGATCTGAGGGAGTGGGCGATCTACGCTTCTATAGGTGCGTTGTTATTAGTATTGAGATTGCCGCCTGTAACCCGCCGAATTCCACGTTTAATCGTTAAAAAGGCACCTTCTGCAAGAAAGGCGTAATTAGAGGTTGACGGCAGATCCTGGACGTCTATAATTCGCCCCACTTCCGGCGCAGTCGAAACGGAAAACTCCTTGGTAAACAACGAGTTACGCAGTTTTCGACAGCAGTTACGCTTCAGTTCATCGAAGCCAGAAGGAGTTGGTAAGGCAGAGAGTTGTCGCCTTATTGACGGTTCGATCTTCTCGGTCGAAAGCGGAGAAAAAGAGGTGTTGACAGCAGCGA
>NZ_JDWJ01000019.1:0-95043 GCF_012932895.1 Pseudomonas sp. KD5 | reverse complement strand
AACCTGGCGACCATCGCCGACAGCCGTCACGGCCAGCGCAGCTACTACTACGACGCACTCAACCGCCTGACCCGCGTCCGCCACACCCGCGACGATCCACCGGAAACCTTCGCCCACGATCCGGCCGGCAACTTGCTGATGCAGGATCGTCCTGGCCCGGCGACCGTCAAAGGCAATCGCCTGTTGATGCAAGGCGACCGCCATTACGACTACGACGCCTTCGGCAACCTGATCCGCGAACGCCGCGGCACCGGGCAGAAACTGGTCACCGAATACCGCTACGACTGCCAGCATCGGCTGGTCGGCGTCACATTGCCGGATGGAAGTTGCGCGAGTTATCGCTACGACGCTTTTGGCCGTCGCATCGCCAAAACCGTCGACGGCAACACCACCGAGTTCTTCTGGCAGGGCGACCAAGTGGTCGCTGAAAGCAGCAAAGAGCACTACCGCAGCTACGTCTACGAGCCGGGCAGCTTCCGCCCGTTGGCCATGCTCGACGGCAAAGGCCCGAAAAAGGCCTGCCCGTTCTACTACCAACTCGACCACCTCGGCACGCCGCAGGAACTGACGGATTTTGGTGGCGAGATTGTCTGGTCGGCGAAGTACAACGCCTACGGCAAAGTCACGCACCTGGCATTCGGTGGAGGCGAGCAGCTCGACCAGCCGCTGCGTTTTCAGGGGCAGTACTTTGATGCCGAGAGTGGTCTGCACTACAACCGGCATCGGTACTATGATCCGGAGGTTGGTCGGTATCTGACGCCGGATCCGATCAAGCTGGCGGGTGGGCTGAACCAGTATCAGTACACGCCGAACCCGACGGGCTGGGTTGATCCGTTGGGGTTAAGCGGGAATTGTCCGCCACCGAATAAGCCAGGGTGTGGGGCGCCGGATGATACGACTGGCGCTAAGGTTGATGAAGGTGAGCCGCCGCTGCCGAAGCTGACAGGTGATCAGCGGAGGGCGCGGATTGATGAGCTGGCGGAGTCGAATGCTTATCGGCGTTTATATGAGATGGAACAGGCCACAGAAGGTGCTCATTTTCTAGAGAAGCATGGCAAGCAGACCAGCTTGGAGTCTCAACGTCAGCGGGTGATGACGGGAAGGAACCCCACAACTGGCGTTATTGAAAGGTACACACGCGGAAGGAAGGCTGGTCAGCCCAAAATCCCTAGTGCCGCAACACGTTTTATTAGCTATAGAGATCAGTTGAACGCTATTCATCGTGCTCAGCTAATATTCAGGCGAAATGGTCACGCGGCATCTAAGGAGCCAATGAATATGGGTAAGAAAATTGGTGAAGGATACAAGCGGGACGGATTGGAGTATGGGGAGCAAACAGATGCGGTTGCCATATTGAATGGAGCTGGTGCTCCAATAACTACTTATGCGGATTTTTGAAAATGAAGCGTCCCCCAAAGCTTTCAATTTTGCGCGGCCTGCTTTTTCTATTTGATATCGACAATGTTGATAGCGATGAAAGAGAAGAGGTCATAGTATCTAAGGATGTTAATAATGAGGGGGAGCTCGCTGAGCTGTTCGACATACTTATGAGGCCTGAGTTCGTTTCCTATAGTGCTAGTGATCGCGAGTGGTATATCGATACGTTAACTTATTATTTGGGAGTTGGTGAGAGCTTTGATTCGATCTTCGATAAGATAACTACTTACTTTGATGATGAGGTTGAGGATCGGCGGAAATTTATGCAGGTTCTTTTGGAGTGTTTGTTGCGATATCAAGCTGAAATTGTAAAGCTCTAATGTTGGGTCTTGTTGATATAAATCTTAGGCGAACGTTATTGGGTTGATAATCTGTCATGCTTTTGGCGGAATTTCTGGGCAAGGTCGTCGGAAGTTTCCTTCAACTCGTATCGGTTTCCATGAACTGGTGCGAAATGATTTCCATCGATAGTCTTTGGTGGTCACTGAAAATTCAGTGGCGGGGTGTAGGAACCCTTCGAAACCGTTAGAGCTATATTGGCGTCGATGCTTGGTTTGCGGCCGTTAACGTGCGTCCGTATGATCAGTTGCGGCGGCTATGCGCGGGCACGCTTCGGCGTGGTCGAGTTTTGCTCTAAGGGTCTCGATATTCCTACCCCGTGCATAGCTGCCACCCTAGCCTGTAGGAAGGCCTAAGGCAGCTCCATTTCTTCCTTGGAGCAATTCAAATGAAAACACTTACACCCGATCCACCCTACGAAAAACCAATCCCCCATCCCGCCAACCGTTTCATGGCCCTAACCGGCAACTGCACCGACATGCCCACGCTATTCGTCGATACCCACGCGCCGCTGGATATCTTGACCGACACTGCCAGCTATCGAATTCGCGCGGTCACTCAGGTGCTGGAAAACATGTCCATGCGCGGTTCGGTCGAGTGTGAATCCTTCATCCTTAGTGATTTTGCTTTGCTCTGTGCCATTTCATTGCGCGATGGCTGCGATGTGCTGGATGTGGTGGGGCGGCGGTTGCGGGCTCGGCCTTCGGAATAACGTCGAGTGGCTTTTGTGGCGAGGGAGCTTGCTCCCGTTGGGCTGCGTAGCAGTCCCAAAACCTGCAATCCCGTTTTGTCAGCTGTACCGAGTGGCTTGGTTTGGCGACTGCTTCGCAGTCGAGCGGGAGCAAGCTCCCTCGCCACAGGTTATGGGGTGGTCTGGATATTTTGGGGCTGCTTTGCAGCCCAACGGGGGCAAGCCCCCTCGCCACAGGGTTTATGGATTGGCGCGGTATTGGGGTTGTACTTGCCCGCTCAGCCGCGAACCCCTGACGTTCTGCCCCGTACAAGGTAAACTTCCCGGCCTTCGCAGGAGCAGCCATGAATTATCGTCACGCCTTCCATGCCGGCAATCACGCCGATGTGTTCAAACACCTGACTTTGACCCGCCTCATCGCCTTGATGTCGCGCAAGGAGCAGCCGTTTGCCTATCTCGACACTCACGCCGGCATTGGTCTGTATGACCTTCAGGGCGATCAGGCCAGCCGTACCGGTGAGTACCTGGAAGGCATCGCGCGGTTGTGGGATCAGCCGGATTTGCCGGCGCTGACCGCCGATTACATGAAGGTGTTGCACGAGATGAACCCGGATGGCCAGTTGCGCTATTACCCGGGGTCGCCGGAGTTGGCGCGGCGTTTGACCCGGCCTCAGGATCGCGTGTTGCTGAACGAGAAGCACCCGGAAGACGGTGTGTTGCTCAAGGACAACATGAAGGGCGATCGTCGGGTGAAGGTTCACCTGGGTGAAGGCTGGCATGTGCCGCGTGCGTTGCTGCCGGTGCCGGAGAAGCGGGCGGTGATGTTGATCGATCCGCCATTTGAGCAGCTCGATGAGATGCAGCGTTGTGCGGCGTCGTTGAAAGAGGCGATTGGCCGGATGCGCCAAACGGTGGCGGCGATCTGGTATCCGGTGAAGGATCAGCGGGCGTTGCGGCGCTTCTATCAGGATCTGGCCGGAACGGGTGCGCCTAAGTTGCTGCGGGTGGAGTTGCTGGTGCATCCGCTGGATACGCCGAACAGCTTGAACGGTTCGGGGTTGGCGATTGCCAATCCGCCGTGGGGGCTGGAGGAAGAGTTGCGTGAGTTGCTGCCGTGGTTGTCCAAGAAGTTGGGGCAGACCCAGGGTGGTTGGCAGATGGATTGGTTGATCGCCGAGAGCTGATCAGTTGCATGTGTGGCGTCTAATCGGACGCCTTCGCGGGCAAGCCTCGCTCCTGCAGGTCGGTGTGACCGTAGGAGCGAGGCTTGCCCGCGATGCTTTTCAGGGGCCGAAATTTAGATCGGGCACGTCACGCCAGTACCGCCAATCCCGCAATACCCCTCAGGATTCTTGGCCAGGTACTGCTGGTGATACGCCTCGGCGTAGTAGAACGTCGGGGCTTCGTCGATTTCAGTGGTAATGATGCCTTTGCCAGCCTTGGTCAGTTCCGCCTGGAACACTTTCGCGCTGTTCTTCGCCGCTTCCAGTTGTTCCGGTTTGGTGCAGTAGATCACCGAGCGGTACTGGGTGCCGATGTCGTTGCCCTGGCGCATGCCCTGGGTCGGGTTGTGCAGTTCCCAGAACATTTTCAGCAGCTGTTCATAGCTGACTTTTTCCGGCTCATACACCACGAGCACCACTTCGGTGTGCCCGGTCAGGCCCGAGCAGACTTCTTCGTAGGTCGGGTTCGGCGTGAAGCCGCCGGCGTAACCGACCGAGGTGCTGAACACGCCTTCGCGCTGCCAGAATTTGCGTTCCGCGCCCCAGAAGCAACCCAGGCCGAAGATTGCGAATTCTACGTTGCCCGGAAACGGACCCAGCAGCGGGTTGCCGTTGACGAAGTGTTTCTCCGGAACCTTGATCGGGGTTTCGCGGCCAGGCAGAGCTTGTTCTTTAGTCGGGAGCACGTTTTTGTTCACCAGAATTTCCGAGCGCAGAACCATGATCAGTCCTCTCAGTCAGGTTGAGATGTAAATACAGACTGCCAGTTTGCCCGAGTGTTACGTCGCTGTCAGGCGATTGGGCCGCGCGGGTAGCGTTTGAGCTTTTCGATCAGCTCGGAGCCCGGGATCGGTCGGTCGAACAGGTAGCCCTGGCCGACGTCGCAGCGGTGGCGGCGCAGGAAGGCCAGTTGCTCGGCAGTCTCGATGCCTTCAGCCACGACCTTGAGTTTCAGGTTGTGGGCCATGGCGATCACGGCGGAGGTGATTTCCATGTCGTCCTGGTTGTCCGGGATTTCGTGGATGAAGCTTCGATCGATCTTGATGATGTCGATCGGGAATTTTTTCAAGTAGCTGAGCGACGAGTAACCGGTGCCGAAGTCGTCCATCGCCAGGGTCAGGCCCAGACGCTTGAGCTGATCGAGCTGCAAGTGCGTGTCTTCGGTGGCTTCCAGCAGCAGGCCTTCGGTCAGCTCCAGCTCCAGCAGGTTCGCCGGCAGCGCTTCTTCCTTGAGGATGTTGGCGATGGACGCCACCAGGTCCGGGTCGGAGAACTGCTTGGGCGACAGGTTGATCGCCACTTGCAGGTTGCCCAGGCCGGCGGCGGTCAGGTCTTTGCTCATGCGGCAGGCCTGGCGGGCGATCCATTTGCCGATCGGGATGATCAGTCCGGTTTCTTCGGCCACGCTGATGAACTGGTCCGGGCGGATCATGCCTTTTTCCGGATGGTTCCAGCGCAACAGCGCTTCCATGCCCAGCAAGCGACCGCTGCGCAGGCACAGCTTGGGCTGGTAGAACACGTCCAGCTCGTTCTGGGTCAGGGCGCGGCGCAGGTTGTTTTCGACGAACAGTTTGTAGCTGGCCTCGGCATTCAGTGCTTCGGTGAACACCTGCACCTGGTGTTTACCGTTGGCCTTGGCCTTGTGCAGCGCCAGGCCGGCGTTGCGCATCAGCGTCTGTGGGTCGCGACCGTGCAGCGGCGCGCAGGCCAGGCCCACGGAGCCGGTGACGCTGATCAACTGGTTGTCGACGAACATCGGTTTGTCGAGGGTTGCCAGCAATTGATTGGCAACCTGCTGGCCCGCCGAGAGGTCAGTGTCGTCCAGCAGTACCGCGAATTCGTTACTGGCAAAACGCGCCAGACTGCCGCTCGAACTCAGGCTGTTGCGCAGGCGTCGGGCCAGGCTGATCAGCAGTTTGTCGCCGGTCTGGTGGCCGAGGCTGTCGTTGATCCGTTTGAAGTTGTCGATGTCCACCAGCAGCAGGCTGATGGGTGTATCGCTGTCTCGGGCGAAGCGCTCATCGAGGTTGCGGATGAACGCCGGGCGGTTGCCGAGGTTGGTCAGGTTATCGGTGTAAGCCAGGCGCTCGATGCGTTGCTGGGCGAGCTTGGTCTGGGTGATGTCTTCGTAGATGCCGATGTAGTGCGTCAGCTCACGGTTGTCGCCGTAGACCTTGGAAATCGACAACTGGCCCCAGTAGGGTTCGAGGTTTTTACGCCGGCTCTTGAACTCGCCCTGCCAGCTGTTGCTCTTGGCCAGCGCCGACGGAGCGTCGAACAGCAGTTCGCTGAGGTTTTCCAGCGCTGGCAGTTCCGACAGCCGCTGGCCGTGGACTTCCTCGGTGGTGTACTGGGTAATCGCGGTGAAGCTTGGGTTGACGTACTCCACTACGCCGTCGCAATTGACCAGCAGAAAGGCGTTGGCGCTTTGCTCCACTGCACGCTGGAACAGGTGCAGGGCGCTGGTGGCGGTGCGGCGGTTGTGGTTGTTGATGACTTGGGCGAATTGATCCGCCAGTTCGCCGGCAAAGGCGATTTCGTCCGACTGCCAGGCGCGGGTCGCCCCGATCTGTTCCAGGCAGAGCACGCCGACCACCTGGCCATCGACGCGGATGCTGGCGTCGAGCATGGCGTTGACGTCGCGCGGGCGCAGGTGCTCGGCGATTTCCCGGGTGCGTGGGTCACGCATGGCGTTGTGGGCGTCGATGGCGCGGCCGGTGTGCAAGGCGTCGAGGTAATCGGGAAAACCACTGGCGTCGATCGGCTCTGGCAGTTGGCGACCCCGGGTGGCGCGGTGATAGGCCGAGATCGGTGTCAGTAGCGAGCCATCGAGGTTCCACAGGCTGGCGCAGTCGATTTCATAGATGTCGCAGGCGCTGCGGGTGATCAGTTCGGCGGCTTCTTGCAGGGAATTGTTGGTGCTATAGCGCTGGCGGGTCAGCAGCAGGATCAGGTCTTGCTGGGCGCGCACTCGGTCCAGGTGCTGCAGTTGTTCCTGCTGGGCACGTTGATTGAGTTCCAGGGCGATTTGCAGGCGTGAGTTCTGGGTTTCCAGATCCAGCGCTGGCAGCAAGGGTTCGCCGTCGAACAGGCCGTCCACCACCATCAGGTAGCCGCGCAGCAGGTGCCGATTGTGTTGTTTGTAGGTTTCGCCCAGTTCCAGCAGGCTCAGAACGCCGGCGGCGGTGTGCAAGGTGTAGCGGATCAGGTAATGCGGGCTTTCGGTGAGTTGCTGCTGGATCGTGTCATGCAGTTGATAGCGCGCTTCGGGCTCCATCAGGCTGGCGTAGGGCGAGCCGACCAGAGCACAAAGCTCCACCGCCGGCAGGCCGAACTGTCGTTCGCAATTGGGATCGAGAAACAGCAGCGCCCAGCTTGGTTCATTCAGCCGTTCGAAACGCAGCATGCCGAGCCGCGAGGGCACAGGCAACTGCGTCACTACCTCGGCCACCATACGGCTGGCGGCATCGGGTTGGCTTTTCATTGAAGGAAACTCGCTTCGAATATGCTGATCGCGCCGGGCTCTCGCCCTCTTTACTGTTGCCTGCGGCAAGGTTGCATCATTGCGACACCGACTGACAAGAGACATGAAGGCCAAGTGCTATAAGAATATGTCGGCAGACGTGGAGAATTCTTCAACGAGGCGCCGAAAGTAATGTTGTGAATCAAGAGATCGCAGCCTTCGGCAGCTCCAATAAGGCTGCGATCTTTTTCAAGGGTCAACGCAATTTGATGCTGATCGACTGCAATGGCTTGCCATCCCGATCGTGATAATTGACGCGAACCTGTTCGGCCTCGACGACCAGATGGGCAAAATTGTCCTGGCTGATCACCTCGCTGGTCAGTTCATGCCGATAATCTCCCTTGGGCGTTCGGGCCAGGGCTTGATCGAGAATGAAGGTCGACACCTTGGCGTACGGCAGCAGTTTGCTGTTGCACAGCGGTGAGGACACGATGGTATGAACTTCAAAATCCGGGGCCTCGCTGTGGGTCAGGCGACTGGTGAGGGAGCCGTGGACATCGCCGGAAATGAACAAGACATTCTTGATACCGCGTGTACGAATCGTCTCCAGCAGCCGTAGGCGTTGCTCCGGGAAGGCTTTCCAGGCGTCATCGCCGTGAAGTTTACGGTCGGGATAGAACATGACGCTGGTGACCACGAATTTGACCCGGGCCGGGCTATTGATCAGCCATTTGAGCAGCGCTTGTTCCTGTTCTTCGTCAAGGATACGCCGGTCGTTGGCCGACAGATTGCGTCGCGTTCGGCTGTCGGTGATAAACCACCCGATATCACCCTCGGAGAACTGATACCAATACTGTTCCAGTCTTTTGCTTACTTGCCCATTGGCCAGCAATTCATGCGTGGGGCTGTGACTGGCTTGATATAACTCATATGCTGCAATGGCATTTTTGTATAAGTAATCATCGGCGTTACTTTTGTTGGCGGGCCAGTTGTCTTCTATTTCATGGTCGTCGAGGATCATGTAAGTCGGCATGCCTGACATTAACTTGGAAATATGAGGCTGGGAAAAGGCTGTGCGGTATTTTTTGAGAATGTCCTTGTATTCCCGGTCGGGGGCCACGAGGTTCAAGTCGTCGACGTAAATCTGATCGCCAGTCATCAGCATGGCGCTGATGGGCGGTTCGGCGCTGTCCGCCAGGCTGTTGATCGAGGCAAAAGTCCGGTCGCCCAACTGTGGGGCCGACGCAATGCCGGCGGTCATTCGCAGGTAACGACACGAGCCGACGACATAGGCCCGTGGCTGGCTGGTTTTGCTGGACTGCGTGCGAAAGCGGTAAATCTCCCGCGGCCATTGCAGCGGCAGTTCCTGAACCGTCTCTACGGTATGCACCGGGTTCATGGGGCTGAACCAGCCTGCCTGGTATTCATAGTCGGTGTCGGTGGCCAGATCATTGAGTGCAATGACATCGGACATGTCGCGCAAGACGGACAGTTTTGCAAATACGCCTTTTGACCAGTATGGCTCACCGGTGCGTCGATAACGGATGCCTGCAAATACCAAGGCATTGTCCTGTAATTCACCGCGCAAAAAAATACGGGCATGGTTAGTTGTGGTGTGGCCGATAATTGGGCCAACAGTTGGTTTGAACATGTTCGAATCCATTCGAAGTAATGCTAACTAAGCAGATTAAGTTATCGAGGTTTCTATTAGAAGTCCCCGAACTAAGCCTAGTTATTGGCTGGAGAAAAATATCGGGCAGAAGTGGACTGGGGTTGTAGGTGGCGTAAGCCTTAGATGTAGGAATAAGGCACGAAGAGGGGCAATCCCGTAGCAGCTGTCGAGCTTGCGAGGCTGCGTAGCAGTCGTCAAACCAGAACTTGCAGTGCATCAGGCTCACCGCGTCAGCCGGATTCACGACTGCTACGCAGCCGAACGCAGCCTCGCTGGGGCTCGACAGCTGCTACATAGGATGCTGAAACGCGGAGGGCTTTCTTCAGGGCAAAAAAAGCCCCGCCAAATCGACGGGGTTGAGGTACGAGCGTGGCGCTCGGAAAACGTGGAACGCGATTGGCCCTCCGCCAGGGGAGGGCCAGTCGGTGTTACAGCAGGATGGTGCGGATGTCCGCCAGCAGGTCGCTCAGACGCTTGGTGAAGCGTGCAGCAGCGGCGCCGTTGATCACACGGTGATCGTAGGACAGCGACAGCGGCAGCATCAGTTTCGGCTGGAAGGCTTTGCCGTCCCAGACTGGCTGGATGGTTGCCTTGGAAACACCGAGGATCGCCACTTCCGGCGCGTTGACGATCGGCGTGAAGCCGGTGCCGCCAATGTGGCCGAGGCTGGAAATGGTGAAGCAGGCGCCTTGCATCTCGTCCGACGAAAGCTTCTTGGTCCGGGCTTTCTCAGCCAGGGAAGCAGCTTCGGCGGCCAGTTGCAGGAGGCTCTTCTGGTCGACGTTCTTGATGACCGGTACCAGCAGGCCATCCGGGGTGTCGACGGCGAAACCGATGTTTACGTATTTCTTGCGGATGATCGCTTTGCCGCTTGGTGCCAGCGAGCTGTTGAAATCCGGCAGTTCCTTGAGCAGGTGCGCGCAGGACTTGAGCAGCAGCGGCAGGATGGTCAGCTTGACGCCGGCCTTCTCTGCAACGGCTTTCTGGGCGTTACGGAACGCTTCCAGCTCGGTGATATCCGCCGAGTCGAATTGCGTCACGTGCGGCACGTTCAACCAGCTGCGGTGCAGGTTGGCAGCGCCGACCTGCATCAGGCGTGTCATCGGCACTTCTTCGATTTCGCCGAAGCGGCTGAAGTCCACGACCGGAATCGGCGGGATGCCCGCGCCGCCGGTTGCACCAGCTGCAGCGGCCGGAGCTTCCTTGGCCTTCTGCATCATGGCCTTGACGTAAACCTGAACGTCTTCCTTCAGGATGCGACCGTGCGGACCGCTGGCGCCGACAGCGCTCAGCTCGACGCCAAACTCGCGGGCCAGTTGACGCACGGCAGGGCCGGCGTGAACTTTCGCGCCAGGCTTGGCAGGAGCAGCAGCCGGGGCAGCAGCAGGAGCGGCGGCAGCCGGAGCAGCAGCGGCAGGCGCTGGAGCACTCGGCGCAGCAGCGGCAGCCGGAGCCGGGGCTGCAGCAGGTGCCGCGCCTTTGACTTTCAGCTTCAGGATCAGGTCGCCGGTACCGACTTCGTCATCCAGCTTGATGGAAATGCTTTCCACCACGCCAGCGGCAGGCGATGGGATTTCCATGCTCGCCTTGTCGGATTCCAGGGTGATCAGCGACTGGTCGGCGGCAACAGTGTCGCCAGCCTTGACCAGTACTTCGATGATCTTGGCCTTGCCAGCCGAACCGATGTCCGGGACGTGAATGTCCTGAACGCTGTCGGCAACCGGTGCAGCCGGAGCCGCGGCGGCTGGCGCCGGAGCAGCGGCAGCAGGCGCAGCAGCCTGGGCAGGAGCGGCAGCAGCAGGGGCCGCAGCACCCGCCACTTCCAGATCCAGAATCAGATCGCCCGTGCCGACTTCGTCGTTGAGCTTGACGCTGATGGCCTTGACCACGCCAGCGGCGGGCGAAGGGATTTCCATGCTGGCCTTGTCGGATTCCAGGGTGATCAGCGACTGATCAGCCTCGACGGTGTCGCCGACCTTGACCTGGATCTCGATGATCTGGGCCTTGCCCGACGAACCGATGTCCGGCACGTGCACTTGCTGGATGCTGGCAGCAGTCGGCGCGGCAGCAGGCGCCGCCGGCGCAGGTGCGGCAGCCGGTTTGGCTTCAGCTTTGGCAGCTGGCGCAGCAGCCGCAGGGGCTGGCGCAACGGCACCTTCGACTTCCAGTTCCAGCAGTTCGTCGCCTTCTTTCAGGCGATCGCCCAGCTTCACTTTCAGGCTCTTGATAATGCCGGCCTTAGGCGCAGGCACTTCCATGCTCGCCTTGTCCGATTCCAGCGTCAGGATGCTCTGATCGGCTTCGATACGGTCGCCGACCTTCACAAACAGTTCAATTACTTCACCTTCACCGCTGCCGATGTCAGGTACGCGAATGAGTTCGCTCACAGAGTGTCTCCTCAGCAGTCCAGTGGGTTGCGTTTTTCCGGGTTGATGCCGAACTTGGCGATGGCTTCAGCCACCACTTTAGGTTCGATGTCACCACGGTCAGCCAAGGCTTCCAGGGCTGCCAACACCACGAAATGACGGTCTACTTCGAAGAAGTGACGCAGCTTCTTGCGGCTGTCACTGCGGCCGAAACCATCGGTGCCCAGGACTTTGAATTCCTTGGACGGGACCCACTGACGAATTTGTTCAGCGAACAGCTTCATGTAGTCGGTAGAGGCAATGACCGGACCTTTACGGCCGTTCAGGCACTCTTCGACGTAGCTCAGCTTAGGCTTCTGGCCAGGGTGCAGACGGTTAGTGCGTTCAACGGCCAGGCCATCGCGACGCAGTTCGTTGAAGCTGGTAACGCTCCATACGTCGGCGCCGACGTTGAACTCTTCACGCAGGATCTTCGCCGCTTCACGGACTTCACGCAGGATGGTGCCGGAGCCCATCAGCTGAACGTGGTGCGCCGCTTCGCGGGTGTCTTCCTCGAGCAGGTACATGCCTTTCTTGATGCCTTCTTCGGCACCGGCCGGCATGGCTGGCTGCTGGTAGGACTCGTTCATTACGGTGATGTAGTAGAAGACGTCCTGTTGCTCTTCGGTCATCTTCTTCATGCCGTCCTGAATGATCACCGCCAGCTCGTAGCCGTAGGTTGGATCGTAGGTGCGGCAGTTCGGGATGGTCGCGGCCAGCAGGTGGCTGTGACCGTCTTCGTGTTGCAGGCCTTCACCGTTCAGGGTGGTACGGCCGGCGGTGCCGCCGATCAGGAAACCACGGGTACGGCTGTCGCCAGCGGCCCAGGCCAGGTCGCCAATACGCTGGAAGCCGAACATCGAGTAGAAGATGTAGAACGGCAGCATCGGCTGGTTGTGGCTGGAGTACGAAGTACCGGCAGCGATGAAGGAGCTCATGGCGCCCGCTTCGTTGATGCCTTCTTCGAGGATCTGGCCCTTCTGGTCTTCCTTGTAGAACATCACCTGGTCTTTATCGACTGGCTCGTAGAGCTGGCCGACGGAGGAGTAGATGCCCAACTGACGGAACATGCCTTCCATACCAAAGGTACGGGCTTCGTCCGGGATGATCGGTACGATGCGCGGGCCGATTTCCTTGTCTTTGACCAGTTGCGCGAGGATCCGCACGAAGGCCATGGTGGTGGAAATTTCACGGTCGCCCGAGCCGTCCAGGATCGCCTTGAGGGTGTCCAGTGGAGGGGTAGGGATGTTGAAGCTTTTGGCGCGACGCTGAGGAACGAAACCGCCCAGTGCGGTACGGCGTTCGGCCAGGTAGCGGGCTTCGGCGCTGCCTTCTTCCGGTTTGAAGAACGGCAGGTTCTCCAACTCTTCGTCCTTGACCGGAATGTCGAAACGATCGCGGAACAACTTCAGGCTGTCGACATCGACTTTCTTGGTGTTGTGCGCAGTGTTTTTCGCTTCGCCAGCACCGGTGCCATAACCTTTGATGGTCTTGGCCAGGATGACAGTCGGTTGTTCCTTGTGGTTGACCGCTTCGTGGTATGCCGCGTAGACCTTGTACGGGTCGTGACCGCCACGGTTGAGCTTCCAGATCTCGTCGTCGGACAGATCGGCAACCATCGCCTTGAGTTCTGGCGAGTTGAAGAAGTGTTCACGCACGAACGCGCCGTCTTTGGCTTTGTAGTTCTGGTACTCGCCGTCGATGACTTCGTCCATGCGGCGTTGCAGGATGCCGTCGACGTCCTTGGCCAGCAGTGGGTCCCAGAAGCGGCCCCAGATGACTTTGGTCACGTTCCACTGAGCACCGCGGAACACGCCTTCGAGTTCCTGGATGATCTTGCCGTTGCCGCGAACCGGGCCGTCGAGGCGCTGCAGGTTGCAGTTGATGACGAAGATCAGGTTGTCCAGCTTTTCGCGGCCGGCCAGGGAGATCGCACCCAGGGATTCCGGTTCGTCGCACTCGCCGTCGCCCAGGAAGCACCAGACTTTCTGTTTGCCTGGCTGGATGAAACCACGGTGTTCCAGGTACTTCATGAAGCGTGCCTGGTAGATCGCCTGGATCGGGCCCAGACCCATGGATACGGTCGGGAACTGCCAGAAGTCAGGCATCAGCCAAGGGTGAGGGTAGGACGACAGGCCCTGACCGTCGACTTCCTGGCGGAAGTTGTTCATCTGGTCTTCGGTGATGCGGCCTTCCATGAACGCACGGGCGTAAACGCCTGGCGAGGTGTGGCCCTGGAAGTAGATCAGGTCGCCGCCGTGTTCGTCGGTCGGGGCCTGGAAGAAATAGTTGAAGCCGATGTCGTACAGGGTCGCGCTGGAGGCGAAGCTGGAGATGTGACCGCCCAGGTCAGAATCTTTCAGGTTCGTGCGCATCACCATGGCCATCGCGTTCCAGCGTACCAGCGAGCGAATGCGGCGTTCCATGAACAGGTCGCCAGGCATGCGTGCTTCGTGGGTAACGGGAATGGTGTTGCGGTATGGCGTGGTGATGGCGTAAGGCAATTGCGAACCGCTACGGGTTGCGAGTTCGCCCATACGGGTCATCAGATAGTGAGCACGGTCTTCGCCTTCTTTGTCGAGAACCGATTCCAGGGCGTCCAGCCATTCCTGGGTTTCGACGGGATCGAGGTCTTGCATGGCTTGCTCCAGGGCGGAAAGGCTTCCAGAATCGGTTGCCTGAGTTTGCGACTGGCCTTGTGGGCAGACGATATAAATTCTTGGATTGCCGATAGGTTGTTCCGGCGGCGTGTAGTTTTACTACAAATCTTCGGGCATTTCAGCCTTTCGAATGTATAGACGAGTAGTAAAACTACAGATGATTGGCTTGTGGCCTCCGGCTGCGTTGTGAGAATAATCGTTAAGGTTGGTCTTTTGCCAATCGAAAAAGGTGGAAGCTTGATGATCGCTGCCAAAAATAAAGAAATTTCAGCTATTTCTAACCTTTGTTCGACACTCAGTCGCGTAGCGTGTTTTCACGAATCACTACATGCAGCCCTTCACACGCCGATCAAGGATAGACCATGAGCCTCCCTTCGCTTGCCGAACTGCCCGATGGGCTCCTGCCGTTAGTCACCCGCGCCGAGCAGTCGTTTCGTACGACGGTCGGGGTCCTTCCCGATGACCATGGCCTGTCTGCCTGGACGCCTGAGCGCTGGGCGCAATTTGCCCGCGTCGCCGCTGCCAGCGATTTTGTGATTGAACAGAGTCTGCGTGACCCTTTGATGTTGCTGGAACTGGTGCAGTCCGGCGAACTGGACCGTGCCTTGGCGCCGGGCGAGTTGTGCGCACAGATCGCCACGGCGGTGAGCGCCGCCGAAACCGACGACCAGCTAGGCCGTGCCCTGCGCCGCCAGCGTAATCGTCACCAGGTGCGGATCATCTGGCGCGACCTGACTCGCCAGGCCGATCTGGTGCAGACCTGTCGCGACCTCTCGGACATGGCCGATGCCAGCATCGATCAGGCCTATCAGTGGTTGTACTCGCGGCATTGCCAGCAGTTCGGTGTGCCCACCGGGCGGCGCAGCGGCGAGCCGCAGCAGATGGTCATCCTCGGCATGGGCAAGCTCGGCGCGGTGGAGCTGAACCTGTCGTCGGACATCGATCTGATCTTTGCCTACCCCGAGGGCGGCGAAACAGTCGGCGTGAAACGTTCGCTGGATAACCAGGAGTTTTTCATTCGCCTCGGCCAGCGTCTGATCAAGGCGCTGGACCCGATGACTGTCGACGGTTTCGTGTTCCGCGTCGACATGCGCCTGCGGCCTTATGGTTCGTCCGGCGCTCTGGTGCTGAGCTTCAATGCGCTGGAACAGTATTACCAGGATCAGGGCCGTGACTGGGAACGCTACGCGATGATCAAGGCGCGGGTGGTGGCTGGCGATCAAGTGGCTGGCGCCCAGTTGCTCGAGATGCTGCGGCCGTTCGTTTACCGGCGTTACCTGGACTTCTCGGCCATCGAAGCGCTGCGCACCATGAAGCAGTTGATCCAGCAGGAAGTCCGGCGCAAGGGTATGGCCGACAACATCAAGCTTGGCTCCGGCGGCATCCGTGAAGTCGAGTTTATCGCCCAGGCCTTCCAGCTGATTCACGGTGGTCGCGACCTGAGCCTGCAGCAGCGTCCTCTATTAAAAGTACTGAGCACCCTGGAGGGGCAGGGCTATCTGCCGCCGGCGGTGGTCAGCGAACTGCGCCAAGGCTACGAATTCCTGCGTTACACCGAGCACGCGATTCAGGCGATTGCCGACCGCCAGACCCAGATGTTGCCGGACGGCCCGCAGGATCAGGCGCGCATTGCCTTCATGCTCGGGTTTGCCAACTGGACGGCATTCCACGAACAACTGATGTACTGGCGTGGCCGGGTGGCCTGGCACTTTGGTCAGGTGATTGCCGATCCCGATGAAGAGCAGGGCACCGAGAGCGAAGTGGTGGTCGGCGGGGAATGGCTGCCGCTGTGGGAAGAAGCCCAGGACGAAGAAGCCGCGTGCCGCCAGCTCGAAGAGGGCGGTTTCGCCGATGCCGCCAAGGCGCTGAAAGCATTGGCCAGTCTGCGCAGCAGTCCGCAATTGCGTGCCATGCAGCGCCTGGGGCGGGAACGCCTCGATGCTTTTATACCGCGCTTGCTGGCCCAGGCCGTGGAGCACGCCAATCCCGATCTGGTGCTGGAGCGCGTGCTGCCACTGGTTGAAGCGGTGGCGCGGCGTTCCGCCTATCTGGTGCTGCTGACCGAAAACCCCGGTGCGCTGCGCCGTCTGCTGACACTGTGCGCGGCGAGCCCGTGGATTGCCGAACAGATCACGCGCTTCCCGTTGCTGCTCGACGAATTGCTCAACGAAGGCCGGCTGTTCAAGCCGCCGCTGGCGCCGGAGCTGGCGGCCGAGTTGCGCGAGCGTCTGACGCGGATTCCCGAAGACGACCTCGAACAACAAATGGAAGCCCTGCGGCATTTCAAACTGGCGCACCGCTTGCGTGTCGCTGCTTCGGAAATTGCCGGTAGCCTGCCGTTGATGAAAGTCAGCGATTACCTGACCTGGCTTGCCGAAGCGATCCTCGAACAAGTGCTGGCCCTGGCCTGGCGCCAGACGGTGGCCAAGTACGGTACACCGCTGCGCACCGATGGCAGCGTGTGCGACCCTGGATTCATCATTGTCGGTTACGGGAAAGTCGGCGGCCTGGAATTGGGGCACAGTTCGGACCTGGACCTGGTGTTCATCCATGACGCGGATCCGCAAGCGGAAACCGACGGCCCGAAACCCATCGACGGCGCGCAGTTCTTTACCCGGCTCGGGCAGCGGATCATTCACTTGCTGACGGCTCAGACCAACTCCGGTCAGCTATATGAAGTGGACATGCGCCTGCGGCCGTCCGGTGCTTCCGGTTTGCTGGTGAGTTCATTGGGCGCGTTTGCCCGGTATCAGGAAAACGAGGCCTGGACCTGGGAGCACCAGGCGCTGGTGCGGGCGCGGGTGCTGGTGGGTAGTCAGGATGTCGGCCAGGCGTTCGAGAAGGTTCGCGCGACGGTATTGGCCAAATCGCGGGACCTGTCGACCTTGCGCCAGGAGGTCAGCGAGATGCGCGCCAAGATGCGCGATAACCTCGGCAGCAAGAGCACTGCGGCAGGCACGGCGGCAAATGCCTTCGAGGCCACGGCGCCGTTCGATCTCAAGCAGGACGCTGGAGGTATCGTCGATATTGAATTTATGGTGCAATACGCGGCTCTGGCGTGGTCTGAAACACATCCGTCATTGCTGCGCTACACCGACAATATCCGCATTCTGGAAGGGCTGGAGGAGGAAGGGTTGATACCCGCCGAAGACGCCAGCCTGTTGCGTGAGGCTTATAAAGCCTACCGCTCCGCCGCTCACCGCGAGGCCTTGCAGAAGGATGCCGGTGTGATACCGGGCGACCAGTTCGCGGATGAGCGACGGCAGGTCATGCGGATCTGGCGTGAGCTGGGGTTAAGCTGACATGAGTGTGGCAGGCTTTTGTGGTGAGGGGGCTTGCTGTGGCGAGGGGGCTTGCCCCCGTTCGACTGCGCAGCAGTCGCAAAGCGTTACACTCGATAATATGTGTAAGTGGTTGAAGATTTTGGGAGTGCTCCGCACTCCAGCGGGGGCAAGCCCCCTCGCCTCATTAACAAGTCAGCCCAAGAGATTTACTGGCTAAGCTGCACGCACTGGATGTGCAAAAATTGATCTGACGAGCCTATACAGGCTCGTCCAAATGACCTGGCGGCTCACCCCGCAGGTGCTGGATTCTCGAGGCGGGGAGGCGTATGCCTCCCCGGTTCGTTTTTGGAAACCACATGAAAATTCTGATCGTTGGGCCCAGTTGGGTCGGTGACATGGTGATGGCGCAGACACTTTTTCAGTGTCTCAAACAACGCCACCCGCAGTGCGAAATCGACGTGCTGGCCCCCGAGTGGAGCCGGCCGATCCTCGAGCGCATGCCCGAAGTACGCCAGGCCTTGAGCTTCCCGCTCGGCCACGGCGTGCTGGAACTGGCGACGCGTCGGCGCATCGGTAAATCCCTGGCCGGTCAGTACGACCAGGCCATCCTGCTGCCCAATTCGCTGAAATCGGCCCTGGTGCCGTTTTTTGCCGGCATCCCGAAACGCACCGGCTGGCGTGGCGAGTTCCGCTACGGCCTGCTCAATGATGTGCGCACGCTCGACAAAGAGCGTTATCCGTTGATGATCGAGCGCTTCATGGCCCTGGCCTTTGAGCCTGGCATCGAGCTGCCGAAACCTTATCCACGGCCGAGCTTGCAGATCGATCCGGTGACTCGCGACGGCGCACTGGCCAAGTTCGGCCTGGCCCTTGACCGTCCAGTGTTGGCGCTGTGCCCTGGCGCCGAATTCGGCGAGTCCAAGCGCTGGCCGTCCGAGCACTATGCCAAGGTCGCCGAGGCGAAGATTCGTGAAGGCTGGCAAGTCTGGCTGTTCGGCTCGAAAAACGATCACGCGGTGGGCGAAGACATTCGTGGGCGGTTGATTCCGGGGCTGCGTGAAGAGTCGGTAAACCTCAGTGGCGGCACTTCCTTGGCCGAGGCCATCGATCTGCTGTCCTGCGCCGACGCGGTGGTCTCCAACGACTCGGGCCTGATGCACGTGGCTGCCGCGCTGAACCGCCCGTTGGTGGCCGTGTACGGCTCGACGTCGCCGGGTTTCACGCCACCGCTGGCCGAGCATGTCGAGATCGTGCGCCTGGGCATCGAATGCAGTCCGTGCTTCGATCGCACCTGTCGTTTCGGTCATTACAACTGCTTGCGCCAGCTCATGCCCAAAGCGGTGAACGAAGCCTTGCAGCGGTTGCTGGGCACTGTGGTCGAGGTCAAATAGTTTGCGGGTACTGTTGATCAAGACTTCTTCGCTGGGCGATGTGATTCACGCGTTGCCAGCGTTGACCGATGCGGCGCGGGCGATCCCCGGCATCAAGTTCGACTGGGTGGTGGAAGAAGGTTTCGCCGAGATTCCGACCTGGCACCCGGCCGTGGGCAAGGTGATTCCGGTGGCGATTCGTCGCTGGCGCAAGAACATCTGGCAGACCCTCAAGAGTGGCGAGTGGAAGCGCTTCAAGCAAAGCGTCCGCGCGACGAAATACGACTTGGTGATCGATGCCCAGGGCCTGCTGAAAAGTGCATTGTTGACGCGCTATGCCAAAGCACCGGTGGCCGGGCTGGACAAGAACTCGGCCCGTGAACCGATCGCCGCGCGCTTCTATTCCCGACGTCTGGCCGTGGCCCGTGGGCAGCACGCGGTTGAACGAGTGCGTCAGCTGTTCGCGTTGGCCCTGGGTTACGACCTGCCCAAAGGCCTGGGTGATTACGGCCTGAACGTCGAGCGGCTGGTGGAGTTGCCGCGCAAGAATCCGTACGTGGTGTTTCTCCACGGCACCACCTGGGACACCAAACACTGGCCCGAAGCCTATTGGCGCGAGCTGGCCGAGCGGGTGGGGTATCTCGGCGTGGCGGTGAAGCTGCCGTGGGGCAACCCGGTCGAAAAGGCCCGCGCCGAGCGCATTGCCAAAGACATGAAACACGTCGAAGTACTGCCCAGGCTGAACCTGGCGGGTGTCGGCAAAGTTCTGGCCGGTGCGCAAGCCTGCGTGGCGGTGGACACCGGCCTCGGTCACCTGGCTGCGGCGCTGGACGTGCCGACCCTGTCGCTGTTCGGCCCGACCAATCCGGGCCTGACCGGCGCCTACGGCAAATCGCAGATTCACATGGCCAGCGACTTCCCTTGCGCACCGTGCCTGCAAAAGAAATGCACCTATCAACCGACGGCCGACGATGCCCGTCGGTTTGACCTGAAGCGCGAGTGGCCCCTGTGCTTCACGCGTCTGAATCCCGAGCGTGTCGCGAGCCGACTGAGCACGTTGTTACTGGCTGAGGAGCTGCGCTGATGCAATTGGCATTTGTCCTGTACAAGTACTTTCCGTTTGGCGGCTTGCAGCGCGACTTCATGCGCATCGCCCTTGAATGCCAGCAGCGCGGCCATCAAATTCGTGTCTATACGTTGATCTGGGAAGGTGACATCCCGCCGGGCTTCGAAGTGTTGGTGGCGCCGGTCAAGGCGTTCTTCAATCATCGGCGCAACGAGAAACTCACCGAATGGATGGAGGCCGATCTGGCCAAGCGCCCGGTGGATCGCCTGATTGGTTTCAATAAAATGCCGGGCCTGGACGTTTACTACGCCGCCGACGGCTGCTTCGAAGACAAGGCGCAAAACCTGCGCAACTCGCTGTACCGTCGCTGGGGCCGCTACCGGCACTTCGCTGAGTACGAACGCGCGGTGTTCGCCAAAGATGCCAAGACCGAAGTGCTGATGATTTCCGAAGTCCAGCAGCCGCTGTTCATCAAGCACTACGACACACCGCTGGAGCGCTTCCATTTGCTGCCACCGGGCATTGCCCAAGACCGTCGTCGCCCCGCGAACGCGGATGAAATTCGCGCCGGGTTCCGCGCCGAATTCAACCTGAAGGACGATGAGCTGCTGCTGGTGCAGATCGGTTCCGGGTTCAAGACCAAAGGCGTGGACCGTAGCCTCAAGGCACTGGCCGCGCTGCCCGCCGAGCTGAAAAAACGCACCCGGCTGTTTGTAATTGGCCAGGACGACCCCAAAGTATTCCAATTGCAGAGCGCCACATTGGGGCTCGGCGACAACGTGCAATTCCTCAAGGGCCGCAGCGATATCCCGCGCTTCCTGCTCGGTGCCGATCTGCTGATCCACCCGGCGTACAACGAAAACACCGGGACGGTATTGCTTGAAGCCCTGGTAGCCGGTTTGCCGGTGTTGGTGAGCGCGGTGTGTGGGTATGCCCATTACATCGCCGAGGCCGACGCGGGTCTGGTGCTGGACGAACCCTTCGATCAGGCGCAACTGACTCAGTACCTGACCGGCATGTTGAACGACACTGATGCACGGGCGGCTTGGAGCCGCAACGGTCTGGCCTTCGCCGAGACGGCCGACCTCTACAGCATGCCGCAGCACGCGGCCGATGTGATTCTGGCGGAGCACGCTTAATGAAGTTGATGCTGGCTGAACCGTTCAAGAGCCTCTGGGCCGGACGCGACCCGTTCGCCGAAGTCGAGGGCCTCAAGGGCGAGGTGTACCGCGAGCTCGAAGCGCGCCGGACACTGCGAACTGAAGTGGACGGCCACGGGTACTTCGTGAAGATCCACCGGGGCATCGGCTGGGGTGAGATTTTCAAGAACCTGCTGACCGCCAAGCTGCCGGTGCTGGGCGCGGGCCAGGAGTGGAAGGCCATTGAGCGTCTGCAAGAAGTCGGCGTGCCGACCATGACTGCCGTCGCTTATGGCGAAAAGGGCAGCAACCCGGCGGATCAGCATTCGTTCATCGTCACTGAAGAATTGGCGCCCACCGTCAGCCTTGAAGATTTCAGCATCGACTGGGTCAAGCACCCGCCGGAGCCAAAGCTCAAGCGCGCCCTGATCGCCGAAGTCGCGCGCATGACCGGCATGATGCACCGCGCCGGGGTCAACCATCGCGACTGCTACATCTGCCACTTCCTGCTGCACACCGATAAGCCGGTAACCTGCGATGACCTCAAGTTGTCGGTGATCGACCTGCACCGCGCCCAGGCCCGCCCGACGATTACCCGGCGCTGGCGCAACAAGGACCTGGCGGCGCTGTATTTTTCGGCGCTGGAGATCGGCCTGACCCGTCGCGACAAACTGCGTTTCCTCAAGGGGTACTTCCAGCAGCCCCTGCGCCAGATACTGGTTGAAGAAGCCGGGTTACTGGCGTGGCTCGAAGGCAAGGCCAACAAGCTCTACGAGCGTAAACAGCGCTACGGGGATGCGCTCTGATGTCGGGTTGGACACTGGAGCCGGCTTACAGCGATCTGGCAGAAGATTTCGGCAGTCTTGATGCGGTGTTTGCCCTTGAGGGCGAGCGACTGACCCATGATCCGCTGTCTGAAGTTATTCGCGTCCAGCGCAAAGGCGTCAACTATTACGTCAAACGCTACGTCAGTGCCGGCAAAGGCCTGCGACGCTACCTGGGAAAACCTCGGGTAAAGGCCGAGTGGCAGAACCTCAAGCGTTTCGCCAAGTGGGGCATTCCCACCGCAGAGGTTGTGGCCTGGGGGTTGGAGCGGCACGGTGTGACGTACGCCCGTGGGGCAATGATCACCCGCGAACTGCCGCGTACCGAAGACTTGTCGGTCCTGGCTAATCGGCGTGATCCGAAACTGGCGGACCGCGCCTGGGTTGATACCGTCAGTCGCCAATTGGCCGGTTACACCCGGACCATGCACGACAACCGTTTCACTCATAATGATTTGAAGTGGCGCAACCTGTTGGTCGACGATGAGGCCCGGCTGTTCCTGATCGATTGCCCCAACGGCGATTTCTGGCGTGGCTTCTGGCTCAAATACCGCATCACCAAAGACCTGGCCTGCCTCGACAAGGTCGCCAAGTATCACCTGTCGGCTACCCAGCGCCTGCGCTTTTACCTGCAATACCGCCAATGCGCCCGGCTCGACGCCGCGGACAAGAAACGCATTCGGCACGTGGTGAGATTTTTTGAGGGACGCGAATGACTGATTTTCTGGCTGCTGAAGACCGTGCGCTGTTCGAGCGTCATGGTCTCGGCACCTTCGACGCACTTTGGGCCAAACAGCTCGACGCGGTGGACGAGCCCAACACCGGCCGGGGTGGCTGGAGCAGTGTGTTTCGGCTGGATCTGGACGGTCATGGCTACTACCTCAAGCGCCAGAGCAACTACCTGACGCGCTCCCGGCATTCGCCCTTTGGCGAGCCGAGTTTTGCCCGTGAGTTTCGCAACATAAGTCGTTATCGGGCGCTGGGTATTCCGGCGCTGCAGGCGGCGTTTTTTGGTGAGCGCAAGGTCGACGGTGAAGTTCGGGCGATTCTGCTGACTCACGCGCTGGACGGTTGGGATGATCTGGATTCGCTGTTGCAGCGCTGGTCGGAGCTGAGCGCGATACAGCACTCGGCCATTCTCAAGGCCTGTGGGCAACTGGCGCGACGCCTGCACGGCAGGCGCCAGGTCCACGGTTGCTTCTACCCCAAGCACATTTTTCTTCAGGCCACCGGCGACGGCTATCAGGCGCAATTGATCGACCTGGAAAAAACCCGGCCGCTGTTTTTCGGCCGGCGTGATCGGGTCAAGGACCTGGAGCCGTTGCTGCGTCGGGCGCCGGAATGGAGCGACAGCCAGCTGCGCGAATTGTTGGCGGTTTATCTGGATCAGTCGCTGAACAGTTCGCGGGTGGACCGCTGGGTATCGCGCCTGAGTGCGCGCCGCAGTAACAAGGAGACGCGTTGATGCGTTTGTCCGAACTGAAAAACGCCGGCCGCAGCCCGAGCCTGCCGCTGAGCATTCCACTGGCCGATGCCGCGGGGCCTGCCGATTTGCAGCTGCTGAGTCTGCTGCGGGTATTGCCGGGGCAGCGTTATGTGGGTGCTGGCGTCTGGCGCGGCCGGCCGGTGCTGGCCAAGTTGTTGGTCGGTGGCAAAGCGGCGCGGCATTTTCAACGTGAACTGGACGGCGTGCGTTTGCTGGCCGCTCAGGGGCTGACCACGCCGTTGTTATTGGCCGATGGCCTCAAGGATGGCGAGGGCGGTTGGCTGTTGTTCGATTTCCTTGAGGGCGCCGAGAGCCTGGGGGATGCCTGGAAGCAGGTCGAACACTTGCCCGCATTGGCGGATGAACAATCCGCGGTGCTGGCTGAGGCGTTGGGCGCCATCGGCCAACTGCACAGCAAAGGCCTGTGGCAGGAAGACCTGCACCTGGACAACCTGCTGCGCCATGGCGGTCAGTTGTATTTGATCGATGGCGCCGGGATCTGCGTCGAAACGGCGGGCAAGCCACTGTCGCAACAGAAAGTCCTGGAAAACCTCGGGGTGTTTTTCGCCCAGTTGCCCAAAGTGCTGGAACCCTTCACCGAAGAGTTGCTGGTGTATTACCTGCTGAGTAACGGCGAACACGCGTTGCCGATGGAGGCGTTGCAAAAACAGATCGACAAGGTCCGTCGCTGGCGTTTGAAGGACTTTCTGATCAAGGTCGGCCGCGAATGCACGCTGTTCAGCGTCCAGCGTGGTGCGTTCGGCTTACGGGCGATTCGCCGTGAGGAAGAGGCCGCGATGCTGCCGGTGCTGGCACAGGCCGACGCCTTGCTCGATCAGGGGCATCTGTACAAGACCGGCGGCGCGGCGAGCGTCGGCAAGGTCGAGGTGGCCGGGCGCACACTGGTGGTCAAGCGTTACAACATCAAAGGCTTTACCCACTGGCTCAAGCGTTTCTGGCGCCCGAGCCGCGCCTGGCACTCATGGCGCGAAGGCAATCGCCTGGCGTTCCTCGGTATTGCCACGCCAAAACCATTGGCGTTGCTGGAGAAGCGTTTTCTCTGGCTGCGCAGCCGGGCGTACCTGGTGACCGAGTATTTGCCGGGGCCGGACATCATCGAGCGCTTCGCGCCGTACGTTGAGAGCGGGGACGCGCCGGAAGCCGAGTTACGGGCTCTGGATCACCTGTTCGCCGAACTGATCGGCGAGCGGATCAGCCATGGCGACTTCAAGGGCCATAACCTGTTCTGGCAGCAGGATCGCTGGGCACTGATCGATCTGGATTCGATGTGTCAGCATGGTTCGCTCAGCAGCTTTGCCCCCGCGTATGCGCGGGATCGGGCGCGGTTCATGCGCAACTGGCCCGAGAGCAGTGCGCTGTACCAAGTGATTGATCAGCGTCTGCCCAAAGATATCTCTAGCGCTGCTTGAATCGGGTCTTCGACCCCATCGCGGGCTTGCCCGCGATGGGGTCAGATCAGTCTCCCGAGATCTGGCGGACAAGTTCTTGTGAATTGTCCTACATGATCTGCAGAGCCCATGAACTGTGCCCTGAATAGCCACGATGCTAGTTTGCCTGACGTTCTCGGAGGGCAGATTTTGACGATAAAAATGGCTGTGATGTTGAGCTCTTTTTCACTGGCGCTGTCTGGCTGCGGGACCGCTGTCACGGTGCTGCAGGATGACGAAGAGGCCGCCCGTGGCCTCAGAAAGCAAAAGACCTACTGTCAGTCCATTCCTCGCATCTACAGCGGTCTGGCTCACGACTTTTGCCTCTTGCACGCGCCGCCCGATCCCACGGGTATTCTGGTGCCGTTCGTATTGCTGGACTTAACCCTTTCGGGTGTATTCGACACGGTTTTCTTGCCCTATACGATTTACCGGCAGGCTGCCGACGGAAATATCAGGATTTACTGGCGGCCGGGTCGCGGATGAGCAAAGGCGAACGCTTGGGCTCGACGTCATCTTCACGGCACCGATAAGGGCAGGGTCATTCCCGCCACGTTTACGCTATAATCCCGCCCTTTAGCTGTCTCTCGCCCCTTGCGAGGGCACATTAATTTTTGAGGCGCGTTGCGCCTGCATGCAGACTAAAGAGGCTAGACCCCTGTGGCATTGACGATTCTTGGCCTGTCCGGCGCCCTTAGCCATGATCCTTCCGCAGCCTTGTACATCGACGGCAAGCTGGTCGCGGCGGCTGAAGAAGAGCGTTTCGTGCGTGATAAACATGCAAAGAACCGCATGCCTTACGAGTCGGCGAAATTCTGCCTCGAGCAGGCTGGCATCAAGCCATCCGACGTTGACGTGGTGGCGATTCCATTCGCACCGATCAGCCTGTTCGGCAAGGCTCGCTGGCACTACGCCAAGCGCTACTGGTACGCCCCGGACCGCGCCCTCGATGCGATCCTGATGGGTAACCGTCGCTACAAGCGCTATCGCAACAAGATTGTCTGGTGCCTCGAGCAATTGGGTTTCGATCCGAAAAAGATCAAGATCGAGCCGGTCGAGCACCACTTGGCCCACGCCTCCAGCGCCTACCACTGCTCCGGTTTCAAAGAGAAAACCGCGATCCTGGGGATCGACGGCAAGGGCGAGTACGCCACGACTTTCTTCGGTTATGGCGAAAACGGCAAGATCCACAAGATCAAGGAATTCTTCGATCCGGACTCCCTCGGCGGCCTGTACGGCGCGATCACCGAGTTCCTCGGCTTCGAAATGCTCGACGGTGAGTTCAAGGTCATGGGCATGGCGCCGTACGGCGACGCCAGCAAATACGATTTTTCCCGTCTGGCCTCGTTCGAGAACGGCGAGCTGGTGATCAACACCGACTACGCCAACGTCATCGGCCTGCGTCGTTATAAAGAGAAGGGCAAGGGTTTCTACTTCTCGCCGAAGCTGATCGAGTGGCTGGGTCCGAAACGTGAAGGCGACATCGCCGACGAGCCGTACATTCACTACGCCGCCAGCATGCAAGCGCTGTTCGAGAAACTGGCGTTGCAGATGATCGACCATTACCTGGGCGATGTGCTCAAGGAAACCGGCAAGCTGGCCTTCGCCGGTGGTTGTGCGTTGAACGTCAAGCTGAACCAGAAAATCATCGCCCGCGACGACATCAAAGAATTGTTCGTCCAGCCTGCGTCCGGCGATGCCGGTACCGCGGTGGGTGCGGCCGCTTACGTGTCTCATGCTCGTGGTGTACCGGTCGAGAAGATGGAGCACGTCTACCTCGGCCCGTCCTACAGCAATGAAGACGTGATCGCGGCCTGCGCCCGTCACGCCGACAAGCCAAAGTGGCGCAAGCTCGACAACATGCCGGAGCAGATCGCCAAAATCATGGTCGATGGCAACCCGGTGGCCTGGTTCCAGGGCCGCATGGAGTTCGGTCCGCGTGCCTTGGGCGGTCGTTCGATCATTGGCTGCCCGAGCGTGGCCGGCGTGGCGGACCGTATCAACCATCAGATCAAGTTCCGCGAGCGCTGGAGGCCTTTCTGCCCGTCGATGCTCGACACCGTTGCGCCGCAAATGATCAAGATCGATCACCCTGCACCGTTCATGACCTTCACCTTCGAAGTGGCTGAAGAGTGGAAAACCCGCGTGCCGGAAGTCGTCCATGAAGACGGCACGTCCCGGGCCCAGGTGCTCAAGCGCGAATACAACCCGCGCTACTACGACATGATGAAGGCGTTGGAAGTACTGACCGGCAACGGTGTGTCGCTGAACACTTCGCTCAACCGTCGTGGCGAGCCGATGATCTGCTCGCCGACTGACGCCTTGAACATGTTCTTCGGTTCCGACCTGCAGTACCTGATCATGGAAGACATTCTGGTGGTCAAAGAAGGCGCGGACGCTTATGACTCGCTCGGCTGAACGCCATGTGCTGCAGTTCTGTCACGGCTATGACGGGCCGTTTCTGGACTGCGCCCGGCAGTACGCCAGCCTGTTCGCGGGGACCGGTTATCGCGTGACCACGGTGTTCCTGACCGGGGCTGCAGATAGCCAAGTCGCCGCGAACTGTGCGTCCGACGAGGTGCTGTTCATGGAGTACAGCTCCAAGGCCATTCGTGGCCTGAAGCTGGGCGCCATCGGCGATCTGCGCAAGATCGCCGCATCGCGCAACTTCAGTTTCTGCATCGCTCATCGTTTCAAACCGATCTACATCGCCCTGCTCGGCACCTCGTTGCCGGTGATTGGCGTGCATCACGCGTTTGGTGATTACCAGCGCCGCACCCGCAAGCTGTTCGCGCATATTTTCCGCAAACGCCTGAGCCTGCTCGGCGTCTCCGACGCGGTGCGTGACGACATGCGCCGTTGCTTGCCGAAATGGCCGGTCGAGCGGATTCAGACGCTCTATAACCGGATTGATGTGCAGGCGTTGCAGGCCAGCCAAGTGTCGGTTCGCGAGGCCCGGGAAACCCTCGGTCTGTCGATGGATGCCTGGATTGTCGGCAACGTCGGGCGCCTGCATCCGGACAAGGATCAGACTACGTTGTTGCATGGTTTTGCCAGCGCATTGCCGGGGTTGCCGGCCAACAGTCAGCTGGTGATTCTGGGCAGCGGTCGGCTGGAGCAGGACCTCAAGGCCCTGGCGCGTGAACTGGGTATCGGCGATCGCGTGCTGTTCCTCGGCCAGGTGCCCGAGGCGCGTCGCTACTTCCGCGCTTTCGATGTGTTTGCCTTGAGTTCCGATCATGAACCGTTCGGCATGGTATTGCTGGAGGCCATGGCCGCCGGTGTGCCGCTGCTCGCCACCGCGTGTGGTGGCGCCAGGGAAGTGGTCGAAGGTGTGGGCATTCTATTTCCGCTGGGCGATGCCGGGCACTTGGCTCAAGGGCTGCAACATCTGGCCGCGATGGACGAGCAGCAACGCCGGCAGTGCGCCGAGCTGATGTTCGACCGCTTGCGTGAGCGCTTCTCCGATCGCGCGGTGCGCGATGCTTTCTGGCATTTGCCGCACGTTACCGAACTGGCACCGAGGGGCTGATGCTCAACCGATTTCAAGGCTGGCGCGAGCGTGGCTGGGTGCAGGTCGACGCCTCGACTTATGCACAAACCTGGCAGCGTTTTGGCGGCAGCGTCGCGACTCATCCTCTGGTGGTCGAACGTCTGGCACAGTTGGCCGACATCCCGGTGCGTTACCTGGCTTGGGAGCAGGACGGCGAAGTGAAAGCCGCCATCCCGACCTGGGGGCGCGACCTGGCGCTGTCCAAGGACGTGCTCAAGCGCACGGGTAAAAAAGGCCTGTTCGACCTCGGCAATGCCGAACTGATTCTGCCGGCCGCCACCGATGCCCAGGCACCGCTGCGCCATCGGGGGCGTTACCTGTCGGCGCTGAGCGAAGGTCGTTTTACCGGTATCAAGCTGCAGACAGAACAACTGGCGCTGGCCCGTACGCCTGAAGAATTGTCGAAAAAGTTTCGCTACAACCAGCGCCGCGAGTTGCGTCTGCTGGAAGAGGCGGGCGGCGTGGTGCGGCCGGTTACCGAGTTTTCCAGCAGTGAACTGGCGGCGATCTATTGCGACCTGTTCCAGCGTCGCTGGGGCTTTCCGGCCACCGGTGCCGAGCGTATGGGCGAGGTGATCGAGTTGTTGCGCGAGTTGCTGATCGGCTCGGTGATTTTCCTCAACGACGCACCGATTGCGACTCAACTGGTGTACCGCGTCGAGGCGCCGGAATGGATCAGCGTCGAATACGTCAACGGCGGTGTCGATCCCGAGACCCGCGAATTCAGCCCTGGCAGCGTACTGAGCTTCCTCAACACCCAAAGCGCCTGGGAACATGCCCGCGCGTTGGATAAACCCCTGCGGTTTTCCTTTGGTCGAACCGACCGTGAGTACAAGGACCGTTGGTGCAATTCTGTGCCGGTCTTCACGGTATGAGCCAACCCATGAGCCGAAAACAGCAACTGCTCAAGCGCCATCGGCGCAACAAACGCATCGGCCTGTTGATTGCGTTGATGCTGCTGATCGCGATCGGCGTGCTGGTGGTCTGGTGGCTGCCGCTGGTGTTTGCGGTGCTGGGCTGGATCGCCCACGAGGCATGGTTTGCCGACCATCTGTTTTATTCCCCCCAAGACGATTACCAATACAGCTTCCCGCCGTATACACCACAGCCCAAGATCCATCTGGACGGTGAACGGCTGCGGCTGGATGAGGGTGTCATGCTGGTCGATGACGCCACGCTGGTACTGGCGTTGCGGGTGAAAAGTACTTGGCTGGGGCGCTTTATCGATCCGGTGGTCGAGTTGCTGGGGGGGGATAATCCCGACCGGCAAACTTTCGAGCGCGGTGTAAATGGGCTGCGTTATCTCAATCTCAGTGGTCAGTCACGGGTGCTGTCACAGGGTGAATTACGTTTGCGCGGGCGTTTCTGCCGATTGCTTGGTGAGCCAGTACTTTGGGCGTTCGAGCATCCGGATTACAGTCGTCAACGGGTGATGGTGATCGCCCCGCACGCCGACGACGCCGAGCTGGCGGCATTCGGGCTGTACAGTAGCGCAAGTCAGAGTTGGGTGGTGACCCTGACCGCCGGAGAAATTGAGGCCGGGCACTATCGACAGATGGGGCTCAATGATGTCGAAGCGTCCCGCATGAAAGGTTCACTGCGTGCCTGGGACAGTGTCAGTGTGCCGTTGTGGGGAGGTGTACCTCAGGAGCGCTGTATACAACTGGGGTACTTCTGCCTGCAATTGCCCGCCATGCAGAGAGCACCCGCCGAGGCCGTAGCGTCCCGCGAGGCACAGCTTGGCGATACCCGATATTTCCGACGGTTCAATCCGTTTGCCTTGGGCAGTGACGTTGATGGTCTGCCGTCCTGGAACAATCTGCTGGCGGATCTGCGTGAGTTGATCGAGCGCATTGAACCTCAGATCATTGTCTTGCCGCATCCACACTTTGACCCTCATCCAGACCATCTGTGCTCGCAGCAGGCAGTGATGCAGGCATTAAGCGGCACGACTTGGCAACCCGACACCTTATTGCATTACGCCAATCATTTGCACGACAACGATCGCTGGCCAATGGGCGATGCCGGTACAGGCGTAGCGCTGCCACCGCAGATGGATACGCATGAGCCGCTGCGGCCCTGGACGCTTTGTTTGTCCGCCGAAAAACAATGGCATAAGGCCATGTCGTTGGGCATGATGCACGACCTTCAGCCCGGGCCTCCCTTCAAGCGTCTACTTCGCCGGGCAATACAACGTTGCCTGGCGGCCCGACGCTGGCCGGCATTCGGCGAAAACGAGTTCTTCCGTAAAACAGTGCGACGCCACGAGTTGTTTTGGGTCCAAGAGCAGTCTGGAAAGAGAGAGTCCAATTGAAAGTTCTGTTTCTGGTTCAGAAGGAGCAGCGAGCGATCCTTGACCGACTGTATGACGGGATCGCCGAGCATTGCGAGTGCGACAAGCGTGAATTGACCAGTGCAGAGCAGGACGACTTGCGTGGCTACTTTCGCAGGCATGTCGATGTGACCCTTTATGACCGGATCGTGTTTTTCCTGCGCTTCAAAAAAGAAATCAGACAGGTGAGGTTCATACAAACCCTGCCCAATCTGGTTATTCTTGAACACGATGCGTACCAGAATTACATCCCGTGCAAATACACCGGGAAATTCAGTGCCCATTACCGCAAGTTGCCGTGGGTACGGGTGATCAGCTCGGGTTTCATGGTCAGCCAGCGCTTGCGTGATGAAGGTTTTGACGCGCACTTCGTGCCCAAGGGCTACGATCAGGCGCTGTTGCAAAACCGTCAGCGTGAGCGTGATATCGAGCTGGGTTTCGTTGGCAGTCTCAATAGTGTGGCGTATGCCGGTCGCAAGGCCATGCTCGAGTCGGTGGCCGACGTCGAAAACTTGCTGATCACTCGCACCGGGTCGGGTGAGGAGTACTGCGAGACGTTGAGCCGGATCCGTTACTTCGTGAGTGCCGATGTCGGCATGGGCGAATACATGATCAAGAATTTCGAGGCCATGGCCTGTGGTTGCGTGCTGTTTGCTTACGATCAAGGGGAAGCAGAGAATCGCGCGCTAGGTTTTGTTGATATGCAGAATATTGTGCTCTATCGGACACGCGACGAACTCAGAGAGAAACTCGCCGTGTTGCGCGCGTCCTCGCAACTGGCCGAGGCCATTTCGTTGGCCGGTCAGGCTCTGGTAGAGCAGCGCTATACCTTCCGGGCGGTGGGGCATGCGATTGTCGATGCCATGCGTGCGCCGTTGCGCGAGCGGGTGCCGCTGAGCTGGAAAGAGAAACTACGCTTGTCGTTGGGGCTGTGAAGCCGGGCGATTAAACAATAAATGGTGCGGTGTAAATAAATGCTGTTCAGCGATACTAGCGACATTTCGATCGTCATCACCAGTTGCGGCCGCTTCGATCTGTTGAAGCGGACTCTGGAGACACTTGACCGGTTCAACACGGCCCCCATCCGTAAAGTGTTCATTACCGAGGACTCCGGCGACAGTGCCGTAGAGGCCTGTATTCCGGAGCACTGGAGGGCGCACACCCAGTTCTTCATCAACAATCCGCGTCTGGGTCAGTTGCGATCCATCGATGCCGCCTATTCTCAGGTGCAGACGTCATGGATCTTCCATTGCGAAGACGACTGGGATTTTTATCGCGAAGGGTTTATAGAAGATTCCCAACGACTGTTGGAGGAGGATCCACAGGCGCTGCAGGTGTGGTTGCGCAGCTTCAATCATGACCTGATGGTTCACAGTCCTTATGTGTTCCTGGGCGAACGAAAAATCAGCCATGGCGTTCCTTTCTACATACTGGGCTCGCACAAGGCGGACTGGCAGGGTTTTTCCTTTAACCCAGGGCTACGCCGTCGCGCGGATTACCTGTTGCATGCACCGTATTCCGGGTTATCCGGAGAGAAAGACTTGTCGCGTCTGTATGCCGGGGAAAACCGCTATGCGTTGATTCTGGAAAACGACGCGGTATTGCACACCGGCTTCGGTGAACATGTGGTGGTTCCACAGGAGCGTGCGAACAAATTGAAGCGCAAACGTCTCGATCGGCTCAAGCTGATGGCAGCCCTTATTATCGGTTTGGCAACAGGTTGGGTGCTCCATGGGATTTAGCGGCGCGAAGCCTGGAAAGATCACCGTCACGTCTTATTTTGGAACGATGCTCTGTCTGTTTCTGCTGAGCTTCATAGTGGGCTGGTCGTCGAAGTGGACCAACAACCTGTTTTACGGACTGATGGTATTGCCGGGCCTGTTTTTCCTGATCAAGGAGCGCGGTAACGGCTTACTCAAGCAGCCGTTGATGTGGGGCTGGCTGGCATTTCTTCTGTGGTTTGTGGTGCCTGCGGCGATTGCCGGACACTTGCAGTTCTACAAGCACATTTTCTATGTGCTGATGTTCGTCATGGTGCTCGGCGCATTCACCGAACCTCGCTTTTTCCGCAGCCCCCTGTTTGTTCGTGCGCAGTTCTGGATCCTGGCGGTGTACATTTTCGCCTGGGCGGTCTACAGCTGGGCAACTGGTGAGTATGCCGTCGGTAGTCGGGTGGCATTGCTTCCTGCACGTTTGCAGAACGTCATATATGCCGGTATCTGGCTGTTGTGCGCGCTGGCGCTGGCATTGCCATTCTGGCTCAGGGAACGCAAGTTCGTCGAAGCTGGCTTGGCCGTCGCTTTTTCGTTATTCGCGGTAGTCTACATTCTGCAGGCACGCACGGCGTTGGTAGGGGCCGTGTTCCTGGCGGGAATCTGGGTGCTTTATGGGATCTATCACAAGCCGCGGCAAGTTGGCGGCGGCGTCGCGATTAGTCTGGTGCTCATGGGGCTGTTGTTCCTGGCGGTGCATAACGACGCCTGGTACCAGGCATTGTGGACGCGCGGCGATTCGTACCGCATCGAGATTTTCGAAGTCATGGTTGGCGAATGGCACCGTTGCGGCTGGGTACTGGGTTGCGGCATCGACTTCCACACCACTCAGGTGCTCGACGGCTGGATGCCGATCCAGCATCCGCACAATATTTTCGTCTCGCTGGGGCTTTACAGCGGCGCCGTCGCACTGGTGTTGTTCATCGCTGTGATGGCGGCCTCGCTTTGGCAGGCCTGGCGTATGCGTGATGAGTGGGGCGTGTATCTGGCGTGTGCGCTAGTGATGTTGAATTTCGACGGCGGCTTGTTGATCGGTAATCCAGACGAACTATGGCCATTGGTGCTGTTGCCAGCGGGGATGATCCTTTCTCGGGCATTGCAAGCGCAGCGCCAGGCACTAGTGTAATACCTGACCTTCGTCCCATCCCCAGGGACGAAGGTGTCTGGATCATTTTTGCAGAGCGATGCTCAGTTCCTCCGGGGAGCAGGTGCTCTGCGTCTGGCCATAATTCTTCATGAAGACTTCGCCGCGACCGTCGAGCAACCATAGGCGGTCTTGCGGGTATCTCACCATGTGCTTGAAGTTGCGCAGCCGTAGGCTCTTGCGCAGCGGACGGCGATAAACCCGCATGTCTGCAATATCGATCAGGCCCAGCTGATGCTCGGGCGTGAGCACGATATTGCCCAGGTGCGCTGAACGGAAGTAGATCCCGCGCTCATGCAAGGTGGCCATGAAGGCCCCCAGCTGACCGCGCAGTGGGTCGGCATCGTCTTGGGCATCCAGAAGTTGGCGCAGGGTCCGACCCGGTAACGGGTCGTAATGCACGGCATCGCGCTCGATGCTGGGGATGCGGTAGACCTGACGTATCGACGGGCAGGGAATCTGCCGCTCATGCAGTGCGTCGCAGTTGTCGGCAAAGCGTTTGGCGTAGGGGTACCAGGCAGCCGATGTCAGCAGGCGCTTGCGGCGAAACAGCTTGAGGATCGAGCCGTCCGTCAACCGCAGAACCTTGTCCCCGGAGCCATCGGCTTCAAGGACTTGTGCTCCCTCGCGCAGGGCGAGGTATCGGGGGTGGTCAAGCACTTGCATCAATACTCCAGGTTTCGACGCCGTGAGGCATGGATAGCCGGTCATGTTACCGCAGCTCAGTGACTAAAATGGCCTGTGTTACACTCGCGGGCTCTTTTCTCATACAACGGGTTCTCATGACTAGCCCTGATTCGCCTGCGCCGTCGAGCTTGAAAATTTACCTGCGCCTGCTGTCGTATGTGCGCCCGTACTGGGGCATGTTCGCCATCAGTATCGTCGGCTTCGTGATCTTTGCTTCGACGCAGCCCATGCTGGCCGGGATTCTCAAGTATTTCGTCGACGGCTTGAGCAACCCGGAAGCGGTGCTCTTTCCCAATGTGCCTTATCTGAAGGACTTGCAGCTGCTGATGGCCGTGCCGTTGCTGATCATCCTGATCGCCGCGTGGCAAGGCCTGGGCTCGTTTCTTGGCAACTACTATCTGGCGAAGGTTTCGCTGGGGTTGGTGCACGACTTGCGCGTCGAGCTGTTCAACAAGTTGCTGGTACTGCCTAACCGTTATTTCGACACCCATAACTCCGGGCATCTGATTTCACGCATCACCTTCAACGTGACCATGGTTACCGGCGCCGCCACCGACGCTATCAAGGTGGTGATCCGCGAAGGCCTGACTGTGGTGTTTCTGTTTGCCTACCTGTTGTGGATGAACTGGAAACTGACCCTGGTCATGCTGGCGATCTTGCCGCTCA
Source organism: Pseudomonas sp. KD5 (assembly GCF_012932895.1). NCBI lineage: Bacteria > Pseudomonadati > Pseudomonadota > Gammaproteobacteria > Pseudomonadales > Pseudomonadaceae > Pseudomonas > Pseudomonas sp. KD5. The sequence continues at coordinate 60,382 of NZ_JDWJ01000019.1, read as the reverse complement.
TCGCGATCATGGTCGGCAGCACCAGCAAGAAATTCCGCAAGCAGAGCAAGAAGATCCAGGTGGCCATGGGCGACGTGACCCACGTTGCGTCCGAGACCATCCAGGGGTATCGCGTTGTGCGCAGCTTCGGTGGCGAGAGCTATGAAGAGCGCCGCTTTGCCGAAGCCAGCCAGGGCAACACGGACAAGCAATTGCGCATGACCAAGACCGGCGCAGTCTACACGCCGATGCTGCAGTTGGTGATCTACAGCGCCATGGCCGCGCTGATGTTCCTGGTGCTGTTCCTGCGCGGCGATGCGACCGCCGGTGACCTGGTGGCATACATTACCGCCGCAGGCCTGTTACCCAAGCCGATTCGGCAGCTATCGGAAGTCAGCTCGACGATCCAGAAAGGCGTCGCCGGGGCCGAAAGCATTTTCGAGCAACTGGATGTCGAGCCGGAGCTGGACAAGGGTACAGTCGAGAAAGATCGGATCAACGGTCATCTGGAGGTGCGCAACCTGAGCTTCACCTATCCGGGAACCGACCGTGAAGTACTGAAAAACATCAGTTTCACCGCGGCACCGGGGCAAATGATCGCACTGGTGGGGCGTTCCGGCAGCGGCAAGTCGACGCTGGCCAGCCTGATTCCACGCTTCTATCACCACGAAACCGGCGAGATCCTGCTCGATGGCGTTGAAATCGAAGACTATCGCCTGCGCAATCTGCGTCGTCATGTTGCCCAGGTGACGCAACACGTCACGCTGTTCAATGACACGGTTGCCAACAACATCGCCTACGGTGATCTGGCCGGCGCGCCGCGTGCGGATATCGAGAAAGCTGCCCAAGACGCCTACGCCATGGATTTCATCGCCCAGCTGCCGCAGGGGCTGGACACCGATGTCGGCGAGAACGGTGTGCTCCTCTCCGGCGGTCAGCGACAGCGTCTGGCGATCGCCCGCGCCTTGCTGAAAAACGCGCCACTGTTGATTCTCGATGAAGCGACGTCGGCACTGGATACGGAGTCTGAACGGCACATTCAAGGCGCGCTGGATCGAGTCATGAAAGGTCGCACGACGCTGGTCATCGCTCATCGGTTGTCGACCATTGAGAAGGCTGACCTGATTCTGGTCATGGATCAGGGCCGGATCGTCGAGCGCGGCACCCATGCCGAGCTTCTGGCACAGAACGGCTACTACGCCCGCCTGAACGCCATGGGCCTCGATGCCCCGGCTGAAGACATCGCCTGACTCGATGCAAGGGTGAGCCCTGCTCACCCTTGCGTTCACCGGCGTGCAACGCGTCCGGTGGATTGTATCCAGACTTTTACGCTTGTTGACCAAACCGGAATAAATCTCGGCAACGCGCTTGTTAAGGTTCCTGAACGAACTTTGACTTCAAGCGATGGGGCAACCCTTTCGCGCGGGTACTGCCATGCTGCAACGCTATCTCTGGAAGCTCTTGCCCAAGTCGCAGCGGGCTTTTCTGCTGGGGCGCCTGTCGGTCGTGGACCGTCAGGTGGTCAACAAATCCATGTCGGCCAATCTGGGGTTTCCTCAGGCCTTCGAACAGCATTCCTGTCTATTCATTCATGTCCCCAAATGTGCCGGGAGCAGTGTGTGTGCAGCGCTGTTCGATGGCTGGAGCCCTGGGCACTTGCCGTTGTATTGGTACGAGCAGCAATTCCCCGAACAGTTTGCCACCAGTTTTAAGTTCGCCTTCGTTCGTGATCCGCTGGAAAGGGCTTACTCGGCTTATGCCTTTTTGCGCGGCAACGAGTTGGGTCGGCGCGACCAGGCGGCGCAGCAGCTGGTCAGCCACTACCGCGACTTCGATGATTTCGTCGCTCGCTGGCTGCATTCGGAGACGATCAGCCGACAAATACATTTTGCCGCGCAAACGGATTTTCTGACCGACTCTCTGGGGCATCTGGCCCCGGATTTCATCGGCTACCAGGAGCATCTGGAGCGAGATTTTCGCTTGGTCTGCGAACAGTTAGGCCACTCGGTGGTGTTACCTCACCTCAACGGCTCGCAACAGCGGCGTCCGATGCTTGCCCGCGATTTCTGCTCGGTGCGTACCCGTCGGCTGGTGCGACGGGTGTACCAGCGCGATTACGAAATGCTCGGTTATGAATGAGACCCTGTCGATGCCTGTTCCGGAGATCAGGCCTTACGATTTATCGCTGTCGAACCACGACCGCGCGGTTATCAAATCCCAGCACCCGCGCTGCCTCTGGCTGACGGGCCTTTCAGGCGCGGGCAAGTCGACCCTGGCCAATGCGCTGGAGCTGCAACTGAATCGGCATGGGCTGCACACGTTTCTGCTTGATGGTGACAACTTGCGCAATGGCCTGTGCCGCGATCTTGGGATGAGTGCCAAGTGTCGCCGGGAAAACATTCGACGCGTGGCCGAGGTGGCGCGGCTGATGGTCGACGCGGGTTTGATTGTGATTGTCGCGGCGATCTCGCCGTTTCGAGCCGAGCGAGACGCTGCCCGTCGGTTGTTTGCTGAGGGTGATTTCATTGAGGTGTATGTGAGCACGCCGTTCGCGGTATGCGCGCAACGCGACCCCAAAGGCTTGTATCAAGCTGCCCGGCAAGGGCGGATCAAGGACTTTACGGGTATCGACAGCCCTTATGAGGCGCCGCTGACGGCGGAGTGCGAGATCGATACCCAGGTGCTGCAACTTGAAGATGCTTGCCGTCGTTTATCACAATTTCTGCTCAATAAATGATCAGAAACCCCCGCTGATTCATCAGGTTGCAGCCGTCCAGCAAGCCAGCACCAACCCTGTGTTAATATCGCGCCCCTGTTCATTTTGTATGTGGGTTGCTCCATGAAGTTGTCCATGCCGCGATTCAATCAAGCCCCTGTCTTGGTGGTCGGCGATGTCATGCTCGACCGTTACTGGCATGGTGGTACCTCACGGATCTCCCCTGAGGCGCCGGTACCGGTCGTCAAGGTCGATCACATCGAGGACCGCCCGGGCGGTGCCGCCAACGTTGCCTTGAACATTGCCGCGCTCGGTGCGCCGGCCTCGCTGGTCGGTGTGACCGGCGACGACGAAGCCGCCGACAGCCTGGTCAATAGCCTCAAGGGCGCTGGCGTGCGAGCGTTGTTCCAGCGCATTGCGCACCAGCCGACCATCGTCAAGCTGCGGGTCATGAGCCGTCACCAGCAATTGCTGCGTATCGACTTCGAAGAATCCTTCGCAACCGACGCCCTGGCGCTGGGCGAGCAAGTCGACGAATTGCTCGAAGGCATCAAGGTGCTGGTGCTGTCCGACTATGGCAAAGGTGCGCTGAAAAACCATCAGGTACTGATCCAGGCCGCCCGTGCCCGGGGCATTCCGGTACTGGCTGATCCCAAGGGCAAGGATTTCTCGATCTACCGCGGTGCGAGCCTGATCACCCCGAACCTCAGCGAGTTTGAAACCATTGTTGGCGGTTGTGCCGATGAGCACGATCTGGTGAGCAAGGGCGCGCAACTGATGCACGACCTCGACCTCGGTGCGTTGCTGGTAACCCGTGGCGAGCACGGCATGACCTTGCTGCGCCCGGATCATCCACCTCTGCACTTGCCGGCCCGTGCCCGTGAAGTGTTCGACGTGACCGGTGCCGGTGATACGGTGATTTCTACCCTGGCGGCGGCGATCGCCGCTGGCGAAGAGCTGCCTCATGCGGTGGCCCTGGCTAATCTGGCGGCGGGCATCGTGGTTGGCAAGCTCGGTACTGCTGCCATCAGCGCACCGGAACTGCGTCGCGCGATTCAGCGTGAGGAAGGCTCCGAGCGCGGTGTGCTGGGCCTCGAGCAGTTGCTGCTGGCGGTCGATGACGCGCGAGCACACAAAGAGAAGATCGTGTTCACCAACGGTTGCTTCGACATCCTGCATGCCGGCCACGTGACTTACCTCGAACAGGCGCGCGCCCAGGGTGATCGCCTGATCGTGGCGGTCAATGACGATGCGTCGGTGAGCCGCTTGAAAGGGCCGGGTCGGCCGATCAACAGCGTCGACCGTCGCATGGCGGTACTGGCAGGTTTAGGCGCCGTGGATTGGGTGATCAGCTTCTCTGAAGGCACTCCCGAAAACCTGCTGCGTGCGGTCAAGCCGGATGTACTGGTCAAGGGCGGTGATTACGGGATCGACCAAGTGGTTGGCGCGGACATCGTCAGCGCTTACGGCGGGACCGTGAAAGTGCTGGGGCTGGTGGAAAACAGCTCAACCACGGCGATTGTCGAGAAGATTCGCAATCACTGATTTTGGATGAGGGCTTGCTGTGGCGAGGGGGCTTGCCCCCGTTCGGCTGCGAAGCAGTCGTAAAACCTCCCGCTGCGATATGTCAGTAAAACCGCGGTGACCGGATCAGGGGTTGCTTCGCGGCCCAACGGGGGCAAGCCCCCTCGCCACAAGTGTTCTATCGTGCTGCCTTGCGCGGCACGATTCTTTTCAGCAGTTGTTTCGCCTTCCCGCGTAACCGGGCCAAACCCGAATCCTTCCCCGGTGGGGTCAAACCCTGCTGTCGCACCCAATCCTTCCAGCGAATCCGTTCATCCCTCACCAGCCAGCCTTCCTGCCGGGCAAAACTCTCCGCCAGATACAACCCGCGGGTACTCGCCGGGTACAGGTGATCCTTTTTCAGGGTATAGAGCTCGGCCATCGGCTGACCGTCCTGCAGTGGCATCAAGTACAAATCGGGGCGTTTGCGATCGAGCCGGGCCACCAGTTGATCGCCCTCCAGCCGCTCGTCGACATGGAACAGGCTCAGGGATTTGGCTTCCTTGGGCACGTCCAGGCGCAAATCGTAGATCAATTGCAGCGAGGCTGTCGGCAAGTGCACGTAGGCCCGGGGACGTTCGATCAGCGGCATGTTCGCGCAGCGCACCGGCCGCGCCGAGCCGGAGAGTGGTGTCAGGCGAAACGGCAGGGCTTCGCGGTAGTGCAGGGCAGCCGAGTAGGGCGCTGGCAGCCAGGTTTCGTTGAAGCGCCCGCTGAGCCAGCCCTCCGGGGTTTCCAGCAGGCACTCTTCGGCAATTTCCTGGGTTGCCGTGTGCAACGGCAGGTTCAGCTCATGGGCCGGCACGTAGCCGGAGATCAGCTTGAGCACCACGTCGCCGCGATCCTGCCGACGCTGACGCACCAACACCCAGTAGTCGCGATTCTGCCAATGCAGGGTCAGGCGCACCGAAACCCCGAGGTTCGCCAGCTCCAGGGCAAACCGTTCGCTGTCGGCCACCGTCACCGGACGGCGGCGTTGCAGGGTCTGGGAAAAATTCAACGGCATCCCGACGCTCTGATAACTCAAACCTTCGGGTGTGGCTTCGACGAACAGCGGCAGGGTCTTGAAGTTGCTCGGGTTCTTTCTGATCAGCGTACGCGGCATGTCGGCTCCTGCTTAAGGCCGCGTGGGCGGCATCAATGGCTAGGGTCTGTTGACGGCCAGCGTCGCGGTCGTCACCAAACGTCAACAGACCCTATGAAGGACCTGGGCAACGGTCGCGACGTTATGGGCGAGGTGCAGCGGATTGATGGTCCCGACAATAGCACTGGCCACCCCCGGGTGTTCAAACAACAACTCGAAGCTGGCACGCACCGGATCAACGCCCGGGCTCAGGCACACATGGCCGCTGGCCAGGGCCTTTTTGACCAGGATCGCTTTGCCGTGAGCAGCAGCATAGTCAATGACTGGCTTCTCGTTCTGTTCGTTCAGATTGTAGGTGACCATTGCGCAATCACCTTGTTCCAGAGCCTTCAAACCGCCTTCGACGGTTTTACCGGAAAAGCCGAAACCGCGAATCTTGCCTTCGCGCTTGAGCTCGGCAAGGGTCGCATAGACCTCATTGTCGCTGAGGATCGCCAGGTCGTTGCCGTCGGAATGCACCAGCACCAGATCGATAAAGTCCGTTTCCAGGCGTTGCAGGCTGCGCTCCACCGAGAACCGGGTATGCGCGGCGCTGAAATCATGGCGGGACTGACCATCGGCGAACTCTTCACCGACCTTGCTGACGATTACCCAGTCCTGACGCTCCCCACGCAGCAACGGGCCGAGACGCTCTTCACTGCGGCCATAGGCCGGCGCGGTGTCGATCAGGTTGATGCCCAGGTCGCGCGCGAGTTTGAGCAGCCTGCGGGCGTCGTCGTCGCCGGGGATCTGAAAACCGTTGGGGTATTTCACCCCTTGATCGCGGCCAAGTTTCACTGTGCCCAGGCCCAGGGGCGATACCAGCAGGCCGGTGCTGCCCAGCGGGCGATGCAGGTCATGCAGGGTCGGTTGGCTCATGGCAGCAGTTGTTCCCAGGCAGGGACGCCCATCGGCGGTTTCGGCAGTTCCGGCAGCGGGGCTGGATGGCTAGGCTGAATACCGTCGCGTTGCAGTGTGGCGAAGACGCGGTCGGCGAAGTCCGGTGCCAGGGCCAGTTTGGTCGGCCAGCCCACCAGCAGCCGATTCTGCTCGGCGAGGAAGGCGTTGTCCGGGCGGGTCAGGCCCGATTGCAGGGGCTCGGCGCGTTCGACCCGCAAGGTCGCCCACTGTGCGGTGCTCAGGTCGATCCACGGCAGAAGTTGGCCCAGTTCTTTCTGGGCGGCGGCAATTTGCGCGGCTGGCTCGCGGGCCACGCCTTCGGCTTCGGCGATGTCGCCGCCCACGTACCAGACCCACTGGCCATCGGCGGCCGGGTGAGTGGTCACGGTGACGCGCGGCTTCGGCCCGCCGCCCAGGCAGTGGGCGTACAGCGGTTTGAGGCTCGGGCCTTTGACGATGATCATGTGCAGGGGACGGCGCTGCATGGCCGGTTGACTCAGGCCCAGCGCGGTCAGCAGGTCAGCGGTGCCGCCACCGGCACTGAGAACGATGCGCTGGGCGCGGATTTCGCGTTCGTCGACTTTCAAACCGACCAGTTCGCCATTCTCCAGCAGCGGTTCGATGTGTTGACCGGCCAACAGACCGTCGCCAGCCAGGTCGGCCAGGCGCTGGATCAGGCTTGGCACGTCGACCACCAGTTCTGTCAGGCGATAGACCTTGCCCTTGAAGCGCTTGTCTTGCAGCGCCGGCGGCAATTGATCACCTTTGACCTGATCGACCCGCCCGCGCACGGCTTTGCTGGCGAAAAAACTGGTGAGGTTGCCGGCGAGGGTGCCGGGGGACCAGAGGTAATGGGCATCGGACAATACACGCACGCCGGACAGGTCCAGTTCACCGTCGCCGGCCAGCGCCTCACGCCAGCGACGCGGCATGTCGGCAATGGCTTCCGAGGCGCCGGTCAGGGCACCGTGCAATGCGTACTTGGCACCGCCGTGGATGATGCCCTGGGACTTCAGGCTTTGCCCGCCACCGAGGCTGGCACTTTCCACCAGCACGGTCGAGAAACCCTGGCGGCGCAGGCGTGCATTCAGCCAGAGGCCGGCGACACCAGCGCCGACAATCAGAACGTCGGTGGAAATAACGGATGGCATGCAGCGACCTCAGTGTTCAAGACGAGGGCGCAGTATACAGACTCATGGATTGGAGGTTTTGCTGGCGATCAAGAGATCCATTGTGGCGAGGGGGCTTGTCGGACCGCCGCACCGCCCCGTTCGACTGCGCAGCAGTCGTAAAGCCTGCCGCCGCAATATGTCAGAAAAAAGCGGTGACCGGATTCGGGGCCGCTTCGCGGCCCAACGGGGGCAAGCCCCCTCGCCACAAGAGCATTGGTTGTGTCAGTTAATGCCCCGCGGTTTTCGAGAACAGCTGAATAACCACGACGCCCAGCACAATCAACGCCATCCCCAGCATTGCCGGCACATCCAGTTTCTGCCCGTAGATAAACAGCGCCGCGACGCTGACCATCACGATGCCCATGCCGGCCCACACCGCGTAGGCCACGCCGACCGGAACGCTGCGCACCACCAGGGTCAGCATCCCGAAAGCAATACCGTAACCGACGATGACCAGCAGCAACGGCAGTGGCGTGCTGATACCTTTGACCGCTTTCATCGAAACGGTGGCGATCACTTCGGCGCAGATGGCAATTGCGAGGTAGTAGTAAGCGGTCATGGGTCAATCCTCGTATGAAGTGTTGCTTTCTGAGGTCGGCATTCTAGAGATCCGCCAGATGCGGTAAAGTCATTACCTATCTGTTCTGGAGATGGGTTGAGCCATGAATATGCAATGGAGTCTGGAACAGCTGCACTTGTTTGTCAGTGTCGCGGAACAACGTTCCTTTTCCGCGGTGGCGCGGGATCAGCGCAAGGCGCAGTCGGCGGTCAGCAGTTCGATTGCGCTGCTGGAAGAAGACCTGGGTGTGAGCCTGTTCGATCGCAGCAGTGGTCGCCAGCCGAAACTCACCGAAGCCGGCACCGCGCTGCTTGAAGAGGCGCGGGAAGTGCTGCGCCAATGTGAGCGCCTCAACGGCCGGGCACTAGCGATGATGCGCGGCCAGGAAGCGAGTTTGCGGGTGGCTCAGGACGAGGCAATGCCTTATCAGGCAGTGGTTGAAAGCTTCGAAGCCCTGGCCGAACAATTTCCCAGCCTCGAAGTGCAGCTGACCAGTGCGGCCCAGGGTGATGTCGCGCGCAAACTGGTGGAGCGTCGGGCCGACCTGGGCTTGCTGTTTTATCACGAGCAGATTCCCGAAGCCCTTGAGCGCCGAGTGCTGGGCAGCGTTGAAATGGTCACGGTGTGCGGCGTGGGGCATCCATTGGCGCAACAGACGCAGGTCAATTGCCAGCAACTGGCGCAGCATCGACAGTTGCTGATGTCCACGCAGTCCAGCGTCTATCCCGGCAGTGAGCCGGCCAGCCCGCAGGTCTGGCGGGCCGACAGTTTCTATGTGATGGCCGAATGGGTGATGCGCGGCCTCGGCTGGGCCTGGCTGCCGCGCCACGTGGTGCAGTACCCGGCGTATCAGAATCTGATGGTCGAACTGACCAGCGAATGGACGCCGCCGGCATTGATTGTGGAGCTGGTCTGGCGCCGCGACGAGCCCCTCGGCCCGGCAGCCCGTTGGCTGGCGGAACGTTTTGCCGTGCACTTGCAGGCGATTGGCTAAAAAACCGATAAACTCCGCCGCCATGAATAGAACCCTCTACACCGCGCTGTTTTACCTGGGGCTGCCATTGGTAGCGATTCGGCTTTGGCTGCGGGCGCGCAAGGCGCCGGCGTACGCCAAACGCATTGGCGAGCGTTTCTCCCTCGCGCTACCGGCGATGAAGCCGGACGGCCTTTGGGTGCACGCGGTGTCGGTGGGCGAAAGCATTGCCGCGGCGCCGATGATCCGTGCCTTGCTGCAGCGATATCCGACGCTGCCGATCACCGTCACCTGCATGACCCCGACCGGATCCGAGCGCATCCAGGCGCTGTTTGCCAACGAGCCGCGCATTCAGCACTGCTATTTGCCTTATGACTTGCCTTGCGCTGCGGCGCGATTCCTTGATCGGGCCCGGCCGAAACTGGCGGTGATCATGGAAACCGAACTCTGGCCCAACCATATCCATCAGTGCGCCAAGCGTGGAATTCCCGTGGCCCTGGCCAATGCGCGACTGTCTGAGCGCTCGGCCAAAGGTTATGGCCGCTTCCATAAACTGACCCGGCCGATGCTCGCCGAGATGAGCCTGTTCGCAGTGCAGACCGAAGCCGAGGCGCAGCGTTTCCGCGATTTGGGTGCACGCCCAGAAACCGTCGAAGTGACTGGTTCGATCAAGTTCGACCTGACCATCGACCCGCAACTGCTGCAGCGTGCTGCCGAGCTGCGCGGACAATGGCAGGCGCAGGATCGCCCGGTGTGGATCGCCGCGAGCACCCATGAAGGTGAAGACGAAGTGGTGCTCGATGCCCATCGTCGGCTGTTGGCCAATCATCCCGATGCCTTGTTGATTCTGGTACCGCGTCATCCGGAGCGCTTCAACCCGGTGTTTGAGTTGTGCCGGCAAAAAGGTTTCGCCACGGTACGGCGTTCGACGGGCGAGCCGGTGACTGCAGACACTTCGGTATTGCTGGGCGACACCATGGGCGAGTTGCTGTTTCTCTACGCCCTGGCCGACAGCGCTTTCGTCGGTGGCAGCCTGGTGCCCAACGGCGGCCATAACCTGCTGGAGCCGGCGGCCTTGGCCAAACCGGTGCTCAGCGGGCCGCACCTGTTCAACTTCTTCGAAATCGCCGCGCAGTTGCGCAGCGCCGGGGCGCTGGCCGAGGTCGATGATGCTGAAGGTCTGGCACTGGCGGTGCAGCGGCTGTTCGAACTGCCGCGTGATGCTCAACGGATGGCGGAGGCGGGGCTGAAGGTGATGCGCACCAATCAGGGCGCGCTGCAGCGGTTGCTGGATGGGTTGGGCAGGTTGATCGACAAGTCTTGAGTTTGTCACCGACCAATTGTGGCGAGGGAGCAAGCTCCCTCGCCACAGGTTTACCTTTTAATGAGCGGGATTAGCTCGTAACTGCTCCGCCGCAGCCTTCGCCAGATCCGGCGGCAAGAAGTCCTTGTCCGGGTTGTAGTCGGCTTTGAGGTAACGCGTCAGGTCCTGCAGATCCCCCGGGTTCAAGGTGCCGGCGGCCTGCTTCAGGCGCAGGTTGTCGAGGATGTAGTCGTAGCGCGTGTTGTTGTAATTGCGCACCGAAGTGTAGAGCTGACGCTGGGCGTCGAGTACGTCGACAATGTTGCGCGTCCCCACCTGATAACCGATTTCGGTTGCCTCCACCGCACTCTGGTTGGAAATAATCGACTGCCGACGCGCCTGCACCTGCTCGACGTCGGTGTTCACGGCGCGGTGCAGATTGCGGGTGTTTTCCACGACCTGGCGACGCAGGGCTTCGCGTTGTTGCTCGGTCTGATCCAGCCGTGAGTAAGACTCGCGCACCTGGGAGCTGGTCAGTCCGCCGCTGTAGATCGGGATGCTCAGTTGCAGGCCGACGGTGCGTTGTTCGACATCGCCACCGTAACGCACGCCGGTCGCGCTCGGGTTTTCAAAGCCGAGGGCGTCGTTATCACCTTTCTTGTATTGCGCGACCGCATCCAGGGTGGGTGCATGCCCGGCCTTGCGCTGCTTGAGGGTTTCTTCGGCGGCGCTCACCGCGTAGTTGCTGGCCAGCAAATTCAGGTTCTGTTTGGCCGCGGTATCGACCCAAGCCTTGGCGTCGTTCGGTGCCGGCGGCAGGATCGGCAAGGTGTGGACGATGCCCTGGATCGAGTTGTACTGACGATTGGTCAGGGTGATCAGCGCTTCGAACGCGTCATCTACCTGACGCTGAGCGAGAATCCGGTTGGCCCGCGCCGTGTCGTAACTGGCCTGGGATTGCAGCACATCGGTCTTGTCCGACAGGCCGACGTCGAAGCGCTCGTTGGACTGGTCCAGCTGGCGTTTGAAGGCTGCTTCTTCGGCCTTGGTCGAGGCCAGGTTGTCCTGGCTGCGCAGCACGTTGAAGTAGCTTTCGGCACTTTGCAGGATCAGGTTCTGTTCGGTGGCCGAGAGTTGTAAGGCGGCCTGTTCGTTGACGTCCTTGGCGGCCTGGAACTGGAACCAGCGGTCGGCGCGGAAAATCGGTTGCGACAGGGTCGCCTGATACACCGTGCCGCTGCGGGTCGAGGTCACCGATGGCTGATCGAGCGCGGTACGGGTGTTGTTCATGTCGGCACCGGCCGACAAGTTAGGCAGCAGCCCGGCGCGGGCCTGGGGCACGACTTCCTTCTGGGCGCCGTATTGGGCACGGGCGGCGGCGATATCGGCGTTGTTGTCCACCGCTTCCTGATAGACGCTGACCAGGTCGGTTTTGGTCGATAAGGGCGCTTCTGCTGCCCAAGCCATTCCATTGGACGCACAAGACACGGCAAGGGCCAGTGAGAGTTTGCGCAGCATGAGGCCATCCCTAAAAAATTATGCTGATAATTTGAACGCCAAGGCTACGGCGCGGCGCACTGCAGCGTCAAGGCAGAGCATCAAGGCGCGGCACGGCGTAGCGAGTGTAGTTGCACGCAGGCACGGCAACAATCCGCTGATTGCGCCATTCATCACGGTGTTTACCGTGGTGTTGGCGTTCTTTGCCGGTTATGTCTAGACTGGCCGGGTTCTTGTCGGGGTGCCTTGCTATGAGGCTGAGATCGAATAATTTCGGATCCCGTTGAACCTGATCAGGTTAGCGCCTGCGTAGGGAACAAGATTTCTCGTCACCCGGCGAGTCCTCTTGTGCTTCGTCCGGGATGTTGTTCGACAATCGAACACCCCTCGAGCATTGAGCACAGCACCTGCTGGAATTTCCAGCGCCCGTGCGTCCATTCGTTTACAGGTTCGCTCCGACAAAAATCCACTGCCTGGATGTGTGTCTGGAGAGCCCGTGATGACTACAAAATCAAAAAGCGCAACCAACCTGAGTGACTCGGCCAAGGTCGATCAGCAATCGGTTCAGCCGTTTACCCGCTCGCAAAAAATCTATGTTCAGGGCACACGCCCCGACATCCTCGTGCCGATGCGCGAAATCAGCCTGGATGTGACCCCGACCGACTTCGGCGGCGAAATCAACGCGCCGGTGGTGGTGTATGACACCTCGGGCCCGTACACCGACCCCAATGTCACCATCGATGTGCGCAAAGGCCTGGGCGATGTGCGGTCGCCGTGGATCGAATCCCGTGGCGACACCGAGCGCCTGTCCGGCCTGAGCTCCAACTTCGGCCAGGAACGCCTCGCCGATCCGGAACTGACCAAGCTGCGTTTCGCCCACGTCAACAACCCGCGCCGCGCCAAGCCGGGTGCCAACGTCAGCCAGATGCACTACGCCCGTAAAGGCATCATCACCGCCGAGATGGAATACGTTGCCATCCGCGAAAACATGAAACTCGAAGTGGCCCGCGCCGCCGGCCTGCTGGACCAGCAACACGCCGGCCACAGCTTTGGCGCCAGCGTGCCGAAAATCATCACCCCGGAATTCGTCCGTGAAGAGATCGCCCGCGGTCGCGCGATCATTCCGGCCAACATCAACCACACCGAACTGGAACCGATGATCATCGGCCGTAACTTCCTGGTGAAGATCAACGGCAACATCGGCAACAGTGCCTTGGGTTCGTCCATCGAAGAAGAAGTGGCGAAACTGACCTGGGGCATTCGCTGGGGTTCGGACACGGTCATGGACCTGTCCACCGGCAAGCACATTCACGAAACCCGCGAATGGATCATCCGTAACTCGCCGGTGCCGATCGGTACCGTACCGATCTATCAGGCACTGGAGAAGGTCAATGGCGTCGCCGAAGACCTGACCTGGGAGTTGTTCCGCGACACACTGATCGAACAGGCCGAGCAGGGCGTCGACTACTTCACCATCCACGCCGGCGTGTTGCTGCGCTACGTGCCGCTGACTGCCAAGCGCGTGACCGGCATCGTCTCCCGTGGCGGTTCGATCATGGCCAAGTGGTGCCTGGCGCATCACAAGGAAAACTTCCTCTACACCCATTTCGAAGACATCTGCGAAATCATGAAGGCCTACGACGTCAGCTTCTCGCTGGGCGATGGCCTGCGTCCGGGCTCGATTGCCGACGCCAACGACGAAGCGCAATTCGGTGAGCTGGAAACCCTCGGCGAGCTGACCAAAATCGCCTGGAAACACGACGTGCAGTGCATGATCGAAGGCCCGGGCCACGTGCCGATGCAGTTGATCAAAGAGAACATGGACAAGCAGTTGGAGTGCTGCGACGAGGCGCCGTTCTACACCCTCGGCCCACTGACCACCGACATCGCCCCAGGCTACGACCACATCACTTCTGGTATCGGTGCGGCGATGATCGGCTGGTTCGGTTGCGCCATGCTCTGCTACGTGACGCCGAAGGAGCACTTGGGCCTGCCGAACAAGGATGACGTGAAGACCGGGATCATCACCTACAAGATCGCCGCTCACGCCGCCGACCTGGCCAAAGGGCATCCGGGGGCACAGATTCGCGACAATGCCTTGAGCAAGGCGCGTTTCGAATTCCGTTGGGAAGACCAGTTCAACCTGGGCCTCGATCCAGATACCGCACGTTCGTACCACGATGAAACCCTGCCGAAGGATTCGGCCAAGGTCGCGCACTTCTGCTCCATGTGCGGGCCGAAATTCTGCTCGATGAAGATCACCCAGGAAGTCCGTGAATATGCGGCCAACCAGCGGATCGAAACCGTCGATGCCGAAGTCGCCAAGGGACTGGCGGAACAGGCTGAGCGGTTCAAGCAGGAAGGCAGTCAGCTGTACAAGAAGGTTTGATCTGACCGGCGCACTCGGGTGCGCCGCTTACCCTTGTGGCGAGGGAGCAAGCTCCCTCGCCACAAGGGGTGGTCAACACCACAACACATGTTCCTCTGAGATAACACCCTTGAGCATTCAACCCAGCACTTATTCCCCGGACATCGCGGTGCCGACCGACAAGCGCGTCTTCGGCGGTCGTGATCTGTTTTCCCTGTGGTTCTCCCTCGGCATCGGCCTGATGGTATTGCAGACCGGCGCTTTGCTCGCGCCGGGTCTGGGTCTGTCCGGTTCATTGCTGGCGATTTTTCTCGGCACGCTGGTCGGCGTGCTGTTGCTGGCCGCTGTCGGCGTGATCGGCAGTGACACCGGCCTGTCATCGATGGCCGCGCTCAAACTCAGCCTCGGTGCAAAAGGCGCAAGCCTTCCGGCGGTGCTGAACCTGCTGCAACTGATTGGTTGGGGTTCGTTCGAAATCATCGTGATGCGCGACGCCGCCAGCCTGCTCGGCGCCCGTGCATTCAGCGAAGGCAGCCTGTGGTCGAATCCACTGCTGTGGACGCTGTTCTTCGGTGCACTGGCCACCTTGCTGGCGGTCAGCGGTCCGCTGACCTTTGTGCGCAAGATCCTGCGCAAGTGGGGCATCTGGCTGTTGCTGGCCGCGTGCATCTGGCTGACCTGGAACCTGTTCGCCAAGGCCGACCTGGCGGCGTTGTGGGCGCAGGCCGGTGATGGTTCGATGCCGTTCGCCGTGGGCTTTGACATTGCGATCGCGATGCCGCTGTCCTGGCTGCCGCTGATTGCCGACTACTCACGCTTCGGCAAGCGTGCGAAGAATGTCTTCGGCGGTACGGCGTTGGGTTTCTTTATCGGTAACTTCTGGCTGATGAGCCTGGGCGTGGCGTACACCCTGGCGTTTGCGCCGAGTGGTGAAGTGAATGCCTTGCTGCTGGCGCTGGCCGGTGCGGGCCTGGGGATTCCGTTGCTGCTGATTCTGTTGGATGAATCAGAAAATGCCTTTGCCGATATTCATTCGGCGGCGGTGTCCAGCGGGATTCTGTTGCGCTTGAAAGTCGAGCATCTGGCCTTGGCCATCGGCGTGATCTGCACGCTGATCGCATGCCTGGCGCCATTGGCCCAGTACCAGAATTTCCTGCTGTTGATCGGTTCGGTGTTTGCGCCGCTGTTTGGCGTGGTGCTGGTGGATCACTTCATCCTGCGCAAACGCAGTGCCCGTGTGGCATCGGCTGCCTTGCGCTGGCCGGCGTTGCTCGCCTGGCTGGGCGGGGTGAGCACCTATCACTTGCTGGCCAATCTCTATCCGGACATCGGCGCAACCCTGCCGTCGCTGGTACTGGCAGGGCTGCTGCAACTGGTGCTTGGTCGAGCCTTCAGCTACGGCCGGGAAACAGCTCAGGCTTGAGAATGCCGTTCAGGCGTGGGTAGGGGATCTTCAGTTCGACGTGGCCCAATGCGTAAGGCGCAAGGGTGCTCACCTCGTACTTGAGGATCACCCCGCCGTACGTCAACGCTACGTTCTGGGTTTTCACGAACGGCCAGCTCTTGACGAACTCTGGCTCCTGATCGAGTTTGGTGCTGATCAACCAGCTGTTGTGCGCCACTTGGGCCGCTTTCCAGAACGCTTCTTCCTGCCCCGGGATCACCATATCCGACAGCGTCAGCACTTTATGCTGCTGACGCGAGTAGTTGATGAAACCGCGGCCCGGCGTGCCATGGGCACCGCCGCTGTCCAGATAGCTGGACAATTCAATGATCACCAAGCCGTCATGCTGCTCACGTACCTTGGCTTGCAAGTAGCTGCTGTAGCGCGGCTCGGCGCTGTTCAGAAATTGCTCGCGATACGCTGCCAGCGTCGGCGCTACAGGGGCGTCGGGTGAGGTGCGGGTCATTTGCAGCAAACGTTTTTCGATGATGCCGTCAAGCGCAGGCTCAGCCGGGAAGTGCAGCGTATCGATGTTCACCAGCGGGCAGTCAGGGTTGGCGCAACCCGGTTTCAGCTGTTCGGAAGCGTCGCGGGTGGTTTCCAGCGGCGCCCGGTAATTGGGCTGGAAAAGACTCTGGCACGCACCCAGGGTCAGGGCGATGGCGGCCACGGAGGCGATCTTGAAAAGCGACATGGGCGTCCTTAATGAAACAGGGGAAGGCGAAAAGTTACCCGCTTCGACTCTCAACGAGGCAGTCAGTTCGCCACTAAGCTAATTAGAGTTGGTTTCGCCCTCACCGTCTATCCCGCTGACTGTAAAGGGGCTGCATCAAACATCGCGGGCGCGTTAGGATGGCGCGAAGTCGAGGTTGCAAGTAACCAAAAGGAGCCTCGTAACGGATTTGCAGTAAACGAGGATTGTCATGACTGATTTTGCCAACGCCATTCCGACCGCCGTTGATATCGTTCGGCGTGAAAAGTGCTACGAGGGCTTCTACAAGCTCGACCGCGTGCACTTGCGCCACGAATTGTTCGACGGCGGCATGAGTCGCGAGATCAATCGTGAAGTGTTCTTGCGCCACGATGCGGTGTGTGTGCTGCCTTATGATCCACAGCGCGACGAAGTGGTGCTGATCGAGCAGTTTCGCGTCGGCGCCATGGGCAAGACCGACAATCCGTGGCTGATCGAACTGGTCGCCGGTCTGATCGACAAGGATGAAATACCGGAAGAAGTTGCTCACCGCGAAGCGCAGGAGGAAGCTGGACTTGTATTCGGGGCGCTCTGGCCGATGACCAAATATTTTCCATCGCCGGGTGGCAGTAACGAGTTTGTGCATTTGTATCTGGGGCGTTGTGACAGTGCCGGGGTTGGCGGCCTGCATGGGCTGGAGGAAGAGGCAGAAGATATTCGCGTCACGGTCTGGGCTTTCGAAGATGCCCTGCAAGCCGTGCGTGACGGACGTATTGCCAACGCGGCGAGCATCATTGCCTTGCAATGGCTGGCTTTGAACCGCGTGGAAGTGAGGGGGTTATGGTCGTAAACAAGCTGCGCGATCGCTATCGGGTTGATCTGGTGGGGCTGCAAGCTTCCTGCGAGGCCAACTACGCGCGCCTGATGCGACTGTTGCCGGACATGCGCAACGATCCGGCGGCCCGGCGCATTGCCGTGACCCAGGGTGACCAGATGCTTGGCGTGCTGGCCCTGGAAGTGCTGCAAGCCTGTCCATACACCACCACCCTGCAAGTGCGTCAGGAACACAGCCTGCCCTGGTTGCCGGTGCCGCAACTGGAAGTGCAGGTGTATCACGACGCGCGCATGGCTGAAGTTATCAGTGCCGAACATGCACGACGCTTTCGCGGCATCTATCCTTACCCGAACGCCGCGATGCATCAGCCGGACGAAAAGGCTCAACTCAATCTGTTCCTGGGGGAATGGCTGAGTCATTGCCTGGCTTGCGGACACGAGTACGCCGTTGTGCGCTAAGAGTGCTGTGTAGTTGTGAACTGCTTCCGGTTCGCAGGTTTCCTCTTTTGATCGTCCCCCAGCATAATTGCGGCACTTTCCAATCCCGTGATCACGCCCTGGGAGAACGCCTTGCCGAGCGTATCCACTTTGACCACCGCCGATCCGGCGTTGCTGGTGCAACTCTCCGACAGTCATCTGTTTGCCGAGGCGGACACGACGTTGCTGGGCATGAATACCCGCGACAGCCTGCAACAGGTGATTGAGCTGGTATTGAAGCAGCAACCGCAGATCGATCTGATGATTGCCACTGGCGATCTATCCCAGGACGGGACGCTGGAGTCGTACCAGCTGTTTCGCGACCTGACCCGGCAGATCGATGCCCCGGCGCGCTGGATTCCCGGTAATCACGACGAGCCGCGGATCATGGCCGAGGCGGCGGTGCAGAGTGCATTGTTGAAACCGGTGGTGGACATCGGCAACTGGCGGGTGACGTTGCTCGATTCGGCGGTGCCGGGTTCCGTGCCGGGGTATTTACAGGATGAGCAGTTGCAATTGCTCGTGCGCTCGTTGAGCGAGGCGCCGCAGCGGCATCATCTGGTGTGTTTCCATCATCATCCGGTGTCGATCGGGTGTGCGTGGATGGAGCCCATTGGATTGCGCAATCCAGAGGCGTTGTTCGCGGTGCTGGATCGATTTCCGCAGGTGCGTGCGGTGCTTTGGGGGCATGTTCATCAGGAGATTGATCAAGAGCGCAACGGTGTTCGCCTGATCGCATCGCCCTCGACCTGCATCCAGTTCGAGCCGGGCAGCGACGATTTCAAGGTGAGTGAGCAGGCGCCGGGGTATCGGTGGTTGCGGCTGTTGCCCGATGGTCAGCTTGAAACTGGCGTTGAGCGCGTGACCGGGTTCGATTTCCAGATTGATTACGGCTCCAACGGCTACTGATTTCTTTGTCATTTTCAAAGGCCGAGGCGTGGCCATCGCGAGCTTGCCCGCGATGGCATTCGCTCAGGCGACATGAATCCCACGCATGTCCCCGATTCCCCCCGAGTCCCTGTAAACTCCGCCTTCTTTACCCGACGCACAGGGAGCTCAAATGTCTGGTTCGATCCTTTATATCCATGGTTTTAACAGCGCGCCGGCGTCGAAAAAGGCCTGTCAGTTGATGAATGTGATGGAACGGCTGGGCTTGAGCGATCAGTTGCGTGTACCGGCCCTGCATCACCATCCCCGTGAGGCCATCGCTCAGCTGGAACAGGCGATTGTGGAGCTGGGGCGGCCACTGCTGGTCGGCAGCTCACTCGGCGGCTACTATGCGACTCACTTGGCCGAGCGCCATGGCTTGAAAGCCCTGTTGATCAACCCTGCCGTCAGCCCACACCGGATGTTCGACGGGTTTCTGGGGACGCAGAAAAACCTGTATACCGATGAGACCTGGGAAATGACCCACGACCACGTGACGGCCCTGGCCGAGCTGGAAGTGCCGGCGCCCCAGGATCCGCAGCGGTTTCAGGTATGGTTGCAAACTGGCGATGAAACACTGGACTATCGCCTCGCCCAGCAATATTACCGGGCCTGTGCCTTGCGCATTCAGGCCGGCGGCGACCATAGTTTCCAGGGTTTTGCCGCGCAACTGCCGGCAATATTGAGTTTTGCCGGCATCGGCGCAGATTTGTATCAGGCGATCGATTTCACAGCACTGTGATCATTGCCCCCTATTTTCACTGAACACTGACGACGAGACCCCATGGCCACTCCCAGCGCTAGCTCTTATAACGCAGACGCCATCGAAGTCCTCTCGGGCCTCGACCCGGTGCGCAAACGCCCCGGCATGTACACCGACACCAGTCGGCCGAACCACCTCGCCCAGGAAGTCATCGACAACAGCGTCGACGAAGCCTTGGCCGGGCATGCAACGTCGGTGCAGGTCATCCTGCACGCCGATCACTCCCTGGAAGTCAGCGATGACGGCCGTGGCATGCCGGTGGACATTCACCCGGAAGAGGGTGTTTCGGGCGTCGAGCTGATCCTCACCAAACTCCATGCGGGCGGCAAGTTTTCCAACAAGAACTACCAGTTCTCCGGCGGTTTGCACGGGGTGGGTATTTCCGTGGTCAACGCCTTGTCGACCGAAGTCCGGGTGCGTGTAAAACGCGACGGCAACGAATACCAGATGACCTTCGCCGACGGTTACAAGAAAACCGAGCTGGAAGTCATCGGCACCGTCGGCAAGCGCAATACCGGCACCAGCGTGTTCTTCGCACCGGACCCGAAGTATTTCGATTCACCGAAATTCTCCATCAGCCGCCTCAAGCATGTGCTCAAGGCCAAGGCCGTTCTGTGCCCAGGGTTGCTGGTCAGTTTTGAAGACAAGGCCACCGGCGAGAAAGTCGAATGGCATTACGAAGACGGCCTGCGCTCCTACCTGGTAGACGCGGTCAGCGAATTCGAACGCCTGCCTGACGAGCCGTTCTGCGGCAGCCTGGCCGGTAACAAGGAAGCCGTCGATTGGGCGTTGCTGTGGTTGCCCGAGGGCGGCGACAGCGTTCAGGAAAGCTACGTCAACCTGATCCCGACAGCCCAGGGCG
The DNA here is from genome assembly GCF_012932895.1 of Pseudomonas sp. KD5. Lineage (NCBI taxonomy): Bacteria > Pseudomonadati > Pseudomonadota > Gammaproteobacteria > Pseudomonadales > Pseudomonadaceae > Pseudomonas > Pseudomonas sp. KD5. Next base: position 40,231 of record NZ_JDWJ01000019.1, on the reverse strand, counting down.
GTACTCACGTCAACGGTCTGCGTCAGGGCTTGCTCGACGCCATGCGCGAGTTCTGCGAGTTCCGCAGCCTGTTGCCGCGTGGTGTGAAGCTGGCGCCGGAAGACGTCTGGGAGCGTATCGCTTTCGTCCTGTCGATGAAGATGCAGGAACCGCAATTCTCCGGCCAGACCAAGGAGCGCCTGTCCTCCCGTGAAGCGGCCGCCTTCGTTTCCGGTGTGGTCAAGGATGCTTTCAGCCTGTGGCTCAACGCCAACCCGGAAACCGGCATGTTGCTGGCTGAACTGGCGATCAACAACGCCGGTCGTCGTCTGAAGGCCAGCAAGAAGGTCGAGCGCAAACGCATTACCCAAGGGCCGGCATTGCCGGGCAAGCTCGCCGACTGCGCCGGGCAGGACCCGATGCGTTCCGAGCTGTTCCTGGTGGAAGGTGACTCCGCAGGCGGTTCGGCCAAGCAAGCGCGGGACAAAGAGTTTCAGGCGATCCTGCCATTGCGCGGCAAGATCCTGAACACCTGGGAAGTCGATGGCAGCGAAGTGCTGGCCAGCCAGGAAGTGCACAACATCGCCGTGGCGATTGGTGTCGATCCGGGCGCGGCGGACATGAGCCAGTTGCGTTACGGCAAGATCTGCATCCTCGCCGACGCCGACTCCGATGGTCTGCACATCGCAACCTTACTCTGCGCCTTGTTCGTCCAGCATTTCCGCCCGCTGGTGGATGCCGGTCACGTCTATGTCGCGATGCCGCCGCTGTACCGTATCGACCTGGGCAAAGAGATCTACTACGCCCTCGACGAGGCCGAGCGCGACGGCATCCTCGATCGCCTGGTGGCCGAGAAGAAACGTGGCAAGCCGCAGGTCACCCGATTCAAGGGGCTGGGTGAAATGAACCCGCCACAGTTGCGCGAAACCACCATGGACCCGAACACGCGGCGCCTGGTGCAACTGACGCTGGGTGAAGATTTCGCCGAAACCTCGGAAATGATGGATATGTTGCTGGCGAAAAAACGCGCGGGCGATCGCAAGACCTGGCTGGAATCCAAAGGCAACCTGGCCGAGGTTTTGGGCTGATGCGCTTTGGCTGGGCCCTGGCGTGTGCGTTGCTGCTGACTTCGGTGACGGTTTCTGCCGAGCCTGCGCTAGAGCTGCGCCTGTTGTCCGAACATGCCGTCGACGGCATGCGCGGCGGCAATCTGTCAGGGCTGGCCCAGTGTGGCAAGGAGCTGTGGACCGTTTCGGATCGCGACGATGATCAAATCTATCGCCTCGACACCCGCAACCCCACCTGGCAAGCCGAAACCGTGCACATTGACGTACCCCTGGTGCCCGACACCGGTTTGCCTTGGGGCTTGCGTGCGCGGACTTGGGCGGCATCGTTCGTGCGGGGCGGGGATCTGGATTTCGAAGGCATCACCTGTGACAGCGCGGGCAATCGTTACATCGTCAGCGAAGGCCACGCCGCGGTGTTGCAAGTACCGCCAACCGGGCCTGCGTCCTGGCTGAAAATCTCGCCGATGCTGGTTCGCGAAGCGCGGGCGAGCGGCATGTTGTTGCACTTCAATGCATTATTTGAAGGCTTGGCGATCAATCCGGCCGGTGACACGCTGTGGCTAGCCGCCGAACGTGAGCGCCGCGGTTTGTTGCTGATCAAGCGCCAGCAAACAGTGTGGGACTGCGACGGTAGCTGTGTGCTGCTGAGTGAAGGCGGGATGGAAATGCAGCCAGCGCAATTTCCCCACGCCAGAGCGCGCCCTCGGGATTTTGCTGATCTGTCATTGTTCGACGGCAAGCTGTTTACCCTTGAGCGCAACGCCTTTCAGATCTGCCGCCGTGATGCGGTGACGGCCAAGGTCGAGCGCTGCTGGTCGTTTGCCGCCGAGGCCTTGCAGGAAAATCGTCGTTATTCACAGCCCTTTGGGCTGGCGGAAGCGCTGATCATCGACGTCGACGGTGCCTGGATCGGTATCGACAACAACAACGGTGCACGTGCCGACGGCGAGGTGCGCCCGATTGTGTGGCGCTTTGCCGCGCCTGAAGGTGGCTGGAGTGCCAAGCCATGAGTCAGCAACCGCCGGGCAAACGCGCCGGTCGGGTGTTGATGGTGCTGGCCTGGGGCGCCGCGCTGTTTCTGGCGACGCGGTTCTTCGGTCAATGGGAGGAGCGTCAACAAAATCCCAACACCGTCGTCAGCTCTGAGCAGGGCCAGGGTTTTATCGAGGTGAAGCTGATCGGCAACAGCCAGGGGCATTTTGTCGCCACCGGCCAGATCAACGGCCAGCCCGTGGAGTTCATGCTCGATACCGGCGCAACCGATGTGTCGATCCCAGCCGAAATGGCTGAACGATTGAAGCTGGAAAAAGGCTTCGGGGTGACCCTGAGCACGGCCAATGGCTTGAGTGAGGGCTATCGAACCCGCCTCGACCGGCTGCAACTGGGCGCCATCGTGCTGCGTGACGTTCGCGCGCTGGTGGCGCCCGGTTTGCACGGCAATCAAGTGCTGCTCGGCATGAGCGCACTGAACAAACTTGAATTTACCCAGCGCGGTGGCACCATGCTGCTGCGCCAGACCACGAAATAATGAGGCCCGCATGAGCGACTCCCTTGATCTCAGCCTGGACGGTGTAGAACGCCGGTCACTGGCTGACTTCACCGAAAATGCCTACCTCAACTACTCCATGTACGTGATCATGGACCGTGCCTTGCCGCATATCGGCGACGGCCTGAAACCGGTTCAGCGACGCATCGTCTATGCGATGAGCGAGTTGGGGCTGGACGCCGATTCCAAGCACAAGAAGTCGGCGCGTACCGTCGGTGACGTGCTCGGTAAATTCCATCCTCACGGCGACTCGGCGTGCTATGAAGCCATGGTGCTGATGGCCCAGCCGTTCAGCTACCGCTACACGCTGGTCGACGGCCAGGGTAACTGGGGTGCGCCGGACGATCCCAAGTCCTTCGCGGCCATGCGATACACCGAAGCGCGGCTGTCGCGTTATTCCGAAGTGCTGCTCAGCGAACTGGGCCAGGGCACCGCGGACTGGGGCCCGAACTTCGACGGCACCCTGGAAGAACCTCTGGTGTTGCCGGCCCGTTTGCCGAACATTCTGCTCAACGGCACCACCGGTATCGCCGTGGGCATGGCCACCGACGTCCCGCCGCATAACCTGCGCGAAGTCGCGACCGCTTGCGTGCGCTTGCTGGATGAACCGAAAGCCACGGTCGAGGAGCTCTGTGAACACATTCAGGGCCCGGATTATCCGACCGAAGCGGAAATCATCACGCCGCGCGCCGACCTGCTGAAAATCTACGAAACCGGTCGCGGTTCGGTGCGCATGCGCGCTGTTTACCACGTCGAAGACGGCGACATCGTCGTGACGGCACTGCCGCACCAGGTCTCTGGCGCCAAAGTGCTGGAGCAGATTGCCGCGATGATGCAGGCCAAACCGTCGAAAGCCCCGCAGATCGCGGACTTGCGCGACGAGTCGGACCACGAGAACCCTTGCCGCATCGTGATTATTCCGGTCAACAGCCGGGTCGATCACGAAGCGCTGATGCAGCATCTGTTCGCGACCACCGAGCTGGAATCCAGCTATCGGGTCAACATCAACATCATTGGCCTCGACGGCAAGCCGCAGCTCAAGAACCTGCGCGCATTGCTGGTGGAATGGCTGGAATTCCGCGTGCGGACCGTGCGTCGACGCCTGCAATTCCGTTTGGACAAGGTCGAGCGTCGTCTGCACCTGTTGGACGGCTTGCTGATTGCCTACCTCAACCTGGACGAAGTGATCCACATCATCCGTACCGAGGAGCAGCCGAAGGCCAGCCTGATCGAGCGCTATGCCCTGAGCGAAATCCAGGCCGACTACATTCTCGACACCCGCTTGCGTCAGTTGGCGCGACTGGAAGAAATGAAGCTGCGTGCCGAGCAGGATGAACTGCTCAAGGAGCAGGCCAAGCTGCAAGCCCTGTTGGGCAGCGAAGCCAAGCTGAAGAAACTGGTACGCAGCGAGCTGATCAAGGACGCCGAAACCTATGGCGATGACCGTCGTTCGCCAATCGTCGAGCGCGCCGAAGCCAAGGCGATGACCGAGCACGATCTGCTGCCGAACGAGAAAGTAACGGTCGTATTGTCGGAAAAAGGCTGGGTTCGCTCTGCCAAAGGTCACGACATCGACGCCACCGGTCTTTCCTACAAGGCCGGGGATGGCTTCAAGACCTCGGCGGCCGGGCGCTCTAACCAGTTTGCGGTGTTTATCGACTCCACCGGCCGCAGTTATTCGGTTGCAACTCACACACTGCCGTCGGCCCGTGGCCAGGGCGAACCGCTGACCGGCCGTCTGACGCCGCCACCAGGGGCGAGCTTCGAATGCGTGCTGATGCCTGAAGATGATGCGCTGTACGTGATTGCGTCCGACGCCGGTTACGGTTTCGTGGTCAAGGGCGAAGACCTGCAAGCCAAGAACAAGGCGGGCAAGGCCCTGTTGAGCCTGCCGAACAACGCCAAGGTCATCCTGCCGCGTCCGGTGGCCGACCGTGAACACAACTGGCTGGCCTCAGTGACCACCGAGGGTCGCCTGCTGATCTTCAAAATCAGCGATCTGCCACAATTAGGTAAAGGTAAAGGGAATAAGATCATCGGGATTCCCGGTGAGCGTGTTGCCAGTCGCGAAGAATATGTCACGGACATCGCTGTTTTGCCGGAGGGCGCCACTTTGGTGCTGCAGGCCGGCAAACGTACCTTGTCACTGAAGGCGGACGACCTCGAACACTACAAAGGTGAGCGTGGGCGTCGCGGTAATAAGCTGCCACGCGGTTTTCAGAGAGTGGATGCGCTGTTCGTCGAAAACCTCAATTAAGCGTCCTAGAGCGCTCGATCTACGATTTAACGCGTAGATCGACGCTTTGGCGCTGGAGTCGGAACGCATATTCACGGATGATATGGCCTTTCAAGCGCCGGCGTGGCCGAGCGTTCTTCATATTTTTTGAGTATTTTCACTGTGGTGAGCCTTGTGGCAGCCACCTGGATGGGACGATGACTGCTCTGCGCCTTCCTTTTATTTTGATGCTCGCTGGCGTTCTTGGCCTGGCGGGTTGCAGCGTGCACCAGCCGGTGTCGCTGTATCAACTGGACAGCGGAAGTCCGGCTCAGCCTGCGCAAAGCGCGGGCATGGCGGTATTGTTGGGCCCGGTAACGGTTGCTGATTACCTGCAACGTGAAACCTTGTTGCAGCGTCAGCCGGATGGCAGCCTTCAAGCATCGGCCGACGGTCGTTGGGCGGGCAGCCTGTCGTCGGACATCGATCAGCTGTTGCTGCGTCAGGTCGCAGGTCATCTGGACAGCCAGCGCGTTGTCCTGGCACCTGCGACAGTGGGCTTCACGCCGGATGTTCAGGTTCTGCTGACCATCACCCGTCTGGACTCGGGTGTGTCGCAACCGGCGATCCTGGACGCGCAATGGCGCCTGATCGATCGTCGTGGTCAGGTGCGTGATAACCGTATCATTCATCTGCAAGAGCAGCACTCCGGCGGCACGGCGTCTCAGGTTCAGGCCCAGGGTGTGTTGCTGCAGCGTCTGGCCGAGCAACTGTCCACAGCGCTCAAGCCACTGGCCAACCAGCCACCGATCGCTGAAGCACCGCGCAAACCGGCTGCCAAACCGGCAGCACCGGCAGCAGAGCCGGAGAAACAGCCAAAGATCCCGATGGCCTCGCCGATTCGTACGGATATGGAAGTGTTCAGGTTCTGAGCCTGGATTGAGTCCAGAACAAAGCCCGCCTTGTGCGGGCTTTGTTGTTTTTGCGGGTTGGTCGTAGCAGCTGCGGAGCCTGCGAGGCTGCGTTCGAGGAAGAAGTCCTCGCAGACCTTGTTGGCGCGTTTTGCCTGACCGTGCCCATCGCCTGATTTTACGACTGCTGTGCAGCCGAACGCAGCCTCGCAGGCTCGGCAGCTGCTACAAGAGTTAAGGGACAACAAAAAGCCCGCAGACGATCACTCATCTGCGGGCTTCTCTATAGCAGGCACAAGGTTACGGGTTATGCCCGGCGTTCGTGCATCCGCGCCAGTTGCCGCTCCAGCATCGATGGATAAGGCTCCATCAGGCGTTCTACGCAGCACGCACCCTCAGGGCTTGCAATCGGGCGGATCCGCGCACGCTGGCGAATCAGCGCGTCGTCGCTGATCTTGCGCTCCACCAGCAGCAGGTTGCGGCTGTGTTGCGACAGGGCCAGGGCATCCTGAGCGGTTTCGGTCAGTAGCAGGTCGATCTGGCTCAAGCCGAACAGTTCGTCGCCCAAGGTCAGGCCCAACTGCAATTGCAGGGTGATGCCGCTGTCGGCGACTTCGATCTGCAACTGATGACCCAGGGCGCGCAGCAACTCACCGCAGCAGATGGCGTTGGTCAGGTAGTCATCGCCGCTGTCTTCGGTATGGAACAGCATCAGCGTGCTGCCATCGTTCAGGGTGTGCAGTTCGCTCTGGTAGAGCGACGCCGCCTGATCGAGGCAATCGCGGTAGCGTTTGAGCAGCTCTTCCAGACGTGCGCGGGGCAGGCGACGGAGTTGATCCTGTGCGCCCAGTTGCACCGCCAATACCGCGCTGTGTTGAGGCACGTTCGATACCTGCGGCTTTGCGACGGATTTCGGCGCACTGTCTGTCGAATCGTCACGCAGATCGGCAAACGGGTCTTCGTCGTCCTCGTCGTCTTCGACCGTGCTGACAATGCGCCGCGGAGCAGGCTTGAGACCTGCCACCGGTCGGCTTTCATCGAAGCTAGGATCACGCAGGTTGCGTACTTCGAAGGCCGGATCGGTCTCTTCGTCGTCATCGCTGTCGTCGAACTCGGGCTCCGGAACGGGCTCGGGTTCGGCCGGCTCCGGCGCGAAATTGGCGTGCAGCTGGCGAGCGAGATCGCCGACTTCATCCTGACGCTCGGTGGCCGGGGTGTATTCGTCGATATTGCGCAGCCACACCCGCAACTGCAGCAGCGGCGTGGAGATATTGCGGCCCAGGCGCAGGCTCAAGGCCAGGGACAGCGCCAGCAGAATCGCGCTCAGAATGCCCATGCTTTGCAGGCTGATGGTCATCGGCTGCTGGAACTGATCCATGTCCAGGCTGATGCGCAGTTGCCCGGCGGTCACGTCCTGGAAGGTGATCTTGCTCTGGTACATGCCTTCGGCTTCGCCCAGCAGGCCGTGCTTGGGACGCTGACCGGCTTCGGCGAGGATGCGGTTATCCACGCTGTAGATGGCAGCGTGGGCCACCAGCTTGTTCTTGGTCAGGTTGTTGAGCAGCACATTCAGGCTGAGGATGTCGTTGGACACCAACAGCTCCGTGGCCGACGTAGCCGTCTGGGTAGTCAGGCTTTCGCCCAGGGCATCCGCCTGCTCGTGCATGGCCTGCTTGAACTGCAAACCCATCACACAGGCATAGATCACCAGGGCCAGAGCGACCAGGATCACGTTATGGCTGGCAATGCGTAATGCGATCGGTACACGGCGATGACGCAGTGCCCGGAAGATCAGCAGAAAGAAGTTATCGGTTTTTACTGGCGTGGGCCGGTTCACTTGAGCTCGGCTCTTTGTCCGTGAAGTTGACGCGCAGTATAGCGACAGGCCCTAGGCCGTCAAAGCGCTCGCGGTGCCCGATGGTCACTGAAAATGGGTAGAATGCGGTTTTTTTCCACCTGCGGGGGTGCGCCTTGCGCGAAATCGTCCTGATAAACATCACGGGAGTCGACCGTCCGGGTCTGACTGCGGCCATAACCGGCGTTCTGGCCCAGGGTGGTGTGAACATTCTCGACATCGGTCAGGCGGTGATCCACGACACCCTGTCGTTCGGCATCCTGGTTGAAATTCCTGACACCGAGCAAGGCAACTCGGTGCTCAAAGACATCCTGTTCAAAGGCTATGAGCTTGAGCAACAAGTGCGTTTCACGCCGGTGTCCGAAGAGGATTACCAGCAGTGGGTCGGCAACCAGGGCAAGAAACGCCACATCGTCACCCTGTTGACCCGCAAAGTGACCGCCGAGCAATTGCAGCGTGTGAGTTCGATCACCGCCAAATACGGTCTGAACATCGACCATATCGACCGTCTGTCCGGGCGCATGCCGCTGGACACCCCGGCCGACAAGGGTAAGGGCTGCATCGAATTTTCCGTACGTGGCGAAGCGGCTGACCCGCAAGCGCTGCGGGCTGAATTCCTCAGCGTCGCGCAAGAGCTGAACGTCGACATCGCCTTCCAGGAAGATTCGCTGTTCCGCCGTAACCGTCGCCTGGCGGTGTTCGACATGGACTCGACGCTGATTGAAGCCGAGGTCATCGACGAACTGGCCAAGGCCGCCGGCGTTGGCGACCAGGTGTCCGCGATCACTGAGCGAGCGATGGCCGGCGAGCTGGACTTCCGCGCCAGCTTCAAGGAGCGCCTGGCCTTGCTGCAAGGGCTGGACGTCAGCGTGCTGGACTCCATCGGTGCTTCCCTGCGCCTGACCGAGGGCGCCGAAACCCTGTTCGCGGAACTCAAGCGTCTGGGCTACAAGACCGCGATTCTGTCGGGCGGCTTCACCTACTTCGCCAAGCAGCTGCAGGCCAAGCTGGGCATCGACTATGTGTTCGCCAACGAACTGGAAGTGGTCGATGGCAAAGTCACCGGCGTGGCGGTCGAACCGATTGTCGATGCGCAACGCAAGGCGGATTTGCTGCGTGAACTGGCGCATAAAGAAGGTTTGCGTCTGGAGCAGACGATTGCCGTCGGTGACGGTGCCAACGACCTGCCGATGCTGGCGATTGCCGGGCTGGGCGTAGCGTTCCGCGCCAAACCATTGGTCAAGCAATCGGCGAAGCAGGCAATTTCCACCCTTGGGCTGGATGGCGTGCTGTATCTGCTGGGCTTCCGGGATCGCGACGGGCAGCTCTGAGTTTTCGACCGTCCGGGCGAGCCCTATCGCGAGCCTGCTCGCGATAGGGGCACCCTCTGGGACTCGCCGTTATAGCGACTTCCACAACGAATCGAACTCTTGCGCTACCCCGACCACGCCGCCTTCCGCGGCGTTTTCGTTTCTGGCTACTTCCAGCGAACGGTAGGCAAACTGATTGAAGCTGTTGGTGCCCGTCATCCGTCTCTCCAGCTCGGCCGGGCGTTCCTGGCCATTGGTGTTGATCAACACCTTATTACCTTCCTGGAACGGCAGGCGCGGCGTGAGCAGGGTGGCCGGCAGGTCGATGGCGCTGATAGCGGGCAGTAACAGCCCGCGCAAGTACTGGCTGTGTTCGTCGCCGGAGCGAATCAGTTGCAGGCCGCAGGGTTCGGCGTAAGGCGCAACGTGTTCGATACCCATCTGCGTGCCGCCGCCCCGTACCTGGCGGATCCAGCGCACCACGGCAACGCTCCAGCCTTGACCGGCCGTATCCTCGATACCGACCATTTCGCCAGCCTGCAGTTCGGCAGGCACTGCGCCGGGCCAGGCCAGGCAATAACCGCCAGGGCTGTGATTGATCACCGGTAGCGCGTAGGTCGGGAAATGCTGTTGGCCGGACGCCTCGTGGTTGTCATGTTTCTGAAGGTGTGGATATTCGATCTCTTCGTAGGGCAGCAGCGTGTCTGCCGTGCCATGGGGGGCGGCGTCGAAGGCCTGTTTCCATTGGTCCTTGGCGCGTCCTGCCGGCTCGGCTGCCGAGAACTGCGCGGGGCGGGCGCCGGGTTTTTTCAGGATGTCGTTGAACGGGCGTTTGCCACCGAGATAAAAGTGCAGGGCGCTCATGCCCACGCACAGGGTCAACGTGCCGTGGCCGACGGTGCGCTGGAAACCACGCTCGGAGGCCTGGCCCCAGGCGGCATGCAGGTGTTGGAGCGTATCCAGATTCAGCCCCGTCGGAACCGGCAGCGGCGATGCCTTGTCGGCCGATTGTTGCAGATGGATTTCGATGGCAGCGACCAAGGGCTGCGGGTCGATCCCCAACAAGCGCTCCTGTTGTTCGGCAGGGAATTTGACGCGATAACGCGGGCCGCTGTCGAGGTCTGGGGCGACGGCAAACAGCCCGTTGTCCGAGGGTTGCAGCTTGATCCATTGGCTCCAGGGTTCCAGCACTTCGGCGAGCCGGGCTATCTGGTTCTGGCGCAGTTGATTGCAGCGTGAAGCACCCAGCAGGAGGGCGACGACGTAGGTCTGCTCGATACTCAGGCTTTGCGTCTGGCTGGCCAGTTCATCGCGCACGCTCTGATGTTGCAGCTGAAGTTCGCAGCCGATCCGGTACAGCTGATGCAGTTCCAGCCACAGCCCTTCGGGCGCTGGGCAATAGAGCTCAGTGGCGCGGATCAACGTACCGTTCAAGCAATGGACGGCACGTTGCAATGCCAGGGTCAGCAGCGGTGCACGGTCTTTACTGAAACGCGGTGCAATGCGGACGACGATCTGCTTGTAGCCGATCGCCAAGTGGCTCTGCAGCGCCTGGCAAAGGTTGGCAATCTTGCGCGAGCGCTCGTCGAGCACAATGGCCTGGTGCAGAAAATGCCGCTCCAGGAGCTTGCAGACGTAATACACCTCGGGCCGCAGCAATTCGAGCAATTGCAGGCGATTGTCGCTGGGTGTGAGCAGTTGGTTGAGTTCATTCAAGCCTTGGTACAACAGGCGAGCGGTTTCACCGATGTTGGCTTTGGGCAGGTTGGCGATCCAGCGCTTGAGGTCGCGTGGCGTGGCTTCGCAGAAAGACAGGCGCGACTGCGTCGGGATCGGTGCGCGTAGCAGCAGGGCAGGATTGGTCTCATTCATGCCGTGGACAAACTCCGACCGGGAAATGGGCAACGAATGACTTTGACTGTAGCAGCTATGAACGCTGGAGGAGGGGGCGCAACGGGAGGAAATGTCCGATCCCACGAAAGGCGTTCGTGGGATCGGATCGAGGGATCAGGCGGTTGGCAGGCCGATGCCCTGGCCCATCTGCACTGGCGAAAGGGCGCCCAGCCCTTCAGCCCATTTCACTTGATCCGGTCCGAACAGCACGACCGCCGTAGAACCGAGCTTGAAACGACCCAGTTCCGCACCTTTTTCCAAGTGAATCGGCGCACGGGCCGCTTCATCGTAGCGGAAGGTTTTCAGCTCGCGTTTTGGCGGTGTGACCAAGCCAGCCCAAACGGTTTCGATCGACGCCACGATCATCGCACCCACCAACACCACGGCCATCGGGCCGCGCTCGGTGTCGAAAATGCACGCTACACGCTCGTTGCGGGCGAACAGTTCCGGAACGTTTTCAGCGGTGGTCTGGTTGACCGAGAAGATGCGGCCGGGGATGTAGACCATTTCGCGCAGAGTGCCGGCCAGCGGCATGTGCACACGGTGGTAGTCTTTCGGCGACAGATAAATGGTGGCGAAATCGCCGCCCATGAAGGGCGCTGCGTTGGCCGCGTCGCCACCCAGCAGTTCCAGCACGCTGAAGCTGTGGCCCTTGGCCTGGAAAACGCGACCGTGTTCGATCGGGCCGAGCTGGCTGACCGCACCGTCAGCCGGGCTGAGGATCGCGCCTGGAGTTTGATCCAGCGGGCGAGCACCGTCCTTCAAGGCGCGGGTAAAGAACGCATTGAAGTGCTCGTAAGCCGTCAGGTCTTCGACCAGCGCCTGGGACATGTCCACTTGATAACGCTTGGCGAACCAGGCGGTAAAGGCGTTCTTGAACCAGCGCACGCGGCATTCGGCAATGCAGCCGGCCAGTCGCGAGAGCAAGTGATGGGGCAGCAGGTATTGGCTGAGGATAAACAAACGCTTATTCATTAACTGTCCTTGAAAAACTTAAATCTCTACGGGCGTGTCAGGGTGGTTGCCCCATTCGCCCCAGGAGCCGGCGTAGCCTTTGACCCGCGGATAACCGAGCGCCTTGGCCACCAGATAGGTGAAGCCAGAGCGATGGTGTGTCTGGCAGTGGGTAATGACTTCTTTGTCTTTGGTAATGCCGAGTTGTTCCAGGATTTTCGGCATGTCGGTGCGGATACGCAGGTTGCGCGCCTGATCCATGCCGGCGGTCCATTCGAAATTGACCGCGCCGGGGATGTGCCCGCCCTTGGCCGCCAACACTTTCTCGCCGGAGTATTCCTGCGGGCCACGTGCGTCCCAGATCGCCAGGTCAGCGGCGCCGAGGCGGCTTTGCAGGTATTCGCGGGTGGCGACAGGTTCGTCGTGCAGGGTCAGGGCGACCGGGCCGCCGACTGCCGGCGGGATCTGGATCGACATGGGCAAACCTTCTGCCAGCCAGGCCGGCAGGCCGCCGTCGACATAGTGACACTTGCTGTGGCCGATGACATCCAGCAGCCAGATAAAACGCCCGGCCCAACCGCCGCCTTCATCGTCATAGACGACATAGACCGCATCAGGGTTGTGCCCCAGTTCGCCGAACAATGCTTCAAGCGCGGCGTGGGTTGGCAACAGGCCAGGCGCAGGTGCCTGCCCCAGCTGAGTGCGTTTTGGATCGACAAAGCGTGCACCGGGGATATGCCCTTCGGCATAGCGGGCGCTGCTGGTCAGGTCCACCAGAATCAGTTCGCGGGAGTCGAGACGCGGGAGCAGGTCGCTCGGTTCGATCACCAGCGCCAAGCCAGAGAAGTCAGACATGTGAGGTCTCCAGAGCACAAAGGGGAGGATTGTAGCGCAGCGTCATGAGGGCCTGTTATCAGTTATTTTGGGGCAGGAAATAACTGATAACAGGCCCTATCGGTGGCTAAAGCTGTGCAGGGCCTTTTCGATGCATTGAGCGGTTTTGCCGAACGCTTGCACGGTGATTTCCGAGAACGGTCCGCCGCCCTGATCCGCTACCACGATCATGATCACCCGGCCGTTGTTGACCAGTGAGCGCAGCAGCAGGTGTTCGCCACTGAATTGGTTACGCAAGCTGGCTGGCAGCAGGGCCGAGAATTGTGCGTTGTTGGCCGGCGTCAGGCGCACCTGGGCCTGTTGCGCGAGCAGGCGTTGCAGCACGGTGCTCTGGCTGACCACCAGGTTCAGGCCGGCCACTTCCTTGGGTAGCCCGGCGGTCTGGTGCACACGCAAATTGGCGTGCGTGCGATCGGCCATCAGAATCATCACCCGGCGCATGCCACACGCCACCAGAGCGTCCCGGGCCGATGTGGTCAAGTGCATGGCATTGGTAAAGCGGCTCGGCTCCACCAGCAATTCGGCGCATTGCTTGCGCCACTTCGCCAGGTCTTCGGCGGTCGGCGCCGGTGCGGGCAACAAACCGGCATGCACGCGGTGCGCGCCCGGTGGCCAGATCAGCGATTCGGCCGGGTGCCAGAGGTCTGGCATGGCGTGTTGGCGAGCGCTGTTGGCTGCCTGCTGGTGCAATTGTTGTTGCACCTCATCCATCGGCATTTGCAGGTAAAGGCTGGTCAGGTACTGCCAGCGCTCGCAATGGGGGCTGTCCCAGGCCTGTTGTGCCGCCAGCGCCAGACCGTTGGCCAGCAGCACGGTATTGGCGGGCTGATTGAGCCAGCGGCGCAACGTCGGGTCGTCATCCAGGCGGTTCTGTTGGCGCAATGGGTGGTCGCTGTCACGTGCGATGCGCAGGACTTTCACCAGCTCACGTTGCTCGCTGCGCAGCAGCCGATAACCTTGCTGCACCCAGATCGGCAGGCGCCAGACGTCCACCAGCGCCAGACAGATTTCCAGCAGGCGCACACCGAACAATTGCTTTTCGACTTTGCGTGCCGACTCGCCTTTATGGATAACCCGCAACTCCCACTCTTCAAGCAACTGCGGATGGGTCAGCGCCATGGGCCAGAGTGGCGAGAGAAACAGCAGGCTGCCCCAGTGGATGTCCTGCCACAGTCGCGCCAGGCGACTGGCAAAAAAACCGTTGGCCTGTTGAGTGGCGTGCTGGCTGATCAGTTGAAGCTGGCGCAGGGCGACGGGGATTTGCAATTGGGGTTCGGCGGGCAGGCGGTCGAGCAGTTCTTCGGTGCGTTTCAAACCGAGGCGATTGATCGCCACCTCAAGGTTTTCAGCAGGCTCGGTCATGCTGCCATGGGTGTGACGGTTGGCTTCGCGAATCACGCTCAACGCCAGGGCCGGGCTTTCCTGCATCAGTTCAGCGATGTCACGTAGCGAGCTGCGGTTATCGCGGATGGCTTTGCAGACCCGGTCGTGGCTGGTTTGCGGAACCGGCAGGCGTACGCCATCGAGAAGCTTGACCCAGCTTTCAAGCGTAGTTGGTTTTGGCGTTGGGACGTTCGTTTCGTTAGCCATGTCTGGACGCGATCATCGTCTGCTTTACCTATGCCCTGAACGGGTCAAATTAGCTTTTCGCCTTAACTGGCTATAGTCTGGCGCAGTTTTGCCGATAAGTAGAAGAAGAGATTTTTTAACTTCCGAATATGACCTTGAACCCGACTCAGTAAGTGCTCTCCTACCTATGGCTAAAATTATCGGCATCATCGTCGTATTCGCGAGCGTGCTCGGCGGATACGTGCTTTCCCACGGCAAGATTGCCGCTCTCATCCAGCCTTTCGAGGTGATGATTATCGGCGGCGCGGCCCTTGGCGCCTTCCTGCAGGCCAACCCCGGCCACATGACAATGCACGTGCTCAAGAAGTCCTTGGGCATGTTCAGTTCGCGTTTCAACCACACCTTCTACCTGGAAGTGCTGGGGCTGATTTACGAGATCCTCAACAAGAGCCGTCGCGAAGGCATGATGGCGATCGAAGGCGACATCGAAGATGCCGCCGCGAGCCCGATCTTCGCCAAGTACCCGGCGGTGCTCAAAGACGAACGCATGACCGCGTTCATCTGCGATTACCTGCGCATCATGTCCTCCGGCAACATGGCTCCCCATGAGCTGGAAGGCCTGTTCGACATGGAACTCTACAGCCTCAAGGAAGACCTTGAGCACCCGTCCCACGCGGTGAACGGCATCGCCGACGCCATGCCCGGTTTCGGTATCGTCGCGGCGGTATTGGGGATCGTGGTGACCATGGCATCCCTGGGCGAAGGCGACCAGAAGTCCATCGGTCTGCACGTGGGGGCGGCACTGGTCGGTACCTTCTTCGGTATTCTCGCGGCCTACGGTTTCTTTGGCCCGCTGGCCCACTCCCTGGCTCACGATGCCAAGGAAGAACTGAACACCTACGAAGCCATCAAGGCTTCGCTGGTGGCTTCGGCTTCCGGGATGCCGCCGTCGCTGGCGGTGGAGTTCGGTCGCAAGGTTCTGTACCCGGCGCACCGTCCTAGCTTCGCTGAGCTGGAACAAGCGGTTCGCGGTCGTTAAGTCATGGAAAATAACCAGCCGATAATCATCAAGCGCGTCAAGCGCATCGCCGGAGGGCATCACGGGGGCGCCTGGAAAATCGCCTTCGCGGACTTCGCGACGGCGATGATGGCGTTCTTCCTGGTGTTGTGGCTGCTGTCCACCGCGACGCCTGAACAGAAGATCGCCATCGCCGGTTACTTCAAGGACCCGGTCGGGTTTTCCGAAAGCGGTACGCCGTACATCATCGACCTGGGCGGCACACCGACTCTGGCGCCGGAGAACACCCTCAACCCGGAGGTGAAATCTCAGCCGCAGCCAGACAAGGTGACCATCGACGCCGAGCAGGTTGAAGGCATGGCCGAGCAGGTCGAGAAGGAACGCCTGGAGTTGTTGCTGCAAGAGTTGCAGAACAAGGTCAATGAAAACCCGCAATTGCAGAAATTCAAGGACCAGATCCTCTTCGAGATCACCCAGGACGGTCTGCGCATCCAGATCATGGACGCTGAAAACCGCCCGATGTTCGACTCCGGCAGTGCGCGTCTGAAGCCATACTTCGAAGACATTCTGCTGGCCATGGCCGACACCATCAAAGCGGTGCCGAACAAAATCAGCATCAGCGGCCACACCGATGCCAAGCCGTACTCGGGCACCGGCGATTTCGGCAACTGGGAACTCTCGGCCAACCGCGCCAACGCGGCTCGTCGTGCATTGGTCGCCGGCAGCTACCCAGATTCACAGGTGGCACGCGTCGTGGGTTATGCCTCATCGGCACTGTTCGATCGGGAGAACCCGTTCAACCCGGTCAACCGCCGGATCGACATCGTGGTGCTCACCAAGAAAGCCCAGCGCGCCATCGAAGGCGAACAAGGTGCCGAACCGGCGCCAGCGCCGACGCAAGGGCAGGGTGGTCCGGGCGAAGTGCCGGCGCCGCCAGCCGATCCGAACGCATTGCCGGCGGATAAAGAGCCGCTGCCGGCACACGAACTTCGTGAGCGTTTGAATCTGTTTGATAATCCGGCGCCGAAGCCGGGTGATCCGGTCAAACCTGCTGTACCGCCCAAGCAATAACCTGCAAAAAAGCCACCATGAGTGGCTTTTTTGTTTCTGGCTGCGTCACTGCAGCGTCGCAATGACTCGACTCACTGCAAGTTTGTTTTCGGAATCATGGAAGATCAGTAATGGAAAGACTCAAGTCCTATTTTCAGCAGCATGGCAATGCACCCTTCAAGTTTGGTGAAGGGCGGGTCAGTGGCTACATCTCAGCCACGCTCGGGCTATTGAGCCTGCTGGCGGTATTGTGCTTTCTCTTTCCCGAATGGCTGACCACCGCCGAACTGCGCAAGGTGTACGACGAGCAGTTTGCGCGCACCACGCTATTGCTTGGGCTGGTACTGTCTTTCAGCCTGGGCACCCTGAATATCCTGCTCAACAAGCGCAAACGCCTGGGGATCACCGGGCTTGTCGCCTCGGGGCTGGCGGTGTTTCTCGGCGGTACCAATGTGCAGATCAGCTCGATTGGGCAGACACCGTACTCGCTGGGGCTGGACTGGTTCGTCCTGGCTCTGCTGGTGTCGGCCATCGTCTTTATCCCCCTGGAAAAACTCTATTCCAAGGACCCCGAGCAAAACATTCTGCGTCCGCACTGGCGAACTGACCTGACCTACTTTTTTGTCAGTCATATGCTGGTGCAGTTCATCCTGATTTTCATCACTGCCTCGTCGAGTTTTATGGCCGGTTGGGCCGTGTCGACGGATTTGCAGGCCAGCGTACAAAGCCTGCCGATCGTTGTGCAGTTCTTACTGGCGGTACTGGTAGCCGACCTCGGTCAGTACTGGCTGCATCGGCTGTATCACGTCGTGCCGTGGTTATGGCGCATGCATGCCGTACATCACTCAAGCACGCACATGGATTGGCTCGCCGGCTCGCGTGTCCACTTCATCGAGATTCTGCTCACCCGCACCGGCGTGCTGGTGCCTTTGATGCTGCTGGGTTTTGCGCCCCAGGCGTTGAACGCCTACGTGATTCTGGTCGGGGTGCAGGCCGTGCTGGCCCACGCCAATGTACGGATCAACGGCGGCTGGCTGAATTATGTGCTGGTCCTGCCGCGCTATCACCATTGGCATCATGCCCGGCACAAGGATTACATCTACAAGAACTATGCGATCCATACGCCGCTGGTGGATATGCTGTTTGGCACCTTCAAGTTGCCACCCAAGGAGTGGCCGACGCGCTACGGGGTTTTTGGCAAGGACTTGCCGGGCGGTATCCTGCGCCAGCACTTGTACCCGTTTCAGAAGCCTGGGCTGAAAAGCGTCGAACCGAAACCGCCGGCAGCGGTTTCCTGAGGCCAAAAAAAGCCGCGATGAACGCGGCTTTTTTGCACCTCTCAGAAACCCCGTCGGATGCGACTCTTGAGCTGGTCGTGGAATAGCTCCGCATTGCGTCTGTAGGTGCCGTAAAGGGATTCGCTGATCGAATCGAGTGTCATTGAACGCTTGGTCGCCACTTCTTCACGGTAGGCATCAATGAAAAAATCCAGATCCTTGTCAGTGCTGAGCTTTGGCCATTTATCGAGGTACAGCGGCAGTTCCGTCGGTTCGGTCTGGAATGAGCAAATCCGCCTGTTGCTGATGGTCGCCTCGCCGACTTCGAACGGTACCCACCATGGCGGCACGGTCTTGCCCGAGACCACGGCTATCAGATGCGTGCTCGCGGTGATGTAGCGGGTGATGACCCCGGTGATGTCGTCAGTGGTCTGGGATTCCGGATCCAGCACGTCGAAGTAGGTCTTGATGTTGGCCTGTATCAGACGGCTGCAGATGGCGATCGCGTAGGGGCGATCCGCGTGACGGTAGCTGATGAATACAGGCATCAGACGTGTTCCTTGAGGGCGAGTTCGCGGTAATGGGCGCCTGAACGGTTCCACGAGTGAACGATGAACAAATGATAGGTTGGCATGGCTGTCCCTCGGTATCGCTAATGTGCGAAGAGGGCTTGAATGTATGCAGTTGAATGGCTGGAACAAGGGCTTCGCGGTGAAAGAGAAGTGCCCTTCAAACAGGCGTGCGGATGCCCTACAGAAATATCTGATGTTTAAGTCGATGGGTGGTTTTTGTAGGCTGCTGCGAACAGCCAGCCGTCCCATTGATGTCTGGGCGGCTGGCGCATCTGTTTAATAGCTGTTTTCAGGCAAGCTGGCGATGATCGAGCGGTAGCTGTTCATCCGCTGCTGCTGCACGCGGCCATCTTCCAGCGCCTTGAGCAGGGCGCAACCCGGTTCTCGGTCGTGTTTGCAGTCGCGGAAGCGGCAGGTGCCGAGCAGGTCGTTGAACTCGATGAAGCCGGCTTCGACGTCGGCGCGGCTGACATGGCCCAGGCCGAATTCCCGAATGCCCGGGGAGTCGATCAACTCACCGCCGCCGGGGAAGTGGAACAGCCGCGCGGTGGTGGTGGTGTGGGTGCCCTGGCCCGACAGCTCGGACAGCGGGCCGACGCGGGTTTCGACTTCCGGCAGCAAGCTGTTGACCAGCGACGACTTGCCGACGCCGGACTGGCCGACGAACACACTGATGTGCCCGTCCAATAGTTTTTGAAGTTGCTCCATTCCGTTGCCGTGGTGCGCCGACACTTCCAGCACCGGGTAACCCAGCGTGCGGTAAACCGCCAGCAAGGCATTCAGCGCCGGGGCGTTCTGCTCGTCGATCAGGTCGAATTTGTTCAGCAGCAGCAACGGACGGATACCCGCGTGTTCGGCGGCGACCAGATAACGGTCGATCAGGTTGGCGTGAGGCTCGGGCAATGGGGCGAAGACGATGACGATCATGTCGACGTTGGCCGCCACCGGCTTGAGCTGACCACGGCTATCCGGGCGGCAGAGCTCGGTTTTGCGCGGCAGTTGCGCCACGATCACGCCGATGCCCTGGTTGCCGGCACGCCACACGACCTGATCGCCGGTCACCAGCGCCGGCAGGTTGGCGCGCAAGTGGCAGCGGAATACCTGGCCGGCCAATTCGCCATCGAGAGCCTCGACTTCGACCTGCACACCGAAGTGCGCGATCACCAGGCCCGTCTGTTCCGGACCCAGGTCGCCACCCTCAAGTGCCTCGACAGCCGAGGACTCGCGTTTGGCGGCGCGGGCAGCGCGCTCGCCCTGAATCTTTTCGATGCGCCAGTTTTGACGACGATTGAGTTGGCGTTTGGCCATGGGTGTTCCGTATCGAGAATGCAGCGATTAGGTAAAACGGCCGCGAGTTTAGCACGCCCGGCCGCCTCCCTAGGCTAAACTGCGAACCTACGCCGAGGAGCCGACATATGCAGAACCCGCAGAACCTGATCTGGATCGACCTGGAAATGACCGGGCTGAACCCTGATACCGACGTCATCATCGAGATGGCCACCATCGTCACCGACAGTAATTTGAACACCTTGGCTGAAGGTCCGGTGATCGCCATCCATCACAGCGACGAGATCCTCGCCGGCATGGACGAGTGGAATACCCGTCAACACGGCGGCTCCGGGCTGACCCAACGGGTTCGCGACAGCCGCATCAGCATGGCCGAAGCGGAAGCCGAGACCATCGCCTTCCTGGAGAAATGGGTGCCGAAGGGCAAGTCGCCGATCTGTGGCAACAGCATCTGCCAGGACCGTCGCTTCCTTTATACCCACATGAAGTCGCTGGAAAGCTATTTCCACTACCGCAACCTCGACGTGTCGACCCTCAAGGAGTTGGCCGCGCGCTGGGCACCGGATGTGCGCGACAGCTTCAAAAAGGGCAGCACCCACTTGGCCCTGGACGACATCCGCGAATCGATCGCCGAGCTGCAGCACTACCGTAAGAACTTCATCAAGTTCTGATTGGGTATAGGGAGGTTTTTGTGGCGAGGGAGCTTGTCGGAACGCCGCACCGTCCCGTTCGGCTGCGTAGCAGTCGTAAAGTCAGCCGACGCGGTCTATTTGAAGAGTTGCTCTGTCAGCAGATGGGGCTGCTCTGCGGCCCAGCGAGAGCAAGCTCCCTCGTCACAGGTTCCTTTGCCCCCTTTTGGTGCCCTGACGATCTGAGTAGACTGCGCGCCTTCTCGTAAGGACCGCCACCATGTTGCTGATGCTCTACCTGATCGCCATTACTGCCGAAGCCATGACTGGCGCCCTGTCTGCGGGCCGTCGCGGCATGGACTGGTTTGGCGTGGTATTGATTGCATGCGTCACGGCGTTGGGCGGCGGTTCGGTGCGCGACGTGTTGCTTGGCCATTACCCGCTGACCTGGGTCAAACACCCGGAATACCTGGTGCTGACGTCGATCGCAGCGATGTTCACCGTCTTCGCGGCGCGCTGGATGCGCCATCTGCGCTCGCTGTTTCTGGTGCTCGACGCCGTGGGCCTGGTGGCGTTTACCCTGATCGGCTGCATGATCGCCTTGGAAATGGGCCACGGCATGCTGGTGGCCTCGGTCAGCGGCGTGATCACCGGGGTATTCGGTGGCATTCTGCGGGACATCTTCTGCAACGACATCCCGCTGATCTTCCGCCGCGAACTCTACGCCAGCGTCTCGTTTGCCGCGGCGTGGTGCTATTTATTCTGTGTCTATCTGCAATTGCCGGGTGAACAGGCGATCCTGATCACACTATTCGGCGGCTTCCTGCTGCGCTTGCTGGCGATCCGTTTCCACTGGGAAATGCCCAAGTTCGTTTATAACGACGAAGCCTGATTTACACGCAGTCCCTGTAGCAGCTGCCGAAGGCTGCGTTCGAGGCCGAAGGGCTCGCTTCGCAGTCGCGCCGAACGCAGTCTTCGGCAGCTACTACATAAGCCCGTG
The DNA here is from genome assembly GCF_012932895.1 of Pseudomonas sp. KD5. NCBI lineage: Bacteria > Pseudomonadati > Pseudomonadota > Gammaproteobacteria > Pseudomonadales > Pseudomonadaceae > Pseudomonas > Pseudomonas sp. KD5. The sequence continues at coordinate 19,205 of NZ_JDWJ01000019.1, read as the reverse complement.
TTGTTTTAGCGCCCATTCGACATGCTCGCGCACCAGTTCCGACGGATAGTCCCGCCGTGCCTTCAACGCTTCCAGCACCGGAATGCTCGACGGCGCATTGCCCAGGCCGACCGCCAGATTGCGCAACCAACGCTCGTAACCGGCCCGACGCAACGGTGAACCTTCGGTGCTGCTGAGGAATTTTTCTTCGTCCCACATGAACAGTTCGGCCAGTTCGGCGTTGTCCAGGTTGTGCCGGGGTTTGAAATCGCTTTCCCCGGAAGGCCGGGCGAAGCGGTTCCACGGGCAGACGATCTGGCAGTCATCGCAGCCGAACACCCGATTGCCGATCAGCGGTCGTAAATCTTCAGGAATCGCGCTTTTCAGTTCGATGGTCAGGTACGAAATGCAGCGACGGGCGTCCAGCACGTAGGGGCCGACGAAGGCGTTGGTCGGGCAAATGTCCAGGCAGGCCGTGCAGCGACCGCAGTGCTCGGTGGCGTGGGGCGGGTCCACCGGCAGCGGCAGGTCGACGAACAGTTCGCTGAGGAAGAAGTAACTGCCGGCCTTGCGATTCAAGACCAGCGTGTTTTTGCCGATCCAGCCCAGGCCAGCCTGTTCGGCGATGGCCTTTTCCAGCACCGGGGCGCTGTCGACAAAGGCGCGGTAGCCGAACGGGCCAACCACTGCCTGGATTTTTTCCGCCAGTTGTTGCACGCGTTTACGAATTAATTTGTGGTAATCGCGGCCCAAGGCATAACGCGAGACGTAGGCTTTTTCCGGTTGGGCCAGCCGTTGCGCCATGTGCGTGTCGCCCGGCAGGTAGTCCATGCGCAGCGAAACCACGCGCAGGGTGCCCGGTACAAGTTCTTCCGGGTGCGAGCGTTTGCTGCCATGGGCGCCCATGTAATCCATTTCGCCGTGGTAGCCAGCGGCGAGCCAGCGCTCCAGGTGCTGCTCATGCTCGGCCAGGTCGAGGCCGCTGATGCCGACTTGTTGAAAGCCCAGCTCGCGGCCCCAGTCCTTGATGGATTGGGCGAGGGCGGGCAGGTCTGTAGTAATAGCGGGCATGAGGCGAGAGAAACCGGAGCTGAGATGCGTATAATTCTGCCAGACATCGGAGCCTGAAGACGCATGCCGCACACTAAAGATGAATTACCCGACGCGCTGTATAGCGCCGCGCAAGTCCGAGGGCTCGATGCGAGCGTGATCGCGGCCGGTACACCGGGCTTCGAATTGATGCAGCGTGCGGCACGGGCGACCTGGCGTGCGTTGGTCCGCCATTGGCCGGCGGCGCACGAATTGAGTGTGGTAGCCGGTCGCGGCAATAACGCAGGCGACGGTTATCTGGTGGCCGTGCTGGCCCGACGTGCCGGCTGGCATGTGCGGGTGCTGGCCGCCGGCGACCCCGGGCGTTTGCAGGGCGATGCCGCGTCGGCCCATGCCGAGGCGGTGGCCGAAGGCGTGGCCATTCAAGGCTGGACCCCGCACTCCGAGTTGCGCGGCATTGTGCTGGATGCCTTGCTCGGCACCGGCCTGACCGGTGAAGTACGCGAGCCGTTCGCCAGCGTCATCGCCGCGATCAATGCCAGTGGGCTCCCGGTTGCGGCGGTGGATATCCCCTCGGGGCTGTGCGCCGATACAGGTCGCCAGCTCGGCATTGCGGTTCGAGCGGACCTGACGGTGACGTTCATCGGTTTGAAGGTGGGGCTGTTCACCGGTGACGCGGCGGATGTGGTGGGCGATTTGGTATTCAACGATCTGCACGTCGCCCCCGAGACATTCATCGGGGCCGACATCAGTGCGCATCGCCTGACGGTCGGTAATGTGCCGCGTCTCACCGGCCGCGCTCCAACCGCCCACAAAGGCAAGTTCGGCCACGTATTGCTGATCGGCGGTGATCGCGGTTTTGGCGGCGCCATCCTGCTCAGTGCACAAAGTGCCCTGCGCAGCGGTGCCGGCATGGTGTCCGTGGCCACGCGCAGTGAGCACGTTCCGGCCGCCCTGGCGCGTTTGCCGGAAGTCATGGTGCTCGGCACGTCGTCGGCCAATCAATTGATGGGCCTGCTGGAGAAGGCCACGGTGCTGGTCGTCGGCCCGGGGCTGGGGCAGGCCGCCTGGGGGCGCAGCCTGTTGTCGGCCGCGGCCAACGCGTCGCAGCCACAAGTCTGGGATGCCGATGCGTTGAACCTGTTGGCCGAAGGTGGCGTGAGCTTGCCCGCAGGTAGTGTCATCACGCCGCATCCGGGCGAAGCGGCGCGATTGCTGGGGATATCGACAACCGCCGTACAGGCTGACCGCCCGGCCGCGGCCCATGCGTTGAGCAAAAAATATACAGCGGTGGTAGTGCTCAAGGGCGCTGGCAGTCTGATTGCCAGCCCCGATGGGCGTCTGGCGCTGTGTCATCAGGGCCATCCGGCCATGGCGTCGGCCGGGCTGGGTGATGTGCTGGCCGGTCTGGTCGGCGCCTTGCTCGCTCAGGGCCTGGACGCGTATGACGCGGCCTGCCTGGCGGTCTGGCTGCACGCCAATGCCGGTGAGCAACAAGGTAAATTCGGCCGCGGGCTGGCGGCCAGTGATCTGATTCCAGCCATTCGTCAGTTGTTGGAGGAGCAAGCACCGTGTCTGAAGTAACCCTGTACCTGGCCGATGAACAGGCCATGAGCGATTTTGGCGCACGTATCGCCAAAACCACCGGAGGGCACGGTCTGATCTTTCTTGAAGGGGATTTGGGTGCGGGGAAAACCACGCTGTCCCGGGGCATCATCCGTGGCCTGGGGCATACCGGCGCGGTAAAAAGTCCGACCTTTACCCTGGTCGAGCCTTACGAGATCGGCGCCGTCCGCGCCTTCCATTTCGACTTATATCGATTGGTCGACCCCGAGGAGCTGGAGTACCTCGGCATCCGCGACTATTTCGATGACGACGCATTGTGTCTTATTGAATGGCCCCAGAAGGGTGCAGGCTTTTTGCCAAAGCCCGACCTGACCATTACCATTAGCCCGCAAGACAGCGGGCGTTCGCTGAGAATTTTGCCCCAAGGCTCGCGTGGCGAGTCGTGGTGTGCCGTTTTGGCATTGGAATCCAAATAAATGATGGGGTTAGGTATGCGCTTTCGCGCGTTGGTTGCTGCCGTAGGGGTGTTGTTTTTGGCGGTGACCGTCGACGCTGTGGCCGAGACGAAGGTCAACAGTGTTCGCCTTTGGCGGGCGCCGGATAACACTCGACTGGTGTTCGACCTGACGGGGCCTGTCCAGCACAGCGTCTTTACCCTGACCGCACCGGATCGGCTGGTAATCGACATCAATGGCGCGACGCTCGGCTCGCCACTGAACGTCTCCACGGCCAACACGCCGATCACGGCAATGCGTTCGGCTCAGCGTACGCCGACCGATTTGCGGGTGGTCATCGACCTGAAAAAAGCGGTCACGCCGAAAAGCTTCACCTTGGCGCCGAACGCCCAGTACGGCAATCGCCTGGTAGTCGACCTGTTCGACAACGCGGCCGACGCCGCGCCACCGCCTGCGCCAACACCGTCTGTGGCCACGGTACCCGCCGTACCCGTCACGCCGTCCGAGCCTTCGATCAAGCTGCCACCTGCACCGGCTGGCAAGCGCGACATTATCGTGGTGATCGATGCCGGTCACGGCGGTGAAGACCCGGGCGCCTCGGGCTCTCGCGGTCAGCGTGAAAAAGACGTGGTGCTGGCCATCGCCCGTGAGTTGCAGCGTCAGGTCAATGGCATGAAAGGTTTCCGCGCCGAACTGACCCGTACCGGCGACTACTTCATTCCGTTGCGCGGCCGTACCGAAATCGCCCGCAAGAAGGGCGCCGACCTGTTCGTTTCGATCCACGCCGACGCCGCGCCGTCAGCCGCTGCGTTCGGTGCGTCGGTGTTTGCCTTGTCTGACCGCGGCGCTACGTCGGAGACCGCCCGTTGGCTGGCCGACAGCGAAAACCGTTCCGACTTGATCGGCGGTGCCGGCAACGTCAGCCTCGACGACAAGGACCGGATGCTCGCCGGCGTGCTGCTCGACCTGTCGATGACCGCTTCCCTGACTTCCAGCCTGAACGTTGGCCAGAAAGTCTTGAGCAACATCGGTCGCGTCACGCCGTTGCACAAACAACGTGTCGAGCAAGCCGGGTTCATGGTGTTGAAGTCGCCGGACATCCCGTCGATCCTGGTGGAAACCGGGTTCATCTCCAACGCCAACGAAGCCTCGAAACTCGCGGCATCGAGCCACCAGCAGGCGCTGGCGCGCTCCATCAGCAGCGGCGTGCGGCAATTCTTCCAGCAAAACCCGCCGCCGGGCACCTACATTGCCTGGCTGCGCGATTCCGGCAAGATCGCCCAAGGCCCGCGTGACCATCGCGTGAGCCCCGGCGAAACCCTGGCGATGATCGCTGTGCGTTATCAGGTGTCTGCGGCCACCTTGCGCAGTGCCAACAACTTGCAAAGTGACGAGCTGAAGATTGGTCAGACGTTGACCATTCCAGGTACTGAACTGGCGGCCAAAGAATGAACCAGGTGCTGACCAACACGGCGCGTATCGAGCTACTCAGCCCGCGGCTGGCGAACCAGATTGCTGCTGGTGAAGTGGTTGAGCGCCCGGCCTCGGTGATCAAGGAGTTGCTGGAAAACAGCCTCGACTCCGGCGCCAAACGCATCGATGTCGATGTGGAGCAGGGCGGCGTCAAGCTGCTGCGGGTGCGCGACGATGGCAGCGGCATTTCTGCCGATGACCTGCCTTTGGCCCTGGCCCGTCACGCCACCAGCAAGATTCGCAACCTGGAAGACCTCGAACAGGTCATGAGCCTGGGGTTTCGTGGTGAGGCGCTGGCCTCCATCAGTTCCGTGGCGCGTCTGACTCTGACTTCCCGCACTCGCGACGCCGATCAAGCCTGGCAGGTGGAAACCGAAGGCCGGGACATGGCGGCTCGCGTGCAACCAGCGGCCCATCCGGTGGGCACTTCGGTGGAAGTGCGCGATTTGTTCTTCAATACCCCGGCGCGCCGCAAGTTTCTCAAGACCGAAAAAACCGAATTCGATCACCTGCAAGAAGTGATCAAGCGTCTGGCGCTAGCGCGGTTCGATGTGGCGTTCCATCTGCGTCACAACGGCAAAACCATCCTCAGTCTGCACGAAGCCCATGATGACGCGGCCCGCGCCCGGCGTGTGGCGGCGATCTGTGGGGCGGGCTTTCTGGAGCAGGCGCTGCCGATCGAAATCGAGCGCAATGGCCTGCATTTGTGGGGCTGGGTCGGATTACCGACCTTCAACCGCAGCCAGGCGGATTTGCAGTATTTCTTTGTGAATGGCCGTGCCGTGCGCGACAAACTGGTGGCCCACGCGGTGCGTCAGGCTTATCGCGACGTGCTGTTCAACGGTCGGCACCCGACATTCGTGCTGTTTTTCGAAGTCGATCCGGCGGGCGTCGACGTCAACGTGCACCCGACCAAACACGAAGTGCGTTTCCGTGACGGGCGCATGGTTCACGACTTCCTTTACGGCACTTTGCATCGCGCCTTGGGTGATGTGCGGCCGGAAGACCAGTTGGCCGCGCCTGTCGCGACAGCCATGGTCCGGCCAACCGGTATCGAAGCCGGCGAGTTCGGCCCGCAGGGCGAGATGCGTCTGGCGGCCAATGCACTGCTGGAGCAGCCCCAGGCCCAGCCGTCATTCAATACCGCGGCGAGTTCTGGCGCCGGTGCCGGTTATCAGTATCAATACACGCCGCGGCCTCAGTCCGGCGTGCCCGTCGCCGAAGCTCAGGCGGCCTATCGTGAGTTCTTCGCGCCGTTGCCCGAGGCCAATGCGGTCGCGCTGCCGGCCGGGCAAGATGACATTCCGCCGTTGGGCTATGCACTGGCGCAGCTCAAGGGCATCTACATTCTTTCGGAAAACGCCCAAGGCCTGGTGCTGGTAGACATGCATGCCGCGCATGAGCGGATCATGTACGAACGCCTGAAAGTCGCCATGGCCAGCGAGGGATTGAGCGGTCAGCCATTGCTGGTGCCGGAATCCCTGGCGGTCAGCCAACGCGAAGCCGATTGCGCCGAAGAAAACGTCGCCTGGTTCCAGCGTCTGGGTTTTGAATTGCAGCGCCTTGGCCCGGAAACCCTGGCCATCCGGCAAATCCCCGCGTTGCTGAAACAGGCCGAGGCCAACCGACTGGTTAGCGATGTGCTCGCGGATTTGATGGAATACGGCACCAGCGACCGGATTCAGGCGCACCTGAACGAACTGCTCGGCACCATGGCCTGCCACGGCGCGATTCGCGCGAATCGGCGCCTGGCCTTGCCGGAAATGAACGGCCTGCTGCGGGACATGGAAAACACCGAGCGCAGCGGTCAATGCAACCATGGCCGACCGACCTGGACCCAACTGGGCCTGGACGATCTGGACAAACTGTTCTTGCGCGGTCGTTGATGAGCCAGTTCCCTCCCGCGATTTTCCTGATGGGGCCGACGGCCGCCGGCAAGACCGATTTGGCCATCGAACTCACCAAGGTCCTGCCCTGCGAGTTGATCAGTGTCGATTCGGCGCTGGTTTATCGTGGCATGGACATCGGCACCGCCAAACCCTCCAAAGAGATCCTGGCCGAATTCCCGCATCGTCTGATCGACATTCTCGACCCGGCCGAGAGTTATTCTGCCGCGGATTTCCGTCGCGATGCGTTGCAAGCCATGAGCGAGATCACCGCGCGGGGCAATATTCCGCTGCTGGTGGGCGGCACAATGCTCTATTACAAGGCTTTGCTCGAAGGTCTGGCCGACATGCCAGCGGCCGATGCGGACGTTCGTGCGCAAATCGAAGAAGAGGCTGCACGCCTTGGCTGGCAAGCCCTGCACGATCAATTGGCGGTGATTGATCCGCAATCCGCGGCGCGAATTCACCCGAACGATCCGCAGCGCCTTAGTCGTGCACTGGAAGTTTATCGCGTCAGCGGTCAGAGCATGACTGAGCTACGCTTGCGACAATCTGCGCAAAGTACTGAAGCAGCCGCTTCGGGACTGCAACAATTGCCCTATACTGTCGCGAACTTGGCCATCGCTCCGGCAAATCGCCAGGTACTGCACGAGCGCATTAAACAAAGATTCACAAATATGTTGGAACAGGGATTCGTCGACGAGGTCGTAGCCCTGCGAGATAGAGGTGACTTGCATTCCGGGTTGCCGTCTATACGTGCTGTAGGTTATCGACAAGTCTGGGATTACCTGGATGGCAAGCTGACGCAAGCCGAGATGCAGGAGCGTGGAATCATTGCCACGCGCCAATTGGCGAAGCGCCAGTTCACCTGGCTGCGCAGTTGGGCTGATTTACACTGGTTGGACAGCCTCGATTGCGACAATCTGCCGCGCGCCTTGAAATACCTCGGGACCATCTCCATATTGAGCTGAGTCCTTGCAATTGCCGTCTATCCTTGGGGGTGTGACGGCCCCAAGCCATCTGTTTACCTATTTTTTATATTGAATCCTTAAAGGAGTGCGGCACATGTCAAAAGGGCATTCGCTACAAGACCCTTACTTGAATACTTTACGTAAAGAGAAAGTGGGGGTTTCCATCTACCTGGTCAACGGGATCAAACTGCAAGGCACGATCGAGTCTTTCGACCAGTTCGTTATCCTGCTGAAAAACACCGTCAGCCAGATGGTTTACAAACACGCTATCTCTACAGTGGTGCCAGTTCGTCCAATTCGTCTGCCTAGCGCAACCGAATCCGAAGCAGGCGACGCTGAGCCAGGTAACGCCTGATAGGAGTCTCCTTTGTTCTTTGAGCGCCACGGTGGTGGTGAGCGGGCAATTCTCGTTCACTTGGATGGTCAGGACCCTGAGGCGCGCGAAGATCCGCAGGAGTTTCAGGAGTTGGCAATTTCGGCTGGTGCCGAGACCGTCGCGTTTTTTAACGTGCCGCGTCATCGGCCAACCGCCAAAACCCTGATCAGCAGCGGCAAGGTCGAAGAGTTACGCGACCTGGTCAAAGCCGAACAGGTCGATCTGGTGATTTTCAATCACATCCTCACGCCCAGTCAGGAACGTAACCTCGAACGTATTTTCGAGTGTCGCGTGATCGATCGCACGGGTCTGATTCTCGATATTTTCGCGCAACGCGCTCGCACCCATGAAGGCAAGCTCCAGGTCGAACTGGCCCAGCTTGAGTACATGAGTACGCGACTGGTTCGCGGCTGGACTCACCTTGAGCGGCAGAAGGGTGGTATCGGTCTGCGTGGGCCGGGTGAAACCCAGCTGGAAACCGACCGGCGCCTGTTGCGGATTCGTCTGCGTCAGATCAAGGGGCGCCTGGAAAAGGTCCGCAGCCAGCGCGAGCAGTCTCGTCGCGGGCGCAAGCGTGCTGACATTCCGACGGTTTCACTGGTGGGTTATACCAACGCCGGCAAATCGACGCTGTTCAACTCGGTCACCGATTCCGACGTCTTTGCCGCCAACCAGCTATTCGCGACCCTCGACCCGACCTTGCGCCGACTCGAACTCGAGGATCTCGGGCCGATCGTGTTGGCCGACACCGTGGGCTTCATTCGTCACCTGCCGCACAAACTGGTCGAAGCATTTCGAGCTACGCTCGAAGAGTCGAGCAACTCCGACCTGCTGCTGCACGTGATCGATGCGCACGAGCCTGATCGTATGGCCCAGATCGAACAGGTCATGGTGGTGCTCGGGGAGATCGGGGCACAAGACTTGCCGATCCTTGAGGTATACAACAAACTCGATTTGCTCGAGGGGGTTGAGCCGCAGATCCAGCGCGATGCCGATGGCAAGCCGCAGCGGGTCTGGTTGTCGGCCAAGGACGGTACCGGCCTGGACTTGCTCAAGCAGGCAGTGGCGGAACTGTTGGGCAGCGATTTGTTTGTTGGCACCTTGCGCTTGCCGCAACGTTTTGCTCGACTGCGTGCGCAGTTTTTCGAACTCGGTGCGGTGCAAAAAGAAGAACACGACGAAGAAGGCATCAGCCTGCTGGCCGTTCGCTTGCCACGGATCGAATTGAATCGACTCGTGAGCCGCGAAGGTCTGCAACCGATGGAATTCATCGAGCAACACACTTTGCAATAAAAGCCTGAGAAAGCGGTTGTGCCGCGGTGACAGGCATTCTGTAGCATTGGTCGGCGCGCCGTGGGTGCGTCTTTGCTTTATCAGATGGAGAGCGCTATGGCTTGGAATGAGCCGGGTGGCAACTCGAATAATCAGGATCCTTGGGGTGGCAAGCGCCGCAATAACGGCGACCGCAAGGGACCACCGGATCTCGACGAGGCCTTCCGAAAGCTGCAGGAAAGCCTGAACGGGTTGTTCGGTGGTGGCAAGAAACGCGGTGACGAGGGCGGTGGTCCGGGCAAGAGTGGCGGCTTTGGCGGCCTGCTCGGCATCGGTCTGACCGTGCTGGCGGCTGTGTGGCTGTACAGCGCTGTCTACGTGGTCGACGAGCAGGAGCAGGCCGTGGTGCTGCGCTTCGGCAAATACTATGAAACCGTCGGCCCGGGCCTGAACATCTATTTCCCGCCGATCGATCGCAAGTACCTGGAAAACGTCACGCGTGAGCGTGCCTACACCAAGCAGGGTCAAATGCTGACTGAAGACGAAAACATCGTCGAAGTGCCGCTGACCGTGCAGTACAAGATCAGCAACCTGCAGGACTTCGTGCTGAACGTCGATCAGCCGGAAATCAGTCTGCAGCATGCGACCGACAGTGCCTTGCGCCACGTGGTGGGTTCTACCGCCATGGACCAGGTGCTGACCGAAGGTCGTGAATTGATGGCCAGCGAAATCAAGGAGCGTCTGCAACGTTTCCTCGATACCTACCGCACCGGTATCACCGTCACTCAGGTCAACGTACAGAGCGCTGCTGCACCGCGTGAAGTCCAGGAAGCCTTCGATGACGTGATCCGCGCCCGTGAAGACGAGCAGCGTTCGCGTAACCAGGCTGAAACCTACGCCAACGGCGTCGTGCCGGAAGCCCGTGGTCAGGCCCAGCGCATCCTCGAGGATGCCAACGGTTACCGCGACGAGACCGTCTCCCGCGCCAAAGGTGAGGCTGACCGCTTCACTAAGCTGGTGGCCGAATACCGCAAGGCGCCTGAAGTTACCCGTCAGCGTCTGTACCTGGACACCATGCAGGAAATCTTCAGCAACACCAGCAAGGTTCTCGTGACCGGCAACAAGAATGGCCAGAGCAATCTGCTGTATCTGCCGCTGGACAAGATGGTCGAGGATGGTCGCCGCACCAGCACTCCGGTGACCGGCGCAGCAGCCAGCAGCAATGAAGTGAATGTGCGTGCGGCAGCTGATCTGCAGCAACAGCAGGCACGTACCAGGGAGAGTCGCTGATGAGCAATAAATCGCTGATCGCCCTTATTGTCGGCGTCGTCGTGGCGATCGTTGCCTGGAACTGCTTCTACATCGTGGCTCAGACCGAGCGCGCGGTGTTGCTGCAGTTCGGTCGCGTGGTCCAGGCCGATGTTCAGCCGGGCCTGCATGTGAAAGTGCCTTACGTTAACAAGGTGCGCATATTCGATGCGCGTCTGATGACGCTGGATGCACCGACACAGCGCTTCCTGACGCTGGAAAAGAAAGCCGTGATGGTCGATGCCTACGCCAAGTGGCGCGTGAAAGATGCCGAGCGCTTCTACACCGCGACTTCCGGCCTCAAGCAGATTGCCGACGAGCGCCTGTCCCGTCGTCTGGAGTCGGGCCTGCGTGACCAGTTCGGTAAACGCACCCTGCACGAAGTGGTGTCCGGTGAGCGTGATGCGCTGATGGCAGACATCACCGCTTCGCTGAACAAGATGGCAGAAAAAGAGCTGGGCATTGAAGTTGTCGATGTCCGGGTCAAGGCCATCGACCTGCCGAAGGAAGTGAACCGCAGCGTGTTCGAGCGTATGAGCACCGAGCGTGAGCGTGAAGCTCGCGAGCACCGCGCCAAGGGTAACGAGCTGGCCGAAGGCATCCGTGCCGACGCCGACCGTCAACGCCGCGTGCTGCTGGCTGAAGCCTATCGTGAATCCGAAGAGGTGCGCGGTGATGGTGATGCCCAGGCTGCTGCGATCTACTCTAAGGCATACGGCCAGGATCAGGAGTTCTACGCGTTCTACCGTAGCCTGCGTGCCTACCGTGAAAGCTTCGCGAACAAATCCGACGTCATGGTCCTGGACCCGAGCAGTGACTTCTTCCGTTACCTGGAAAAAGCCAAGCCTTGATACGACGTTGACCTGAATCATCCCCCGCCTGGCGGCTAAAGCCTCGGGCGGGGTGATCCTTTGGGAAAACGTGTGTATGATGCGGCAGCCGGGAAATTCCCGGCTTTTTTGCGTCTGCACGTTTGATTGCTGTTTTTATGCAGGCGCCCGAGTTGAATGACTCGACAGGTTTTTCGAGGAAAGTGGTTGGCGAAGCCGGTTCCAGGCTTTTCGCCACGTTGTTCATGCGCGGGGTTTATGCACATGAGCCGATCATTTTCTGCTTCACTCAAGGCTCGCCCAAAGGCTTGCTGCCCGGATCATAGGGGAATGGCGTAATGGCAACGGTAGACCGCTGGCTGCTGCCAGATGGCATCGAAGAAGTACTGCCACCGGAGGCTGCGCGCATTGAAGTTGCGCGTCGCCAGGTGTTGGATCTGTTCCAGAGCTGGGGTTACGAGTTTGTCGTGACTCCCCATATCGAGTACCTGGAATCCCTGCTGACCGGCGCAGGCCAGGACCTCGATCTGCGCACCTTCAAGGTCATCGACCCGCAGTCGGGCCGGCAGATGGGTTTCCGTGCCGACATCACGCCGCAAGTGGCGCGCATCGATGCGCACACCCTGCGTCGCGAAGGCCCGAGCCGTCTGTGCTATGCCGGTAGCGTGCTGCATGCTCAGCCACGTGCGTTGTCGTCCTCGCGCAGCCCGATTCAACTGGGCGCCGAGTTGTACGGCGATGCCAGCCCGAGCAGCGACGTGGAAGTCATCAGCCTGATGCTGGCCATGCTGCAACTGGCCGATGTGCCGGATGTGCACATGGACCTCGGGCATGTCGGCATCTACCGCGGCCTGGCCCGCGCCGCCGGTTTGTCCGGCGAAGTCGAGCAACAGTTGTTCGATGCATTGCAACGTAAAGCCATCGACGAGGTCATTACCTTGACCGAAGGCCTGCCTGCCGATCTGTCGGGCATGCTGCGAGCGCTGGTCGACCTGTGTGGCGGTCGTGAAGTGTTGAGCGCTGCCCGCGAGCGTCTGGCCAATGCGCCGGCGCCTGTTCTGGCGGCCCTGGACGATTTGCTGGCGATTGCCGAGCGTCTGTCCACGCGTTTCCCGGAGTTACCGCTGTACTTCGACTTGGGCGAATTGCGCGGCTACCACTACCACACCGGTGTGGTGTTCGCCGTGTTCGTGCCAGGTGTTGGCCAGTCCATCGCTCAGGGCGGTCGTTACGACGATATCGGTGCCGACTTCGGTCGCGCCCGTCCGGCGACAGGCTTCTCCACCGATTTGAAAACCCTGGTGACCCTGGGGCGTGCTGAGATCGAGCTACCGTCTGGCGGTATCTGGATGCCTGACAGTACGGATGCAGCACTCTGGCAGCAGGTTTGCCAGTTGCGCAGTGAGGGTCAGCGTGTCGTTCAGGCATTGCCTGGGCAACCTTTGGCCGCCGCCCGTGAAGCGGACTGCGACCGGCAATTGATTCAGCAGAACGGGCTTTGGCAAGTATCGCCACTGGCTTCTTGAGTTTTCCTGCCGGCCGCCGCCGGCACCAAGTTTGCGCGAATGAGGACAAGTGTTATGGGTAAGAATGTCGTAGTCCTGGGCACCCAATGGGGTGATGAGGGCAAAGGCAAGATCGTTGATCTGCTGACCGAACATGCTGCCGCCGTAGTGCGCTACCAAGGTGGCCACAACGCTGGTCACACCCTGGTGATCGACGGCGAAAAAACCGTCTTGCACCTGATCCCGTCTGGCGTGCTGCGCGAAGGCGTGCAGTGCCTGATCGGTAACGGCGTGGTGGTTGCACCCGACGCCCTGCTGCGGGAAATCAACAAGCTGGAAGAGAAAGGCGTACCGGTGCGCGAGCGCCTGCGTATCAGCCCGTCCTGCCCGCTGATCCTGTCCTACCACGTAGCGCTGGACCAGGCCCGTGAAAAGGCCCGTGGCGAGTTGAAGATCGGCACCACCGGTCGCGGCATCGGCCCGGCTTACGAAGACAAGGTTGCCCGTCGCGGTCTGCGCATCGGTGATCTGTTCCACCGTGAGCGTTTCGCCGCCAAGCTGGGCGAGTTGCTGGACTACCACAACTTCGTACTGGTCAATTACTACAAAGAGCCAGCGATCGACTTCCAGAAGACACTCGACGAGTGCATGGAATACGCCGAACTGCTCAAGCCGATGATGCTCGACGTCACCGCAGAGCTGCACAACCTGCGTCGTGCCGGCAAGGACATCATGTTCGAAGGTGCCCAGGGCTCCCTGCTGGACATCGACCACGGCACCTACCCGTACGTCACCAGCTCCAACACCACCGCTGGCGGCATCGCCACCGGTTCGGGTGTTGGTCCGATGTTCCTGGATTACATTCTCGGCATCACCAAGGCCTACACCACGCGCGTCGGTTCCGGTCCGTTCCCGACTGAGCTGTTCGACGACGTTGGTGCGTTCCTGGCCAAGCGTGGCCACGAGTTCGGCGCCACCACCGGCCGTGCCCGTCGTTGCGGTTGGTTCGATGCCGTGATTCTGCGTCGCGCTATCGATGTGAACAGCATCTCGGGCCTGTGCCTGACCAAGCTGGACGTGCTGGACGGCCTGGAAACCATCAACATCTGCGTAGGCTACAAGAACGAAGACGGTGCAGTGATCGACGCACCGACCGACGCCGACAGCTACATCGGCCTGGAGCCGGTGTACGAGCAGATGCCGGGCTGGAGTGAGTCGACCCTGGGTGCCAAGACCCTGGAAGAGCTGCCTCAGGCTGCGCGCAACTACATCAAGCGCATCGAAGAGTTGGTCGGCGCGCCGATCGACATTATTTCGACGGGCCCGGACCGCAACGAAACCATCGTTCTGCGTCACCCGTTCGCTTAATAAGTTGTTGATGTAAAACACAAAGGCCCCTTAATCGGGGCCTTTGTCGTTTATGCCTGTTGGACGGCATGACCTTTGCTGTGAATATCGCCTTCAGAATGCCATCAATTTAATGGCGTTAGAGTAGAGGGATTTCCTGTGTCGGCCGTTCTCTCACTGTTACAAAGCCGTTTGTTGCGGCCCGTGTTCGTTACCCTTGGTATCGCCCTTTTGGTGCAGGTGCTGGTGGCTGTTGCTCTGACCCGGAGCACGGTGACTGCGCTGGAAACCGATCTGGGCGTGCGCCTGGGCGCCGATAGCCAAAAGCTCTCCGGTGAGCTGGAGCAGGCGGGGCGTGAAGTCACGTCGAGCCTGGATAACCTGTCCAGCAGTACCCGTCAGCGCCTGACCGCTGGGCTGTCTTCACGTTTGAAAGACGAGCAGGCTCAACTGCGTACGACGCTGGAGAAGGACCTGAAGGAGTCGGCCAATGACATGGCGCAACTTCTGGCCTCGGTCGCACCCCGCGCCATGTGGGACAGCGACATTCCTACCCTGTCCGAATTCGCTCGCCGCGCCCAGCGAAATCCCAACGTGTTGTTCGTGGTCTATGACGACGCCACGGGCCAGCACCTGACGCGCTACCTCAACCGGGAGAACCCGATCAACAAGGGGCTGCTGGAGAAAGGCCAGGGCGAGCGGGCGCTGGACAAGGTGCTGGATGCAGCGAAGAGCGATCCTTCGGTCTACTACCTTGAAGCTTCGATCAGTCCCAATGGGGTGGAAATCGGCAAGGTCTTGATGGGGGTCTCAACTGCCTCCGTGGAAACCGATCTGGCGGCGCTGGACAAGCGTTTCTCAGCGCTGATCGCCAGCAGCGATCAATTGGTGGGTGACAGCCTCAAAGGTGCGGCGGCTGACAGCGCAACGGCGATGCGTGGGCGTCTGCAATCGGCGCAGTCCACTGCTTCTGAAATGAAAGCCAACACCACGGGCGCCGTGCAGGAAGCCGCGGGGGCTTTGCGCTGGCGCATCGGCATGGGCCTGGCGGTGGTGGGTTTCGGTGTGCTGCTGTTACTGGCGGTGGTACTGGGGCGTCGAGTGGTCAATCGCCTGAAAATGCTCATTGTCGCGATGGATGACTTGGCGGCAGGTGAGGGCGACCTGACCAAGCGCGTGCAGATCAACAGCCAGGACGAGATTGGCGATATGGCCTCGGCGGTCAATCGCTTTGTGGATAAGTTGCAGCCGATCGTGCGCGAGGCAGGCGATGTGGCCCAGCGTACCGGCGTGGAAATCGGCGCCATGACCCTGCGCAATGCCGGTGCCGATGCAGCGGCTGGCATGCAGCGCGATGAAGTGGCCGAAAGCCTGCGCGCGTTGTCGCAAATGGCTGACGAGGCTCAGTCTGAAAGTCACGCCATGCAGGCCGCTTTGCAGCAGGTGGTGGACATTCGTCAGGCCACGGATGAGAACACCCGGACTTCGGCGAAAGTCGGCAGTCTCATCGAGGCATTGGCCGGACAAGTCGACACTGGTGCGAAAGTCATCGAGCGTCTGGCGCAGCAGAGTGAGCAGATTGAAGTGGTGCTGACGGTGATTCACGGGATCGCCGAACAAACCAACTTGCTGGCGCTGAACGCGGCCATCGAGGCTGCGCGTGCCGGCGAGACCGGTCGCGGGTTTGCCGTGGTGGCGGACGAGGTGCGGGCGCTGGCGAGCAAGACCCAGAGCTCCACCGGCGATATTCAGGCGCACATTGTTGCGCTGCAGCAGGGCGCGCGTGAGGCTGTTGCGGCAATCGGGCAGGCTGGGCGTCAGGCCAGTGAAGGTTTGTTGGTGTTGCGCGACAGTGCGCGGTTGCAGCAGTCGGTGCAGGCGTCGGTCGAGCAGGTACATGCAGCGATCGGCCTGGCGACCCAGGCCGCGGCGCATCAGGCGCAAGGTGCGCAGGCTGTGCGTGGGCGGGTTGAGACCATCCATGCTCAAGCTGAGAAAGCAGCTCAGGCGGTGGTGGAGACCACGGCCAGCGGCAAGGTGCTGGATGGGTTGGCGGCGCAGTTGAAGGCGAGCCTGGGGCAGTTCAGGGCTTAGGTTTCTCGTTCGCAGGTCTGGTGCCTTCGCGGGCAAGCCTCGCTCCTACAAGGGCTACGTAATCCTTGTAGGAGCGAGGCTTGCCCGCGAAGCTTTTCAACGACTCAAATACATCCGCGTCGTCAGCAGATACACAGGCAACCCCGACACCACAATCAACAACGCCGCATAAGGCGCCGCTGCCGCGAACTCCACATTCGCGGTATGCGCCCAGACTTCCGTCGCCAATGTATTGAGCCCGGTCGGGCTCAGCAGCAGCGTCGCCGTCAGTTCCTTCATCGCATCCAGAAACACCAGCGCAAACGCAGCACCCAGGGCGGGAAAGATGATGGGCAGGGTCACCCGACAAAACGCGCTGAAAGACGACGCCCCCAGCGTGCGTGCGGCCTCTTCCAGCTGCGGCGCGGCCTTGTTCAGCGCGGTGCGAATCGGTGCCTGCGCCAGTGGCAGAAACAACAGCGCATAGGCAATCAGCAGCAACGCCGAGGTCTGGTACAGCGCTGGCACATAATGCAGGGCGAAATACACCAGGGTCAGCGCAATCACCAATCCCGGCAGTGCATGCAGCAGATACGGCAAGCGCTCGGCCCAGATTGCCAGTCGGCCTTTATGGCGCACCACCAGCAACCCCACCGGCACCGCCAGCACCAGGCACAGCGCAGCGCCACCGAGCGACAGCGCCAGCGACGAGAGCAATGCCTCGCTGATCGCGGCCACCGGGAACGCTGCCGACGAACCCACCATCAACCAGTACGCCAGCATTCCCAGTGGAATGCCGCTGCCGATGATCGCCAGCAGCAAGCAGTAAAGTTGTCCCACAGCCGCCCACGGCCCGAGGCGAACTTGCTCCGCATGCCGAGCAGCACCCTGACCGGTGCGTACGTGACGGCCTTTGCCGCGCACGCGTAACTCAAGCCATAGCAGCACCAGGCACAGCGCCAGCAACACCGCAGAAAGCATCGCTGCATTGGCGTTGCTGAATTCCAGTTCGAACTGCTGATAGATCGCCGTGGTAAAGGTTTGCAGGCCGATGATCGACAGCGCGCCGAACTCCACCAGCATGTGCAGCGCAATCAACAGTGAACCGGCCAGCAGTGACGGCCAGAGCAGGGGCAGGGTGATTTTGAAGAATACACCCCAACGATTCTGCCCCAGGGTGCGGGCAGACTCTTCAAGAGAGGGGTCGAGATTGCGCAGCGTTGCCGCGACCGGCAGAAAGATCAGCGGGTACTTGGATAGCGTCATCACCAGAATCGCCCCGCCCAGCCCTTCGAAGTGAGCGCTCAGGGACACCCAGGTGAAACTGCTGACAAATGCCGGCACCGCGAACGGCAGGCACAGGATCACGCCCCATAACCGCCGTCCCGGCAGATTGCTGCGCTCCAGCAGCCAGGCGAGTGACAAGCCAATCACACCGCAGGCCAATGTGACGCCCAGCATCAGCGCCAGGGTATTGCGCAGCAGGCCAAACACGTAGGGCCGCCACAGCAGATGCAGCGCCTCGGCCCAGCCGGCTTGCCAGGTTTTGAGGCTGACATAGGCCAGCGGCAACAGGCTGAGTACCACCAACAGCAGAACCGGTAGCAGCAGCCAGATCGACGGCCGCTTGCGCCTTGGCATGTAACCCCCGTGCGAAGCGGGGGCGGATAACGAGGCGCTCATCAGTTCAAGCCAACGTCACGTTCCAGGTCCAGGGCTTCTTCGGCGTTGCCGAGATCGGCTGGTGTGACGTTCGGCGCTTGCAGTTCGCTGAACGGCTTGAGACCGCGATCCGATTCCATGCCCTTGTGCAGCGGGTATTCGGCAGTGGTCCGGGTGATCACGCGCTGACCTTCTTCGCTGGCCATGTAGGCGAGCAATTGCTGGGCTTCTTTCGGGTGTTTGCTGGATTTCAGTACGCCAGCACTGGAAACGGTGATCAGTCCGCCGACGTCGCCACCGGTGAAGTAATGTAGTTTCGAATCGAGTTGGCCTTTTTCACGCTGCAAGGCGAACCAGTAATAGTTGTTCACCAGCACGGTGGCGACTTCGCCATTTTCCACGGCTTTCAGCGCAACCATGTTGTTGCTGTAGGTCTTGCCGAACGCACGCAGGCCGGTCAGCCACTCTTCGGCGGCGTCCATCCCGTGGACCTTGATAATCGCCACCGCCTGTTCCTGGAAGGCGCCGCTGCTAGGCACGAAGCCGACCTTGCCTTGCCATTTTGGATCGGAGAATTCCATCACGGACTTGGGCAGGTCTTTTTCGTCGATCAGTTTAGGGTTGAAGGCGACGACCCGGACCCGCGCGGTGATGCCGATCCAGGTGCCGTTGCCGGCAACGTAGTCCTTGGGCAGGACTTCTAGCGTGGCGGCATCGGCTTTCGCCAGCAGGCCTTGTTCGCCGAGCTTGTTCAGCGGTGGCGATTCTTCGGTGTAGATCACATCGGCGGGAGAGCGATCGCCTTCTTCGACGATCTGGCTGGCGAGTTGGTTGCTGCTGCCCTTGCGCACATTGACGTGAATCCCGGTCTTGGCTTCGAAGGCTTTGGCGACGGCATCGCCGACTTCCTTATGTTGACCGTTATAGAGTGTCAGGGAAACCGGATCGGCGGCTTGGGTGAGGGGCGTGGCGAGTGTCAGGCCGAGGAGGGTGATGGTCAGGCCGCGGCGCAGGGTATTTCGAAGCATCATTCGCAGGGTTCCTCACTGTCGCATTGCAAAAACTTGAAACAATGATAAACGATATTGTTTCTCAAGTGCGCCTTGAGGGTCTGAGGAGTGTTTGCTAATGGGCTGGCGCTGGACTCTGTGGCGAGGGGGCTTGCCCCCGTTCGGCTGCGAAGCAGTCGTAAATCCTGAAGTTACGGTATGACTAACGAGTGATGAGGGCCGCTTCGCGACCCAGCGGGGGCAAGCCCCCTCGCCACGGGGAAGTAATGGCTTGGGGTTTTCAAAGGCCAGAAACGCAAAAACCCGCTTTCGCGGGTTTTTGTGAAATTCAAGATCGTGACCTTGAATTTGAATTGGTGCCCAGAAGAAGACTCGAACTTCCACGACCTTGCGGTCACCAGCACCTGAAGCTGGCGTGTCTACCAATTTCACCATCTGGGCA
>NZ_JDWJ01000018.1:0-99972 GCF_012932895.1 Pseudomonas sp. KD5 | reverse complement strand
CAGATTGCGGTGTGTGAAGACGCAATGAACCGAAAGTTCGCAACCATTCACAAAAGCCGCACAAACTATCGCATACCCAATTTGCTGAAGCGTCGAAAGACGGTTCGGTACCCGAATTTCTTGACGACCATAGAGCATTGGAACCACCTGATCCCATCCCGAACTCAGAAGTGAAACGATGCATCGCCGATGGTAGTGTGGGGTTTCCCCATGTGAGAGTAGGTCATCGTCAAGATTAAATTCCGAAACCCCTATCTGCGTATGCAGGTAGGGGTTTTGTTTTGCCTGCAGAAAAAGTCTACTTCGCTAGCAACACAAAATTGCACAGTTATTTTCGAGTCAGGACACTAGAATAGGTCCAACTTTTTTGGAGCCAGAGCCTTTATGCCAGATCCGGTTGACGCCCCTGGGCTGTCAGATTTACCACTGGACGGTTTGGTGGCGTGTCATGAGTGCGACTTGCTGATGCGCAAGCCTGAACTCGCCCATGGTGAGAAGGCCATTTGTCCACGCTGCGGTTATGAGCTGTATGCCCATCGGCAC
Source organism: Pseudomonas sp. KD5 (assembly GCF_012932895.1). Classification (NCBI taxonomy): domain Bacteria; kingdom Pseudomonadati; phylum Pseudomonadota; class Gammaproteobacteria; order Pseudomonadales; family Pseudomonadaceae; genus Pseudomonas; species Pseudomonas sp. KD5. The sequence continues at coordinate 99,429 of NZ_JDWJ01000018.1, read as the reverse complement.
AATGTCGTGCAGCGCAGTCTCGCCTTGGTCATTGCCGCACTGTTGTTGTATATCCCCGCGAACTTTTTACCCATCATGCAGCTCCATCTACTCGGGCAGTCATCGAATGACACTGTCTGGAGCGGTGTTCTCGGTTTGTTCGATACCGGTATGCAGGGCGTAGCAGCAGTCGTATTTCTCTGCAGCATGGGGATTCCGCTGCTCAAGCTGCTCTGCCAATTGGTGGTGCTGCTGAGTATCCGATTCAATATCGGACGCAGCTACGGTTTGCTGCTCTACCGCATTTATCACCATCTTCGGGATTGGGGGATGCTTGAGGTTTACCTCATGGGCGTGCTGGTCGCGATCGTCAAATTGGCCGATATGGCGGCGATTACCGTAGGTCTTGGTCTGGCGTGCTTTATCAGTTTGTTGTTGGTCCAGGTCTGGCTGGAAGTGGTGATGTCGCCGCACCAGATCTGGCAGGCATTATCAGGAGAAGATGCCCATGCGGGCGATTGATGCGGGCATTCTGATTTGTGCCGAATGCCACGAGTTGAACAAGCAGGAAGCCGGCACTGACGAGCAGGTCTGCACCCGCTGTGGTGCGTTGGTTCATGCGCGCCGACCGAACAGCCTGATGCGTACCTGGGCGCTGCTGGTCACTGCTGCGATTATTTATATCCCGGCCAATGTGCTGCCGATCATGACCGTCAGTTCCCTGGGGCAGGGCGATCCGAGCACCATCATGTCCGGCGTGATCCAACTGGTTCAGCACGGAATGATTCCAATCGCGGCTGTGGTTTTTATCGCCAGTATTCTGGTTCCTACGTTCAAACTGGTGGGTATCGGGTTGCTGCTGTTTTCGGTGCAGCGGCGCCAGCCACTCTCCGCACGCCAACGTATATGGATGTACCGCTTTATCGAGTTCATCGGCCGCTGGTCGATGCTCGATATTTTTGTGATCGCCATCCTGGTGGCGGTTGTGAATTTCGGACGGCTTGCCAGCGTCGAAGCCAATCTTGGCGCCATCGCCTTCGCCAGTGTGGTGATTCTGACGATGCTTGCCGCAGTAACTTTCGATCCCCGACTGATTTGGGATAACACGGAGTCGGACGACGACCATGACTGATTTGCCTACAGCGAAAACCCGACCGGCCTCTAACTGGTCTGCCATCTGGGTATTGCCTCTTATCGCCTTGCTCATTGGTGGTTGGCTCGCCTGGCGTGCCTATAGCGAGACAGGCATTGAGATCCATGTGCGCTTCGAAAGCGGCGAAGGTATTCAGGCCAACAAGACCGAAGTCGTTTACAAAGGTATGTCGGTCGGTAAGGTGAAAGCCCTCACACTCGATGACGAAGGCAGCGCCAAAGGCGTGATCGCCACTATCGAGATGAATAAGGACGTGGAGCAATACCTCAGAACCAGCACGCGTTTCTGGCTGGTCAAGCCGAGCGTAACCCTGGCCGGTATCACGGGCCTGGAGACGCTGGTCTCGGGTAACTATGTGGCTGTCAGCCCGGGAGAGGGCGAGCCGACCCGCAAGTTCAAGGCCCTGGCCGAAGAGCCGCCGCTGTCGGACGCCAAGCCTGGTCTGCACCTGACCATCAAGGCTGATCGTCTTGGTTCGCTGAATCGCGGCAGCCCGGTGTTCTACAAGCAGATCCAGGTCGGTCAGATCAAAAGCTATTTGCTGTCCGCGGACCAGAACACCGTTGAACTCAAAGTCTTCATCGAACCGACCTATGCCAGCCTGGTACGCAAACACACGCGTTTCTGGAATGCCAGCGGCATCAGCATCGATGCCAACCTGTCCGGTGTGAAAGTGCGTAGCGAGTCCCTCGCCAGCATAGTCGCTGGTGGTATTGCATTTGCTACACCGGAAAACCGTAAGGACAGCCCGCCCACCGACCCAAGCCTGCCGTTCCGTCTCTATGAAGACTTCGATGCAGCCGCCGCCGGTATTCGGGTCAAGGTCAAACTTAGCGATTTCGAAGGCCTGCAGGCCGGTCGTACACCGGTGATGTACAAAGGCATTCAGGTCGGCAATCTGAAGGCGCTCAAGATTGACCCGGACCTCTCCAGTGCAACCGCCGAGCTGACGCTCGACCCATTGGCTGAGGATTACCTGGTCACCGGCACGCAGTTCTGGGTGGTCAAACCATCGATTTCGCTGGCTGGTATCACCGGTCTGGAAGCATTGGTCAAAGGTAACTACATTGCCGTGCGCCCTGGCGACAAGGGGGGCGCACCGCAGCGCGAGTTCGAAGCACGGGCCAAGGCGCCGCCGCTGGATCTGCGTTCGCCGGGCCTGCATCTGGTGCTGTTCACCGAAAACCTCGGCTCACTGGAAGTCGGCAGTCCGATTCTCTACAAGCAGGTCAAGGTGGGTTCGGTGCAGAGCTACCAGTTCTCTCGCACTAAAAAACAGCTGGTGATCGGTGTGCACATCGAGAAGGAGTACGAGGGGCTGGTCAACGCCTCGACGCGCTTCTGGAATGCCAGCGGTATTACGCTGACAGGTGGGCTGACCGGTGGCATCCAGGTCAAAAGTGAGTCGTTGCAAAGCCTGATGGCTGGCGGCATTGCTTTCGAAACCCCAGAAGCCAAAGCGCCGTTGCGGAAGCGCATTCCACGTTTCCGTCTGTTCGCCAGTCATGAAGAGGCAAACCAGAAAGGCGCCGTGGTGACCATCAAGGTCGATCGCGCCGATGGTCTGCGCACGGGCACGCCGATCCGGTTCAAAGGCCTCGACGTCGGCAAGGTCGAAGACGTTGACCTCAGCGACGACCTGCAATCGGTGCTGCTGACTGCGCGAATCACGGAAGTGCCGGAGCGTATCGCTCGGGTGGGCAGTCAGTTCTGGGTGGTCAAACCTGAATTGGGTCTGATCAAGACGTCCAACCTTGAGACACTGGTGACCGGGCAGTACATCGAAGTGCAACCGGCGCCGAAGAATCTCGGTCCGCAAAAGGACTTCGTAGCGCTGACCAATCCTCCGGAAACCGCCAAGGAAGAGGCCGGTTTGAGCCTGGTATTGAGTGCTGCTCGTCGAGGTTCGCTGAAGACCGGTGTACCCGTCACCTATCGCGAAATCACGGTAGGCAAGGTGACTGGCTATGAATTGGGGCAGACGGCGGATCGAGTGTTGGTACACATCCTGATCGAGCCGAAGTACGCGCCATTGGTACGCAGTGGCACGCGGTTCTGGAACACCAGTGGTTTTGGTTTTGACTACGGCTTGTTCAAAGGCGCAACCATACGCACCGAATCGCTGGAGACGCTGATCCAGGGCGGTATCGCCTTTGCCACACCGGATGGCGACCGCATGGGTGTCCCGGCGCGGCCTGAACAAACGTTCCCGCTGTTCGACAAGTTTGAAGATGAATGGCTGACTTGGGCGCCGAAGATTTCTATCGGTAAGTAACCCGAGGTTAATTTGGCGTTTATCAGGACGTCTTCGCGGGCAAGCCCGCGAAGACGGTCTACCAGACGCCGACGTCTCCGGTGGCTTATCATTAGCCCCCTAACGACGCCCACCCAAGGTTCCCCCGGCATGCTGGCTATTTTCCTCGAAACCCTGAACATCACTGCGCCGGTGTTTGCCATGCTGTTTCTGGGTGTGCTGCTCAAGCGCATCGACTGGATCAACGACAACTTCATCCATACTGCGTCGGCCCTGGTGTTCAATGTCACCATGCCGGCGTTGCTGTTTCTGGGCATCTTGCATGCCGACCTGCACGCTGCGTTGCAACCGGCGCTGCTGATCTATTTCTCGGTCGCGACCCTGATGTGCTTTGCAATTGCCTGGGGTTGGGCGATCTGGAAATGCCCGCGGGAAGATCGGGGCATTTACACCCAAGGCGCGTTTCGCGGCAATAACGGGGTAATCGGCCTGGCCCTGGCGGCGAGCATGTACGGCGACTATGGCATTTCCCTTGGGGCGATTCTCGCGGCGCTGGTGATCCTGTTTTACAACACGCTCTCAACCATTGTGCTGGCGGTCTACAGCCCAGTGATCAAGTCTGATCCGTGGAGCATCTGCAAAAGTGTGATGGCCAATCCGCTGGTCATCAGTGTGATTGCAGCCGCACCATTTGCCTGGTTCCAGATCGGCTTGCCGGGATGGCTGGAGAGGTCCGGTCAATATTTGGCGCAAACCACCTTGCCATTGGCATTGATCTGCATCGGTGGCACGTTGTCGCTGGCGGCAATGCGCAAAAGCGGCACGATGGCGCTGAGTTCAAGTCTGGTGAAGATGATCGGCCTGCCGGTGCTGGCGACACTCGGCGCCTGGCTCTGGGGCTTTCGTGGGGCGGAGTTGGGGATTCTGTTTCTGTACTTCGGCAGCCCGACCGCCGCTGCCAGTTTCGTCATGGCCCGGCAGGCCAATGGCAATCATGAACTGGCGGCGGCGATCATCGTGATTACTACACTGATGGCGGCGGTCACCACCAACATCGGGATCTTTTTGTTGCAGTGGGGGGGGTGGATTTAGCCTCGGGATTTGCGGCGTTCTTCAGGTCGCCTACTCCGGCTTCTGATAGGTGTCGATCACTTCCTGCGCCGCCCGAAATGCATCGATCGCCGCCGGCACACCGGCATACACCGCGCAATGCAGCAGCGCTTCGCGAATCTCTTCCACCGTGCAGCCGTTGTTCAATGCACCGCGCACATGGCCTTTCAATTCTTGCGGGCACTTCAACGCGGTCAGCGCAGCGAGAGTGATCAGGCTGCGGGTTTTCAGCGACAAACCTTCACGGTTCCACACGCCGCCCCAGGCATGCTCATTGACGAAGTCCTGCAACGGCTGGGTGAATTCGGTGGCGTTGCCCAGGGCGCGGTCGACGAACGCGTCGCCCATCACTTGGCGGCGGATTTCAACCCCAGGCTTCTTATCAGTGCTCATGGCAATTCCCTCTTGTGGTGTTGGCGACGCCAGGCGCGAAGCGAGGTGAACAGCAAAAACGCCACCAGCGCCGGCAGGACGAAAAACAGCATCAGGTGTTCAAGCTTGCCGGCCAGCGGCATGCCCGTGGTGAACGACACCACGTGCAGCCCATAGGCCAGGTACAGGCCCAAAAACAGCAGGCCTTCGGCGCGGGTCACCCGGTAGCCGGAATAGAACACCGGCAGGCACAGCACCGCGACTCCGAGCATCACCGGCAAATCGAAATCCAGCGCGTTGGGCGAGACCGACAGTGGTGATGGCGCGATCAATGCGGTCAGCCCGAGCACGCCCAAGAGGTTGAACAGGTTGCTGCCGATCACGTTGCCCACCGCGATGTCCCGCTGACCGCGCAGCGCGGCGATCAACGAAGTGGCCAGTTCCGGCAGGGAGGTGCTGACGGCGACGATGGTCAGGCCGATGATCCGCTCCGACAACCCCAGGTCGGTCGCGACTGCCACCGCGGCGCCGAGCAGCAAGTGCCCGGCGAACACCAGCATTGCCAACCCGGCGACAATCATCAGCAGACTGCTGAACCACGGTGCCTGCGGCGCTTCATGAGCCCCCGATGGCGGACGGGACGAGTGCCGTGACTGACGCAGTAGCAAGCCCAGATACAGCGCCAGCGCTGTCAGCAGGATCACGCCGTCGACCCGAGTCAGTTCTTCATTCCACGCCAGTACGGACACCAGCAGGCTGGCGCCGATCATCAGTGGAATATCCAGGCGCACCAATTGCCGCGAAACCCGTAGCGGAATAATCAGTGCGGAGAGCCCGAGGGTGACGAGGATGTTGAAGATGCTGCTGCCGATCACGCTGCCGACGGCGATGTCGGCGTTTTGCGCCAGGGTGGCTTGCAGGCTGACCGCCATCTGCGGCGCGCTGCTGCCGAGGGCCACGATGGTCAGGCCGATGATCAGTGGCCGCACATGCAGGCGCGCGGCCAGGCGTACCGCGGCGCGCACCATTAGTTCGGCGCCGGCGATCAGTAAAAACAGACCGCAGAGCAATTCAATCACGCTGATCAGGGGTAAATCGGCCAGTCCGAAAATAGTCAGCGCTCCATCTATCAGTCGTCGAGGGCTTGCACGCGAACCTTCGCGGTGCCACTGCGCAGCATGCCCAACTGTTCGGCCGCTTCACGGGACACGTCGATCAGGCGCCCGCGAGAATACGGCCCACGGTCGTTGATGCGTACCACGCAGGATCTGTCGTTATTCAGGTTGGTAATCTTCACCCGGGTGCCGAATGGCAACTGGCGATGGGCGGCGGTCAGGCCATGCTGGTTGAAGCGCTCACCGCTGGCGGTGCGTTTGCCATGGTGCTTGGCGCCGTAATACGAAGCCGTGCCGGTCTTGTCGTAGCCGTGTGGATCGATGGTGTCGGTACTGGCACAACCGGCCAGTAGAGAGAGCAGGGCGCAAGCGCTGAGCAGACGTTTCATTTGGACGGCTCCCAAAATAAGTGTGGCGAGGGAGCTTGCTCTCGCTCGACCAAGAAACGGTCGCAAAATCGGCTGATGCATTCTCGCTGAAAGAGTGCGGTTGCCGATTTGGGCCTGCTTCGCAGACCAGCGGGAGCAAGCTTCCTCGCCACAAGGAATGGAGCCAATATTGAGAGCTGGCTCCATTCTCATCAGCCTTCGAGCTTGCTTTTAAGCAGTTCGTTGACCTGTTGCGGGTTGGCCTTGCCTTTGGAGGCTTTCATGGCCTGGCCGACGAAGAAGCCGAACATCTTGCCGCGTTTGGCTTCGTCTGCCGCGCGGTACTGTTCGACCTGTTCAGCGTTGGCCGCGAGCATTTCGTCCAGTACTGCCGAGATCGCGCCGGTGTCGGTCACTTGCTTGAGGCCGCGCTTGTCGATGATTTCGTCCGCGCTGCCTTCGCCGTTGGCCATGGCTTCAAACACCACTTTGGCGATCTTGCCGGAGATAGTGTTGTCCTTGATGCGCAACAGCATGCCGCCCAGTTGCTCGGCCGAAACCGGCGACTGCTCGATATCCAGGCCTTGCTTGTTCAACAGACTGCCCAGTTCAACCATGACCCAGTTGGCCGCCAGTTTGGCGTCGCCACTGATGCTCACGACTTTCTCGAAGTAATCGGCTTGTTCGCGGCTGGTGGCCAGGACGCTGGCGTCATACACCGACAAACCGAACTGCTGCTGGAAACGCTCGCGTTTCTGCGGCGGCAGTTCCGGCAGGGTGGCGCGCACCTCGTTGAGGAACGAGTCCTCGATGACCACCGGCAGCAGGTCCGGGTCGGGGAAGTAACGGTAATCGTTGGCTTCCTCTTTGCTGCGCATCGGACGGGTTTCGTCCTTGTTCGGATCGTACAGGCGAGTCTGCTGGATCACTTTGCCGCCGTCTTCGATCAGTTCGATCTGGCGTTGCACTTCGCTGTTGATCGCCTTCTCGATGAAGCGGAACGAGTTGACGTTCTTGATCTCGCAGCGTGTACCGAACTCGGCCTGGCCTTTCGGGCGGATCGACACGTTGCAGTCGCAACGCAGCGAGCCTTCGGCCATGTTGCCGTCGCAGATGCCCAGATAACGTACCAGCGCGTGGATCGCCTTGACGTAAGCCACGGCTTCCTTGGCGCTGCGCATGTCTGGCTCGGAAACGATTTCCAGCAGCGGCGTGCCGGCGCGGTTCAGGTCGATGCCGGTGGCGCCGCTGAATTCTTCGTGCAGGCTTTTACCGGCGTCTTCTTCCAGGTGTGCGCGAGTGATGCCGACGCGTTTGACGGTACCGTCTTCGAGGGCGATGTCCAGGTGGCCCTTGCCGACGATCGGCAATTCCATCTGGCTGATCTGGTAGCCCTTGGGCAGGTCCGGGTAGAAGTAGTTTTTGCGGGCGAACACGTTGTGCTGACCGATCTCGGCATCGATGGCCAGGCCGAACATCACCGCCATGCGCACCGCTTCCTGGTTCAGCACCGGCAATACGCCGGGCATGCCGAGGTCAACCAGGCTGGCCTGGGTGTTCGGCTCGGAACCGAACGTGGTGGAACTACCGGAAAAGATTTTCGACCGGGTGGTGAGCTGGGTATGAATCTCCAGCCCGATCACGACTTCCCATTGCATGTGTTTCTCCTCAGAAGCCGGTTGGGGTGCGGGTGTGCCAGTCAGTGTTTTGCTGATACTGATGGGCAACGTTCAACAGGCGACCTTCCTGGAAATACGGGGCGAGCAGTTGCACGCCGACCGGCAGGCCATCGACAAAACCTGCAGGCATGGACAGGCCCGGCAGACCGGCGAGGTTGGCGGTGATGGTGTAGACATCTTCCAGGTACTCAGAGACCGGGTCGTTGTTCTTGGCGCCGAGCTTCCAGGCCGGGTTCGGCGTGGTGGGGCCGAGGATGATATCGACCTCATTGAAGGCGGCCATGAAGTCGTTCTTGATCAAGCGACGGATCTTCTGCGCCTTCAAGTAGTAGGCGTCGTAGTAACCGGCCGACAGCGCATAGGCGCCGACCATGATCCGGCGCTGCACTTCCGGGCCGAAACCTTCGCCACGGGAACGCTTGTACAGGTCTTCCAGATTTTTCGGGTCTTCGCAGCGATAGCCGAAACGCACACCGTCGAAACGCGACAGGTTGGAGGATGCTTCTGCCGGAGCGATCACGTAGTACGCAGGAATCGCGTGCTGCATGTTCGGCAGGCTGATTTCCTTGACCACGGCGCCGAGCTTTTTCAGCTCTTCAACGCTGGCCATGACCAGGTCGGCGATGCGTGGGTCCAGGCCGGCGCTGAAGTATTCCTTCGGCACGCCGATGCGCAGGCCTTGCAGCGAACCGTTGAGGCCGGCGCTGTAATCAGGCACGGGCTCGTCGATGCTGGTGGAGTCCTGCGGGTCGAAACCGGCCATGCCTTGCAGCAGGATCGCGCAGTCTTCGGCGGTACGGGCCAGCGGGCCGCCCTGATCGAGGCTGGATGCGTAGGCGATCATGCCCCAGCGCGAAACACGACCGTACGTCGGTTTCAGGCCGGTGAGGTTGGTAAAGGCTGCCGGTTGTCGGATCGAACCGCCAGTGTCGGTGGCTGTCGCTGCTGGCAACAGACGAGCGGCTACCGCAGCCGCCGAACCACCGGACGAACCACCTGGAACACATTCCAGGTTCCACGGGTTTTTCACCGGGCCGTAGTAGCTCGACTCGTTGGCCGACCCCATGGCGAATTCGTCCATGTTGGTCTTGCCCAGGGTCACGGTCCCGGCAGCGGCCAGTTTGGCGACCACGGTGGCGTCATACGGTGCCTTGAAGTTGTCGAGCATCTTCGAGCCGCAGCTGGTGCGGATGCCCTGGGTGCAGAACAGGTCTTTGTGGGCGATCGGCGCGCCGAGCAGGGCGCCGCTCTCACCGTTGGCGCGACGAGCGTCAGCGGCTTTCGCCTGCTGCAGCGCCAGGTCTTCGGTGAGGCTGATGAAACTGTTGAGCTGCGGGTCGAGCTGGGCGATGCGCGCCAGCAGGACTTTGGTCAGCTCTTCGGAGGAAAACTTTTTGTCGGCGAGTCCGCGGGCGATCTCGGCCAGAGTCAATTGATGCATTGCAGGCTCTTTCCCTTTAGTCGATGACTTTCGGAACCAGGTACAGGCCGTTTTCGACCGCTGGTGCGATGGACTGATAGGCCTCGCGATGATTGGTCTCGGTCACGACGTCTGCACGCAGGCGCTGGCTGGCTTCCAGTGGATGGGCCAGCGGCTCGATACCGTCGGTATTGACCGCTTGCATTTCGTCGACCAGCCCGAGAATGCTGTTCAGGGCAGAAGTGATGTGTGGAAGATCGGCATCATTGAGGCCAAGGCAGGCCAGATGAGCGATTTTTTCCACGTCGGAGCGTTCAAGCGCCATGGGATTCTCCAGTGGAAAACAAAACGGACCGCGTCCGTGTGTTAGATTGTCGGAACACTACCGCATATCTACGGTCTCAAGGCCGCGATTGTGGTGCTTGGTGCACAGAAAAGCAGCCAATTTAACATATTGGCGCCTTGCCCAAAATCCCTGTCGTTGTTAGAGTTTGCCGCACTTTTTTACCCACGCGTTGCCTAGGGTCCCTTTCCCATGTTCAAGAAACTGCGTGGCATGTTTTCCAGCGATCTTTCCATTGACCTGGGCACTGCCAACACCCTTATTTACGTGCGCGAGCGCGGTATCGTCCTGAATGAGCCATCGGTTGTGGCTATTCGGACACACGGTAACCAGAAAAGTGTCGTTGCTGTCGGCACCGAGGCCAAGCGCATGCTCGGTCGTACGCCGGGCAATATTGCAGCCATTCGTCCGATGAAGGACGGCGTGATCGCCGACTTCAGCGTTTGCGAAAAAATGCTGCAGTACTTTATCAACAAGGTTCACGAAAACAGCTTTTTGCAGCCTAGCCCTCGTGTGCTGATCTGCGTTCCATGCAAATCCACCCAGGTTGAGCGTCGTGCCATCCGTGAGTCGGCCCTCGGTGCCGGCGCCCGTGAAGTGTTCCTGATCGAAGAGCCAATGGCTGCTGCGATCGGTGCCGGCCTGCCGGTTGAAGAAGCTCGCGGTTCGATGGTTGTCGATATCGGTGGCGGTACCACTGAAATCGCGCTGATCTCCCTTAACGGTGTGGTCTATGCCGAATCCGTACGGGTTGGCGGCGACCGCTTCGACGAAGCGATCATCACCTACGTGCGTCGCAACTACGGCAGCCTGATCGGCGAATCCACCGCCGAGCGCATCAAACAGGAAATCGGTACGGCCTACCCGGGCGGCGAAGTTCGTGAAGTCGACGTTCGTGGTCGTAACCTGGCCGAAGGCGTTCCACGCGCATTCACCCTGAACTCCAACGAAGTGCTGGAAGCTCTGCAAGAGTCGCTGGCCACCATCGTTCAGGCAGTGAAAAGTGCGCTGGAGCAATCGCCTCCGGAACTGGCTTCCGATATCGCCGAGCGTGGTCTGGTACTGACCGGTGGTGGCGCTTTGCTGCGCGACCTCGACAAGTTGCTGGCCCAGGAAACCGGTCTGCCGGTGATCGTCGCCGAAGACCCGCTGACCTGCGTTGCTCGCGGCGGTGGCCGTGCATTGGAAATGATGGATAAACACACCATGGACCTGCTGTCGAGCGAGTGATCTCGCCCGATGCATCTATGCTGGTGAGCCCGCAGGCAGCACTTTGCAGTGCTGCCTGTTGGCGTTTATCTTCTGTCAGTCTGCATCCAGGCCGGTTTGATGCCGTATGAATAAAGAGAACATTTGCCTGGGAGGAGCGGCTTATTAAACCGCTTTTCACCAAAGGCCCCTCACTGGGCGTGCGCTTGTTGGTGCTGGTCGTGCTATCGGTCGCGCTGATGGTGGTCGATGCCCGCTTCACACTGCTCAAGCCAGTGCGTAGCCAAATGTCGCTGGTGCTGATGCAGTCTTACTGGATCACCGACCTGCCACAGCGGCTATGGCAAGGTGTGGCCAGCCAATTCGGCAGCCGGACCGAGCTGGTCGCCGAAAACGAAAAACTCAAAACCGAAAACCTGCTGTTGCAGGGTCGCATGCAAAAGCTTGCCGCCCTCACCGAGCAGAACGTTCGGCTGCGCGAGTTGCTCAACTCTTCCGCGCTGGTCAACGAGAAGGTCGAAGTAGCCGAGTTGATCGGCATGGACCCCAACCCCTTTACCCATCGCATCATCATCAATAAAGGTGAGCGCGACGGTGTGGTCCTCGGTCAGCCGGTGCTCGATGCCCGTGGCCTGATGGGGCAGGTGGTCGAGTTGATGCCGTACACCTCTCGCGTACTGTTGCTGACCGACACCACCCACAGCATTCCGGTGCAGGTGAACCGTAACGGTCTGCGGGCGATTGCCAGCGGCACCGGCAACCCGGAACGCCTTGAGCTGCGTCATGTGGCCGATACCGCCGACATTAAAGAAGGCGATCTGCTGGTCAGCTCCGGCCTCGGTCAGCGTTTCCCGGCGGGTTACCCGGTGGCGACAGTCAAGGAAGTAATCCACGATTCCGGTCAACCGTTCGCCATCGTGCGTGCGGTGCCGACTGCCGCGCTGAACCGCAGTCGTTATTTGCTGTTGGTGTTCAGTGATGGTCGCACAGCCGAGGAGCGCGCCAACGAAGCCGCCCAGGCTCAAGAGGCTCTGGACCGGCAGGGTGGCGGCCCGATCATTCCTGCAACTGTGCCGAAACCGGCCGCGTCGGTGGTACCGGCTGCCGCTGCAACTCCGGCTGCCGCACCTGCCGCACCTGCCGCCGCGACCCCAGTCAAACCTGCCGCGTCCCATCCTGCTGCCGCCAAGCCACCCGCGACGGCGACAGCCGCTAAACCCAAACCCGCTGCCGTGAAGCCTGCTGCCAAACCGCCTATCGCTGCGCCGGCCACCACTGGGGGAACAGAATAATGGGCGGTGCAACTTCCTCCCGAAACGGCTGGATGGTCTGGCTGACGTTCGCCATCGGCATGTTGCTCAGCGTTTCACCGCTGCCGCAATTCATGGAAATCCTGCGTCCTTTGTGGCTGGCGTTGCTGTTGGCCTTCTGGGCGTTGGCCCTGCCGCATAAAGTCGGCATGGTCACCGCCTGGTGCCTGGGGTTGGCCGAAGACGTGCTGTATGGCACGTTGCTGGGCCAGAACGCGTTGATCCTCACGCTCATTACGTTCCTGGTGCTGTCGCTGCAACAGCGCCTGCGCATGTTCCCGATGTGGCAACAGAGCCTGGTGATCCTGGTGATCTTCGGCCTCGCCCAACTGGTTCAGTTGTGGCTGAGCGCCCTGACCGGTAATCGTCAGCCGACCCTGGCGCTGGTGTTGCCGGCACTGGTCAGTGCGTTGCTCTGGCCTTGGATCAGCTTCGGTTTGCGCGGTTTGCGTCGACGCTACAAAATTAATTAATTCGGTCAGGCATGTGCTCGCACCCGGTGCCCTGTCTCGCCAAAAAGGAACAGTATTCGTGAGACAGGGCACTAGACAGGGAGATGTCTTGATGAAACAGCTGTACCTCGCCTCAGGCTCGCCGCGTCGGCGTGAACTGCTCACGCAGATCGGCGTGCCGTTCACCGCCATCAGCGCGGACATCGACGAAACCCCTTTCCCTGAAGAGTCCCCATCGGCCTATGTCGAGCGTCTGGCGCGCGGCAAGGCTGAGGTCGGGCGCGGGGCGATCGCGTCCGACGCGGATTTCTGCGTGTTGGGCGCCGACACTGCCGTGGTGCTGGACGGGAAAATTCTCGGCAAACCGGTGGATGAAGCCGAAGCGTGCGCCATGCTTATGCTGTTGTCCGGGTGTGAGCATGAAGTGCTGACGGCGATTGCGGTGCACGATGGTGAACGTTGCGAGTCTCTGGTGGTGCGCAGTCTAGTGCGTTTTCGCACCATCGGCCGCGATGAAGCGGCGGCCTATTGGGCCAGCGGCGAACCCCGGGACAAGGCGGGCGGCTACGGGATTCAAGGGCTGGGGGCGGTGTTCGTCGCCGGGCTCAATGGCAGCTACTCGGCGGTGGTCGGTTTGCCGCTGTGCGAAACCGCAGAACTACTCGGCCATTTCGGCATACCCTGTTGGCAAACCCTTAACGCGCACTGAGCGTCGTACTGACAAGATGCGGCCATTATCGTGAACATGCCTGAACGAGACCCTGCCATGAGTGAAGAGATCCTGATCAACATCACGCCGATGGAATCACGCGTGGCGGTGGTCGAAAACGGTGTTCTGCAAGAGGTCCATGTCGAACGCACGCAAAAGCGCGGGATCGTCGGCAACATCTACAAAGGCAAGGTCGTGCGGGTATTGCCGGGCATGCAGGCCGCCTTCGTCGATATCGGGCTGGACCGCGCCGCATTCATTCACGCCTCGGAAATTTCCCTGCGCGAAGGCCCTGCGGTGGAGAGCATCAGCTCGCTGGTTCACGAAGGCCAGAGCCTGGTGGTGCAAGTCACCAAGGACCCGATCGGCTCCAAAGGCGCACGCCTGACCACGCAACTGTCGATCCCGTCGCGCTATCTGGTGTACATGCCGCGCACTGCCCACGTCGGTATTTCCCTGAAGATCGAAGACGAAGCCGAGCGCGAACGCCTCAAGCAAGTGGTCACCGACTGCGTGGAGAAAGAGGGTATCAAGGAAGCCGGGGGTTTCATTCTGCGTACCGCTGCCGAAGGGGCCGGAGCCGATGAAATCCTCATGGATATCCGCTACCTGCGCAGGCTTTGGGACCAGATCAACGCCCAGATCAAAACCATCAGCGCGCCGAGTGTGATCTACGAAGACCTCGGCCTGGCGTTGCGCACCTTGCGCGACCTGGTGAGCCCGAAGATCGAAAAGATCCGCATCGACTCCCGGGAAACCTTCCAGAAAACCACACAGTTCGTCGCCGAACTGATGCCGGAAATCGCTGACCGTCTGGAGCATTATCCGGGCGAACGGCCGATTTTCGACCTGTATGGCGTAGAAGACGAAATCCAGAAAGCCCTGGAGCGCAAGGTGCCGCTCAAGTCCGGCGGCTATCTGGTGGTCGACCCGGCGGAAGCCATGAGCACCATCGACGTCAACACCGGAGCCTTCGTCGGTCATCGCAATCTCGAAGAAACCATCTTCAAGACCAACCTCGAAGCCGCCACCGCCATTGCCCGTCAACTGCGTCTGCGCAACCTGGGCGGGATCATCATCATCGACTTCATCGACATGGAAGATGAAGAGCATCAGCGTCAGGTACTGCGCACCCTCGAGAAGCAACTGGAGCGCGATCACGCCAAGACCAACATCATCGGTATCACCGAGTTGGGCCTGGTGCAGATGACCCGCAAGCGCACCCGCGAAAGTCTCGAACAAGTGCTGTGCGAGCCGTGCAGCAGCTGCCAGGGTCGCGGCAAGCTCAAGACCCCGGAAACCGTCTGCTACGAGATCTTCCGCGAAATTCTGCGTGAGGCCCGTGCCTATCAGGCCGAAGGCTATCGCGTGCTGGCGAACCAGAAAGTGGTCGACCGCTTGCTCGATGAAGAGTCAGGCAACGTCGCCGAGCTCGAAGGGTTTATCGGGCGCACCATTCGGTTTCAGGTAGAAACCATGTATTCCCAGGAACAATACGACGTGGTGCTGCTCTGAAGCGTTGTATTTCAAATCCACTAGAACGGCTGGCCTCAGCTTTTTGCAGTATTTTTGCCATGGGAGCCAACTGACATGGACCGTCTGACACGCATATTGGCCGCACTGACCCGCTGGGGTCTGGGCCTGTGCGCGTTGGTTTTGGTGTTGATGGCGCTGTTTGTCAGTCTCGGCCGGGAGCTGACACCGCTGGTGGCCGAATACCGTGCCGATGTCGAAACCAAAGCCAGCGCCGCCTTGGGCATGCCGCTGCACATCGGCGAACTGGAGGGCAACTGGAGCGGCTTCGCCCCGGTTCTGCTGGCTCATGACGTGATGGTTGGCGAAGGCTCCAATGCCTTGCGCCTGGACCAGGTGCGCGCGGTGCCGGATATCTGGGCCAGCCTGCTGGCGCGCGAAATACGCATCGCGCATCTGGAGCTCAACGGCCTGAAGATCAGCCTCAAGGAAGGCGAGGACGGTCATTGGGCGCTGGAAGGATTGCCGGTGCGGCAGGATCAGCCGCTGGACCCGGAGCAGTTGTTCAATCGTATGCAGATGGTCCAGCAATTGTCGGTGCTCGACAGCCAGGTGACCTTGCAGCCACTGGATCAGCCGCCACTGACTCTGACCTACGTTGGCCTCAATCTGAGAACCGGTGTCTCGCGTCAGCGCATCGACGCCCGTTTGACCCTGCCCGACGGCCAGCCGGTTGCGATGAGCCTGCGCACCCGTATCCGCGCCAGCCAGTGGCAGGACGGCGAGGTTGAGGCTTACTTGAGCCTGCCGCAAAGCGATTGGTCGAAATGGTTGCCCGAGCGCCTGACCCAACAATGGAATTTCTCCGAGATAAAGGCCGGCGGCGAGCTCTGGGCGAACTGGAGCGAGGGCGCCCTGCAAAGCGCCGCGGTCCGTTTGAACGCACCGCAACTCAAGGGCGCCTACGCCGAGCGCAAGCCGATCCAGATCAACAATCTGGCGCTTAACGGCTATTTCCAGCGCAGCTCCACAGGCGTCCAGGTCACCCTGGATTCTCTGGCGATGAGCCTGGGTGAAACCCGCTGGGAATCGAAACTGCAATTTCAACAAACGGCGGCGACCGACACAACGCCGGAGCTCTTGCATCTGCAAGCCGACCGCATCGACCTCACGCCGCTCACCCCGTTGCTGAACGCGTTGGGGCCGCTTCCGGAAGGTGTCGCTACGGCCGTCGAGCGGCTCAAGGTCACCGGGGTATTGCGCAACGTGCTGATCGACTTGCGCCCCGCGGCTACCGATGACAGCAAATTCAGCTTTGCCGCCAATCTGGAGCGGGTCGGCTTCGACGCCTATCACGGTGCACCGGCGGCGCGAAACGTCAGTGGCAGCATCAGCGGCGATCTCGGGCAGGGCGAGTTGCGCATGGACAGCAAGGATTTCTCCCTGCACCTGGACCCGATTTTCGCCAAGCCATGGCAGTACATTCAGGCCAATGCGCGGTTGACCTGGAAGCTCGATAAAGAAGGTTTCACCCTGATCGCGCCGTACCTGAAGGTGCTGGGCGAAGAGGGCAAGATTGCCGGCGACTTCCTGATTCGCCTGCATTTCGATCACACCCAGGAAGACTACATGGACCTGCGGGTCGGCCTGGTCGAGGGCGACGGTCGCTACACCGCCAAGTACCTGCCGGCCGTGTTGAGCCCGGCGCTGGACGAATGGCTGCGTACGGCGATTCTCAAAGGCGCGGTGGATGAAGGTTTCTTCCAGTACCAGGGATCGCTGAACCATGGCGCCCCGGAAACGGCTCGCAGCATCAGCCTGTTTTTCAAGGTTCACGATGCCGAGCTCGCGTTTCAACCGGGTTGGCCGCATGTCAGCAAGGTCAGCGGCGATGTGTTCATCGAAGACAGCGGCGTGCGGATTCTCGCGGACAAGGGCCAATTGCTCGACACCCAGGTCAACGACGTCTACGTCAATATTCCCCATGTGCCTGCCGGACAGAGTCCCCACCTGTTCCTCGATGGCGGGTTTGCTGGCGGGTTGGGCGATGGCCTGAAGATTCTGCAGGAAGCACCCATCGGCACCGCCGACACGTTCGCCGGCTGGGAGGGCGAGGGCGATCTGCAAGGCAAGCTCAACCTGGATATCCCGCTGGTCAAAGGTGAGCAACCGAAAATCCTCGTCGACTTCAAGACCGACAAGGCTCGCTTGAAACTTCGCGAGCCCATCCTGGAACTGACACAACTCAAGGGCGACTTCCGCTTCGACAGCACCAAGGGTTTGAGTGGGCAGAAGATCACCGCGCGAGCGTTCGACAAACCCGTGACCGCGCAGATTTTTGCCGATGGCAGTGCGGGCAAGCTCAACACTCGGGTCACCGCGGCGGGTCAAGTCGAAGTCAAGAAACTCACCGAGTGGCTGAACGTCACTCAGCCGCTGCCGGTGTCTGGTGTAGTCCCTTATCAGCTGCAACTGAACCTTGATGGCGCCGACAGCCAATTGATCGTCAGCTCCAATCTCAAAGGCGTGGCGGTGGATTTGCCGGCGCCGTTCGGCATGGCGGCGGATGTCGGCCGCGACACCGTGTTCCGCATGACCCTGCAAGGACCGGAGCGGCGTTACTGGGTCAACTACGGTGAGCTGGCGAACTTCACGTTTGCGGCTCCGACCGGCAATTTCGTCGACGGTCGCGGTGAATTGTTTCTCGGCGGTGGTGATGCTGTGCTGCCCGGCAACAAAGGCCTGCGCGTGCGCGGTGTACTGTCCGAGCTGGATGTGTCTCCCTGGCAGGATCTTGTCAGCAAGTATGCTGGCCAGGATCCAGGCGGCAGCGCCAAGCAATTGCTCAGCGGCGCGGATTTCAAGGTTGGCAAGCTCAGCGGTTTCGGCACCACCCTTGATCAGGCGTCGGTGCAGTTGACGCGCAAGCCGGCCGCCTGGGCGCTGCAACTCGACAGTCAGCAGGCCAAGGGCACCGTCGGTATTCCCGATGCCAAAGCCACACCGATTGCGATCAATCTGCAATACGTACGTTTGCCGGCCCCAGACCCGACGGTGCTGGCCGACGAGAATTCGCCGGATCCGCTGGCCACTGTGGACCCGACGAAAATCCCGGCGCTGGATATCACCATCAATCAACTGTTCCAGGGGCAGGACTTGGTGGGCGCCTGGCTATTGAAAGTTCGCCCGACCGGCAAGGGCATTGCCCTCAACTCCCTGGATATGGGCCTCAAGGGCATCTTCCTGCAGGGCAACGGCGGTTGGGAAGGCACACCTGGCAATTCCAGCAGTTGGTACAAGGGCCGGGTCAGTGGCAAGAACCTCGCCGACGTGCTCAAGGGCTGGGGCTTTGCGCCGAGCGTCACCAGCGAAGAGTTTCACATGGATGTCGACGGTCGCTGGCCTGGCTCACCGGCGTGGCTGGCCACCAAGCGCTTCTCCGGCAGCCTTGATGCGTCGCTCAATAAAGGTCAGTTTGTTGAAGTCGAGGGCAGCGCCCAGGCTCTACGGGTATTTGGGCTGCTCAACTTCAACTCCATTGGCCGCCGCTTGCGCCTGGACTTTTCCGACCTGTTCGGCAAAGGCTTGAGCTATGACCGGGTCAAAGGTTTGCTGGTCGCGAGTAACGGGGTCTACGTGACCCGTGAGCCGATCCGGCTGACCGGTCCGTCGAGCAATCTGGAGCTCAACGGCACTCTGGACCTGGTGGCTGATCAGGTCGATGCCAAGTTGCTGGTGACTTTGCCGGTGACCAACAATCTGCCAATTGCCGCGCTGATCGTCGGTGCTCCGGCCGTCGGCGGGGCACTGTTCCTGATCGATAAACTGATCGGTGACCGCGTGGCGCGCTTTGCCAGCGTCAGATACACGGTCAAGGGGCCGTGGAAAGAGCCGAAAATCACCTTCGACAAGCCTTTTTGAAAAGCCACTTTCCAAGCCTATGGAGTAGCATGGCCGTAAGTCCCCTGTAGGAGCTGCCGCAGGCGGCTCCTACAGGTATGTGTTGATTCCAGATAAGGAAATGGCCATGTCTGTAGCGGTGATTCAAATGGTCAGCCAGAGCGACGTGCTGGCTAATCTGGCCCAGGCCCGTCGTCTGCTTGAGCAAGCGGCGTCCGGTGGCGCGCGGCTTGCCGTGCTGCCGGAAAACTTCGCTGCAATGGGCCGTCGCGACATTGCCGACATTGGCCGCGCCGAAGCGCTGGGCGAAGGCCCGATCCTGCCGTGGTTGAAACAGACCGCCCGCGACCTCAAGTTATGGATAGTGGCTGGCACGTTGCCGTTGCCGCCGGCGGATCAACCGACAGCCAAAGCGCATGCGTGCTCGTTACTGGTCGATGATCAGGGCGAGACCGTGGCGCGGTACGACAAGCTGCACCTGTTCGACGTGGACGTGGCGGACAATCGCGGGCGTTATCGCGAATCCGATGACTATGCTTATGGCAGTGGCGTGGTGGTTGCCGATACGCCGGTCGGTCGAGTCGGCCTGACGGTGTGTTACGACTTGCGCTTCCCGGAGCTGTACAGCGAATTGCGTGCCGCCGGCGCGGAATTGATTACCGCCCCGTCGGCCTTTACCGCGGTGACCGGCGCGGCCCATTGGGACGTGCTGATTCGCGCGCGGGCCATCGAGACTCAATGTTACGTGCTCGCGGCCGCCCAGGGTGGCACTCATCCGGGACCGAGAGAAACCTTTGGTCATGCCGCGATAATCGACCCATGGGGGCGTGTGCTGGCACAACAGGATCAGGGCGAGGCCGTGCTGCTGGCCGAACGCGACAGCAGCGAACAGGCGTCCATCAGGGCGCGGATGCCGGTGTCCACTCACCGGCGCTTTTTCTCGCAGGGCGCCCAGCGACCTGCATCAGAACGACGAATTTAAGGCGTAAAGCATATGAGCGAGTTGTTGTCCTCTGTCAGTGAACACCTCCTGGCGCCCGGCGGCGTAACGATCGAGAGCCTGCAAGGTGTGCTCGGCGATCTCGCCGGCCCGGGCATCGATGCCGCCGACCTGTATTTCCAAGGGCAGATTTCCGAGTCTTGGGCGCTGGAAGACGGGATCGTCAAGGAAGGCAGCTTCAACCTCGACCAGGGTGTCGGCGTGCGTGCGCAATCGGGAGAAAAAACCGGTTTCGCCTACAGCAATGCGATCACCCTCGAAGCGCTGGGCGCGGCGGCCCGTGCGGCCCGTTCGATCTCCCGGGCCGGGCAGAATGGCACCGTGCAGGCGTTCACTACCCAGGATGTCGCCCAGTTATATGGGCCGGACAACCCGCTGGAAGTGATGACTCGCGCCGAGAAAGTCGAGCTGCTCAAGCGCATCGATGTGGCGACCCGCGCCCTCGACCCGCGTATCCAGCAAGTCACCGTGAGCATGGCCGGGGTCTGGGAGCGAATTCTGATCGCCTCCACCGATGGCGGCCTGGCGGCGGATGTGCGGCCGCTGGTGCGTTTCAACGTCAGTGTGATCGTCGAGCAGAACGGTCGCCGTGAGCGCGGCGGACATGGCGGTGGCGGTCGTACCGATTACCGCTATTTCCTCAGCGAAGACCGCGCCATGGGCTATGCCCGCGAAGCGTTGCGTCAGGCGCTGGTGAACCTGGAAGCCATCCCGGCGCCGGCCGGTACGTTGCCGGTGGTATTGGGGTCGGGTTGGTCCGGTGTGTTGCTGCACGAAGCCGTCGGTCATGGTCTGGAAGGCGATTTCAACCGCAAGGGCAGTTCGGCCTACAGCGGGCGCATGGGCGAGATGGTTGCATCGAAGCTTTGCACCATCGTCGATGACGGCACCCTCGCCGGGCGCCGTGGTTCGCTGAGTGTCGACGACGAAGGCACGCCGACCGAGTGCACCACGCTGATCGAAAACGGCGTGCTCAAGGGTTATATGCAGGACAAGCTCAACGCGCGCCTGATGGGCGTGGCCCGCACCGGCAACGGTCGTCGTGAATCCTACGCGCACCTGCCGATGCCGCGCATGACCAACACTTACATGCTCGGTGGCGAAAGCGACCCGGCAGAAATCATCGCCTCGGTGAAAAAAGGCATCTACTGCGCCAACCTGGGCGGCGGTCAGGTGGACATCACCAGTGGCAAGTTTGTGTTCTCCACCAGCGAGGCGTACCTGATCGAAGACGGCAAGATTACCGCTCCGGTCAAAGGCGCGACGTTGATCGGCAACGGGCCGGAAGCCATGAGCCGGGTGTCGATGGTCGGTAACGATCTGGCGCTGGACAGCGGTGTGGGAACGTGTGGCAAGGATGGGCAGTCGGTGCCGGTGGGTGTCGGCCAGCCAACGCTGAAAATCGATGCGATCACCGTGGGTGGCACAGGATCGTAAGGGGCTCTTGAAAAAGTGAAGCTTCGGGTGAGTTGCGAGGCAACTCACCCGATTCGGGACTTAACGCAAACCGCGTTGAGTCTCGTCCAGCTCACGGATGTACTTGAAGATTTTACGGCTCGAAGCCGGTGGCTTGTTGGTCGCCAGTTCGTGCTGGGCCTGACGGATCAGGGAGCGCAATTGTTGACGATCGGCCTCCGGGTAATCGACGACGAACTTCTCCAGGACGGCGTCGTCGCCTGCGATCAAGCGATCGCGCCAGCGTTCCAGGCCGTGGAAACGTTCGTTGTACTGCCGGGTGGAGGCATCGAGTTGATCGAGCAGAGTGAGAATGGCGCCAGTGTCCTGATCGCGCATCAGCTTGCCGATGAACTGAAGGTGCCGTTTACGCGCGATGTTCGCGGTGTGCTTGGGCGCATCGGCCAGAGCCCGGCGCAAAGCGTCGGTCAACGGCAGTTTTGCCAGCAGGTCAGGCTTGAGTGTTGTAAGGCGCTCGCCGAGGTCAACCAGAGCATGCAGCTCGCGTTTGACCTGGGATTTGCTTTTTTCTCCCGTATCGAGGGAGTCGTCGTAAGAATCAACCATGGTGGCCGTCCGCAAAGAAACGCCGCCATGATAACCAGTCGGGGGCCGCTTGTCCGGCCCGGTCGCTCGATGACCGTTACCGAAAGCAGAATTTGAGTGGAGAACAGCATGAGTGCAGTTGAAAGCGTCGGCCCACAAGCGTTGCCGGCACTGCAAGAGCAAGTCGAGCAGATCATTGCTGAAGCCAAGCGCCAGGGCGCCAGTGCCTGTGAAGTGGCTGTGTCGCTGGAGCAGGGCCTGTCGACCACGGTGCGTCAGCGGGAAGTCGAAACCGTTGAGTTCAACCGAGACCAGGGCTTTGGCATCACCTTGTATGTAGGGCAGCGCAAAGGCTCGGCCAGCACCTCGGCCAGCGGTTCGGAAGCGATTCGCGAAACCGTCGCTGCTGCACTGGCGATTGCCAAGCACACGTCTGAAGACGAAGCCGCAGGCTTGGCGGATGCCGCGCTGATGGCCAAGGAGCTGCAGGATTTCGACCTGTTCCATCAATGGAGTATCACGCCGGAGCGAGCCATCGAGCAGGCCCTTGCTTGTGAAGCGGCGGCGTTTGCCGCCGACAGTCGGATCAAGAACGCCGACGGCACCACCCTCAGCACTCATCAGGGTTGCCGTGTGTACGGCAACAGCCACGGTTTTATCGGCGGTTACGCCTCGACCCGTCACAGCCTCAGCTGCGTGATGATCGCCGAGGCCGATGGCCAGATGCAGCGTGATTACTGGTACGACGTGAACCGGCAGGGCAATTTGTTGGCCAGCCCGGAGAGCATCGGCCAGCGTGCCGCGCAACGGGCGGCGAGCCGCTTGGGCGCACGCCCGGTACCGACCTGCGAAGTGCCGGTGCTGTTTTCTGCGGAGCTGGCCGGCGGTTTGTTCGGCAGTTTCCTCTCGGCGATTTCCGGCGGCAGTCTATATCGCAAGTCTTCGTTCCTCGAAGGCACGCTGGGGCAGAAACTGTTCCCGGAATGGCTGACCATCGATGAGCGTCCGCACTTGATGCGCGCTTTGGGCAGCTCTGCCTTCGACGGCGATGGCCTGGCGACCTACGCCAAGCCGTTCGTGGAAAACGGCGAGCTGGTGTCCTACGTGCTGGGCACCTATTCCGGCCGCAAGCTGGGTATGCCGAGCACCGCGAATGCCGGCGGCGTGCACAACCTGTTCGTCACCCATGGCGACGAAGATCAGGCGGCCCTGTTGCGCCGCATGGGTCGTGGCCTACTGGTCACTGAATTGATGGGGCAGGGCCTGAACATGGTCACTGGCGATTACTCCCGTGGCGCAGCGGGTTTCTGGGTCGAGAACGGCGAAATCCAGTTCGCGGTCCAGGAAGTGACTATTGCCGGCAACATGCGCGACATGTTCAAGCAGATCATTGCGGTCGGTAATGACCTGGAATTGCGCAGCAACATTCGCACAGGTTCGGTGTTGATCGAGCGGATGACGGTGGCGGGTAGTTAAGCTGCGGTTGCTGCACAAAAAAATGCGCCACCCGATCGGGTGGCGCTTTTTTTTGGATCAAAATATCGCAGCTTCGTCAGCGCCTACGCATCTGTGGGCGCAATCGAAAGCCGTAATTCATTGATCTTTATTCGCCTTCGTCGAAGAAGTTGTTGATCAGCGCCACCAGTGCATCCATAGCTTCCTGCTCTTGTTCACCTTCGGTTTTCAGGTGGATTTTGGTGCCCTTGCCGGCCGCGAGCATCATCATGGCCATGATGCTTTTGCCATCGACCATCGTTTCCGGTGTACGGCCAGCCCTGATCTGGCAAGGGAACTGCCCGGCGACGCCAACGAATTTTGCAGACGCGCGGGCATGCAGGCCCAGCTTGTTGATGATTTCGATTTCCAGAGCAGGCATCGCGATGTGAATCCTTTAGCTGAGGTCGCGGTGGCGAACCTGGACGTTCTTCAGGGATTGTTGCAGGACCTGGCCCAGACGTTCGGTCAGGTAGACAGAGCGGTGATGCCCGCCGGTGCAGCCAATGGCAATAGTGACATAGGCGCGGTTGCTGGCGGCAAAGCGGGGCAGCCACTTGAGCAGGTAGGAGGAAATGTCCTGGAACATCTCTTCGACATCCGGCTGCGCCGCCAGGTAGTCGGCCACCGGTTGATCGAGCCCGGACTGTGCCCGCAGCTCCGGTTTCCAGTAAGGGTTAGGCAGGCAGCGCACGTCGAACACCAGATCGGCGTCCACCGGCATGCCACGCTTGAACCCGAAAGACTCCACCAGAAACGCAGTGCCGGGCTCCGGCTGATTCAGCAGGCGCAGCTTGATGGTGTCGCGCAGCTGATACAGGTTCAGATTGGTGGTGTTGACCTTGAGGTCGGCCAGATCGGCGATCGGCCCCAGCAGATTGGTTTCGTCCTCTATCGCTTCCGCCAGCGAGCGATTGGCGCTGCTCAGCGGGTGACGACGGCGGGTTTCCGAAAAACGTTTGAGCAGGGTCTCTTCATCGGCGTCCAGATACAGCACATCGCACTGGATATGCCGGCTGCGGACTTCTTCCAGCAATTCGGGAAACCGTGACAGGTGGCTCGGCAAGTTGCGTGCATCGATGGACACGGCCACCAGCGGTTGTGCCAGTTCGGTATGAATCAGCGCACGTTCGGCCAGTTCCGGCAGCAGGCCGGCAGGCAGGTTGTCGATGCAGTAGTAACCGTTGTCCTCGAGAACATCGAGGGCAGTGCTTTTACCTGAGCCGGAGCGGCCGCTGACGATGATCAGGCGCATGATTAGTGACCGTTTTGCTCGTCCAGGACAACCTGATACAAGGCTTCGTTGCTCGGGGCGCTGCGCAGTTTTTCACGCACTTCCTTGCGATCAAGCATGCTGGCGATCTGGCGCAGCAGCTCCAGGTGCGCATCGGTGGCGGCTTCCGGGACCAGGAGTACAAACAGCAGGTCAACCGGGGCACCGTCGATGGCGTCGAAATCGATGGGTGCATCCAGGTGCATCAAGGCACTGATGGGCGATCCGCAGCCCTTGAGACGGCAGTGGGGGATGGCGATACCGTTGCCAAATCCGGTGGAACCGAGTTTTTCACGGGCGACCAGACTCTCGAAGACATCCTGCATGGCCAGATCCGGCACTTCGCGATGGATGAGGTTGGCAATTTGCTCGAGGGCTTTCTTTTTACTGCCGCCCGGCACGTTCACCAGGGAACGGCCGGGGGTCAGGATGCTTTCAAGTCGGATCATGGGTTGGGAGTGTTAACGACCGGTCGCGCCCTGGAGGAGGCTCTGGGTCTTTTCCTTATGCTTTTTGAGTTGTTTATCCAGCTTGTCGGTCAGTGCGTCGATCGCTGCGTACATATCGGTATGTTCCGCGTTAGCGACCACCTCATTGCCGGGAATATGCAGCGTGGCTTCGATTTTCTGCTTGAGCTTCTCGACCGTCATCGTGACCTGCACGTTGGTGATCTTGTCGAAATGCCTCTCTAATCGTTCGAGTTTTTCGCCGATGTAGGTGCGAAGAGGTTCGGTCACTTCCAGTTGGTGTCCACTGATGTTGACTTGCATACAGCTTCTCCTTCGTTGCCAGTGCATAAAGCGGTAGATCCGATGATCTACCACTGGAACGCTGTGGCGTGGCTCTACATCAACCGCTTTCGTTCGCTCGAAGGCGCGATTCCTAGGGATTCGCGGTACTTGGCGACGGTGCGGCGAGCCACCTGAATGCCTTGTGCCTCCAGTAAACCAGCGATCTTGCTGTCACTCAACGGCTTTTTCTGATTTTCCGCGGCAACCAGTTTTTTGATGATCGCGCGGATCGCCGTGGACGAGCATTCACCGCCTTCGGAGGTGCTGACGTGGCTGGAAAAAAAGTATTTCAGTTCATAGATGCCCCGTGGGGTATGCATGAATTTTTGCGTGGTCACCCGTGAAATCGTCGATTCGTGCATGCCCACCGCTTCGGCGATGTCATGCAGCACCAACGGTTTCATGGCCTCGTCGCCGTACTCCAGGAAGCCGCGTTGATGCTCGACGATCTGGGTGGCCACTTTCATCAGCGTTTCGTTGCGGCTTTGCAGGCTCTTGATGAACCAGCGAGCCTCCTGCAGCTGATTTCGCATGAAGGTGTTGTCAGCGCTGGTATCGGCGCGGCGTACGAAGCCGGCATATTGGGCGTTGACCCGCAGGCGTGGCACCGACTCCTGGTTCAGCTCCACCAGCCAGCGCTCGTTGTCCTTGCGCACGATCACGTCAGGAACGACGTATTCGGCTTCGGTGGACTCGATTTGCGAACCCGGGCGCGGGTTGAGGCTCTGGACCAGTTCGATCACCTGGCGCAGTTCATCTTCCTTGAGCTTCATGCGGCGCATCAGCTGGCTGTAGTCGCGGCTGCCGAGCAGGTCGATGTAATCGGTGACCAGGCGCTTGGCCTCGGTCAGCCAAGGGGTCTTGGCGGGCAGTTGACGCAGTTGCAGCAGCAGGCATTCACCGAGATTGCGGGCGCCGATACCGGCGGGCTCGAATTGCTGGATGCGGTGCAGGACGGCTTCGATTTCGTCCAGTTCGATGTCCAGTTCCGGATCGAAGGCCTCGAGGATTTCCTCGAGGGTTTCGTCCAGATAGCCCTGATTGTTGATGCAGTCGATCAGGGTCACGGCGATCAGGCGATCGGTGTCGGACATCGGTGCCAGGTTCAGTTGCCAGAGCAAATGGCTTTGCAGGCTTTCACCGGCCGAAGTACGGGTGGTGAAATCCCACTCGTCGTCATCGTTGCTCGGCAGGCTGCTGGCGCTGGTCTGGTAGACGTCTTCCCAGGCGGTATCGACAGGCAATTCGTTGGGAATGCGCTCGTTCCAGTCGCCTTCCTCAAGGTTATCCACCGTCGGGGCGGTTTCCTGGTAGGAGGGTTCCTGAATGTCGGCGTTGGGTTGCTGTTCGGCTTTGTCGGCCAAGGGGTCGGCGTTATCGAAGTCGTCGCCTTCTTCCTGGCGTTCGAGCATCGGATTGGACTCCAGGGCCTCCTGGATTTCCTGTTGCAGGTCCAGGGTCGACAATTGGAGCAGGCGGATGGCCTGTTGCAGCTGCGGTGTCATCGTCAGCTGCTGGCCCATTCTCAAGACTAGCGATGGTTTCATGGCAGGGGCTTAACACCTTATTCGCCGGCGCACATGCGCCATCCACTACAGGGCGCCGAAGCGCCAAACATAAGCAAATTATATGCCTGAAACTGAAGTGTTTGCCTAGAGCGCTGTAACAATAAAAAACTATTGATTTTTTATTGAGATGAGCGCCGAGGCGACTGGCCAGGCACCTCAGCGCTTACAGGCGGAACTCATGGCCCAGATACACTTCCTTGACCAGTTCGTTGGCCAGGATGGTGGCGGAGTCGCCTTCAGCGATCAGCTGGCCATCGTTGACGATGTAGGCGGTTTCGCAGATGTCCAGGGTTTCACGGACGTTATGGTCAGTGATCAGCACGCCAATGCCTTTGGCTTTGAGGTGATGGATGATCTGCTTGATGTCGCCCACCGAGATTGGGTCCACGCCGGCGAAGGGTTCGTCGAGGAGGATGAATTTCGGGTTGGTGGCCAGTGCCCGGGCGATTTCCACCCGACGGCGTTCACCACCGGACAGGCTCATGCCAAGGCTGTCACGAATGTGGTGGATGTGAAATTCCTGCAGTAGGCTTTCCAGCTCTTTGCGGCGACCGGCCTTGTCGAGCTCCTTACGGGTTTCGAGGATGGCCATGATGTTGTCGGTCACCGACAGCTTGCGGAAGATCGACGCTTCTTGCGGAAGATAGCCGATACCGGCCTTCGCGCGACCATGCATCGGCTGGTGGCTGACGTCCAGGTCATCGATCAGTACGCGCCCCTGATCGGCCTGTACCAGGCCCACGATCATGTAGAAACAGGTGGTTTTGCCGGCGCCGTTGGGGCCAAGCAGGCCGACGATCTGGCCGCTGTCGATGGACAGGCTGACGTCGCGCACGACCTGGCGGCTCTTGTAGCTCTTGGCCAGGTGCTGAGCTTTCAGAGTTGCCATTACTGGGTTTTCTCGTCGGTTTTCTTCTTCGGCTGGATCACCATGTCGATACGCGGACGTGCCTCGGTGACCTTGCTGCCCGTGGCGCGACCGGCGCTGGCCAATTTTTTCACCGTGTCATAGACGATTTTTTCGCCCTGGGTGACGTTGTTGTCCTTGTCGACAACTTTGGCCTTGTCGATCAGTACGACGCGGTTTTGCGCGGCGTGATATTGGATGGTCACGCCCCAACCCTGAACAGGCTTGGTGTCGCCAGCTGTTTGCAATTGCTCGAAGTACGCCAGGTTGCCCACCGAGGTCACCACGTCGATGTCGCCAGTCGGGGTGCGAGTGATGGTCACGGTGTTGCCGGTGACCTTCATCGAGCCCTGAGTGATGATCACATCACCTTTATAGGTGGCAACACCGTTCTTGTCGTCCAGTTGGGCGTCGTCGGCCTGAATGCGGATAGGCTGCGCTTGATCGGTCGGCAGAGCCCAGGCGCTCACGCTTCCCAGTGCTGCGCTCAGACTGAGCAAAATAGGGAGGGTTTTAACGAGCCTCATACTGTCCTCTTACGTTCGATAGCAGGTGTATCCTGCTTTCTTTCAAGTACGCTTTCATTCCGTTGCCTGTCGATACACCGCCGGCGCCGTCGATTCTAACGGGTTGATCGGTCTGCGCATATTGCTGCTGCGGGAACACTGTCATACGGGTGGTGGTAATCAGGGTTTTACGGTTTTTTTCGTCGAAACGCGTGATACGTACCGAGTCGATCAGCTCGACCTGGGTGCCGTCCGGGTTGACTTCGCCGCGTTCGCTCTGGACGTGCCAGGGAAATTCGGTGCCGCGAAACATGTTCAGGTCAGGGTTGGACAGCAACGTCACTTCCGTCGCTTTCAGGTGTTCGACCTTGTCGGACGTCATTTCATACTGCAATTTGCCGTCCGGCAGGTACTGCACGCTGTGGGCGTTGGTGGCGTAATAGTCGATCATGGCTTCATCGACATGCGCCACTGGCTTGTCGAGGAAGCGTTCCGGGCTGATGTTCCAGTAGCCGACCGCAGCGAATAGCGCCGCGATGCAACCGAATATCAGGATGTTGCGAATCTTTTTGCTCAGCATGATGGGCTCACAGGTACGCGGCGTTGGCCGCATCGAGGCGGCCCTGGGCGCGCAGGATCAATTCGCAGAATTCGCGCGCGGCACCCTCGCCGCCACGGGCCTGGGTGATGCCGTGGGCGTGTTCGCGCACGAAGCTGGCGGCGTTGGCCACGGCCATGCCCAGGCCGACGCGGCGAATCACCGGCAGGTCTGGCAGGTCGTCGCCGAGATAGGCCACTTGTTCATAGCTCAGGTTGAGTTGGGCAAGGAGCTCGTCGAGCACCACCAGTTTGTCTTCGCGACCCTGATACAGGTGTGGAATGCCGAGGTTCTTGGCCCGTCGTTCGACCACCGGGGTCTTGCGTCCGCTGATGATAGCGGTCTGCACGCCGGCTGCCATCAACATCTTGATGCCTTGGCCGTCGAGCGTGTTGAAGGTCTTGAATTCGCTGCCGTCTTCGAGGAAGTACAGGCGCCCGTCGGTCAGCACGCCGTCGACGTCGAATACCGCCAGTTTGATCTGTTTGCCGCGTTGCAGCAGGTCCGTGCTCATTACATTACTCCAGCGCGCAGCAAATCGTGCATGTTCAAGGCGCCGACCGGGCGGTCTTCGCTGTCGACCACGACCAATGCGTTGATCTTGTGGTCTTCCATGATTTTCAACGCCTCGGCAGCCAGCATCTCGGCACGTGCGGTCTTGCCGTGGGCGGTCATGACCTGCTCGATGGTGGCGCTGTGGATGTCGATGCTGCGGTCCAGGGTGCGACGCAGATCGCCGTCGGTGAAGATCCCGGCAAGTTTACCGTCGGCCTCTAGAACCACGGTCATGCCCAGGCCCTTGCGGGTCATTTCCATCAATGCGTCCTTGAGCAGGGTGCCGCGCTTAACCTGCGGCAGCTCTTGCCCGGCGTGCATGACGTTTTCCACTTTCAACAGCAGGCGTCGGCCAAGTGCGCCGCCTGGGTGGGAAAAGGCGAAATCTTCAGCGGTAAAGCCGCGGGCTTCCAGCAGCGCCACCGCCAGGGCATCGCCCATCACCAGAGCGGCGGTGGTCGATGAGGTTGGCGCCAGGTTCAGCGGGCAGGCTTCGTGCTCGACGTGGACGTTGAGGTTGACCTCGGCGGCCTTGGCCAGCGCCGAGTCGGGATTGCCGGTGACGCTGATCAATTTGATGCCCAGGCGCTTGATCAGTGGCAGCAGGGTAACGATTTCATTGGTGGAGCCGGAGTTCGATAGTGCCAGGATGATGTCGTCACGCGTGATCATGCCCATGTCGCCGTGGCTGGCTTCGGCTGGATGCACGAAGAACGCCGTGGTGCCGGTGCTGGCCAGGGTGGCGGCAATCTTGTTGCCGATGTGCCCCGATTTGCCCATGCCGACCACGACTACGCGGCCTTTGCTGGCCAGAATCATCTCGCAAGCGCGTACGAAATCTGCGTCGATATGGGGTAACAAGCCTTGCACGGCTTCCAGTTCGAGACGGATGGTGCGTTGTGCAGATTGAATCAGGTCGCTGGATTGGCTCATGTCAGAAATCGTATAGCCTGATGAAAAGGCGGCGATTATAACGGTAATGATCAAAACCCTCACGTAAGTTCGTCGCGGTTTGTCATTCCTTGTTGCCGAATCCTCTAAATAGATGATTCCAGGCGCTCATGTTGTTGATAGTGCCCGGCTTGGGCCTTGGGCGCTTGGTGATTGCAGTGATATAGTTCGCCGCCAGTTCGGCCTGCCCGGGAAGGTATGTGCTTTCGTCAGAAAGCCAGGCGTCCGAGTGAGAGGCTGCATCGCAAGGAGTTTAGATGAGTGCCGATAACGCCTACGCGGTCGAGCTGAAGGGACTGACCTTCAAGCGCGGTGCGCGCAGCATTTTCAATAACATTGATATCCGCATACCACGCGGCAAGGTCACCGGCATCATGGGGCCTTCCGGGTGTGGCAAGACCACGCTGTTGCGGTTGATGGGGGCCCAATTGCGCCCCACCAGCGGCGAAGTCTGGGTCAATGGCCAGAACCTGCCAACGTTGTCGCGCAGCGATTTGTTCGATGCGCGCAAGCACATGGGCGTGCTGTTTCAGAGCGGCGCGCTGTTTACCGATCTCGATGTATTCGAGAACGTCGCCTTTCCGCTGCGTGTTCATACCACGCTGCCGGAAGAGATGATTCGCGACATTGTCCTGCTCAAATTGCAGGCCGTGGGCTTGCGTGGCGCCCTAGACCTGATGCCTGACGAATTGTCTGGCGGCATGAAACGTCGAGTCGCGCTGGCCCGGGCGATTGCCCTCGACCCGCAAATTCTCATGTACGACGAGCCTTTTGTTGGCCAGGACCCGATCGCCATGGGCGTGCTGGTGCGCCTGATCCGCTTGCTCAACGATGCGCTGGGCATCACCAGCATCGTGGTCTCCCACGATCTGGCCGAGACCGCGAGCATCGCCGACTACATCATTGTGGTAGGTGACGGGCAAGTGTTGGGGCAGGGCACACCCAAGGAATTGATGAATTCGCAGGAGCCACGGATTCGCCAGTTCATGACTGGCGAACCCGACGGCCCGGTCGCATACCACTTTCCAGCGACGGATTACCGCGCAGATCTTCTGGGGAAGCGCTGATGCGCAAGATTTCATTAATAGAAAGAGTGCGCCGTTTCGGCCACGCCGGCATCGATGTGCTGGCGGTGTTCGGGCGTTCGGCGCTGTTCCTGTTTCATGCCTTGCTCGGTCGCGGTGGCATCGGCGGCAGTTTTGGCCTGCTGGTCAAGCAACTGCATTCGGTTGGCGTGATGTCCCTGGTGATCATCGTGGTCTCCGGGGTGTTCATCGGCATGGTGCTGGCGCTACAGGGCTTCAACATCCTGTCCAGCTACGGTTCGGAGCAGGCCGTCGGGCAGATGGTTGCGCTGACGCTGCTGCGTGAACTGGGGCCGGTCGTCACGGCCTTACTGTTCGCCGGGCGTGCGGGTTCGGCGCTGACCGCCGAAATCGGCAACATGAAATCCACCGAGCAACTGTCCAGTCTGGAAATGATCGGGGTTGACCCGCTCAAGTACATTATTGCTCCGCGCCTGTGGGCCGGCTTCATTTCCCTGCCGGTGCTGGCGATGATTTTCAGCGTGGTGGGTATCTGGGGTGGTTCGTGGGTGGCCGTCGACTGGCTGGGTGTCTATGAGGGCTCCTACTGGTCGAACATGCAAAACAGCGTGATGTTTGTCGACGATGTGCTGAACGGCATTATCAAAAGCATCGTTTTTGCCTTCGTCGTGACCTGGATCGCCGTATTCCAAGGGTATGACTGCGAGCCCACTTCCGAGGGGATCAGTCGTGCCACTACCAAGACCGTGGTGTACGCCTCTTTGGCGGTACTCGGCCTGGACTTTATTCTGACCGCCTTGATGTTTGGAGATTTCTGATGCAAAACCGCACCCTGGAAATCGGTGTCGGCCTTTTCTTGCTGGCTGGCATCCTGGCTTTGCTGTTGCTTGCGTTGCGGGTCAGTGGCCTGTCCCCGAGCGCAACCACCGATACTTATAAACTTTATGCATATTTCGATAATATCGCCGGTTTGACTGTCAGAGCTAAAGTGACCATGGCCGGTGTGACCATCGGCAAGGTCACGGCGATCGATCTGGATCGCGACAGCTTCACCGGTCGGGTGACCATGCAACTGGAAAAGCGCGTAGATAACCTGCCGACTGACTCCACTGCATCTATCCTGACCGCTGGCCTGTTGGGTGAGAAATACATCGGTATCAGCGTGGGTGGGGAACAAGCCCTGCTCAAGGATGGTGGAACCATCCACGACACGCAGTCGTCGTTGGTGCTCGAGGACTTGATCGGTAAATTTCTGCTCAATACCGTTAGCAAAGACGCCAAATGAGGAGCTTTTCAATGATCTCTATCTTGCGACGTGGCCTGTTGATATTGCTCGCGGCCTTGCCGTTGATGGCTAACGCCCTGGCGGCGCAGTCGGCGCACGATCTGGTTCAGGACACCACGACCCGGATGCTCGCCGACCTGTCGGCCAATAAAGAGAAGTACAAGCAGGATCCACAAGACTTTTATACGGCGTTGAACACCATCGTCGGCCCCGTGGTGGATGCCGAAGGCATTTCCAAAAGCATCATGACCGTCAAATACTCGCGCAAAGCAACGCCCGAGCAAATGAAGACGTTTGAAGAAAACTTCAAAAAGGGCCTGTTCCAGTTTTATGGCAACGCATTGCTCGAATACAACAACCAGGGCATCACTGTTGAGCCTGCCAAGGATGAATCGGGAGACCGTACCAGCGTTGGCATGACGGTCAAAGGCAGCAGCGGCGCGATCTATCCTGTGTCTTACACACTCGAAAAGATCAACGGCGAATGGAAGCTGCGTAACGTCATCATCAACGGCATCAACATCGGCAAGCTGTTCCGCGATCAGTTCGCTGATGCGATGCAGCGCAATGGCAACGACCTGGACAAGACCATCAATGGTTGGGCCGGGGAAGTCGCCAAAGCCAAGGAAAACACCGAAAAAGCTGTTGAGAAGAAAGCCCAATGAGTGAGTCGGCCATTCGCATAAGCGAAACCGGCGAGCTGCTGCTCAGCGGTGTGCTGGATTACCGGACCGGCCCGAACTTGCGCAAGCAGGGGCAGGTACTGATCAAGTCCAGCAAGGCGCCTGCGCTGGTGGTCGATTGCTCCGCAGTGGAGAAGTCCAGCAGTGTCGGCTTGTCGCTGCTGCTGTGCTTCATGCGCGATGCTCAGGTGGCCGGCAAGGCCGTGAGCATTCGCGCGATGCCCGAAGACATGCGCAAAATCGCTCAGGTCAGCGAATTGACCGAGCTGTTGGCGCGCCCCTGAACCGCATCTATAAAGAAGCCCCCCGTCAGAGTCCTGCTTCGCGGGGTTCGCAGGCGCGGGGCTTTTTTGTATGATGTCCGACCCGCGCGCACAGGGCGCCGATTGAGGTTGAGCATGCAGGCCGTAGAAGTGAAGAGCTTCCTTGAAGGAAAGCTGCCAAACACGAAGGTGGAAGTTGAAGGCGAAGGCTGCAATTTCCAGCTGAACGTGATCAGCGATGAACTGGCGGCGTTGAGCCCGGTGAAGCGTCAGCAGCAGGTCTATGCCCATTTGAACCCGTGGATTGTCGATGGCAGCATCCATGCGGTCACTATGAAATTTTTCAGCAGCGCGGCCTGGGCCGAGCGCACCTGAGCCCAAGGGCGTCGAGATTCTTATGGATAAATTGATTATTACTGGTGGCGCTCGTCTTGATGGCGAGATCCGCATCTCCGGGGCAAAGAACTCTGCCTTGCCGATTCTGGCTGCCACCTTGCTGTGCGATGGCCCGGTGACCGTGGCCAACCTGCCGCACCTGCACGACATCACCACCATGATCGAGCTGTTCGGTCGCATGGGCATTGAACCTGTGATCGACGAGAAACTCAGCGTCGAAATCGACCCACGCACCATCAAGACCCTGATCGCGCCGTACGAACTGGTTAAAACCATGCGCGCCTCGATCCTGGTGCTGGGCCCGATGGTTGCCCGTTTCGGTGAAGCCGAAGTTGCACTGCCTGGCGGTTGCGCCATCGGTTCGCGTCCGGTTGACCTGCACATCCGTGGTCTTGAAGCCATGGGCGCGGTCATCGACGTTGAAGGCGGCTACATCAAGGCCAAGGCTCCTGAAGGCGGCCTGCGCGGTGCGCACTTCTTCTTCGACACCGTCAGCGTGACCGGTACCGAGAACATCATGATGGCGGCCGCTCTGGCCAAGGGCCGCAGCGTTCTGGCCAACGCTGCTCGCGAGCCTGAAGTCGTCGACCTGGCGAACTTCCTGAACGCCATGGGCGCGAAGGTTTCCGGCGCCGGCACCGACACCATCACCATCGATGGCGTCGAGCGTCTGCACACGACCACTTACAAAGTGATGCCTGACCGTATCGAGACCGGCACCTATTTGGTGGCGGCAGCGGTCACCGGTGGGCGTGTGAAGGTCAAGGACACCGATCCGACCATCCTCGAAGCCGTTCTGGAAAAACTTCGCGAATCCGGCGCCGAAATCACCACCGGTGAAGACTGGATCGAGCTGAACATGCACGGCAAGCGGCCGAAAGCCGTCAACGTGCGGACCGCTCCATACCCGGCGTTCCCGACCGACATGCAAGCGCAGTTCATCTCCCTCAACGCCATTGCCGAAGGCACTGGTGCCGTGATCGAGACGATCTTCGAAAACCGTTTCATGCACGTTTACGAACTGCACCGCATGGGCGCGCACATCCAGGTTGAAGGCAACACCGCCATCGTCACCGGCATCGAAAAGCTCAAGGGCGCGCCAGTCATGGCCACCGACCTGCGTGCTTCGGCCAGCCTGGTGATCTCGGCGCTGATCGCCGAAGGCGATACCCTGATCGATCGCATTTACCACATCGACCGTGGTTATGAGTGCATCGAAGAGAAGCTGCAGATGCTCGGCGCCAAGATCCGCCGCGTACCGGGCTAGTTTCTGCTGCATGGGCGCAGGGACGCGTCCGTTGATTTGTTGAAGTCGAGCCGGTTTCCGGCTCGATGTGTGTCCGGCGCCGTTTGCGACCGGGCATGAGTACCTTGATAAGGACTGACGTTTCCCATGTTGACTATCGCACTGTCCAAGGGCCGCATCCTTGACGACACCCTGCCGCTTCTGGCTGAAGCGGGCATCGTGCCGACCGAGAATCCGGACAAGAGCCGCAAGCTGATCATCCCCACGACCCAGGCCGATGTGCGCTTGCTGATCGTGCGTGCCACCGATGTGCCGACCTATGTCGAGCATGGTGCCGCCGATCTGGGCGTCGCCGGTAAAGACGTGCTGATGGAATACGGCGGCCAGGGTTTGTACGAACCACTGGACCTGCAAATCGCCCAGTGCAAACTGATGACGGCCGGCAAAGTCGGCGCAGTCGAGCCCAAGGGCCGTCTGCGCATTGCCACCAAGTTCGTCAACGTCGCCAAGCGCTACTATGCCGAACAGGGTCGTCAGGTCGACATCATCAAGCTCTACGGCTCGATGGAGCTGGCGCCGCTGATCGGTCTGGCGGACAAGATCATCGACGTGGTCGACACCGGTAACACGCTGCGGGCCAATGGCCTGGAGCCACAGGATTTTATCGCTGCCATCAGCTCCCGTCTGATCGTCAACAAGGCGTCGATGAAAATGCAGCATGCCCGTATCCAGGCGTTGATCGACACCCTGCGCAAGGCAGTGGAGTCTCGACACCGCGGCTGATTCACCTGCGCGACCTTGAGTCGCGCCCGTCTATCCGCCTCATAGCCAGAATTCTCGGGTGCCCAAGCGGATCAACGGCTAGCTTAGGGCGCCCGAGTTTTTGCCAATCCTATGAGGCTCTCGCTATGACCGCACCGACTGCAATTCGCCGACTCAACGCTGCTGACCCGGATTTCGCACATCATCTGGATCATCTGCTGAGCTGGGAAAGTGTGTCTGACGACTCGGTCAATCAGCGGGTGCTGGACATCATCAAGGCCGTGCGCGAGCGTGGCGATGCGGCGGTGGTCGAGTTCACCCAGAAGTTCGATGGCCTGCAAGTGGCGTCCATGGCGGACTTGATCCTGCCGCGCGAACGCCTGGAACTGGCATTGACCCGCATCACAGTGCCTCAGCGCGAAGCCCTGGAAAAAGCCGCGACCCGTGTGCGCAGCTACCACGAAAAGCAGAAACAGGATTCCTGGAGCTACACCGAAGCCGATGGCACGGTGCTGGGCCAGAAGGTCACGCCACTGGATCGCGCCGGTCTGTATGTGCCGGGTGGCAAGGCGTCCTACCCGTCCTCGGTGTTGATGAACGCGATTCCGGCCAAGGTGGCGGGCGTGACCGAAGTGGTCATGGTCGTGCCGACCCCGCGCGGTGAAGTCAACGAACTGGTGCTGGCCGCAGCCTGCATCGCCGGCGTCGACCGGGTGTTCACCATCGGCGGCGCGCAGGCGGTTGCGGCGCTGGCTTACGGCACCGAAAGCGTGCCGAAGGTCGACAAAGTGGTTGGCCCGGGCAACATTTATGTCGCCACTGCCAAGCGCCACGTGTTCGGCCAGGTCGGCATCGACATGATCGCCGGCCCGTCGGAGATTCTGGTGGTGTGCGACGGCCAGACCGATCCGGACTGGATCGCCATGGACCTGTTCTCCCAGGCCGAGCACGACGAAGACGCCCAGGCGATTCTGGTCAGCCCGGACGCCGAGTTCCTCGACAAGGTCGCGGCAAGCATCGCCAAACTGCTGCCAACCATGGAACGCGCCGAGATCATCGAAACCTCGATCAATGGCCGTGGTGCGCTGATCAAGGTTCGCGACATGGAACAGGCCATCGAAGTGGCCAACCGCATTGCCCCGGAGCACCTGGAGCTGTCGGTCGCCGATCCGCAGGCCTGGCTGCCGCAGATCCGTCACGCCGGCGCGATCTTCATGGGCCGCCACACTTCCGAAGCACTGGGCGACTACTGCGCAGGTCCGAACCACGTATTGCCGACCTCCGGCACTGCGCGCTTCTCTTCGCCGCTGGGTGTTTACGACTTCCAGAAACGTTCGTCGATCATCTTCTGCTCCGAGCAGGGTGCCTCCGAACTGGGCAAGACCGCCTCCGTACTGGCCCGTGGCGAATCGCTGAGCGCTCACGCCCGCAGTGCTGAATACCGCATTCTTGATGACAAGCAGGGGAACTGAACATGAGTAAATTCTGGAGCCCGTTCGTCAAGAATCTGGTGCCTTATGTGCCGGGCGAGCAGCCGAAACTGGCCAAACTGGTGAAGCTCAACACCAACGAAAACCCGTACGGTCCATCGCCAAAAGCCCTGGCGGCGATGCAAACCGAACTGAACGACAACCTGCGTCTGTACCCGGACCCGAACAGCGACCTGCTCAAACAAGCCGTTGCCAAGTACTACGGCGTGCAGGGCAATCAGGTGTTCCTCGGTAACGGTTCCGATGAAGTCCTGGCGCACATCTTTCACGGTTTGCTGCAACACGATAAACCGCTGCTGTTCCCGGACATCAGCTACAGCTTCTACCCTGTTTACTGCGGGTTGTATGGCATCACGTTCGATGCGGTTGCGCTGGACGAACAGTTCCAGATCAACCCGGCGGACTATGCCAAGCCGAACGGCGGGATCATCTTCCCGAACCCGAATGCGCCAACCGGTTGCCTGTTGGCACTGGACGCTGTTGAGCAAATCCTCAAGGCCAGCCCGGATTCGGTGGTCGTGGTGGATGAGGCTTACATCGACTTCGGTGGGGAAACGGCGATCACTCTGGTGGACCGTTATCCGAATCTGTTGGTGACTCAGACCCTGTCCAAGTCCCGTTCTTTGGCCGGCCTGCGGGTTGGCCTGGCGGTGGGGCATCCGGACCTGATCGAGGCGCTGGAGCGGATCAA
The DNA here is from genome assembly GCF_012932895.1 of Pseudomonas sp. KD5. NCBI lineage: Bacteria > Pseudomonadati > Pseudomonadota > Gammaproteobacteria > Pseudomonadales > Pseudomonadaceae > Pseudomonas > Pseudomonas sp. KD5. The sequence continues at coordinate 61,077 of NZ_JDWJ01000018.1, read as the reverse complement.
GAACAGCTTCAACTCCTACCCGCTGGATCGTCTGGCGATTGTGGGGGCTGCGGCGGCGTTCGAGGATCGCGAGTATTTCGACAAGACTTGCCGGTTGGTCATCGAGAGTCGCGAGAAGGTAATCGCGCAACTGGAGGCGAAGGGGTTTGAAGTGTTGCCGTCGGCGGCGAACTTCATTTTCGCCCGTCACCCGAAGCACGATGCGGCAGGGCTGGCGGCGAAGTTGCGTGAGCAGGGCGTGATCGTTCGGCACTTCAAGCAAGAGCGGATTGCCCAGTTCCTGCGTATTTCCATCGGCACACCGGAGCAGAACCAGGCACTGATCGACGGCCTCGGCGACCTCTAGACCAACACTGTTCCTGTGGGAGCGAGCGGTGCGGCTCGTTCCCACAGGGCCCCGCTTACTCTTCTTCTTTTTCCTGGATCGGTGCCGGCGGCGGACGCAGACCGATTTCTGCGGTGAGCTTGAGTTCTTTACCGTTGCGCATCACCTGAATCGTGACCTTGTCGGTCGGTTTGATGCGCGCCACCTGGTTCATTGACTTGCGACCATCGCCAGCCGGTTCACCATCGATGCTGAGGATCACGTCGCCCAGTTGCAGGCCGGCCTTCTGCGCCGGGCCGTCACGGAAAATCCCCGCGACCACAATTCCCGGGCGTCCCGACAAGCCAAACGATTCCGCCAGTTCCTGACTCAAAGGTTGCACTTCGATACCGAGCCAGCCGCGAATCACCTGGCCGTGTTCGATGATCGACTTCATCACTTCCATCGCCAGTTTGACCGGGATCGCGAAGCCGATGCCTTGCGAGCCACCGGACTTGGAGAAGATCGCCGTGTTGATGCCGGTCAGGTTACCGTTGGCGTCCACCAGTGCACCGCCGGAGTTGCCGGGGTTGATCGCGGCGTCGGTCTGGATGAAGTCTTCGTAGTTGTTCAGGCCCAACTGATTGCGCCCGGTGGCGCTGATGATCCCCATGGTCACGGTCTGGCCGACGCCGAACGGGTTGCCGATGGCCAGGGCCACGTCGCCGATGCGCAGATTGTCAGAACGGCCGACGGTGATCGACGGCAGGTTTTTCAGGTCGATCTTCAATACCGCGAGGTCGGTTTCCGGGTCGCTACCGATGACCCGGGCCAGGGTTTCACGACCATCCTTGAGCGCCACCACGATCTGGTCGGCACCGCTGGTCACGTGGTTGTTGGTCAACAGGTAACCTTCCGGGCTCATGATCACGCCCGAACCGAGGCTCGACTCCATGCGCTTCTGCTTGGGCGAGTTGTCGCCGAAGAAGCGGCGGAACTGCGGGTCTTCAAACAGCGGATGGCTGGGTTTGTTGACCACTTTGGTGGTGTAAAGGTTGACCACCGACGGCGCAGCCGTGGTCACCGCATCGGCATAGGACACCGGGCCCTGCTGCACACCAAGGGTTTGCGGGGCTTGTTGCAGATTGACGTCGAGGCTTGGCAGCCCGACCCACTGCGGGTAACGCTGAATAATCAGTAGAGCGACAAGCACGCCGGCCAACAGCGGCCAGCCGGAAAAACGCAGCGCCTTGAGCATTAAGCACGTCCTGAGAGGTTGCAGGCGGTATGAGACCGCCCATAATGTCGCGCATTATACGAGGCCGCGCGCGCCTCTGAACGGGATATTTAGGAGTCTTTTATGGCCGTCGCCCTGAGCACCCTGGTCGAAGAAGCCGACCGTTACCTGGCAAGTGCGAAGATTGCCGATTACTGCCCCAACGGCTTGCAGGTCGAAGGCCGGCCGCAAGTAATGCGCATCGTCAGCGGTGTCACCGCCAGCCAGGCGTTGCTGGACGCCGCGGTGGAGGCCCAGGCCGATCTGGTGCTGGTGCATCACGGCTATTTCTGGAAAGGCGAGAACCCGTGCATCACTGGCATGAAGCAGCGCCGGTTGAAAACCCTGCTCAAGCACGACATCAGCCTGCTGTCCTATCACTTGCCGCTGGACCTGCACCCTGAAGTCGGCAACAACGTACAGCTTGCCCGGCAATTGGACATTACCGTCGAAGGCCCACTGGATCCGGACAACCTGAAAATCGTCGGGTTGGTCGGCTCGTTGAGCGAACCGATGACTCCCCGCGATTTTGCCCGTCGGGTACAGGAAGTCATGGGGCGCGAGCCGCTGCTGATCGAAGGCAGCGAGATGATTCGTCGGGTCGGCTGGTGCACCGGTGGCGGCCAGGGTTACATTGACCAGGCGGTGTTGGCCGGTGTCGATCTGTACCTCAGCGGCGAGGCCTCCGAGCAGACGTTCCACAGCGCCCGGGAAAACGACATCAGTTTCATCGCCGCCGGCCACCATGCCACCGAGCGTTACGGTGTGCAGGCTTTGGGTGATTACCTGGCGCGACGTTTCGCCCTCGAGCACATCTTCATCGATTGCCCGAACCCGATTTGACTACAGGGCTGGAGCCCAAACGAGGGGGTATATTCATATACCCTTTCGATCTAGCCGCCGTCCTGATTAGAAGAGGGCGCTGTGCTAGGATTCCCCGCTCGAACACGGCCCGCAGGCCGTCCATAAGATCGTTTTCGTGAGTAGCCATGGTCGACAAACTGACGCATCTGAAACAGCTGGAGGCCGAAAGCATCCACATCATCCGCGAGGTCGCCGCCGAGTTCGATAACCCGGTGATGCTGTACTCCGTCGGTAAAGACTCCGCCGTGATGCTGCACCTTGCGCGCAAGGCATTCTTCCCGGGCAAACTTCCGTTTCCGGTGATGCACGTCGACACCCAGTGGAAGTTCAAGGAAATGTACGCGTTCCGCGACCGCATGGTCGAAGAGCTCGGCCTGGACCTGCTGGTACATGTCAACCCCGAGGGTGTTGCGCAGGGTATCAACCCGCTGACCCACGGCAGTGCCAAGCACACCGACATCATGAAGACCGAAGGCCTCAAACAGGCCCTCGACAAGTACGGCTTCGACGCTGCATTCGGTGGCGCCCGTCGTGACGAAGAGAAGTCCCGTGCCAAAGAGCGCGTGTATTCCTTCCGTGACAGCAAGCACCGCTGGGACCCGAAAAACCAGCGCCCGGAGCTGTGGAACGTCTACAACGGCAAGGTCAACAAGGGCGAATCGATCCGCGTATTCCCGTTGTCGAACTGGACCGAACTGGACATCTGGCAGTACATCTACTTGGAAGGCATCCCGATCGTGCCGCTGTACTTCGCTGCCGAGCGTGATGTCATCGAGATGAACGGCACCTGGATCATGATCGACGACGAACGCCTGCTCAATCACCTGAGCGACGAAGACAAGGCGCGCATCGTCAAGAAGAAGGTCCGTTTCCGTACACTGGGCGACTACCCGTTGACCGGTGCTGTCGAGTCCGAGGCCACCAGCCTGACCGACATCATTCAGGAAATGCTCCTGACGCGAACTTCCGAACGCCAGGGCCGAGTCATCGATCACGATGGCGCCGGTTCCATGGAAGAAAAGAAACGTCAGGGTTATTTCTAAGGGGTTGTCATGTCGCACGCATCTGATTTGATCAGCGAGGACATCCTCGCCTACCTGGGCCAGCATGAACGCAAGGAAATGCTGCGCTTTCTGACTTGTGGCAACGTCGACGACGGCAAGAGCACCCTGATCGGGCGCCTGCTGCACGACTCCAAAATGATCTACGAAGATCATCTGGAAGCCATTACCCGCGACTCGAAAAAAGTCGGCACTACCGGCGAAGACATCGACCTGGCGTTGCTGGTCGACGGCTTGCAGGCCGAGCGTGAGCAGGGCATCACCATCGATGTCGCCTACCGCTATTTCTCTACCGCCAAGCGCAAATTCATCATCGCCGATACCCCCGGCCATGAGCAGTACACCCGCAACATGGCCACCGGTGCATCCACCTGTGACCTGGCGATCATCCTGGTCGACGCCCGTTACGGCGTGCAGACCCAGACCCGTCGCCACAGCTTTATCGCCTCGTTGCTGGGCATCAAGCACATCGTGGTCGCCATCAACAAGATGGACCTCAACGGCTTCGACGAAAGCGTATTTGAGTCGATCAAGGCCGATTACCTGAAGTTCGCCGAAGGCATCGCGTTCAAGCCGAGCACCATGGCGTTCGTGCCAATGTCCGCGCTCAAGGGCGACAACGTGGTGAACAAGTCCGAGCGCTCGCCGTGGTACACCGGCCAGTCGCTGATGGAAATCCTCGAAACCGTCGAAATCGCCAGCGACCGCAACTACACCGACCTGCGTTTCCCGGTGCAGTACGTCAACCGTCCGAACCTGAACTTCCGTGGTTTCGCCGGCACCCTGGCCAGCGGCATCGTGCACAAGGGTGACGAAGTCGTTGTGTTGCCATCGGGCAAGAGCAGCCGCGTGAAATCCATTGTCACCTTCGAAGGTGAGCTGGAGCATGCTGGTCCTGGTCAAGCGGTGACGCTGACCATGGAAGACGAGATCGACATCTCCCGCGGCGACCTGCTGGTGCACGCCGATAACCAGCCGCAAGTGACCGACGCCTTCGACGCCATGCTGGTGTGGATGGCCGAAGAACCGATGCTGCCGGGCAAGAAATACGACATCAAGCGCGCCACGACTTACGTGCCGGGCTCGATCACCAGCATCGTCAATCGCGTGGACGTGAACACCTTGGCCGAAGGGCCTGCCAGCTCGTTGCAGCTGAACGAGATCGGTCGGGTCAAGATCAGCCTCGACGCGGCCATTGCGCTGGACGGTTACGACAGCAACCGCACCACCGGTTCGTTCATCGTCATCGACCGTTTGACCAACGGCACGGTCGCGGCCGGCATGATCATCGCTCAGCCGCTGGCGCATGGCAGCAGCTCCCACCACGGTAAACTGGCCCATGTAGCCACCGAAGAACGCGCCCAGCGCTTCGGTCAGCAACCGGCTACCGTGTTGTTCAGCGGCCTGTCGGGCGCGGGCAAAAGCACCCTGGCGTATGCGGTTGAACGCAAGCTGTTCGACATGGGTCGCGCGGTGTTCGTACTCGATGGCCAGAACCTGCGTCATGACCTGAACAAAGGTCTGCCACAGGATCGCGCCGGGCGTACCGAGAATTGGCGTCGCGCGGCGCACGTTGCGCGTCAGTTCAACGAAGCCGGCCTGCTGACACTGGCGGCGTTCGTTGCCCCGAGTGCCGAAGGTCGTGAGCAGGCCAAGGACCTGATTGGCAAGGAGCGTCTGCTGACGGTCTACGTTCAGGCCTCGCCGACGGTCTGTGCCGAGCGTGATCCGCAAGGTCTGTACGCGGCGGGTGGCGACAACATCCCGGGCGAATCCTTCCCGTACGACGTGCCGCTGAATGCCGATCTGGTGATCGACACCCAGTCGCTGTCGCTGGAAGAAAGCGTCAAGCAAGTGCTGGATCTGCTGCGCAAGCGTGGCGCGATCTAAGCATTAGCTGAAAACAAAAAGCCCGCAGATGAGCGATCGTCTGCGGGCTTTTTTGTGTCCGGGAGGACACCTTCGCGAGCACCTCAAGAATTCACTGGATACTCACGGTGCATCTGCCCCAGCAGCGCATCCTTGTCCTGCCACAATTGATTGATCCAGCCCTGAAACTCCAGGCGATACACCCCGTCCTGGTCATAGTTCTTGCCGACGAACTGCGGCGGAATCTTCAGCTCCTGAAAGTGCACCACCACGTCTTTCACATTACCGCAGAGCAAATCCCAGTAACCCGGACGCCCCGCCGGGTAGTGGATGGTCACGTTGACGATGGCTTCCAGCTGGTCGCCCATGGCATCCAGCACGAATGCAATGCCGCCCGCTTTCGGCTTGAGCAGGTAGCGGAACGGTGAACTCTGCTGGGCGTGCTTACCCTTGGTAAAGCGCGTGCCTTCGACGAAGTTGAAAATCCCCACCGGGTTATTGCGGAACTTGTCGCAGGTCTTGCGGGTGGTTTCCAGGTCTTTGCCTTTCTTCTGCGGATGCTTTTCCAGATAGGCCTTGGAGTAACGCTTCATGAACGGAAAACCCAACGCCCACCACGCCAGGCCAATCACCGGTACCCAGATCAGTTCCTGTTTGAGGAAGAACTTCAGCGGGCGGATGCGACGGTTGAGCACGTACTGCAACACCATGATGTCGACCCAGCTCTGGTGGTTGCTGGTGATCAGATAGGAGTGCCGATAGTCGAGGTCTTGCAAACCGCTGAGGTGCCAGCGTGTGCGGCAAACCAGATTCATCCAGCCCTTGTTGTTACTGATCCACGCTTCGTGGGTATGACTCATCAGCCAGCGCGCGAAACGTTGGGTGAGGGCGAACGGCAGCACTTTGAACAGCGCCACACAGAACAGAAACGAGCAGAGCAGAATCGTATTCAGCGCCAACAGCAGCGAGGCGATCACGCCGCGCACGGGTGCAGGTAGAAAATCCAGCATTTAAACATCCATAGGTCGGTTGGCAGCTTGAATCGCGGTCAACGCGATGGTGTACACGATGTCGTCGACTTGCGCGCCACGCGGCAGGTCGTTCACCGGTTTGCGCAGGCCTTGCAGCATCGGTCCGAGGCTGACGCAGTCGGCGCTGCGTTGCACGGCTTTGTGGGTGGTATTGCCGGTGTTCAGGTCGGGGAACACGAACACCGTGGCGCGACCGGCCACCTGACTGTTCGGCGCCAGTTGCCGGGCCACGGTTTCGTTGGCGGCGGCGTCGTACTGCAACGGGCCGTCGATCAGCAGTGAGTGTTGCTGTTCGTGGGCGAGCAACGTGGCCTCGCGAACCTTCTCGACTTCTTCGCCGCTGGCCGATTCACCGCTGGAGTAGCTGATCATCGCCACTCGCGGAGTGATGCCGAACGCCGCTGCCGAATCGGCGCTTTGCAAGGCGATCTCGGCCAGTTCGCTGGCGCTCGGGTGCGGGTTCATCACGCAGTCGCCGTAGACCAACACTTCTTCGGGGAACAGCATGAAGAACACCGACGACACCAGGGTGCAACCCGGCGCGGTCTTGATCAGTTGCAGGGCCGGGCGGATGGTGTTGGCGGTGGAGTGAATGACCCCGGACACCAGCCCGTCGACTTCATCCAGCGCCAGCATCATGGTGCCGATCACCACGGTGTCTTCCAGTTGCTGCTCGGCCATCGGCGCGTTGAGGCTTTTGGTCTTGCGCAGCGCAACCATCGGCTCGACGTAACGCTCGCGGATCAGGTCCGGGTCGAGGATTTCCAGCCCCGGTGGCAACTCGATGCCTTGGGCGCGGGCGACCGCCTCGACGTCTGCCGGCTTGGCCAGCAACACGCAACGGGCGATGCCCCGTGCCTGGCAGATCGCGGCGGCCTGGACGGTCAACGGCTCGCTGCCCTCGGGCAACACGATGCGCTTGTTGGCGGCCTGGGCACGCTGGATCAGTTGATAGCGGAACACTGCAGGCGACAGGCGCATTTCCCGTGGTGTGCCGCAGCGCTGGTGCAGCCAGTTGGCGTCGAGGTGGCTGGCGACGAAATCGGTGATGATCTCTGCGCGCTCGCGGTCGTCGATCGGGATTTCCTTGTTCAAACCGTTCAACTGGTTGGCGGTGTCGTAGGAACCGGTGCTCACCGACAACACCGGCAGGCCGGCCTGCAAGGCGCCACGGCACAGCTCCATGATGCGCGGGTCGGGCAGGGTGTCGCTGGTCAGCAGCAGGCCGGCCAGAGGTACACCGTTCATCGCCGCCAGGCTGACCGCGAGGATGATGTCGTCGCGATCGCCGGGGGTCACCACCAGCACGCCGGGCTTGAGCAGCTCCACGGTGTTGCGCACGGTGCGGGCGCAAATGATGATTTTGGTCATGCGCCGGGTTTCGTAGTCACCGGCATTGAGCACCTGAGCGCCCATCAGCTCGGCCACGTCACGGGTGCGCGGCGCGTTCAGCTCCGGTTGAAACGGGATGCAGCCGAGCAGACGGAAGTCGCCACTGCGCAGCAACGGCGAGTGCTCTCTCAGGCGCGAGGCGAAGACGTCCATGCTTTCGTCGGTCTTGACCTTGTTGAGGATCACGCCCAGCACTTTCGGGTCTTTCGGCCCGCCGAACAATTGCGCCTGCAATTCCACCCGGCCGGACAATTCGGTCAGCACTTCGTTTTCCGGCGCCGAAACCAGAATCACGTCGGCGTCGAGGCTCTTGGCCAAGTGCAAGTTGACCCGCGCGGCGTAGCTGGCGCTGCGGGTCGGGACCATGCCTTCGACGATCAGCACGTCCTTGCCGACAGCGGCTTGCTGATAAAGGGTGATGATTTCTTCGAGCAATTCGTCCAGCTGACCGTCGCCGAGCATCCGCTCGACATGGGCCAGGCCCAATGGTTGAGGCGGTTTCAAGCCGTGGGTGCGGGCCACCAGTTCGGTGGAGCGTTCAGGGCCGGTGTCGCCCGGGTGCGGTTGGGCAATCGGTTTGAAAAAGCCGACTTTGAGGCCGGCCCGCTCGAGGGTACGCACCAGCCCGAGGCTGATGGAGGTCAGACCCACACCAAAATCGGTGGGCGCGATAAAAAAAGTTTGCATGCGGATTCTCTAAGGGTGCATGGCAATGGTGAACGCCTATGGCTGGCGTTCTACCGATATTCAGTGGTCAAGGTTATCGCTAACCGAGCCTTGTGCGCACCAACCGCAATCAAAGGGCTGGCCTATTTTTTCATTGCGCAGCACAGGGTCCACCACCCAGGCCCGGGATTGCCACGGCGGCTGGTGCCGCAGGTGTTGGGTATGGCCGCAGGACAGCTCGGCCACCCAGTGCCCGTCCTCGTCCTGATGGAAACCTGTAATGGTCGAGGCTTTCATCGCACCCCGTTTGTCCGGGTTGTGTTCGCTTTCGGGCGATTGCTTCGCTAAACTTGGACATTCATCATTCTTATGCAAAAGGTCTCGCCCCATGCTGATCGCCGCCAATAAGGCTGTCTCCATCGACTATACCCTGACCAACGACGCTGGTGAGGTCATCGACAGCTCCGCCGGCGGCGCGCCGCTGGTCTATCTGCAAGGCGCAGGTAACATCATTCCGGGCCTGGAAAAGGCGCTGGAAGGCAAAGCAGTTGGTGACGAACTGACTGTTGCCGTAGAACCTGAAGATGCCTACGGCGAATACGCTGCCGAACTGGTCAGCACCCTGAGCCGCAGCATGTTCGAAGGCGTCGACGAACTGGAAGTGGGCATGCAGTTCCACGCTTCCGCTCCGGACGGCCAGATGCAGATCGTCACTATTCGCGATCTGGACGGCGACGATGTCACCGTCGACGGCAACCACCCGCTGGCCGGTCAGCGCCTGAATTTCCAGGTCAAGATCGTTGCCATCCGTGATGCCAGCCAGGAAGAAATCGCTCATGGTCACGTCCATGGCGAAGGTGGCCATCACCACTGATTTTCTGCGCTAAGCTTTCGAGAACTGGAGAGGCGCCCGAGGGCGCCTTTTTAGTCCGCGGCTGTCCTTGGCGACATGACCAAGTGGCTGTTTCGAGAAGAACACGGGAAATCTGGAGTCCGTCATGAGTGCTTTTCACGACCTTACATTGAAAACTTTGGATGGCCAGGAGTTACCTCTGGCGCCCTTCAAAGGGCACGTCGTGCTGGTGGTCAACGTCGCCTCCAAATGTGGCTTGACCCCACAGTACGCTGCTCTGGAAAACCTCTACCAGCAATACAAGGGCAAGGGTTTCAGCGTGCTGGGCTTGCCGTGCAACCAGTTTGCCGGGCAGGAACCGGGTACCGAGCAGGAGATCCAGGCGTTCTGCAGCCTCAACTATGGCGTGACCTTTCCGTTGTCCAGCAAGCTGGAAGTCAACGGTCACGAACGTCATCAGCTGTACCGCCTGCTGGCGGGCGAGGGCGCGGAGTTTCCGGGCGACATCACCTGGAACTTCGAAAAATTCCTGTTGGGCAAGGACGGTCGCGTATTGGCGCGGTTCTCGCCACGTACGGCGCCGGATGATCCTTCTGTTATCCAGGCGATTGAAAAAGCTCTGAGTTAAAAGCGCAGATCAAGATCAAAAGATCGCAGCCTTCGGCAGCTACAGGTGTTCACATTCCTCTGTAGAAGCTGCCGAAGGCTGCGATCTTTTCGTTTCTAATCCTTAATCACTAAAATCAATAGTGCTGTTCAAGGCAGGGCGCTCTCCATATTATCGTCGTCATAAAGTCTATGTTCCGTGGAGCGTCCAATGCCTGTCAAAGCCCTGTTCAAGCCTTTTCACCTCGGCGCTCTCGAACTGCCGACCCGCGTCGTCATGGCACCGATGACCCGCTCGTTTTCGCCGGGCGGCGTGCCCAACTCCAAAGTGATCGAATACTACCGCCGCCGCGCCGCCGCCGGAGTTGGCCTGATCATCACCGAAGGCACCACCGTCGGTCACAAGGCCTCCAACGGTTATCCGAACGTGCCGCACTTCTACGGTGAAGCCGCAATGGCCGGCTGGAAAAAAGTCGTCGATGCAGTGCATGCCGAGGGCGGCAAGATCGTTCCGCAACTGTGGCATGTGGGCAGCGTGCGCCGTATCGGCACCGAGCCGGATGCCAGCGTGCCGGGTTACGGTCCGTCGGAAAAACTGAAAGACGGACAGGTCGTGGTTCACGGCATGACCCAGCAGGATATTCAGGAGGTGATCGCTGCGTTCGCCCAAGCCGCCAAAGACGCCCAGAGCATCGGCATGGACGGCGTGGAAATCCACGGTGCCCATGGTTATCTGGTGGACCAGTTCTTCTGGGAAGGCAGCAACCAGCGCACCGACGAATACGGTGGCAGCCTGGCCAACCGTTCGCGCTTCGCCATCGAACTGATTCAGGCGGTGCGCGCAGCAGTCGGCGAGGGATTCCCGATCATCTTCCGTTTCTCCCAGTGGAAGCAGCAGGACTACACTGCGCGACTGGTGCAGACGCCAGAGGCGTTGGGCGAATTTCTCAAGCCGTTGTCCGATGCCGGCGTGGATATTTTCCATTGCTCGACACGCCGTTTCTGGGAGCCGGAGTTCGACGGTTCCGAACTGAACCTGGCCGGCTGGACCCGCAAGCTCACCGGCAAGCCGACCATCACCGTTGGCAGCGTCGGCCTGGATGGCGAGTTCCTGCAATTCATGGTCAACACCGACAAGATCGCACAGCCCGCCAGCCTGGAAAAACTGCTGGAGCGTTTGAATAACGATGAGTTCGACCTGGTGGCGGTGGGTCGTGCGTTGTTGGTGGACCCGGACTGGGCGCAGAAAGTGCGTGACGGTCGTGAGCAGGACATCCTGCCGTTCAGCCGTGATGCGTTGATGACGCTGGTGTAAACGGCGACTGAAAAGGCCTTTTCGCGGGCAAGCCTCGCTCCTACAGGGGCGAGGCTTGCCCGCGAAGCTTTTAAGGCAACAACGCTGCATCGGATAGAACTTGTTCCTGCGCACAAGCCCCCCGCAACTGCCCCTCGAACTGCTCGATAATCGCCGCCCAGCCCTGACGGCTTGCATGCTGGCGGGCATTGAGCCGCACGCAGCGCAAGGTTTCGCGCTCCTCCAGCAGCCAGCGTGCCGCATCGCAGAACGCCTGCTCATCCCCGGGCATGGCCAATACGCCGTTGTAGCCATGGCGAATATGCTGAGCCGCCGCAGCCTGATCGTACGCCACCACCCCCAGCCCTGAGGCCAATGCCTCAAGCACCACATTGCCGAAGGTCTCGGTCAGGCTCGGAAACAGAAACACATCCCCCGAGGCATAGTGACTGGCCAGGGCTTCGCCGCGTTGTGAGCCGCAAAAAATCGCCTCGGGCAATTCCTTTTCCAGCGTCGATCGTTGCGGACCGTCACCGACCACAATCAATTTCATGTTGCGCTGTGGATAAGTGGTTTTCAGCGCGTCGAAACTGCGCTTGAGCAGGCCAAGATTCTTCTCCTGGGCCAGGCGTCCTACGTGGATGAAGGCGATGTCATCCTCGGCCAGTCCCCATTGCTCACGCAGTGATTTCAGTCGTCTGGCCGGATGGAACAACTGGCTGTCGACGCCTCGAGAGAGCAGCGCCAGGCGCTCGAAACTGCGCCGCTCCAGTTCCAGTCGCTGGCTGGCGCTGGGCACCAGGGTCAGGGTCGAGCGATTGTGAAACCAGCGCAGGTAGTGGGTCAGCAAACGCGTCAGCAACCCGAGCCCATACTGGCTGGAATACTGTTGAAAATTGGTATGAAAGCCGCTGACCACCGAAATCCCCAAACGCCGTGCCGCGCGTAACGCCGACAACCCCAGCGGTCCTTCGGTGGCGATGTACAGCACGTCCGGGCGATGGCGCTTCCAGCGCCGCAGCAACTTGTGCATCGACGACTGCCCCCATTGCAGGCCGGGATAACCCGGTAGCGGCCAGCCCCGACACAGTAGCAACTCATCATTGCTGCCCATCAGCGGGTCGCCGCCCTGACGTGGCCGCACCAACTCGACCTGATGCCCGCGCGCGCGCAAACCGTCGAACAAGCGGCCAAGGGTATTGGCCACGCCGTTGATTTCCGGGGGGAAGGTTTCGGTGATCAGAGTGATATGCAGAGCTGTCGTCATGACCTCAGTGTCGGCTGAGGCCATGTCGTCATTGTGACGGTGGGATGATGGATATGTGACGCGATTAACGGCGCTCTGCCACCAGATTCTCCGCGCCACGCTCACGCACCCAGAACAGCGTCGCCCCGGCCACCGCAGCCGGCATCATCAAAATGTTGACCACCGGAATCAGCAGCACCAGGTACACAATCCCGCCAAAACTCATGCTCTGCCAGCGCTTCTGCCGCAGCCAGGCGAGCATCTCGTTCCAGCCCAATTTGTGGTTGTCGGCCGGGTAGTCGATGTACTGGATCGCCATCATCCATACTCCAAACAGCAGCCACAGCGGCGCGGCGATGATGTTCACCACGGGGATGAAGGAGAGGATGAACAGCCCGATGGCCCTTGGCAGGAAATAGCCTAGCTTGCGCATTTCCCGGGACAGGGTGCGGGGGATCATGGCAATCAGTTCACTCCAGCTGAAGGTCGGGAAATCGTCGGTGCCGCGCACCACCACTTCGACTTTCTCCGCGAGGAAGCCGTTGAACGGTGCGGCGATGACGTTGGCGAGCATCGTGAAGGTGAAGAACACCATCAACACCACCAACACCACGAATATCGGCCAGAGGATATAGCTGAGGAAGCTCAGCCAATCGGGCAGGGACGGCATCAGAGTATCAACCCATAGGCTGAACTGATGACCGGCCAGATAGATCAATCCGACGAACAGCACCAGGTTGATCGCCAGCGGCAGCAACACGAACAGACGCAGACTTGGGCTCAGGACCAGATTGAGGCCTTCGCGCAGGTATTGCGGGCCGGACAGAACGGGGGCGGGCATAACGTGCTCCGAACAAGAGGGAAACGCGCCGACCTTACCGGCTTTGCCTGAGGTGCGAAAGCGCGGTAGCGGCATCGACATTAACTGTAACAAAGGCGTCTATACATTCACTGCAACGGAATAGAGACCGCCTATGAGCTGGATTGTTAAACCGTATTTCCTTAATCTTCGCCCCCTCGATACGCTGCACCCATTCTTTTACAGGACTGTCGAGCCCAAGCCTTCCCCAAGTGCTTTCAGCGGTCCTTTTTTATTCCCGCCGGCAATCCGGCGTTCCGCGCCCAGTGTTTCGGGCCGGTCAACAGGAGCAGGTCATGTCTGAAGTTCGTCATTCGCGAGTGATTATTCTCGGTTCCGGCCCTGCCGGTTACAGCGCCGCTGTCTATGCGGCCCGTGCCAACCTCAAGCCACTGCTGATCACCGGCATGCAAGCCGGCGGTCAACTGACCACCACCACCGAAGTCGACAACTGGCCGGGCGACGTCCACGGCCTGACCGGCCCGGCGCTGATGGAACGGATGAAAGAGCACGCCGAGCGCTTTGAAACCGAGATCGTGTTTGATCACATCAATGCCGTGGACTTCGCTGCCAAGCCGTACACCCTGATTGGCGACAGCGCGACTTACACCTGCGACGCCCTGATCATCGCTACCGGTGCCAGCGCTCGTTACCTGGGCCTGCCGTCGGAAGAAGCGTTCATGGGCAAAGGCGTTTCGGCCTGCGCGACCTGTGACGGTTTCTTCTATCGCAACAAGCCAGTGGCTGTGGTCGGTGGCGGTAATACCGCTGTCGAAGAAGCACTGTATCTGGCCAACATCGCCAGCACCGTGACCCTGATTCACCGTCGCGAAACGTTCCGCGCCGAGAAAATCCTGATCGACAAGCTCAATGCCCGGGTTGCCGAAGGCAAGATCATCCTGAAGCTGAACGCGACCCTGGACGAAGTGTTGGGCGACAACATGGGCGTGACCGGTGCTCGCCTGAAGAACAACGATGGCAGCTTCGACGAAATCAAAGTCGACGGCGTGTTCATCGCCATCGGCCACACCCCGAACACGTCGTTGTTCGAAGGTCAGCTGACGTTGAAAGACGGCTACCTGGTTGTACAGGGCGGCCGTGACGGCAACGCCACTGCCACCAGCGTCGAAGGTATCTTTGCTGCCGGTGACGTGGCCGACCACGTTTACCGTCAAGCCATCACCTCGGCCGGCGCCGGCTGCATGGCGGCACTGGACACTGAGCGTTACCTCGACGGCCTGCAGAACGTTTCGTTCTGATTCCGTAGAAAACAAAAAAACCGGCCTTGGCCGGTTTTTTTGTGGGCAGACGATTCTGCCTCAGGACAATTTCGCCAGGCAGGCCTCAAGAATATCCAGCCCTTCCTCCAGCACTTTGGCCTCCGTAGTCAAAGGCGCCAGTAGCCGAACAATGTGGCGCGACTTGCCGCTGGGCATCAGCAGCAAGCCCGAGTCTCGCGCCAAGGCCAGCAACTGTGTCAGTTGCGCCGAAGCCGGTGTGCCGTCGGCATTGATCAGTTCGATGCCGCGCATCGCACCCACGCCGGTCAAACGACCCAGGTATGGTGACAGTCCGCGTGCCCGCCAGGCTTCGTAGCGGCTGACAATCGCTTCTTCCTGCTGCGAGCCCCAAGCGTGCAGATGTGCATCACTCATTTCGTCCAGGGTCGCCAACGCGGCGGCGCAGGCGATGGGATTGCCTGAGTAGGTGCCGCCCAATCCGCCCTTGGGCAAGTTGTCGACTAGCGATTTGCGCCCGACAACCGCACCCAGCGGCACGCCGCCGGCAATGCTTTTGCCCAGCAGGATCAGGTCCGGCTCAATGCCCAGTCGCGAGAACGCAAACCGCTGGCCGGTGCGGCCGAAGCCGGACTGGATTTCATCGGCGATCAGCAAAATGCCTTTGTCATCACAGAAACGCCGCAGTGCCTGGGCGAATTCCACATCCATCGCCAGAAACCCGCCTTCGCCTTGCACCGGTTCGACGATAAAACAGGCCACGTCATTCACGTCGATCTCGACGCTGAACAGCCGATCCATCGCCTTCAGTGCCTCGGCGCAGGTCACGTCATTGTCTTTGCTAGGGAAGGGCAGGTGGTACACCGGACCCGGCAGCACGCCGACTTTCTGCTTGTAAGGCGCGACCTTGCCGTTGAGGTTGAGAGTGGCCAGCGTGCGGCCGTGGAAGGCGCCGTCAAAGGCAATGATCGCGGTGCGGCCGGTGGCGCCACGGACGATCTTCAGGGCGTTTTCCGCCGCTTCCGCGCCGCTGTTGGTAAGCATGCCACTGACCGGGTAATCCACCGGAATAAACGCAGCCAGGCGATCCATCAGTTCGATGTAAGGCACATGGGGAGCCGCATTGAACGCGTAGTGGGTCAGGCGGGTGGCTTGTTCACGAATGGCCTCGACGATGCGCGGATGGCAATGGCCGAGGTTCAGTACGCCGATTCCCCCGACAAAGTCGATGTAGCGCTTGCCATCGGTGCCCCAGACTTCGGCATTTTTGCCGTGGCTGAGACTGATGGGGTGAACAATGGAAATCGACTGACTGATGGTTTCGCTGCGCATGGATGGCTGACTCTGAAGAAGGGATACTTCTTTTTATCTAAGCCGCGAGCAGAGGTGCCCGGCAAACGAAATAAAGTTGCCGGGTCAATCTTAAAAGTCGGGATGTGCCCTGATGCCGATCGATGGCGACGCATAATCTGTGGCGAGGGAGCAAGCTCCCTCGCCACAGGTTTAGCGACGAGTCAGTGGCTGCTGAGCGAACTTCACGCCCGCCAAGCCATGGGCAATCAACGCCCGGATATTGCCGTGGTCGCTGCCTTCGGGCGTGGCCACCACCGAACGATAATGTTCGCCAAACGCCAACAGCGCTTCTTCATCGCTCAGACCTTCCAGCAGCGCCAGGCCCAGGGTCTTGCACGAGCCTTCGTTCTGCCCAGCTGCGTTTTCCACGCCACCGTTGTTGAAAGCCTGGGGCTGGTAGTCATAACCGGCGGCAATGAACGCCAGGGTATCGGCGAAAACGTGTTCGCCACTCTTGAGGCTGGCGCGCAGGGTGTTCAAATCACTCATTGGGTTTTCCTTTGGCGAACGCCGCTTGTTGGTCGGCGCTGGCTTCTTTCTGGTATTGGGCTTTCCACTCGGCGTACGGCATGCCGTAAACCACTTCGCGGGCTTCATCGAGGCTGACGTCGATCTGGCGTTCGTCAGCGGCGGCCTTGTACCACTTGGACAGGCAGTTGCGGCAGAAACCCGAGAGGTTCATCAGGTCGATGTTCTGCACGTCCTTGCGGCTGTCCAGGTGGGCAACCAGCCGGCGAAAGGCGGCGGCTTCAAGTTCCAGGCGTTGTTGATCGTTCATGATGGGCTCTGTGCAATCAAATCGTGGCGCGGATGATAAAAGCCTGGCGAGCGATGCGCCAGACGCGGTCAGCGGCTTGCGGCCAGGGTAATCGACACCGACTCGGCGAAGCGCAAGGCGTGGGGCTTGTCGACTTCGACTTCGGCATACAGCACCGACTCGTTGGCCATGATCAGGTCCAGCAGCTCCTGGGTCAGGCGCTCGAGCAGGGCAAAGCGATTGCCTTCCACGTGGGCAATGATCGCCTTGGTGATGGTGCGGTAGTTCAGCGCGTGATCGATGTCGTTGTCACGCACGGCGTCCTGGGCGGCATACAGGATGGTCAGGTTGATCAGCACATCCTGCTTGTTGAGGATCTCGTCCTCGTTGATCCCGATGAAAGTTCGCAAACACAGGTCCTTGACCCGGATGCGTGCCATTCCTGGTTGAAGTTGTGGCATTGCTACTTGCTCCGTCCAATCAATTGCAGGAACTCCTGGCGGGTGTTGCTCGACTCGCGGAAGGCGCCGAGCATCACCGAGGTGTTCATGGTCGAATTCTGTTTCTCGACGCCGCGCATCATCATGCACATGTGCTGGGCTTCGATGACCACCGCGACACCGGCGGCATCGGTCACTTGCTGCACGGCCTCGGCGATTTGCCGGGTGAGGTTCTCCTGGATTTGCAGGCGGCGGGCGAACATATCCACAAGCCGTGCAATCTTCGACAGGCCGAGCACCTTGCCCGTTGGAATATAAGCCACATGCGCCTTGCCGATGAAGGGCAACATGTGATGTTCACACAGCGAGTACAACTCGATGTTGTCGACAATGATCATTTCATCGTTGTCGGAGGCGAACAGTGCGCCGTTGACGATCTCTTCGACACTCTGTTCGTAACCATGACACAGGTATTGCATCGCCTTGGCGGCGCGCAACGGGGTGTCTTGCAGCCCTTCGCGGTCGGGGTTTTCACCGAGGCCGATGAGGATCTCGCGATAGCTCTGGGACAGGGTGTTGTGGGGCAGGGATAACGTCATGGGGACATCCTCGCGGGGGCGGCTTATTTGACGTGCCGTCCGCCATTGACGGTCAGGGTCGTGCCGGTGACATAAGGGTTGTCGAGCAAATAGCGCAGGCTCTGGTAGATCACTTCGCTGCCGGGCTCGATGCCCAGTGCGGATTTGGCCAGGACCCTGGCGCGGTACGCCGCGTCGTCGTCGGGATTGAACAGTAGCAGGGCTGGCGCGATACCGTTGACCTTGATGTCTGGCGCGTACTTGGCGGCAAAGGACAGGGTCAGGCTGTCGAGCCCGGCTTTGCTGGCGCAGTAGCCGATGTGCTTGCTGCTGCCCTTGCGGGTCACGTCATCGCTGATGTGCACGATGTCGGCGGGGCTTGAGCGTCTGAGTAAATCGGCACAGTGCAGGTTGATCAGGTAGGGCGCCAGCATGTGCACGCTGAACATGCGGGTGAAGGCTTCGACTTCGGCGCCCGGGGTTTCGGCCAGCCATTCGGAGGCGTTGTGGACTATCGCCCGCAGGCTGTCGGTGTGGTTCTTCAGTTCACCGATGAACGCGAGAATCCCGGCCTCGCTGGAAAAGTCCGCGAACACCGCGGTCGCTCCCAGATCGCGCAGGGTCTTTACGCCGGGGCGTTCGCTGCGGTAACTGAAAATGACCGGATGGCCGTCTTCGAGCAAACGCTGCGCGCAGTGCAAGCCGACACGCTGGCCGGCACCGGTGATGAGGATGGGGGCTGCGGAAGAGGTCATGAACGGCTCGCGTCGCGGTTAGAGCAAAACTATACCAGCGACGGGAGTCGTGCACCTACGCTCCTGCAAGCGTTACTGATTTTGGGTAGTAGGCGTTGCGGGCAACGGTTGTTGCGGTGCGGTGTTCAGCCAGCCGGCCAACAGATGGGTCGACAATGGAATGAAGAAATAGACCATCAGCGGCGTCAGGCACAGGGTGCTGACGAACACCCGGGCCAGTAATCCTGTTTCGGCCAATAGCGGTCCCAGTACAAAGTTGAACAGCAGGGACACTGGAAAGAACGCCAGCCAGATCGCCACGGCCTGCTTCCAGCGTGGCGGGCGTTGCCCTGCTGCACCGAACCAGCCATCGATGCCACTGACCCGATGCTCCGAAGGATGGGCGAACAGATTGCTGCCGCGTCCCAGCCAAGCGGTACGCGAGGCGGAATGCTCCCAGGCGTGCAGCGTCTGCTCGTCGGCGAAGCGGAAAATAATCTGGAATTCGTCATCCTCGGGCGGCGGAGCGAGCACGCCAGAACCGAGATAGCCGGGGAAGTCGGTGGCCAGTTGTTCGCCTTCGCGCAACCAGGCCATCAGATCCTGATAACGCCCATCGGCGACGCGACGCGCAACCATCAGCGTGACGGGGGAAGTAGACATTGTGTATCTCCGTAGGGCAAACGCGTCGCTCCGGATAAGAGCTTCGCCAGACACAGCGCCGGGGTAGTGGGCTGCGTCTTGGGACAAGCAAGGATTATTCCTGATTGTGTCTTGGACGTCAGTGCTAATTAAATCAACGGCGTGTTGAATACTGCCGGGGCAGGAGAGTTAGAATGGGATCCAATATTTTGCATGGACGTAAATCCAAAGATGCCTGTGCTGACCGACGTTACGCCTGGCTTGTCCTCTGGTATCTCCCTGATTCGAGAAGAGCTGTTCCCGATTCGTGAGGTCGCGCGCATGACAGGGGTCAACCCGGTTACGCTTCGAGCCTGGGAGCGACGCTACGGGCTGATACAGCCCACCCGCACCGAAAG
Organism: Pseudomonas sp. KD5; assembly: GCF_012932895.1. NCBI lineage: Bacteria > Pseudomonadati > Pseudomonadota > Gammaproteobacteria > Pseudomonadales > Pseudomonadaceae > Pseudomonas > Pseudomonas sp. KD5. The sequence goes on along the minus strand of NZ_JDWJ01000018.1, from coordinate 41,616 downwards.
CGGGCACCGTTTGTATTCAATGATCGATATCGAGCGCGTTCGCAGCATCCTTGGCTGGATCGAGCGTGGTGTCGCGGTCAGCAAGGTTGGCAAGATACTGGCCAAGACCGAACCGCTCCAGGTGCTGGAGCGGATCATTCCCGACGAGCTCGTTCAAGCCGACTACGGCCAATGGCAGCAGCAGGTCAAGGCGGCGGTGAGTGTTTTTGACGAAGTTCAGCTGGAACACATCTACGGTCAGATTTTTTCCAGTTATCCGCTGACGGTTGTGTTCCAGGACATCCTGATTCCGATCTGGAAGCAATTGCTGCAACGCCATGATGCGTTCGGTCAGACCAGCGAGTGGCTTTTTCTGGATGGCTTTCTGCGTTCTCGAGTATTGCAACGCTTGCTGCTGGTGCGTGTCATGCAGCCGCGACGAGTGATTGTCTGCGCCTTGGCCGACCACTGTCGTGAACTCGAAGTGTTGGTCACGGCGCTCTATCTGAGCAGCATCGATTCGGCTATTCAGTTGTTGGCGATCGGGCAGCCCTTCGACGAGTTGATCCTGGTCTGTGAGAAGATCAAGCCCAGGGCGCTGGTGTTGATTTCCAATCACGCGCCGACTGCCGAACTGCCTCGACGTTTGAACCGTCTGGCCATGGGGCTGGAATGTCAGCTGTTTCTGGCCGGGGATGCGTCCGACCTGGCGCAAGAGAGTCTGGCCGGGTCGTCGGTCGGTTGCCTTGGAAACGAGGGGGGGGTGATGCGCCAGCGTCTGAAACAGTTCCTGGCGGGAAACCTGGATACCTGAGATTCAAATATGCAAAGCAGGATGGGTCAGGCGATGTTGCTGAAGGATGTACTGACGCAGACGCTCGGTTTCGTCCTTGTCACTCTGGCTCAACTCGTAGGCGTAGAAACCTTGCTCGGTCTCACGCTCCAGGGTGCCGCGCAACGCAATCCGTTCATAGCCTGACGGGCTGAACCACAGCGCGAAGTGCTTTGGCGCCTTGGTCTTGTTGCGAACTTCCAGCAAAACCCCTTTGAACGATATTTCGTGCACCCACATCGTGCCGGGTTGCCCCTTGGCATTTTCCAGCGCCACTGGCTCTTCGAGCGCCAGGCGCCATGGCCGAATCATTGGCCCGTCTTCATAAATGCTGGGGACACCGAGGCGTAGATGCATTGCGTGAAACTCATCTTCCACCAGGTGCAGCGGGAAGGTCATTTGCTGATTTTCGAAAGTGGCCTGGATGGTGACTTGCTCATGGGCGGCCAGGCGTGTGAGCAAATCACGGATCTGCGAGCCGCCGTTGACCAGCAAACTCGACGTCGCATCCCGCACATTGAGTTGCGGGTTGTGTTGCATGGTCTGGATAAAGTCCAGCTCATCCTGGGTCAGGAGTGCGTCGCGCTGCATGATTTGCTCGAAAGAAATAATTACAAAGTCATCGGTGATTGTAGTAAATGACCACTAATTCTCAGATTGGTTTGATCCGTTCGTCGACTTGAGATCAGCAAGTTCTGCCTGTACCTCGGCCAATTGCGCTTCCAGCTGTGCAACTCGCTGCTGTGCCTTGACCTGAACCGTGACGTCTTTCTGCACCCCGACAAAATAGGTTTGTCCGTCGTGCGGGTTTTTTACCGTGGAAAGCGACAGTTCGTTCCAGAACGGGGTGCCGTCCTTGCGGTAATTCCTGAGAATTTCCCGGCAGGAACCGCCATTGCCCAATGCCTGGCGAATCAATGCGAGGGCGGGCTGATCCCGGTCTCCTGCCTGCAAAAAACGGCAATCCTGGTAGAGGATTTCTTCGCTGGTATAGCCCGTCAGGCGTTCGAACGCCGGGTTTACGTAAATCAGGATGTTGTCCTGTTCGCCTTCCTTTTCGGCAATCACGATGCCGTCGTTGGACGCCTCGATCACCATTTGCAGCAGTGAGGCATTGATCATCGCAGAGTCCTTTGCGTATTGATGGGTACGCTGCATTCTAAAAGATCAATGAGGGCTGTGCTGTTAATATCTTGGCCTTTTACTCAGCTTCAGGATCAGATTGATGAAAGTCGCCATTCTTTCCGGCTCGGTGTACGGCACGGCTGAAGAAGTCGCCCGCCACGCCGCAAGTCTATTGAACGCCGCCGGTTTTGAAACCTGGCACAACCCGCGCGCGACACTTGCCGATGTCCAGGCCTTTGGCCCGGAAGCATTTCTGGCGGTGACTTCGACCACCGGCATGGGTGAGTTGCCGGACAACCTGCAACCGTTGTATTCGACGATTCGCGATCAATTGCCCGCCGCCTGGCGTGGCTTGCCGGGTGCCGTTATCGGGTTGGGCGACTCGAGTTACGGCGATACGTTCTGCGGTGGCGGTGAGCAAATGCGTGAATTGTTCGGCGAACTGGGCGTGCGTGAAGTGCTGCCGATGTTGCGTCTGGACGCCAGTGAAACCGTAACGCCGGAAACCGACGCCGAGCCTTGGCTGGCGGATCTGGTCAGCGCTCTGCGGGGCTGACCGGCTTTTATTGGCGGCAGTGTTCTGACATGGATCCAGGCTCCCCCGCGCACTGACTCGCTCGGCCACCAAGCTGGCTGCCAATGCAACTAGCCGATCTCCGGGGGCTGACTAGACTGCTGTAACGTCAGTGAACATTAAGAACCCAGAACAATAAAAAGAGATCCTTGCCGTGAGCGTAACCCCCATCCAGTCGCCACACAGTCTCCAGGATAAAGTCAGTGCCGCCGAATGGCAGACCCGCGTTGACCTGGCGGCCTGTTATCGCCTGGTCGCCCTCCACGGCTGGGACGATCTGATCTTCACGCACATTTCAGCCAAGGTGCCAGGCACTGAAGACTTCCTGATCAACCCGTTCGGGATGATGTTCCATGAAATCACCGCGTCGAGCCTGGTCAAGGTCGATCAGGCCGGCAACAAATTGATGGACAGCCCCTACGAGATCAACCCGGCGGGTTACACCATCCACAGCGCGGTGCATGAAGTCCGGCATGACGTCGTGTGTGTACTGCATACCCACACGGCGGCGGGCGTGGCGGTATCGGCGCAGAAACAGGGCATTTTGCCGATCAGTCAGCAGTCATTGTTCGTCCTGTCCAGCTTGGCTTATCACGCCTATGAAGGCGTGGCACTGAACCATGAGGAGAAGGCGCGGCTGCAAGCCGACCTGGGTGAAAACAATTTTCTGATGCTGCACAACCACGGTCTGCTGACCTGTGGCGGCACCATCGCCGACACGTTCCTGATGATGTTTACCTTTCAGCGCGCCTGCGAGATTCAGGTGCTGGCGCAGAACGGTAGCGCGGAGCTGATCGCCATCGAACCGCAGATTCTGGCGGGCGCCAAGGCGATGATCGCCGGCGTCACCAAAAGTGCTCAAGGGATGGGTGGCGCGCTGGCCTGGCCGGCGCTGCTGCGCAAACTCGATAAACAAGACCCGGGTTATAAACTCTAAATGGCACTCGCCGAAATTCCTCTGTGTGTCTGGCGTAAACGCGGCCAGACGTTCGTCTTCCGCGGTCAGACCATCCGCTATTGGGCAGCGGGGCAGGGCGAACCGCTGTTGCTGATCCATGGCTTCCCGACCGCCAGTTGGGACTGGCATTACCTGTGGCAGCCGCTGGCGCAGCGCTATCGGGTAATTGCCTGCGACATGCTTGGCTTCGGCGATTCGGCCAAACCGGTGAACCACAACTACAGCCTGCTGGAGCAGGCCGATCTGCAACAAGCGTTATTGGCGCACTTGAACGTCGAGCAACCCGTTCACGTGTTGGCACACGATTATGGCGACAGCGTGGCCCAGGAACTCTTGGCCCGGCATTACGAAGCGCGCGCTCATATCGCCAGTTGCGTGTTCCTCAATGGCGGGTTGTTTCCCGAAACCCATCGCCCGGTGTTGATGCAAAAACTCCTGCTAAGCCCCTTGGGCTGGATGATCGGGCTAGCTTTTACCCGTGACGCTCTGGTGAAGAATTTCAAGCAGATTTTCGGTCCGCAGACCCGGCCCACCGAAAGTGAGCTGGATGATTTCTGGAGCCTGGTCGATAGCAATCACGGGCAGCGGATCATGCATAAATTGATCGGTTATATCCCGCAGCGGCGGGTCCAGCGTGAGCGTTGGGTCAGCGCCATGCAGCGTGGCGAGGTGCCGCTGCGCGTTATCGATGGTGAGGTTGATCCGGTTTCCGGTGCGCACATGGTGGCGCGCTATCGGCAACTGATTCCCGCCCCGGACACTGTCCTGCTGTCCGAGATCGGCCATTACCCACAGATCGAAGCGCCGGCACAGGTGCTCAAGCACTATCTGGAATTTCGCGATCAGTTGATTTCACCGCCGCTCAAGTTGGCGTGTTCCTGACTATCCCGCTGCCTTATCGCGCACCATTCAGCCGCCCCCGTGTTCATTGTGACCGGCAGCCCCGTGCCTGACACTCGCTCCCATTGTCCCCTGGCCTGCTGGAGTTCCCCATGAATGAGTCTGTGCGCTTCGAAGATAAAGTCGTGATCGTCACCGGTGCGGGCGGCGGCTTGGGGCGAGCGCATGCATTGCTGTTCGCCAAACAGGGCGCCAAAGTGCTGGTCAATGATCTCGGCGGCTCGGCTCAGGGTGAAGGCGCCAATGCGTCGGCGGCCGATCGGGTGGTGGCGGAAATTCGTGAGGCGGGCGGTATTGCCGAGGCAAACCATGACTCCGTCACCGACGGTGACAAAATCGTCCAGCACGCCCTCGATACGTTCGGTCGTATCGATGTCGTGGTGAACAACGCCGGCATCCTGCGGGACAAGACCTTTCACAAAATGGACGACAGCGATTGGGACCTGGTTTACCGCGTTCACGTCGAAGGCGCCTACAAGGTCACTCGCGCCGCCTGGCCACACATGCGTGAGCAAAACTATGGCCGCGTGATCTTCACCGCGTCGACCTCGGGCATCTATGGCAACTTCGGCCAGTCCAACTACGGCATGGCCAAGCTCGGCCTCTACGGCCTGACCCGCACACTGGCCATCGAGGGCCGCAAGAACAACATCCTGGTCAACGCCATCGCCCCCACGGGTGGCACCCGCATGACCGAAGGCCTGATCCCGCCGCAAGTATTCGAGCAACTCAAACCGGAACTGGTCAGCCCGTTGGTGGTGTACCTGGCCAGCGAGCATTGCCAGGAAACGTCGGGTCTGTTCGAGGTCGGTGGTGGCTGGATGGGCAAGGTGCGCTGGGAGCGCAGCCTGGGTGCCGGGTTCGATCCGCGGGTCGGCTTCTCGCCGGAGGATGTGGCGGCGCATTGGCAGCAGATCTGCGATTTCGAAGGCGCGGCGCATCCGAAGGACAACATTGAGGCGCTGAAGGAAATGATGGAGAACTTGCAGAAGCATTCCCTCTGAGCTGATTTGCGCGACATCTGGCGGGGCTTGCCTGAGCCCCGTCATCTCCTCCCGATTGCTTCCTGCCTGAAAACCTTTCGCCCATAAAAAAGGCCGCTGCAAACGCAGCGGCCAAAGTAAGACGTGGATCCAGGAGCTACAAATCAACGTCAGTGAACACAGGGCGATGAGTCGAAAAATACGCTTCAAATCATCTGGATTCTGTCGCCAATGGGGGTGGTCTATCATCCCCATTGCTTTGTGCTTTCGGGCCGTTTTCCGTGAAAGCCAGGCAAGAATAAGGTATTGATCGCAAAGGAAAAATAGCGATTTCAGACATGCACTGTTACAGTCTTGGCAACAGTCTTCGGCTGACCTTTTGTAACAGCTGCCGTTAGCTGCGCCAGCTGTTACACATCCAACTTCAATCATGTCCCATGCACTGCACTGATAACCCTCCATCCAGCCCATCCATACCCCGCGCAAAACCCCGCCTCATGCGGGCCTTCATCCTTTGGAGGTACATCGCGAATACCTCCTTGGTGCGCTTATCGCTCCCGGCGAGCGGCAGTAGGGTGGGGTCTTCTGTCACTCACCGGGGAAGACGCATGACAAAAACAACAATGCGCGCCATCTTCAAGCCGCAAGCGCTGGCCGCTGCGGTGGCCTTGGGCTGCTGTGCCCAGGCGCAGGCTGTTTCATTCAACATCGGCGAAATCGAGGGGCAGTTCGATTCCTCGTTGTCCGTCGGCGCGAGCTGGGGCATGCGCGATGCCGACAAGTCGCTGGTGGGTACCGTCAATGGCGGGACCGGCCAATCCTCGACCGGTGATGACGGACGCCTGAACTTCAAGAAAGGCGAAACCTTCTCCAAGATCTTCAAGGGCATCCACGACCTCGAGTTGAAGTACGGCGACACGGGCGTGTTCGTCCGTGGCAAGTACTGGTACGACTTCGAGCTCAAAGACGAAGACCGCGAGTTCAAGCAGATCAGCGACAGCGGTCGCAAGGAAGGCGCCAAGTCTTCGGGCGCGCAGATTCTCGATGCCTTCGTCTATCACAACTATTCCATCGCCGATCTGCCGGGCACCGTGCGTGCCGGTAAACAGGTGGTCAGCTGGGGTGAAAGCACTTTCATCGGCAACTCGATCAACAGCATCAACCCGGTCGACGTTTCGGCGTTCCGGCGTCCCGGCGCGGAGATCAAGGAAGGCCTGATTCCGGTCAACATGCTGTTCGCTTCCCAGGGCTTGACCGATCAACTCACGGTGGAAGGTTTCTACCAACTGGAGTGGGATCAGACGGTTCTCGACAACTGTGGCACCTTCTTCGGTAACGACGTGGTGGCGGACGGTTGCAACAATAACTACACCGTCGGCAGCCCGGCGATTGCTCCGCTGGCACCGCTGGCGGCAGCCTTTGGCCAACCTATCCAGGTCACCCGTGAGGGCGTGATCGTGCCCCGTGGTGGTGACCGCGATGCACGGGATTCGGGGCAGTGGGGCGCGGCTTTGCGCTGGCTCGGTGACGACACCGAATATGGCCTCTACTTCATGAACTACCACAGTCGCACACCGACCGTCGGCACCACCACCGCCGGGCTGTCCACATTGGCCAGCCTGCCGGGCATGGTCAGCACTGCCAACCGTCTGGCCCCGGGCAGCGGTTCGGGCCTGGCGCAAAGCGTGATGCTCGGGCGCGGCCAGTACTACCTCGAATACCCGGAGGACATTCGCCTGTACGGTGCGAGTTTCTCCACCACGTTGCCCACCGGCACTGCCTGGACCGGCGAAATCAGCTACCGGCCTAACGCTCCGGTGCAGGTCAACACCAACGACCTGACCCTGGCGTTGCTCAACCCGATCGCCGGCGGCGCGGCATCGCCTGTTGCGACCCGGCCTGGCGCCGACAATACCGGTTACCGCCGCAAGGAAGTGACCCAGGTGCAAAGCACCCTGACGCACTTCTTCGATCAAGTGCTGGGCGCCCAACGGCTGACCCTGGTCGGTGAGGCGGCGATGGTCCATGTCGGTGGTCTGGAGCCGCGAAGCAAGCTGCGTTACGGCCGTGATTCGGTCTACGGCCAGTACGGTTTCGGTGGCGATACCGACGGCTTCGTCACCGCGACCTCCTGGGGCTATCGCGCCCGGGCGATCCTCGATTATGCCAACGTGATTGGCGGGATCAACCTCAAACCCAACCTGTCCTGGTCCCATGACGTCGCCGGCTACGGCCCCAACGGGCTGTTCAACGAAGGCGCCAAAGCGGTCAGCGTCGGTGTCGATGCCGACTACCGCAACACCTATACCGCAAGCTTGAGTTACACCGACTTTTTCGGCGGGAATTACAACACCCTGACCGACCGCGACTTCCTGGCGCTGAGCTTCGGCGTGAACTTCTGATCTGGCTGAGAAGGATGATGTTAATGCGCAAGATGATTCTGCAATGCGGCGCCCTGGCACTGAGTCTGTTGGCTGCCAACGTGATGGCTGCGGTCTCGCCGGAAGAGGCCAGTAAGCTCGGCACCACCCTCACGCCGCTGGGCGCCGAGAAGGCCGGCAACGCCGATGGTTCGATCCCGGCCTGGACCGGTGGCATCCCGAAAAACGCTGGCGCGGTCGACAGCAAAGGCTTCCTGGCTGACCCGTTCGCCAGTGAAAAACCGCTGTTCACCATCACCGCCGCAACGGTCGACAAGTACAAGGACAAGCTTTCGGACGGTCAGGTGGCGATGTTCAAGCGCTACCCGGAAACCTACAAGATTCCGGTCTACCCAACCCATCGTACTGTGGCCGTGCCGCCGGAAATCTACGAGTCGGCCAAGCGCAGCGCGCTGAACGTGACCAGCATCAACGACGGTAACGGTCTGGCCAATTTCACCGGCAATCGCTATTACGCGTTCCCGATTCCGAAGAATGGCGTCGAGGTGCTGTGGAACCACATCACCCGTTACCACGGTGGTAATCTGCGACGGATCATCACCCAGGTGACCCCGCAGACCAACGGCAGCTACACGCCGATTCGCTTCGAGGAAGAGATCGCCGTACCGCAACTGATGAAGGACCTGGACCCGGACAAAGCCGCCAACGTGCTGACCTTCTTCAAACAGTCGGTGACCGCGCCGGCGCGGCTGGCGGGTAACGTATTGCTGGTGCACGAAACCCTCGATCAGGTGAAAGAGCCGCGACTGGCGTGGATCTACAACGCCGGTCAACGTCGTGTGCGTCGTGCACCGCAAGTGGCCTACGACGGACCGGGCACCGCCGCCGACGGCCTGCGGACTTCGGACAACTTCGACATGTTCTCCGGTGCGCCAGATCGCTACGACTGGAAACTGATCGGCAAAAAGGAAATGTACATTCCCTACAACAGCTACAAACTAGATTCGCCGAGCCTCAAGTACGATGACGTGGTGAAAGCCGGGCACATCAACCAGGACCTGACCCGCTACGAGTTGCACCGGGTCTGGGAAGTGGTCGGCACGGTCAAGCCGAGTGAGCGGCACATCTACGCCAAACGCCACATGTACCTCGACGAAGACAGCTGGCAAGTGGCGCTGGTGGACCACTACGACGGTCGCGGCCAACTGTGGCGAGTGGCCGAAGGTCACGCCCAGTACTACTACGATCACCAGACTCCGGCCTACACCCTCGAGGCGCTCTACGACATCATCGCTGGCCGATACATTGCCCTGGGAATGAAGAACGAAGAGAAGCACAGTTTCATATTTGGCTTTGACGCCAAGGCTGCCGATTACACACCGTCGGCTCTGCGCGCCGAGGGCGTTCGGTAAGGGTTTTGATACATTGGCATCACAAAAGGCGACCGGTGGGTCGCCTTTTTTATGGGCGCCAATCAGCGCGCTGAATACCTCTCAACAAGCGGGTTGGAGAGGGTTAGGGTTGTCGGACAATTATAAAAAGGCACGCTGCAATGACCGCCATGACCCCGTGTCTGGACCGTTCTGGATTCCTGCCCCGCCTGTCCTCTCATCACCTGTCGCGGGCTCGCTTGACCGAGCCGCTACTGACCTCAACGGCCCGGGTGAAATTACTCTGCGCCCCCGCCGGCAGCGGCAAGAGTGCGCTGCTCGCCGAGTGCCTGTTGCGGGCGCCATCCCAGTGCCGGGTGCATTGGCTGCCCTTGTCTGGCGTGGTGTCGAGCGCGGCCGATTTTCGTCATCGTCTGGCACAGGTGCTGGGGTTAACCTCGTCGGGTGAAACCGAATTGCTGAGCAATCTGGCGCGATTGCAGACGCCGACCTGGCTGTTCCTCGATGACTACTGCCGTCTGCCGAACCCGGAGCTGGACTCGTTGCTGGATCGTATGTTGGCGATCAGCAGCCCGATGCTGACCTGGTGGCTCGGCACTCGTCGCCGGCCGCAATGCAACTGGCCACGGCTGTTGCTTGATGATGAATTGTACGAATGCGAGAGCGCTTCGCTGGCTTTTACTTCAGGTGAAGTGGAGCAGCTGTTGCGTCCCTGGGTGCCGGATCAGGCCAACAAGGTGGCCAGTCGGGTCATCCAGCGCACCGGCGGCTGGTGTGCCGGTGTGCGGATCGCGCTGTTGCAGAAGTGCGACTGGTCGCGTCAGGACAACCTCCAGGGACGGGCGGACACCTTGCTCGATTATCTGGAGCACGAGTTGTTCAGCTCGCTGACGCCTGAGTTGAGCGAGGCCTGGCGCGTGCTGGCCCACTTGCCACGCTTCAATGCCCGACTGTGTGATCACCTGTTTGGGGCCGGGGAGGGCGCGCAGTACCTGAGGACCTTGCAAGCACTGGGTTGTTTTATCGAACCCTGGCGCGACTCCACCGACTGGCTGCAGGTGTTCACCCCGTTCACCCAATTGCTGCGCGATGAGCAATGGCCGGCCGGACGCTCCTGGCATCGGCGGGCCTGCCAGTGGTTCTGCGCCGAGCAGGACTGGAAATCAGCCTTCGAACAAGCATTGCTCGCCGAGGAATACGAAGTGGCGGTCAGCCTGTTGCAGCACTTCAGTTTCGAGCAGTTGTTCGAGGAGCAGACGGTGGTGCTGTTGTTGCGTTTGCACGAGCAGCAAGGCGAGGAACTGACACTGGGCAGTCCGCAGTTGGTCGGATTGATTACCGCCGCCTTGTTGTTCGCCGGACGTTTCGAACAGGCGACCACCTGCATCGCTCGTTTGGCGCATTTCACGCCGCAACCCTCGGCCGTGCTTCAGCGTCGATTGATTGCCCGCTGGCAGTCCCTGCAGGGTTGGCTACTGCATTTGCAGGGGCGCATGGAGCCTTCTCGCGCGCACTTTCTTGACGCGTTGAGCGCACTCGATCCCGACTGTTGGACGGCGCGGTTGATGTGTTTGTCGGGGCTGACGCAACAGGCGTTGTTAAGGGGCGAACTCGACGTCGCACAAGCCCATAACCGTGAGGCCTTGTGCCTGGCGCGGGCGCAAGGTTCGCTGGTGTTCGAGGGCTTGATGGAACTCGATCATGCGCAGTTGCTGGAGCAACGGGGCGCGGCGTTACGGGCCGAAAGCCTGCTGTGTGACATCAATGAACTGCTCAGTCAGCGTTCGGACCGACCTGCTCCCTTGCTGGGACGAATTGCGTTGCGTCGTGGGCGGCTGGCCATGAGTCTGGGGGCAGACGAACACGCCGCCGAACTCTTTCAGACGGGGCTGGACGATTGCTTGCACAACCATGACAAGCGCGTGCTGTATGGGTTTCTCGGTCTGGCGCAACTGGCGGCCAATCATCGAGATTATGCGGCGGCGTTTGTTCATCTGCGCGACGCCGAACGATTGATGCAGCAGCGGCAGATTCCCGAAACGGTTTATCGGGGTGTACTGCTGCAAATCAGCAGCCATATCTGGTTGCAGCAGGGGCGCCCCGAGTTGGCCTGCGAAGCCTTGAGTCGGGTGCTCCGTCATTATCATGGCTCCCCCGTGCGGCAGGCACCGCCAGCGACACTAGAGCTGATACCGGTTCTGGAATACCTGTTGATACTGGCCGAGGTTCATCTAGGACTGGCCCAAGCGCCGTTAGCCCGGCTCGAGGCCCAGTTGCAATGGGCGCGACAGCGAGGCATGTCGCGACTACAAGCACAGTTGCATTTGGTCATGGCCGAAGTGGCCTGGTTGACCGACGACCCTTCTGCTCAGCAGTCGTTGCAGGACGGATTGGCCCTGGTTGAGCGCTGCAACCTCCAACAAGTCTTGTGCGATTTGCAACTACGCCAGCCTGAATTACTTGGCGCAATCCGTCTTGCCACAACGGGAACCCCTTTGAATGGGGAGACCTTCCCACAAAGTCAATTGAGTCTGCGTGAAATAGAAGTATTGAAGTTAGTGGCGCAGGGTAATTCCAATCAACAGATTGCCGATCTTCTATTTATTTCATTGCACACCGTTAAAACCCATGCGCGGAGAATTAATGTGAAGTTGGGGGTGGAGCGAAGAACTCAGGCGGTTGCTCAGGCAAAGTTGTTGGGGATGCTCGGTTAGTGTTGGGTTTTCTTTGTATGGGTTCGGCTTCTGATAACGATCAATCATCCAGGGCAGGTGGTTGATACCCCATCCGCCAACTCACGGCCCGGGTCGCCGCCAGCAAGCGCTGTGCCGCCGGGCCGTTTTCGTCAGCGTGGAACAACGAGGTTGGGCCGACGATAGTCATCACTGCCGCCACCTGGCCGACAGCGTTGAACACCGGAGCCGACAACGCATCCACGCCGGGCATCAGCAAACCGTGCACATGATGCAAACCGCGTTCGCGGATCTGTTCGCATAGGGTGGCATAGGCTTTTTCGTCGGCCAGGGGATGGGCATCGACAGTGATTTCCTGTTCGCGCAATTCATCGGTTTCCCGATGTGGCAGGTAGGCACTGAACACCAGCCCTGTCGACGAACTGAGCAACGGCAACACCGAGCCCAATTGCGTGACCACCGTCACCGCTCGCACCGCCGGCTCGATGTGCACCACCGTCGCGCCCTGATTACCCCACACCGCCAAAAAACAGGTTTCGTTCAGATCGTCGCGCAGTTCGGCCAAGGGCAGGGCGCCGACTTTCAGCACGTCCATACTGTTCAGGGCAGCCAGGCCGACCCTAAGCGCTTCACGACCGAGGCCGTAATGGTTGGTGGCCGCGTTCTGCTCGGCAAAACCGCTGGCGATCAACGCCTGTAGATAACGGTGAACCTTGCTCGCCGGCATCTGCACGTGTTCGGCCAAGCGCGACAACGAGGTCGAGGGCGACAGCTCGGCGAGGGCCTTGAGGATGTCGGTGCCGACTTCGGCCGAGCGGACTTTCTGTTTACCGTTGCTTTCGCTGGTCATGGAGGCGGTGTGATCCCGGGACGAATGGGCGTCTTTATAGCTTGACGGTCAATACCAATCAAATTACGTTATGCGTAATTGAATTACGATAAAAATAACCCGGGCGTGCCAAGACCTCATCGCAGAGCAACTGGCCATTGCCTACTCCCGTTCAGGAGGCTCCATGAACCTCGATTCAACGGCGCCAGCGCTGGCTTATCAGTCAGGCTTTGGCAACGAATTCAGCAGCGAAGCGTTGCCCGGCGCACTGCCTGTCGGCCAGAACTCCCCGCAAAAAGCTCCTTACGGCCTGTACACCGAGCTGTTCTCCGGCACTGCGTTCACCATGGCCCGCAGCGAAGCACGCCGGACCTGGATGTACCGCATTCAGCCGTCGGCCAATCACCCGGCATTCGTCAAACTGGATCGGCAACTGGCCGGTGGTCCGTTGGGTGAAGTGACCCCCAATCGCCTGCGCTGGAACCCCTTGGACATTCCGACCGAGCCCACCGATTTCATCGACGGGCTGGTGAGCATGGTCGCCAATTCGGGCGCGGATAAACCGGCCGGGATCAGCATCTATAACTACCGCGCCAACCGTTCCATGGAGCGGGTGTTCTTCAACGCCGACGGCGAACTGCTGCTGGTACCGGAACTGGGCCGCCTGCGCATCGCCACCGAACTGGGCGTGCTGGAACTGGAGCCGCTGGAAATCGCCGTGCTGCCTCGCGGGCTGAAATTCCGCATCGAACTGCTCGACCCGCAAGCGCGGGGCTACGTGGCCGAAAACCACGGTGCGCCACTGCGCCTGCCGGACCTGGGGCCGATCGGCAGCAACGGTCTGGCCAACCCCCGCGACTTCCTGACCCCGGTGGCGCATTACGAAAACCTCAAGCAACCGACCACCCTGGTGCAGAAATTCCTCGGCCAGTTGTGGGGCTGCGAGCTCGATCATTCGCCGCTGAACGTGGTCGCCTGGCACGGCAATAACGTGCCGTACAAATATGACCTGCGTCGCTTCAACACCATTGGCACGGTGAGTTTCGATCACCCGGATCCGTCGATTTTCACCGTCCTGACCTCGCCGACCAGCGTGCACGGTCTGGCCAACCTCGACTTTGTGATCTTCCCGCCACGCTGGATGGTGGCCGAGAAAACCTTCCGTCCGCCGTGGTTCCACCGCAACCTGATGAACGAATACATGGGTCTGATCAAGGGCGAGTACGATGCCAAGGCCGAAGGTTTCGTGCCGGGCGGCGCCTCGTTGCATAGCTGCATGAGTGCTCACGGCCCCGATGGCGAGACCTGCACCAAGGCGATCAACGCTGAACTGGCGCCGGCTAAAATCGACAACACCATGGCTTTCATGTTTGAGACCAGCCAGGTGCTGCGCCCGAGCCGGTTCGCCCTGGATTGCCCACAGCTGCAAAACGATTACGACGCCTGCTGGGCCTCGTTGCCCGCCACTTTCGACCCGACCCGGAGATAACCCATGACTCAGACTTCCATTACTCGTAGCTGGGTTGCCTCCGCCAACGGCCACGCGGATTTCCCGCTGCAAAACCTGCCGCTGGGCGTGTTCAGCGTGAAGGGCGGCGCGCCGCGCAGTGGCGTGGCGATCGGCGACCATATCTTTGATCTGGGAGCGGCACTCGATGCCGGGCTGTTCGACGACGGTGCCGCGCGGACCGCCGTCGAAGCCACCCGTGGCGGCCAGCTGAATGCGTTTTTCGAGCTGGGTCGCGAGGCACGCGTCGCCCTGCGTGAACGCTTGATCGAGTTGTTTAAAGAAGGCAGCACCCTGCATGGCAAGATCGAAGCCCAAGGCGCAAAATTGCTGCCACTGGCGGCGGATTGCCAGATGCACCTGCCGGCGAAGATCAACGACTACACCGACTTCTACGTCGGCATCGAGCACGCGCAGAATGTCGGCAAACTGTTCCGCCCGGACAACCCGTTGCTGCCGAACTACAAGTACGTGCCGATTGGTTACCACGGCCGCGCCTCGACCATTCGCCCGTCCGGCACCGACGTGCGGCGTCCGAAAGGCCAGACCCTGCCGGCCGGCCAGACCGAGCCGACGTTTGGCCCGTGCGCACGCCTGGATTACGAACTGGAACTGGGTATCTGGATCGGTCCGGGCAATGCCATGGGCGACTCGATCGCCATCGGTGACGCCGCCGATCACATCGCCGGTTTCTGCCTGCTCAACGACTGGTCGGCGCGCGATATCCAGGCCTGGGAATACCAGCCGCTGGGGCCGTTCCTGTCCAAGAGTTTCATTACCAGCATTTCGCCGTGGGTGGTGACGGCCGAAGCGCTGGAGCCGTTCCGTCGTGCGCAGCCGGCGCGCCCTGAAGGCGACCCGCAGCCGCTGCCTTACCTGTTCGATAAACGTGATCAGGCCGCCGGTGCCTTCGACATCGAACTCGAAGTGCTGCTGCTGACCGAATCGATGCGCGAACAGAATCTGCCGGCCCATCGCCTGACCCTCAGCAATACCCAACACATGTACTGGACCGTTGCGCAAATGGTGGCGCATCACAGCGCCAATGGCTGCCAGTTGCAGGCCGGCGACCTGTTCGGTTCGGGCACGTTGTCCGGCCCTGAAAGCGGTCAGTTCGGCAGCCTGCTGGAAATCACCGAGGGCGGTAAAAAACCGATCGAACTGGCCTCGGGCGAGGTGCGTAAATTCCTCGAGGATGGCGACGAAATCATTCTGCGCGCGCGTTGCAGCCGCGAAGGTTTTGCCTCCATCGGTTTCGGCGAATGCCGCGGCAAAGTGCTGCCGGCGCGCTAAGAGGATCGACCCATGGAACTCTATACCTATTACCGTTCGACCTCGTCTTTCCGGGTGCGCATTGCGCTGGCGTTGAAGGGGCTGGATTACCAGGCACTGCCGATCAACCTGATCGCGCCGCAGGGGGGCGAACATCGGCAACCGGCGTATCTGGGCATCAACCCGCAAGGCCGGGTGCCGGCCTTGCGCACTGACGAAGGTGAATTGCTGATTCAGTCACCGGCGATCATCGAGTACCTGGAGGAACGTTATCCACAGGTGCCGCTGCTGTCCAAAGACCTCGCCGCCCGCGCCCACGAGCGTGGCGTGGCGGCGGTGATCGGCTGCGACGTTCACCCGCTGCACAACGTCAGCGTGCTCAATAAGCTGCGGCAGTTGGGGCACGATGAGCCGCAAGTGGTCGAGTGGATCGGTCACTGGATCAGCCAAGGGTTGGCGACGGTGGAGCAATTGATCGGTGACGCCGGTTATTGCTTCGGCGATCAACCGGGGCTGGCGGACGTTTATTTGATCCCGCAGCTGTATGCGGCCGAGCGGTTCAATATTTCACTGGACGCTTATCCGCGAATTCGTCGAGTGGCGGCGTTGGCGGCGCAGCATCCGGCGTTCATCAAGGCGCATCCGGCCAACCAGCCCGATACCCCTTGATGGCTTCACATTGACCCCTGTGGGATCAGTGGACGATGGCGTTGGGCGGCAAGTGCCCCAACCGTTCGGTCAGGCGAATCCGCTGGATCGGGTCGTCGCAGAGCAGCAGCGCGTGTTCCAGGTCAAAACGCTCGGCATTCGGGCAATCCAGCCGTTGATAGAGGCTGGCCCGGGCCAGGTAGTCGGAGGCGTTGGCGTTGCCCAGCTCCAGCACGCGCTCGGCGTCGATCAGGGCGTCGATGTAGTCATCGTTCGTGAGGTACAACTGGCGCAGGTTGCGTGACAGCCGTTGCAGCATCTGCGCAGGTTCCGCAGTCTGCAAATGCTCGGCGCTGAGCGGTATGTTCGGGCCGTACTGGCGTTGCAGCAGTTCACGACAATCGTTGGGGTACAACCGGCGCCCGCCGCACGGGTCGAGCAGGTGATCGGCGCCTTGCACCCGCAGCAGGAAATGCCCGGGGAAGTTGACCCCGACCATGGGAATCTCCAGTCTTCTGGCCAGCTCCAGTGCAATCAGGGCCAGCGCCAGCGGCTGGCCGCGCCGGCGCTCCAGCACTTTATGGAGCAATGCCACTTGCGGGCGCAAGGGCGTGAAGTCGTCCTGGGCGAACCCCAGGTCATTCATGCGCCGCAACAACGGTTGCGCCAACTCATTTACCGGCAGCATCGGTAATCCGTAGCTGACCCGTTGTTGCAGGTCCTTGAAGTCCGCCAGCACAGTTTCGGGGTTCAGCTCTTTATCGTGTTCGGCGGCGATCCACAGCGCCGCTTCGAACAGCGCGGGCGGTGATCGTTGCAAACAGTCGAAAAAGCGTTGGCGCGGGGTCATCAAAATCTCCGGGGAATGCCTCGTTTTAGCCCCGTCGCAGGCTTTCGTCCAGTGCTGAACACAGGCCGTAACAGGTTATGTCCGAAAACCTTTAAAGCGGCGCTGCTTATTCCTGTGCGCTTCTGCAATTTTTGTGCGCAAGCCTATACTGGCGACTACAAGAAGTGATTCGGGAGCCCTACGATGTTCGCTCTCATGCAAAGCACTCGCCTTGAATCGCTGCACCTGAGCGTCGATCCGGTCACCGGGTTGAAGGCGGTGATTGCCATCCATAACAGCCGCCTGGGACCTGCCCTGGGCGGATGTCGTTACCTTGCCTACCCCAGCGATGAATCCGCGATCGAGGATGCCGTGCGCCTCGCCCAAGGCATGAGTTACAAGGCGGCCCTGGCTGGCCTGGCTCAGGGCGGTGGCGTTGCGGTAATTATTCGCCCGGCCCATGTGGAAAACCGCGCCGCTGTATTCGAAGCGTTCGGGCGCTGGATCAATCAGCTCGACGGTCGCTACATCACCGCCATCGACGCCGGCACCTCGGTGGCGGACATGGACTGCATCGCCCAACATACGCAATTCGTCACCAGCACCACCGCTGCGGGGGACCCAGCACCGCATGCCGCCATGGGCGTATTCGCCGGCATTCGCAGCACCGCCATGGCCCGCTTGGGCAGCGATAATCTGGAAGGGCTGCGCATTGCCGTTCAAGGCCTGGGCAATGTTGGTTATGCCCTGGCCGAACAGCTGCACGCGGCTGGCGCCGAGCTGCTGGTCAGCGACATCGATCACGGCAAAGTACAACTGGCCATGGAGCAGTTGGGCGCTCATCCGATCGCCAACGAAGCGCTGCTCAGCACCCCTTGCGACATTCTCGCGCCTTGTGGCTTGGGCGGTGTGCTTAACAGGACCAGCGTGACGCAACTGCGCTGCTCGGCGGTCGCAGGTTCGGCAAACAACCAACTGACCCATCTGGAAGTCGCCGATCAGCTGGAACGCCGGGGCATTCTGTATGCGCCGGATTACGTGATCAACGCCGGCGGACTGATCTACGTGTCGCTCAAACACCGTGGGGAAGAGCTGACGACCATCACCGCGCACCTGTCGAAAATCAGTTCACGGCTGACCGAAGTCTTCGCCCATGCCCAGGCGGAAAAACGTTCTCCGGCCAGGGTCGCGGATGAGTTGGCGGAGAAAGTGCTGTACCGGTAAAAGTATGAATCGATAAAGGAGTGAGTGCTTATCCGGCCAACTTGCTCCCCAAGCCCTGCGCCACAAACGTCGGGCCTGACAATCGCACGCCGACCCCGCGTGCCAGGAGCCCTGTGATGCTTCACAAGGTTGAGCTGCCCTACACCCGTTTTTTATCCCCTGACGGCCAGGTGCTCTGCGATCTCCCTCCCTGGGCCGACGACTTCAATCTGTTGACGCGCCTGTATCGGCAGATGGTCCTGACCCGCCTTTTTGACCAGAAAGCGGTCGCCCTGCAACGCACCGGGCGCATCGGTACCTACGCGCCGACCCTGGGCCAGGAAGCCATTGGCGTTGCGGTCGGCAGCCTGATGCACGCCGAAGACGTGCTGATCCCGTATTACCGCGACACCGCCGTGCAGCTGATGCGTGGCGTGCGCATGGAAGAAATCCTGTTGTATTGGGGCGGCGATGAGCGTGGCAGCGACTTTGTCGACCCGGCGGTGGCGCAGGATTTCCCGATCTGTGTGCCGATCGCCACCCAGGCCTTGCATGCCTGTGGCGTCGCCAGCGCATTCAAGATCCGTGGCGAGCATCGGGTCGCCGTCACCACCTGCGGCGATGGCGGCACCAGCAAGGGTGATTTTCTCGAGGCCCTCAATGTCGCTGGCGCCTGGCAGTTGCCGGTGGTGTTCATAGTCAACAACAACCAATGGGCGATCTCGGTACCGCGGCGCATTCAGTGCGGCGCTCCCACGTTGGCGCAGAAAGCCATTGGCGCCGGGTTCCACGGCGAGCAAGTCGACGGCAATGACATACTCGCCGTGTATGACCGCGTGCAAGCGGCCCTCGAACGGGCGCGCCACGGCAAAGGCCCGGTGTTGCTCGAATGCCTGAGCTATCGTCTCGGCGATCACACCACGGCCGACGATGCCACACGCTACCGCTCGGCGGACGAGGTCAAGCAGGCCTGGCTCGAAGAACCGATCAAACGTCTGCAGCGTTTCATGGTCGGGCAGGGCGTGTGGGATGAAAGTCGCGAGCAGGCGCTGATCAGCGAATGCCAGGGGTTGGTGCAGGTTGCTGTGGATAACTTCGAAGCGGCGGGCCTGCAGGCGCCGGCATCAGTGGTCGATCATGTCTACGCCCAGTGGCCACAAGCCTTGGCCGAGCAGCGTGAAGACTTCCTCGAACGAGTGGCGCGCCGGACGGGAGGTTCGGGCCATGAGTAACGGTAAGGTAACGCTGCTGGAGGCGGTGAATCTGGCGTTGCATCGGGCCATGCGCGAGGACGAGAACGTTATCGTCCTCGGTGAAGACGTCGGGGTGAACGGTGGCGTGTTTCGCGCCACGCTGGGCCTGCGCGACAGCTTTGGTTTCAAGCGGGTCATCGATTCGCCGCTGGCCGAAACCATGATCAGCGGGCTGGCAGTGGGCATGGCGGCCCAAGGCTTGAAACCGGTGGTGGAAATCCAGTTCATGGGGTTTATCTACGCCACCATGGAGCACCTGGTGTCCCACGCCAGTCGCATGCGCAATCGCACGCGCGGGAGGCTCACTTGCCCGATGGTGCTGCGCTCGCCGATGGGCGCCGGGATTCGTGCGCCGGAACATCACAGCGAAAGCACCGAAGCACTGTTCGCGCACATTCCGGGGTTGCGGGTGGTGATCCCGTCCTCGCCGGCCCGGGCCTATGGTTTGTTGCTCGCGGCCATCGACGACCCGGACCCGGTGATCTTTCTCGAACCGACCCGACTCTATCGCATGAACCCGCAACCGTTGTTGGATGACGGTAAACGCTTGCCGCTGGACAGCTGCTTCACCCTGCGCGAAGGCAGCGACATCACTTTGATCAGTTGGGGCGCCAGTGTGATGGAAACCCTGCAAGCTGCCACGGCGTTGGCCGAGCAGGGCATCTCGGCGGAAGTGATCGATGTCGCCAGTATCAAACCGTTGGACCTCGACACGATGGAGGCCTCGGTGCGCAAGACCGGTCGCTGCGTGATCGTGCATGAGGCGCCGCGCTCCTGCGGGGTCGGCGCGGAAATCGCCGCCAGTCTCTACGAACGGGTGTTTCTACAGTTGCAGGCACCGATCCAGCGAGTCACCGCGCCGGACATTCCGCCACCGCTGTATCGACTGGAATCGCTGTACATGCCTGGCGTCGAGGACATTCTTCACGCCTGTGACACCGTGTTGCGCCACGCCTGAAGAAGCCCTTGAAGAAACGCCAGAGGCCGAGGAGATTGCGATGAAATATTTCAAACTGCCGGATCTGGGCGAAGGCTTGCAGGAGGCGGAAATCGTCCGCTGGCACGTCAAGATCGGCGATACCGTCAAGGCTGACCAATTGCTGGTGTCGGTGGAAACCGCCAAGGCGCTGGTGGACATTCCCGCGCCTTACGACGGCGTGGTGGCGAAAACCTTCGGCGGCGAGGGCGACATCCTGCATGTGGGTGAGCCGTTGCTCGGTTACGAAGGTGAAGCGGACGCGGGCACCGTGGTCGGACGGCTTGAGGGCGGCGGCACGAATCAGGAGGATGCCTTTTTTATCGGCGCCGCTCCATCGACCCGCGAATACCTGGCGAACCGCGCCACGCCGGCAGTGCGTCAATTGGCGCGACAACTGGGCGTTGAATTGAGCGCCTTGATCGGCTCCGGCCAGGACGGCCAGATCACCCGCAGCGATGTGGAAAATGCGGCCCAGACGGAACGTGAGCGTTTCGGCGGTGAGAAGCTGCGCGGTGTGCGGCGCAGCATGGCGCTGAACATGGCCAGGTCCCATGCCGAAGTGGTGCCGGTAACGATTTTCGGCGATGCCGATCTGCATCGCTGGGGGCAGGCGCGAGAACCACTGATTCGTCTGGCCAAAGCCATGGCAGCGGCCTGTGCGGTGGAGCCGGTACTCAACAGCGGCTTCGATGGCAAAACCCTTTCGCTCAAACAACACGAACGGCTCGACCTGGGCATCGCCGTGGATACGCCGGACGGTTTGTTCGTGCCGGTGCTGCGCGATGTCGGCAATCGCACGTCGGCGGATTTAAAGGAAGGTGTGATGCGCCTGCGCGCTGATGTGCAGGCGCGCTCGATTCCGCCCAAGGAGATGATGGGCGCGACCCTGACCCTGTCGAATTTCGGCACCTTGTTCGGTCGCTACGCCAACCCGGTGGTGGTGCCGCCGCAAGTGGCGATCCTCGCCGCCGGGGCGATCCGCGATGAACCGGTGGCGGTCGAGGGGGCGGTGGCGGTGCATCCGATCCTGCCGCTGTCCCTGACCTTCGATCACCGCGTGGTCACCGGCGGCGAAGCGGCGCGGTTTTTCAAGGCGTTGGTCGACGCACTGGAGCAACCTGACGCCTGATTTTCTGCGGGCATGAAAAAGGCCCTGAGCCATTGGACTCAGGGCCTATTCAATTCGGGCATTGCTTACTTCGGCGTCTTGGCGGCTTTGGCTGGCTTGGTCGGCTCAGCTTGCTCCACTTCAACAGGTGCAGCCACTTCAACAGGTTTAGCGACTTCAGCCGGCACGTTGAGCAATTCGGACAGTGCGTCCGGCTGGCTCTTGAACGCCTTGGCGAACACATCGCGGTTTTTCGCCATGTAGATCCCGGCTTCTTCCACTTGCTGTTCGGTCAGGGACGGAACGGCTTTTTGCAACACTTCAGCCAGCAATTCGGCCAGTTCGAGCATTTTGTCATGACGGTCAGCTTCGGCTTTATCCATGAACAAGCGCTCCAGATCTCGGCTGCTGCGGTATACCACTTCGACGGCCATTCACCACCTCACATGCCTTCACATTTAGTTGTCTTTGCGACTACTGTATCTATATACAGCTAAAAGGATAAGCGAATCCCTGAGCTTTGGGTAGTGGCTTTTTAATGTAGACCGGATTCGGGGTTTGTCAGGTGAACGGTGGCGCTCCATTCGCGGCTACAGGTTTGGTGTTGACCTGCGACCAAACGCCACGGAGCGTGTTTTAAAGCACCTCGCCATCATGTGGCAGGCAACCCCTGGCCTTTTTTCTGCATGCAGAACAACCGTCACGTCCAACCCGCATCATCCGCTCGAACCGAGCTAAGGAACAATCATCGTGAAAATCAACTGGGCCGAGAACCTGCGGCAGAACGTGCATCAACTGGCCGAGTCCCTGGGCAACCTGTTCGTCGAGACCTTCCACTACCTGGCGCTGTTCGCCATCGGTGCGGTGACTGCCTGGGCGGCGGTCATGGAGTTCATCGGGATGCTGGAACAGGGGCACATCAAGATCGATGACATCCTGTTGCTGTTCATCTACCTGGAACTGGGGGCGATGGTCGGGATTTACTTCAAGACCAACCATATGCCGGTGCGGTTCCTGATCTACGTGGCGATCACCGCGCTGACACGGCTGCTGATCTCCAACGTCTCGCACCACAATCCGCCGGACCTGGGGATCATCTACCTGTGCGGCGGGATCCTGCTGCTGGCGTTTTCGATTCTGGTGGTGCGTTACGCCTCGTCGCAATTTCCTTCGGTGAAGATCGAACACCCGCAGCGCAAGATCGGTGCGGGTTCCGGTGAGCATCCCGAAGTGGAGAAGGGCGAGCTTTAAAACCCGATTTCAGGTCGGGGCCGGGCTTTGGCCTGTGGCGGCGGCAGCTTACGGTTGTCGCCGTCGGTCATGGCTTCGAGGATGGCCACGGCACATTCACCCTGTTCGATGGCGATGCCGAACTGAATGCTTTGTACCAGGCGTTTGAGGCGCTTGGGGTCATTGCGTTGTTCGGCGCTGATCATCCGTTTGGCCACCACGCGGCCAGCGTTGGAGAGGGTCAGCATGATGCTGCCGTCCAGGCCCTGGATGCTCAGGTTGATTTGATAATCCGCTGCAAAAGCATCGGTAATGAGCTGAAAAGGGTTGTCCATAATGCGTCACCGCCTGATTGAACGTGCAGTTGTTGACGGCCATGATCGGGATTAGTTCGCAATACCAGACCACCGGCCTTCCATGTTCATGCGCTTTCTTCCGTGCCGCACAAGGGAGATAGCAAGGGGCATGCCGGAAAAACTGTCGGACAATGTTTACGGCAAAAAAACGGCGGGCACTCTGGCCCGCCTTCTTTTTGCCTGCCCGTTTCAGGGCATAAATGAATAGATGATCGCAGACAGTGCAATCAGACCGACCAACACCACGAACACGTTGGAGGCCTGGCCCGAGTACTGGCGCAAGGCCGGTACGCGGCGGATGGCGTACATCGGCATCAGGAACAACAGGCAGGCGATGATCGGCCCGCCGAGGGTTTCGATCATGCCCAGGATGCTCGGGTTGAAGGTCGCCACGGCCCAGCAACTGAGGATCATGAACAGCGCAGTGAGGCGGTTCAGCCAGCCGGCAGAGACGACTCGACCACGGCCACGCAGGCTTTTCACGATCAGGCCCTGAAAGCCTTCGCTGGCGCCGATGTAATGGCCCAGGAAGGATTTGGTGATTGCCACCAGCGCAATCAGCGGCGCGGCGTAAGCGATGACCGGTGTCTGGAAGTGGTTGGCCAGGTACGACAGGATCGAAATGTTCTGCGCCTTCGCCGCGGCCAAATCAGCCGGGGACAACGCCAGCACGCAGCTGAAGCAAAAGAACATCACCGTGACGACCATCATGGCGTGAGCGATCGCCAGAATGCCGCTGCTTTTGCGTTCGGCTTGCTTGCCGTAACGCTGCTTCTGATCGACGGCGAAGGCGGAAATGATCGGCGAATGGTTGAACGAGAACACCATCACCGGGATCGCCAGCCACAAGGTCTTGAAGAACAGCGGCAACGGCATGCCCTCGCTGGCGGTGGCGAAGAACGCGCCGTTCCAGTTCGGGATCAGGCTGATGCCCAGTAGCAGCAATGCCGCGACGAACGGGTAAACCAGCACACTCATGCATTTGACGATGACGCCCTGACCACAACGGACGATGGCCATCAGGCCGAGAATCAACCCCAGTGACAGGATCGCCCGAGGCGGTGGCGTCATGTGCAACTGGTGCTCCATGAGGCTGCTCAGGGTATTGGTCAGCGCTACGCTGTACACCAGCAGAATCGGGAAAATCGCGAAGAAATACAGCAGCGTGATCAGCTTGCCGGCACCGATGCCGAAGTGTTCTTCCACCACTTCAGTGATGTCCCCGGAACGACCGGACAACACGAAACGAGTCAGGCCG
This sequence comes from Pseudomonas sp. KD5, assembly GCF_012932895.1. Classification (NCBI taxonomy): domain Bacteria; kingdom Pseudomonadati; phylum Pseudomonadota; class Gammaproteobacteria; order Pseudomonadales; family Pseudomonadaceae; genus Pseudomonas; species Pseudomonas sp. KD5. The sequence goes on along the minus strand of NZ_JDWJ01000018.1, from coordinate 17,328 downwards.
CGGTGTGCAAAGAATGTCATCGGAAACGCCAGCACTGCCAGGATCAGCAGCGGCCAGAAACCACCCACGCCGGCGTTGATCGGCAAAAACAGCGTGCCGGCGCCAATCGCTGTGCCATAGAGGCCAAGCATCCAGGTGGTGTCGTGTTTACTCCAGCCTTTGTGGGTTATTTCGCTACTGCGTGTGAGGTCTACAGCGGGATTATCGGCAGCAGGTGTACGTACATCGGTCATCGTTTTCGCCTCGTTATTGTTTTTACTCGGGCTCACGGCGGGCAGACCGTTTGAAACTACTGCGCTCGACAATCCTGCGTTAAAAACAGGCTCGGAATGCTCATTTACAGCCAGTAAACTCCGCGTCCTCGCCTGTTTTTGCCTTGTCTTGTCTTCGCTCGCTACGTTTCAAACGGCCTGCCGGGACGGTCAGGAGATGCTCCTCAGCATTCCACCCAGCTGACAGCCAGGCCGCCCCGTGAAGTTTCTTTGTATTTGTCGTGCATATCGGCGCCGGTATCGCGCATGGTGCGGATCACCCGGTCCAGGGAAATGAAGTGTTTGCCGTCACCGCGCAGGGCCATTTGCGTGGCGTTGATCGCCTTCACCGCGGCAATCGCGTTGCGCTCGATGCACGGCACTTGCACCAGACCGCCGACCGGGTCGCAGGTCAGGCCGAGGTTGTGTTCCAGGCCGATTTCAGCGGCGTTTTCCAGTTGTTCCGGGGTGGCGCCGAGCACGTCGGCCAAACCGGCAGCGGCCATGGCGCAGGCCGAACCGACCTCACCCTGGCAGCCGACTTCGGCGCCGGAGATCGAGGCGTTTTTCTTGCAGAGAATGCCGACAGCAGCCGCGCCCAAAAAGAACGCCACGACGTCATCGTCCGACGCGTCCGGGTTGAATTTCATGTAGTAGTGCAGCACGGCCGGAATGATCCCCGCCGCCCCGTTTGTAGGTGCGGTGACCATCCGTCCGCCCGCGGCGTTTTCTTCGTTCACGGCGAGGGCGAACAGGTTCACCCACTCCATGGCAGACAGGGTGGAGCTGATGACGTTCGGTTTGCCGATTTCCAACAGGCTGCGATGCAATTTCGCGGCGCGGCGCGGAACATTCAGACCGCCGGGAAGGATGCCTTCGTGACGCAAGCCTTGCTCGACGCACTCGCGCATTACCGACCAGATGTGCAACAGGCCCTGACGGACTTCGGCTTCGCTGCGCCAGGCCAATTCATTGGCCATCATCAATTCGGACACCCGTAGACCGTGCTGTTTGCAGAGCTTGAGCAATTCGGCGGCGCTGGAGAAATCGTACGGCAGCACGACGTCGCTGGCCGGCGCAACGCCGGACTCGGCTTCGGCCGCTTCGATGATGAAACCGCCGCCCACCGAGTAGTACGTCTGCTCGAACAGCTCACCGGTTTCGCCGAAGGCTGTCAGGGACATGGCGTTAGGGTGATAGGGCAGGCTCTCGTCGAGCAGCAGGAGATCGTGCTGCCAGTTGAAGGCGATGGTCGCTTTGCCGGCCAGGGACAGCTTGCCGGTTTCCCGCAGGTGCTGGATGCGCGAATCGATGGTGGTCGGGTCGATGCTATCCGGCCATTCGCCCATCAGGCCCATGACACAGGCGCGGTCGGTGGCATGGCCGACGCCGGTGGCTGAAAGCGAACCGTAAAGGCGGATTTCTACCCGACGTACGGCGGCCAGTAAATTCTGGTCAATCAGTGCTTGGGCAAAGGTCGCTGCAGCGCGCATCGGGCCGACGGTGTGGGAACTGGACGGACCGATGCCGACTTTGAAGAGATCGAAAACACTGATAGCCATGCTAAAGCCTATACAAGCAATGGAAGAGAAATCGCCGCCATTTTTGTAGGCCAAGCGCAATGTCGGCGATACTGCCTACCTCGGTCCTACGTGACCAACGAAACTTCCTAAGATAGCCTTTAGCAGGACTAAACGATGAGTCGTCAATTGCACGCCCAGACTTATGTCTGGCTGCACGTGTTTTCCTGTGCCGCGCGGCACCTGTCGTTCACCCGTTGTGCCGAAGAACTGCACATCACGCCGGGTGCGGTCAGTCAGCAAATTCGGCAACTGGAGGAGCGGCTGGGTTTTCGCCTGTTCCACCGTCGCGCTCGTGGCGTGGAATTGAGTGCGCAAGGCCAGCGCCTGGCCATTACGGTCAACGAGGCTTACGGCAGCATCGACGCAGAATTGCGACGACTGGATGCGGGAATGATCAGCGGGATTTTGCGGGTGCGTTCGATTCCCTCGTTCCTGAGCAAATGGCTGACCCCGCGTTTGCCGCGTTTGCAGCAGCGCTTCCCGGACATTCAATTGCGCCTGGTGGCGGAGGACAGCAGCGTGCCGTTGCACGAGGGAGATTTCGACCTGGCGATCGATCTGAATGACGGCAGCTATCCCGGATTGTTATCCACAGCCTTGCTCGACGAGCAGATATTTCCGGTGTGCGCCCCGAGCCTGTTGCGAGGACGTCCGCCGCTGCACGGGCCGGCAGACTTGATGCACTTTCCGTTGTTGCACGACATCACCGCGTGGCGCGGTAGCTACGAGTACGCGGAATGGGAGTTTTACCTCAATGCCATCGGCTTCGAAGGCGCGGATGTGCGGCGCGGGCACACCTTCAACCGCAATCACCTGACCATCGAAGCGGCGATTGCCGGGATGGGCGTGGCGATTGCGCGGCGAACGCTGCTTAACGATGAGCTGGAACGGGGTACGCTGATCGTGCCGTTTGGCTTGGCGGTGCCTAATCACAAGCGCTACGTGCTGCTCTACGCGCCGGGTGCGCTGAGCCATCCGGGCGTGCGCGCGGTGCATGACTGGCTGGTGGAAGAGGCGGGGATTTTTCGTGACCTGCATCCGCTGGGGGGCGCGGCAGATGTGACCATTTTTGACTGAGGACAGGGCCGACCCAACTCCCGACATTAACAGCGCTTTTGCTCGTTGTCCGGCTTTTTTTGCGTATGAATATTTATCTTTTTTTAGGGGTTGAAATGTTCCGCGCACACACCGATTGTGTAACCAAGAGGTTGCGGTGATGACGCCCAAGGGCCAGCCGATGCGCCTCTTGCGAGCTAGCTGAAATAAGGGAAGAACTATGCAAATCCAAGTCAATAGCGATAACCATATTCAAAGCAGTAAACGACTGGAGGAGTGGGTACGTACTACCATTGAGAGCACGCTCGAACGTTATGAAGAGGACCTGACCCGCGTCGAGGTCCATCTGCGGGACGAGAACGGCGACAAGCCTGGTCCCCATGACATGCGCTGCCAGCTGGAAGCGCGGCCAAAAGGCCATCAACCGATTTCCGTTACCCATAAAGCCGCCTCCCTGGAACTGGCGATCGACGGGGCAGCCGAAAAACTTGAACATGCGCTGGAGCATATGTTTGGCAAATTACGCGGCAAACCACGCGCCGCTGTGGTGCCGTTCGACAGGGGCGCACATGCCGATGCGCTGCTTGAGGATGAGTTTCTCGAGAACGAACAGGCTGCACTCAACGGCTGAGGTCTAAGGCGGCATTATATTCCCACAGCTTTCCAACTAAAAAAGGGGCCTGCGTTGCAGGCCCCTTCTTTGTTTCAGTGTCCACCGGTCCCCTGTGGCAAAGGAGCTTGCTGTGGTGAGGGGGCACGTCCCATCGCCAGAATTTAAATGCTTGAGGAACCCTGTCGCTTTGGTGACAGGCGCGCCGATCACTACTTATGGACGGGGTGCTGACGGGTTTGTTGCATGCCCGAAACAGCGACTTTGCCCTCTGTTTTGGTCGTGGTGCCGGGAAAACCTTCCCGTGTTACGGTACATTTAAAGTCAAACTCGAGCTCTCCCTTAACAAAGTCAACCTTGATGACTGTTATTCCTCCACTTCCAGGGTCGGCGATAAAAACGTGATCATAATCAGGATCGTGTGGGACTGTTTGCACATATATGAAATTGTTGATTTCGGGAGCCCCAATATTATATTTCCTGAGTGTGAGATTGTCCTTGAAAATAAACTCCCAGTGTCTGCCGTTCATTATTCCTATGATCTGGATTGCACTGTCTGAAATGCGCCTGAAAATAACTTGGGTGCTTTCAAAGTCGGGGCGGCTTTCAATTGTTGATTTCACAGTGCCGGATGCGAAGGGGCCTTTTTTCAGAATTTTGGAGTCCAGTTCAGTAAGCATGCCTGCGGACATTTTTATCTCTCCATAGATTGAGTTAAAAATGATCCGCTTTCAGTATTTATATGGCTACTGTCAAATCTGACAGATGTTTAGTGATTTTAATAATGTCTCGCAATAAGAGAGCGCGTATATTGCGCAATGGGTTCTAACGAAATGCCTGACGATACTCCCCAGGCGTCCCACCCAACGCCTGTCGAAACCGGTTGGTGAAATGGCTCGCACTGGCAAAACCGCACGCCAGCGCAATTTCCCCCAATGGCTGCGATGTTGCGCGCAATAACTCCCGAGCCCGGCTCAATCGCCGCGCCAACACATACTGATGCGGCGGCAAGCCGAAGCTCACACGAAACATCCGCGCAAAGTGATATTCCGACAGCGCGCACAAGCTCGCCAATTGCCCAAGGCTGATCGCCTCCGCCAACTGACTGTCGATGAACTCCACCAGCTGCCGCCGCTGATGCGCCGCCAATCCACCCTTGAGGCGCAAGCCCTGACGCACACCAACCTGGCTGAGCAAGGCGTGGCTGAGCATCTCGTGGGCCAGGCTGCTGGTGAGCAGGCGTTCGCCGGGTTCGTCCCAGTTGAGGGTGATCAACTGCCGAAAGTGCCGTACTTGCTGCGGGTCTTCGAGGAACGTGCGCTCGCGCAACTGCAATTCCCGCGGCTCGCGATCCAGCAGCGTGACGCAACCAAGGGCAAATTGTTCGGGGCTGAAATACAGGTGGGCCAGGCGAATGTCGCCGTTGATCACCCAGCCAGACTGATGGTCGGCCGGCAGAATGCACAGCTTGTCCGGGCCGCCCTTGGTGCCGGGCTGGTCGCGGCGAAAGGTGCCGGTACCGCCGGCGATGTAGCACGACAAAGTGTGATGGCTCGGCGCTTCGTAGTCCTGGGCGTCATGGTGGTTGCTCCACAAAGCCGCAGCCATGCCGTCACCGAGCTCGGCGCTGTGCTCCAGGCGAGCATTGGGCGAGCGGTTGAGGGCTTGAAAGACTTGCAACGTTTCCAGTGCGGCCATGATCGGTTCTCTCCAACGCCTTGCATCCTACTCCGTAGACGCTGGCCTGCCAGCCTGCCGACCGACAAAAGCGCAAGTTTATGCAAGTGCAAAAGGGTGTCGCGCCGGACACTGAAGGCCTATTCAGGAGTCTTCACCATGAACCTCTCGTTATACCTGCTGACCGTATTGATCTGGGGCACCACCTGGATTGCCTTGAAATGGCAACTGGGCGTGGTGGCGATTCCAGTGTCGATCGTCTATCGCTTCGGTCTCGCCGCGCTGGTGCTGTTCGTGATGTTGCTGCTCAGCCGGCGCCTGCAAGTGATGAACCGTCGCGGGCATCTGATTTGCCTGGCGCAGGGGCTGTGCCTGTTCTGTATCAATTTCATGTGCTTCCTCACCGCCAGCCAATGGATCCCCAGCGGCCTGGTCGCCGTGGTGTTTTCCACCGCAACATTGTGGAACGCCTTCAATGCGCGGGTGTTCTTCGGCCAGAAAATCGCCCGCAACGTGCTGATGGGCGGCGCGCTGGGCTTGCTCGGTCTTGGTCTGTTGTTCTGGCCGGAGCTTGCCGGTCATACCGCCAGCCCGGAAACCTTGCTCGGGTTGGCTCTGGCGTTGCTCGGAACCTTGTGCTTCTCGGCGGGCAACATGCTGTCGAGTCTGCAGCAGAGGGCCGGCCTGAAACCCCTGACCACCAATGCCTGGGGCATGGCTTATGGCGCGGCGATGTTGTCAGTGTGGTGCCTGGTCAAAGGCATCCCGTTCGACATGGAATGGAACGCCCGTTACATCGGCTCGTTGCTGTACCTGGTGATACCGGGCTCGGTGATTGGCTTCACCGCCTACTTGACGCTGGTCGGGCGCATGGGGCCGGAGCGGGCGGCGTATTGCACCGTGTTGTTCCCCGTGGTCGCGCTGAATGTGTCGGCGTTTGCCGAGGGCTATCAATGGACGGCGCCGGCATTGGTGGGGTTGGTGCTGGTGATGTTGGGCAATGTGCTGGTGTTTCGTAAGCCCAAGGCACCGATGGTGCAGGCGAGCGGTAAGTTGGCTTGAGCTGATTAATGGTCGAGCGCGGTCTGTCTCAGCGCTCGATCTTCAGCGTCACATACATTAATAATGGCAACATAAAGTCAACAATATGCCGAGCCCAGTCTTTGGCGTTCCATGTTTGTGATTTGTCCATGTTGAACCACTCGACACCCACGACTTGCAGGCAGACGTAATAAATAAACAAACCGATCAATAAGCCGATGATGGAGAATTTTTTAGCCTCGTGAAACTTTTTGGCTGAAGCGTGAATATTCCGAAAAAGCTGATATGTACCCATTAGGCAATAAACGGTATACGTCACTTCGAGGGTAATGATGAGCCAGTAGATACGGTGGTGAAGCAGGGGAGAGGTGATTGCCCGATAGCTGGTTTTTTCGTTGTTTTGAGTCGTGTCCATGCTTAGGACGTGAGCGACATATTCATAGTTTGTTGCGTAGTCAGTGAAGTTGCTATACATCACCAGCAGGCCAAAAAAACTGATATACGCCATCAATATTACTTTGCTGTATCTGATGATCTGGTCGGTTGTCAGGTGGTTCAATATGAGGGTTCTCCATAAGTAGGCTCCGTAAGCAGCTAAGTAGTGGAGAGTCTATAGCGTGTATCTGTTTTTCGGCGGCAGACTGAATTGCAAGTTGTGTATTGAAAGGGCAGGCGTTTAAAACACCTGCCCGTTTTGATCAGCCTTTCCACACTTGTGGGTTCACCAGATCCTGCGGTCGTTCACCCAACAAGGCACTGCGCAAGTTGGCTAACGCACGGTTGGCCATAGCTTCGCGGGTTTCGTGTGTGGCCGAGCCGATATGCGGCAGGGTCACGGCGTTTTTCAGTTGGAACAGCGGTGATTCAGCCAGTGGTTCTTTCTCGTAAACGTCCAGCCCGGCGCCACGAATCCGGTTGTTTTGCAGCGCTTCGACCAGCGCCGGTTCGTCCACCACCGGGCCGCGGGCGATGTTCACCAGAATGGCGCTCGGTTTCATCAACGCCAGTTCACGGTGGCTGATCAGGTGCCTGGTTTTTTCGCTGAGCGGCACCACTAGGCAGACGAAATCGGCTTCGGCCAGCAGTTGATCCAGGCTACGGAACTGTGCGCCGAGTTCTTGTTCCAGTGCGGTTTTGCGGCTGTTGCCGCTGTAGATGACCGGCATGTTGAAGCCCAGTCGACCACGACGGGCGATGGCCGCGCCAATGTTGCCCATGCCGACGATGCCTAAGGTTTTGCCATGCACATCGCTGCCGAACAACGGTGCGCCGACGGTGGCTTGCCATTGGCCAGCCTTGGTCCAGGCGTCCAGCTCGGCGACGCGGCGGGCGCTGCTCATGAGCAGGGCGAAGGCCAGGTCAGCGGTGCTTTCGGTGAGTACGTCGGGGGTGTTGGTGAGCATGATCCCGCGTTCGTTGAAGTAGGCGAGGTCGTAGTTGTCGTAGCCGACGGAGACGCTGGAGACCACTTCCAGTTTGCTGGCGTTTTCCAGTTGTGCGCGACCGAGTTTGCGGCCAACGCCGATCAGGCCGTGAGCGTGGGGTAGGGCTTCGTTGAACTGGGCGGCAATGTCGCCGTTTTTCGGGTTCGGCACAATCACATCGAAATCCTGTTGCAGGCGTTCGATCATGGGCGGGGTGATGCGGCTGAAGGCGAGGACGGTTTTTTTCATTGGAGAGGGGCTCGTCGGGCGTGGAGATTGCCAAGCAAGCTAACATTCTTCGCGGACATTATGCGAGGGTGTACGCCATCCAAAACTGTAGGCGCGACCTGTGGCGAGGGGGCTTGCCCCCGTTGGGCTGCGAAGCAGCCCCAAAATCTCTGGTGGTCCAAAGATATTGTGAGTGCTACGCACTCAAACGGGGGAAAGCCCCCTCGCCACGGCCTCGCTCCTACAACGGGTCAGCTGTGTGGCGCAGGCTTCGGTACGTCGACGTTATCCAGGACTCGGTTCACTGCCAGCTCGGCCAACATGATGACCTGCTGAATCGCCAGGATCGTATACCGCTGCGGGGCATCGACGTAGGCTGCAATGTCGCTGGTCATGACGCTGGCCGAGGCCAGGGATTCGCAGACATGGGCCAGCAGGCTCTCGTTGTCCATGTCCGGCGCAACCTGAAACATCCTGCTTGGCTTGCGGCCTTCTGGTTTTTTCGGAGTGGGCTTGAGGTAGTGGTCGAGCGCGCGTTCGGCGGCTTCGTTGAGTTTTTTGGAATCGAGAGATTCGTAGGGCGAAACGTCGTCGGTTTCCGGAGGGTTCGGTGTTTCTTTAATCATGCGCAAGTTACTCATTGGCAGATGAAGTGGAACTGCCATCTTTCGTTTTCCAGACGAAAGGGTGGCAGCTGTGCGCGGACTGGAAAAACCGGAACACCCACCAAAACCCGGCAGACCCGAAGGTCTCCCGCGCACAGCCGCCATAACAAGGATTGCGTGCAAAAAAAGCGCCGCAGTATGCCATGAGCTGTAGTAAGTGTTTGCCAGGTTTTCCAGACCTGATCGCTGATTTGGCAGCGACCCACAAAGCCTACCCACTTCGCTTCCGACGCAACAACCGTCAAAACTTGTCGGAAACCTCCCCAAAAAAAGCACCGCGTCTGTGGGACCGTGAAGTCAGTTTGCCACCCGAGCCCCACCCAAGCTCCCACTCAACTCATACGCCGCCAATTCCGCCTGATGCGCCGCCAGAATCTCCGGCAACGACCCGCGCAAATACTCGACCCACGTCTTGATTTTCGCGTCCAGATACTGCCGCGACGGGTAAATCGCATACAGGTTCAATTCCTGCGAACGATACTTCGGCATCACCCGCACCAGCGTACCGTTGCGCAGCCCTTCAATCGCCGCATACACCGGCAACACACCAACCCCCATGCCACTGGTGATCGCTGTCTTCATCGCGTCAGCGGAGTTCACCAAGAACGGTGAGCTGTTGATGGTGACCATTTCCTGGCCTTCGGGGCCATCGAAAGCCCACTTTTCCAGGGGGATCACCGGGCTCACCAGGCGCAAGCACATGTGATTGAGCAAATCGCTGGGCTTCTGCGCGCAGCCGTTGGCTTTTACATAGGCGGGCGATGCGCAAACGATGCTGTAGGTGATGCCCAAACGCTGGGAGACGAAGCCCGAGTCGGGCAGTTCGCTGGCGAGCACGATGGACACGTCGTAGCCCTCGTCGAGCAAGTCCGGCACACGGTTGGCCATGGTCAGGTCGAAGGTCACGTCGGGGTGGGTCTTGCGGTAGCGAGCGATGGCGTCGATCACGAAGTGCTGACCGATGCCGGTCATGGTGTGCACCTTGAGTTGCCCGGCCGGGCGCGCGTGGGCGTCGCTGGCCTCGGCTTCGGCTTCTTCGACATAGGCCAGGATCTGCTCGCAGCGCAACAGATAGCGCTTGCCCGCTTCGGTCAGGGCAATGCGCCGGGTGGTGCGGTTGAGCAGGCGGGTTTGCAGGTGGGCTTCCAGGTTGGAGACCGCGCGCGAGACATTGGCCGTGGTGGTGTCCAGTTGTACGGCGGCGGCGGTGAAGCTGCCGGCCTCGGCCACGTAACTGAAGGCGCGCATGTTTTGCAAAGTGTCCATGGGGTGCTCTCTTGGCGGATGGCAAATTGTGACACGAAGTTTCAGAGACTGAGACCCCGACCAAGGGATTATCTCGTTAACGGTAACAAAGATTCACAAGATTCCCGGCTTATCGCCAACAAGGCCCACCCCTAGAATTGCGCCGACTGTAGGAGCCGGCTTGCTGGCGATGGCATCACTGCGGTCTTCAGATAGACCGCGGCGTTCCCATCGCCAGCAAGCCGGCTCCTACAGGATCTCGTGACTCTCCCCCCTTTCAGGAATTTGCAGCAGTGCCGCGTCGCATCAACAGAGCGCTCAAGACGCTCAGTGTTTTGGCTTTAACCCTGGCAATCAGCGGCTGCATCGGAACCGGCGGTATTGCCCCACAAGGCAAGGCACTGGAGGCCAATTCATTGGCCACCGACGAAGCCATCCAGAGCGCCGCTCGTGACGCTCATTGGCCCACCGCCCAATGGTGGCAAGCCTACGGCGACCCGCAACTGAACCGCTGGATCTCCCTCGCCCTGCAAGACAGTCCGAACATGGCCATGGCCGCCGCGCGAGTGCGTCAGGCCCGGTCCATGGCGGGTATTGCCGAGTCCGCCGAGTCGCTGCAGATCAATGGCCAGTCGACCCTCAAACGCCACAACTGGCCCACCGATCAGTTCTACGGCCCCGGTGAGTTGGCCAACACCACCACTTGGGACAACAACGCCGCGCTGGGCTTCAGCTATGCCCTCGACCTCTGGGGGCGCGAAAGCAACGCCACCGAGCAAGCGGTGGACATGGCGCACATGAGCGCTGCCGAAGCACGGCAGGCCCAGCTCGAATTGCAGAACAACATCGTGCGTGCCTACATCGAGCTCTCGTTGCATTACGCGCAACGGGACATCGTCGCGGCGACCTTGAAGCAGCAACAGCAAATCCTCGACCTGGCGCAAAAACGCCTGGACGGTGGCATCGGCACGCACTTCGAAGTCAGCCAGGCCGAAACGCCGCTACCGGAAACCCATCGCCAACTCGATGCGCTGGATGAAGAAATCGCCCTCAGCCGTAACCAGCTCGCGGCCTTGGCCGGTAAGGGACCGGGGGCGGGCGCGCAGTTGCAACGGCCGACGCTGTCGTTGGGGGCGGCGCTGAAGTTACCGTCATCGTTGCCGGCGCAATTGCTCGGGCAACGCCCGGACGTGGTTGCCAGTCGCTGGCAAGTGGCGGCCCAGGCGCGGGGCATCGATGTCGCTCACGCAGGCTTCTACCCCAACGTCGATCTGGTCGGCAGCCTCGGCTACATGGCCACTGGCGGCGGTGCGCTGGAGTTCCTGACCGGCAAGAAGCTCAACTACAGCGTGGGGCCTGCGATTACATTGCCGATTTTCGATGGCGGCCGTTTGCGTTCCGAGTTGGGTGAAGCCTCGGCCGGTTATGACATCGCCGTGGCCAAATACAACCAGACGCTGGTCAATGCGCTGAAGAACATCTCCGACCAGTTGATCCGCCGCGAGTCGATGGACAAGCAGCAAACGTTCGCCGCCGAATCGGTGGCCACGGCGCAGAAGACCTACGACATCGCGATGATCGCCTATCAACGTGGGCTCACCGATTACCTCAACGTACTCAATGCGCAGACCTTGTTGTTCAAGCAACAGCAAGTGCAGCAGCAGGTTCAGGCTGCGCGGTTGAGTGCTCATGCGGAGTTGGTGACGGCGCTCGGCGGCGGACTCGATGCGGGCGACGACGTCCCGAGAGCCGAGAAAACCCAGCCCCCGAAAACCCCGAGCCTTTTGAAGTGAGCACGACGTTTCAGGCACACCCACAGTTCCTCAAGCCCTAGACCATTGAGCAAAATTTCATGACTCCCTTGCCCGCACCTTTGCGCTGGCTGTATTCCCTTGAATGGCGCCGGGGTTTCTTCGACTGGGCGCGCAGCGACGGCGTGACTTGGGTCTACATTTTCAAGGTGCTGTTCGCCGCATTCCTCACGCTGTGGCTGGCCATGCGTCTTGAATTGCCGCAACCGCGCACCGCGATGATCACCGTGTTCATCGTCATGCAACCGCAAAGCGGCCAGGTGTTCGCCAAGAGTTTCTATCGCTTCCTCGGCACGTTGGCCGGGTCGGCGGTGATGGTCGCGCTGATTGCCTTGTTCGCGCAGAACACCGAACTGTTCCTCGGCTCGCTGGCGATCTGGGTCGGCCTGTGCACGGCTGGCGCGGCGCGTTGTCGCAACTTTCGCGCCTATGGATTTGTGCTCGCCGGTTATACGGCGGCGATGGTTGGGCTGCCCGCTCTGGCTCACCCGGACGGCGCATTCATGGCTGCGGTCTGGCGAGTGCTGGAAATCTCCCTGGGGATTCTCTGCTCGACGCTGGTCAGCGCCGCGATCCTGCCGCAAACCGCCAGTGCGGCGATGCGCAATGCGTTGTATCAACGCTTCGGTGTGTTTGCGTTGTTCGTCACTGATGGCTTGCGCGGTCGCAGTCGGCGCGAAGCGTTTGAAGCAAGCAACGTTCGGTTCATCGCCGAAGCGGTGGGCCTGGAAGGACTGCGCAGTGTCACGGTGTTCGAAGACCCGCATATGCGTCGACGCAACGGGCGACTCAGTCGTTTGAACAGCGAGTTCATGGGCGTCACCACACGCTTCAATGCCCTGCATCAGTTGCTCGAGCGCCTGCGCGGCAGCGGCGCCGATCATGTTGTCGCGGCGATCAAACCAGGGTTGCAGGACCTGGCCGAAGTGCTCGACGGTTTCAGCGGCCGTGCGCTGACCAGCCCTGATGCCGCTCGCCTGGCCAGCGCCTTGGCGACTTACAAGGACAACTTGCCGGCGCGGGTGCGCAAGTTGCGGGCGAGCTTTCAGGAGAGCGATCCGAGCGACGCCGAGCAGCTGGATTTTCACACTGCCTACGAACTGCTTTATCGCTTCGTCGACGACCTGCACAGTTATGCACAGACCCACGCGTCGCTCGCCGATCACAGCCACGAACGGGAGCGTTGGGACGAGCCCTTCACCCCGCAAACCAATTGGCTGGCCTCGGCCGCGTCGGGGATTCGCGCAGCGTTCATCCTTGTGGTGCTCGGCAGCTATTGGGTGGCCACCGCGTGGCCGAGCGGGGCGACCATGACCCTGATCGCTGCCGCCACCGTCGGCCTGTCAGCCGCGACGCCAAACCCCAAGCGCATGGCCTTTCAGATGGCCTGCGGGACGTTGCTCGGGGCACTGATCGGCTTCGTCGAGATGTTTTTCATCTTCCCCTGGATCGACGGTTTTCCATTGCTTTGCGTGATGCTCGCGCCGGTGATCGTGCTCGGCTCGTTCCTCACTTCTCGGCCGCAATACGCCGGTGTCGGCCTGGGGTTGCTGATCTTCTTCAGCACCGGTTCGGTGCCGGACAACCTTACGGTCTACAACCCTTACGCCTTCATCAACGACTACATCGCCATGGTGATTGGCATGCTGGTGTGCGCGGCGGCCGGGGCAATCATTCTGCCGCCCAACAGCCGCTGGCTGTGGCGGCGGCTGGAGCAGGACTTGCGCGGGCAAGTGGTGTACGCCATCAGCGGCAAACTCAAAGGGCTGGCGTCGAGTTTCGAAAGCCGCACGCGGGACTTGCTGCATCAGGCCTACGGCCTTGCAGTGGGGCAGCCGCAGGTGCAACGGGACTTGTTGCGCTGGATGTTGGTGGTGCTGGAAGTCGGCCACGCGATTATCGAACTGCGTAAGGAACAAGCGATTCTGCCGGTGCACCCGGCGTATGCCGAATCCCAGCCGTGGCGCCAGTCCATCCGGGCGATGGGGCGTTCGCTGGTGCGGCTGTTTCTGCAACCGGGCCAGAGCAATCTGGAGCGGGCGCTGGTCGCCGTCGACCACGCGATCGGCCGCGTGCAGGCCACCGACGAACCCTTCGCGCCACACTTCGATACCTCTGCCTTGCGCCGGGTGAAGAGCTACCTGCACTTCATCCGCACCTCGTTACTCGACCCGCAATCGCCGCTGGCCTCATACACCATTGCCAAGCCCCAAGGACTTGAACATGCCTCGTGAAATCGCCTTCCACGGCGTGTACATGCCGACCATGACCCTGATGTTTTTCATTGCGGCGGCGCTGGCCTGGGCGCTGGACCGGTTCTTGTCCGGGTTCGATCTGTACCGTTTCTTCTGGCACCCGGCGCTGCTGCGCCTGAGCCTGTTTACCTGTCTGTTCGGCGCTTTGGCGCTGACTGTCTACCGTTGACTCTCTATCACTGAAGAAGGCCTTGATGAAAAAGCTTTTCAGCCTGCTCGCGACCCTGCTGGTGCTGGCCCTTGCCCTGTGGATCGGCCGGACCTTGTGGGTGCATTACATGAACACGCCCTGGACTCGTGACGGCCGGGTGCGCGCCGACATCATCAACGTCGCCGCCGACGTGACCGGTGAGGTGGTGGAGGTGCCGGTGCGCGATAACCAGTTGGTGAAAAAGGGCGACTTGCTGATGCGCATCGACCCCGAGCACTACCGTCTCGCGGTGAAACAGGCGCAGAGCCTGGTGGCCTCGCGCAAGGCCACGTGGGAGATGCGCAAGGTCAACGCCCATCGCCGCGCCGACCTCGACAACCTGGTGATCTCCAGGGAAAACCGCGACGACGCCACCAACATCGCCGACTCGGCCCTGGCCGATTACCAGAACGCCCAAGCACAACTGGAGGCCGCCGAACTGAACCTCCAGCGCACCGAAGTGCGGGCGGCGGTGGACGGCTACGTCACCAACCTCAATGTCCATCGCGGTGACTATGCGCGCATCGGCGAAGCGAAAATGGCGGTGGTCGACATGAATTCGTTCTGGGTTTATGGCTTCTTCGAAGAAACCAAACTGCCGCATGTTCGCGTGGGCGATAAAGCCGACATGCAATTGATGAGTGGCGAAGTGCTCAAGGGCCACGTGGAAAGTATTTCTCGCGGCATCTACGACCGCGATAACCCGGAGAGTCGCGAGCTGATCGCTGATGTGAACCCGACCTTTAACTGGGTGCGTCTGGCGCAGCGGGTGCCAGTAAGGATTCACATTGATGAAGTACCGGAGGGCGTGCTGTTGGCGGCGGGGATTACGTGTACGGTGGTGGTGACCCCCCCGGCTGGCGAATAACCTGTGGCGAGGGGGCTTGCCCCCGTTGGGCTGCGTAGCAGCCCCCAAAAATCTGCAAACCGGTACGGTCAGACACACCGCGGAATCAGCCTTGCGACGGCTGCGCCGCCGAACGGGGGCAAGCCCCCTCGCCACAAAAAGTGGCCGTGTCAGCCTTGGCAAAACGTCTCATGCAAATGCCGCCAAACCACCTTGCCATCGGCCTGTTTCTCAAACACCACCGAGGACCGCCGATCCGAATGCAGCCCCGTCGCATCGGTCTGTTGCTCGCGGTAACTGACCACTGCGCCACCGTCATACAGCGCAACACCTCGCAACTCGCTGAGCTCAATCCTGAACCCGAGCTTCTTCCCGCCCGCGAGCAGAAACAATTCATTCAACGCCTCGAAATCCAGTACCCGGCCCAACGGCGAGACCATGGAAAACTGCGGTGAAAAACGCGTCAGCAATTGCTCAAGCTCGGCCTCGTCCCGCTCCTCGGCCAACCATTGCTCGATGGCTACGTGGGCCTGGATCACTTCGTCAAAGTATTCGGTGTAGTCGGTCATGCTGTTTCCTGAAAGTCTGAAAGTTTTGTTCTGACGCCTTCGCGGTCTCAGAGCTGCCCGCGCAACCCGAACCGCTTCATCAACCCCGACTCCAGCAACCCTTTTGGCAATAACCCCGCCATCAACGGCAACGCCCGGCTGCCGTTACCCAAACGCACCAGACGCGGCGTTTTGCTCTGCTGTACTGCCTTCAGTAAACCAGCGGCAAATTCACTGGCCGGCGTTGGTTTATCTTGAGAGGCCTTGGCCCGTGCACGAATACCTTCACGCAGTGGAAACCACGGTGATTGTTCGGTGATCAGTTGCTCGGCTTCGTGGCCGGCATTCTTCGCGAAGCTGGAGGCGATGGCCCCAGGCTGAACTTCCATGACCCGCACGCCGAACGGCGCCAGTTCCATGCGCAACGCATCGCTCAAGGCATGCACGGCGGCTTTCGAGGCGCAGTAGGCACCGGCAAACGGCGTGACCAGAACCCCGGAAACGCTGCCGATGTTTATCACCAGCCCCCGGGCGCGACGCAGTACCGGGAACATCGCGCGAGTGACGCCGACAATCGCAAACACGTTGGTTTCGAACTGGCGCTGCATGGCCGGCACGCCGCCATCGAGCAGCGGCCCCATGGCACCATAACCGGCATTGTTGATCAGCACATCGAGGCCGCCGCGTTGCTGGTTGATCCGCTCGCTCAGCTGTTCGAGGGCCGGGCCATCGTTAACGTCCAGCTGCACGGCGGTGAAACCGGCGGTGGTGAGTGCTGCCACGTCTTCAGCCTTGCGGGCACTGGCCCAGACTTCGTAACCGGCATTTTTGAAGGTGTCGGCAAGTGCGCGGCCAATGCCGCTGGAGCAACCGGTAATCAACGCAACAGGCATGGCGCGGTCCTTGTGCAAAAGAAAAAGGGGGATCAGTCGGAGAAACTACCCTGCAACCGTTCAGCGCGAAATTCCAGGGTTTGCGGGCGGTAGCCGGGGCGCAAGGGCGGTAGCGGCAAGCAGTCTTCCCAACTGCCGCCGGCCTGCAATTCACCGGGGCCGCGATAACGTGGCGCAGCGTATTGATTGTCGGCCAGGTTCACCGTATCGCCCGGCGCATACGCCGCGATGCGCCAGCGCAACTCGGTCAGTGGCACGTCGTTGCCGTTTTTCATTGTCAACTTCAACGGCCGGTCTGCGGGACAGTGCTCGGGTGCGTAAGTGATGCGCAGCTCAAGGCGTGCCAGTTGCTTGATTTCGCGGTTGTCCATCCAGAACACCCACGTTGCCACCAGGCCCAATCCGACAGCGGCCGCCACGGAAACCGGCACGGCCTTGGCCGGGTAGCGCAGCAACAGGATCAGCCAGGTAATGACCAGCAAGACGCCGATGAACATGTTTTAACGCTCCTTGAACTCATGACCACCATCCTACCGAAGGGCCGCGGGAATGGACATTCGCGGTTCAAGGGGCATCTACCGCTGGTCGCTACTGTAATTTCTGACAGTAGCCAGGCAGTAAGCGCCACGATTAGATGGCCATTGGCAAAAAAAGGACATCCAGGGCATGCCGGCCTCGACGATGGGAATGCACTACAACACACCCAAAGTGTCTGTCTTCGATCCGCGAGGATTGCCCGTCTGTTCGGTTGATTATTGGCGTGAGGTTGAAGGCATCGCCGCTCAGGCGCGATTCAATCGCACGCTCCACGATGCCGCGGGTTTNCCGATAAAACAGTGGGACCCTCGGCTGTGGGCGTTGCACAAGGACGACCCTGCAGTCCCTGCCAATCTTACGACAGTGCATTCGCTGCTTGGCCATCCCGTTTGCACGAACAGTGTCGATGCCGGCTCGACAGTCAGTCTGTTAGGCCTGGCCGATCAGGTGCTGTTCAGCTGGGACAG
>NZ_JDWJ01000017.1:0-100192 GCF_012932895.1 Pseudomonas sp. KD5 | reverse complement strand
CACTCCAAGGAAACTGGGTGAAGATGGCTCCTGGTTCCCCTGACCTCGAACTTCATGCCGCTGCAACCTTGTAATGCGAAGTCCGACTTGTCGGCTTCTCGATACTCTTCGTGGTGGGCAATGAGGCGGGGGAGCCTCTCTACAGACAAGGTCAGGAGCAAGTCCTGCCTTCAGGAGCGGTCGGCCTCCCCCAGAAACACATCTTTGAGACAACACCGAGGAGCTTAGCTGCTCTCGCCGGGTGTTCGGCCAACATACAAGGAGCGAGGCTTGCCCGCGAAGGCATCAGCACAGCCACCGCAGATTCAGAAAGAAGGCGCTTGCCGCCGCCGCTTCCACTGACTCAGCCGCTGCTGCAGGTTCAACGGGCTATGAATCTGTTGCTGCCGCGCCCGGCTGAACAAAATCAGCATCAGCTCCGCCGTTGCCAAGGCATCGGCACTGGCGTTATGCCGTTCGAAGACCTCCAGCTTGAACCAGTCGATCCACTCATCCAGCCCGGCCTCGCGAAAGTGTGCCTGGGGACAAAGCAGCGGGGCGATGTCTGCCACGTCCAGAAACGGATGCTGCAGCTTGTAACCCAGATGTTCTTTCAGTGCGCGCCCGAGCATGTGCTGATCGAACGGCGCATGAAACGCCAACACCGGGCTGTCGCCGACAAATTCCATGAATTCGAGCAGGGCCTGCGCGGGGTCGCTGCCGGCGGCAATGGCGCTCGGACCCAGCCCATGAATCAACACGCTGGGGCCGAGTTTGAGTTCGGTGCATTGCAGCGTGCGCTCGAACTGCTGGCTGAAGTCGATCGCCCCATCCTCGATCACCACGGCTCCGATGGACAGCAGCCGATCCTTGTTCAGATTCAGTCCAGTGGTTTCCAGGTCGAGCACCACCCAGCGTTGCTCGCGCAGGCTGCAGTCGCTCAGCTGGGTCACGGCCGGCAAGCGCTCCAGACGGTGTTGCAGTTCGCCGGGTAAAACGGGACTGGCCGGGCGCAGCCATGAAAACAGGCTCATAACTGATACCGCAGGGTCAGGCTGCTTTGCAGGCGCTGGGCCTGGCGCAGGGATTCACGCAGGATGCGTCGGTCCAGATGATTGAGGCTGTCGGGATCGACTCGGTTGGAGTAGGGCAAGTTCTCCCGGGTCTGTAGCTGATGTTGCTGCATGCGGGTTTGCTGGATGAAGTGGTACGCCTCTTCATAGGCCGCGCCGTCCAGCTGATCGATGACCTCTTTTTCCACCAATTGGCGAAAGCGCTCCAGGGTGTTGTTGGCATCGATGCCGTGGGCCAGGGCCAGCACTCGCGCGCCGTCGACGAATGGAGTCAGGCCCTGGAGTTTCAGGTCGAGGGTGGCTTTCTCGCCATTCTTGCGCGCCAGGACGAATTCTCGGAAACGCCCTACGGGCGGACGGTTGCGCAGGGCGTTCTCGGCCATCATGCGCTGGAACAACCGGTTGTCGCCGACCTGATCGAGAATGCCCCGGCGCAGTTGCTCACAGCCTCGCTCATCCCCCCAGACCACGCGCAGATCGAAATAGATACTCGACCCCAGCAGGTTTTCCGGTGTCGCCTCGCGGATAAACGCTGCAAAGCGTCGTGCCCACTCGATCCGGGACAAACACAGCTCGGGGTTGCCGGCCATGATGTTGCCTTTGCACAAGGTAAAGCCGCACAGTGCGAGGCTCTGATTGACCTGCTGGGCGATGGGCAGCAACTTGCCGCGAATCTCGGCGGCGTGGGCCGCATCGCGAGCTTCGAACAGAATGCCGTTGTCCTGATCGGTGTGCAGCGTCTGCTCGCGGCGGCCTTCGCTGCCGAAGCAAAGCCAACTGAACGGCACGCCGGGGTCACCTTTCTCCGCCAAGGCCAGTTCGATCACCCGGCACACGGTATGGTCGTTGAGCAGGGTGATGATATGGGTGATCTGCGTCGAGGACGCGCCGTGGGCCAGCACCCGCTCGACCAATTGGCCAATCTCGCCGCGGATCGCCACCAGGTTCTCTACCCGTTGGGCACTGCGAATGGTCCGCGCCAGGTGCACCAGATCGACCCTTTGCAGGGAAAACAGGTCGCGCTCCGAAACTACGCCGCACAGGCGCTGGTCCTTGACCAGGCAGACGTGGGCGATGTGTCGCTCGGTCATGGCGATCGCTGCGTCGAAGGCACTGTGGTCCGGCGTCAGGTAAAACGGTGCCGGGGTCATGTGCCGCTCGATGGATTCATTGAAATCACTGGTGCCGTTGGCCACCACATGCCGCAAGTCGCGCAGGGTGAAAATGCCCAGCGGCGCCTTTTGTTCATCGACCACCACAATGCTGCCGACTTGCTGATCGTGCATCAGCGTCACCGCTTCACGCAGGGGTGTGATCGGGCTGCAGGTAACTGGGTGACGCATGGCCAATTCGCCCAGCCGGGTATTGAGCGAATACTGGGTGCCGAGGGTTTCCACGGCTTTTTGCTGGACTTGCTGATTGACCTGGTCCAGCAAGCTGCTGACACCACGTAGGGCAAAGTCGCGGAACGGGTTGGACAGTGCGAACAGTTTGATGAACGCGAGCTTATTCAGCTGTAGGCAAAAGGTATCTTCGGCCGCCAGATGTTCGGTGCGGGTCGCACGTTCGCCCAGCAGCGCGGCAAGGGGAAAGCACTCGCCGGTGGTGATTTCGAAAGTGGTTTCGGTGCCGCCCTTGGCCGTGTGCGGGCGCTCCCCCACGACCCGGCCCTGTTTGACGATGTAGAAATGCTCGATCGGGCCATCGGCGGGTTTGATGATGCTCTCGCCGGGGGCATAAAAACGCAGCTGGCATTGCTCCACCAGATAGGCCAGGTGAGCGTTTTCCATCTGATTGAAGGGGGGGAAGCGCTGCAGGAATTGCAAAGTGCCCTGGATGTTCTGCAACACCGCGGTTTTCCCTGCCTGGGTGAAGGCGTCCGCTTTACTCATAACCATTACCGCAGTCTTTTTCTGATTGTTGTGTCGGATCGTTGTTTCAGATCGTTCCAGGCATGGTCGACCCCTGCGGGCAGGGTGCCCATTGGACGTAAGTCTAGGTAGGCAGTGCAGCGGCCGGAATATGGGAAATGTCTGACACAACGGTGGGAAAAACCTCCTACATTGTCTATTGGAAAAGATTCCGACGAAGTGCACATTGAAGTCTGCTGAGCGATGTCTGACACCCTGTGTCAGGGATCGCATTGAAAACGTTGAGAACGCCATGTCCGACCACGATATTTTGAGTGATGCCGAGCGCGAAGCGCTCAGCGCCGTCATGCTGGAACCAGACTTGCCGCCGCAGCGGGTGCTGATCGTCGATGACGATAAGGATGCCCGCGAATTGCTGTCGGAAATTCTGGGGCTCGATGGCATTCACTGCATGACGGCGGCCAGTGGCGAAACGGCGCTCAAAATGCTGGAAGAGAAGCCATCGATCGGTCTGGTGATTACCGACCTGCGGATGGGGCACGTCGATGGCCTGGAACTGATCCGCCAAGTGCGTGAGTCGGCACGTGCGGCATTGCCGATCATCATCGTTTCCGGCGACGCCGACGTGAAGGATGCGATCGAAGCCATGCATTTGCACGTCGTGGACTTTTTGCTCAAGCCCATCGATAGCGAAAAATTGCTTGAATTGGTCAAGCATGAGCTGGGGATGGATCTGTAGCGCGGACTTCCAGGTTGGCAGCTTTTGTGGCGAGGGGGCTTGCCCCCGTTCGGCTGCGCAGCAGTCGTAGATTCTGCCGATGCGGTGTACGAAAGAATGTATGGGGCTGCTTCGCAACCCAACGGGGGCAAGCCCCCTCACCACAGGAATTGCATGTCTAGTCCTGAAACAGGTGTGAACCTATTTCAGGACTAGACAGCGTAAATGAAAAAGCCCTGATCTCTCGATCAGGGCTTTTTTACGTCCGGCTTCAGCGTTTACTCAAAGGCCATTGGCAGCTTTGAACTCGCGACGACGACGGTGCAGAACCGGCTCGGTGTAGCCGTTCGGCTGTTTAGTGCCTTCGACCACCAACTCGACCGCCGCCTGGAAGGCGATGTTGCTGTCGAAGTTGGGTGCCAGCGGGCGGTACAGCGGGTCGTTGGCGTTTTGACGGTCAACCACCGGCGCCATGCGCTTGAGGCTTTCCATCACTTGCGCTTCGGTAACGATGCCGTGGCGCAGCCAGTTGGCGATGTGCTGGCTGGAAATACGCAGCGTCGCACGGTCTTCCATCAGGCCGACGTCGTTGATGTCCGGCACTTTCGAGCAACCTACGCCCTGGTCGATCCAGCGCACCACGTAACCGAGAATGCCCTGGGCGTTGTTGTCCAGTTCGTTCTTGATCTGTTCCGCAGTCCAGCTCGGATTCACAGCCAGCGGGATAGTCAGGATGTCGTCCACCGAAGCACGCGCACGTTTGGCCAGTTCGGCCTGACGGGCGAACACGTCGACCTTGTGGTAATGCAGCGCGTGCAGCGCAGCAGCGGTCGGCGATGGAACCCAGGCGGTGTTGGCACCGGCCAATGGGTGAGCGATTTTCTGTTCCAGCATCGCTGCCATCAGGTCCGGCATGGCCCACATGCCTTTACCGATTTGGGCACGACCTTGCAGGCCGGTGCTCAAGCCAATATCGACGTTCCAGTTCTCGTAGGCACTGATCCACTTCTCGGCCTTCATGTCGGCCTTGCGCACCATCGGGCCGGCTTCCATGGAGGTGTGGATTTCATCGCCCGTGCGGTCGAGGAAACCGGTGTTGATGAACACTACGCGCTCGCTGGCAGCCTTGATGCAGGCCTTGAGGTTGACCGTGGTACGGCGCTCCTCGTCCATGATCCCGACTTTCAGCGTATTGCGCGGCAGGCCGAGGACGTCTTCGATGCGACCGAACAGCTCGTTGGTGAACGCGGCTTCTTCCGGGCCGTGCATCTTCGGCTTCACGATGTAGACCGATCCGGTACGGCTGTTCTTGCGCGAGCTGTTGCCATTGAGGCTGTGGATCGCCGCGAGGCAAGTCACCAGACCGTCGAGAATGCCTTCCGGCACTTCGTTGCCGTCTTTGTCGAGGATCGCGTCAATGGTCATCAGGTGACCGACGTTGCGCACAAACAACAGCGAGCGACCGTGCAGGCTCAGTTCGCTGCCATCAAGAGCGGTGTAGGTGCGGTCGGCGTTCATGGTGCGGGTAAAGGTCTGACCGCCCTTGGAGACTTCTTCCGACAGGTCGCCCTTCATCAGGCCGAGCCAGTTGCGATAGATCACCACTTTGTCATCGGCATCGACTGCGGCGACCGAGTCTTCGCAGTCCATGATGGTGGTCAGCGCGGCTTCCATCAGGATGTCTTTGACGCCGGCAGCGTCGGTCTGGCCGACCGGGGTGCTGGCGTCGATCTGGATTTCGAAGTGCAGGCCGTTGTTCTTCAGCAGGATCGCGGTCGGAGCCGCTGCATCGCCGTGGAACCCGATCAGTTGAGCATCGTTGTGCAGGCCGGTGTTGCTGCCACCTTTGAGGGCGACCACCAGTTTGCCGTCTACGATTTTGTAGCCGGTGGAGTCGACGTGGGAGCCGGCAGCCAATGGCGCGGCTTCGTCGAGGAAAGCGCGGGCGAAGGCAATAACCTTGTCGCCACGTACCTTGTTGTAGCCTTTGCCCTTTTCCGCGCCATCCGTTTCGCTGATGGCGTCGGTGCCGTAGAGCGCGTCATACAGCGAACCCCAGCGGGCGTTCGAGGCGTTGAGCGCGAAACGGGCGTTCATTACCGGCACCACCAACTGTGGGCCGGCCATGCGGGCGATTTCGTCATCGACGTTTTGTGTCGTTGCCTGGAAATCGGCCGCTTCTGGCAGCAGATAACCGATGTCTTGCAGGAAGGCTTTGTAGGCCACCGCATCGTGCGCAACACCTGCACGAGCCTGGTGCCAGGCATCAATGCGAGCCTGGAAATCATCGCGTTTGGCGAGTAGGGCTTTGTTCTTCGGTGCCAGGTCATGGATGACCTTGTCAGCACCGGCCCAGAACGTGTCGGCGGTGAGGCCGGTACCGGGAATGGCTTCGTTGTTCACGAAGTCGAACAGGACTTTGGCGACCTGCAGGCCACCGACTTGAACGTGTTCAGTCATTGCTTGCCTCACTCTGCTCAGCTATTTCGCTTTTCAGCTCTTCAATTTAACAATGAAGCCTCTGGCCATTTAAACCACAAACCCTTCTACCAGTACATGCCATTGCTGGCGGCTGGGTTCGTTCCGATCAACGGCATTGCGGCCTTGCTGACGGGGCTTTCAGGGTTGCGAGTGTGCCTGCGGCAGACATCGATCCAACGTTATGTAGTGCGCGCTGCGGCATACTACATGATGAATTGCGGTTGTGAAAATTAGACTAATTACGTCGTTCTGCGACCCCATGACGCATTGCAGTCATGTCGGGGAACAGGATGTTCTCAAAAAACTATTGGATTGTTCCAGTTAAATATAAAAACTTGTACACATAATATTCGATGCCCTGCTATGGAGATGGGGCTTTTGTGGCTAGGGGGCTTGCCCCCGTTCGGCTGCGAAGCAGTCGTAGATCGCCTGATGCGAATACGCTGGAGAAACTCAAGTGGCCGCTTCGCGACCCAACGGGGGCAAGCCCCCTCGCCACAACCAGCGCCTTGCCTATACTTGCCTTTCCATAACAAAAGTCATGACAAGAGGGCTGTGCCATGGACCATCTCGTACTCACGGTATTCGCCCCGGACAAGCCCGGGCAGGTCGAGCGCATTGCCCAATGCATTGCCGAGCATGGCGGCAACTGGCTGGAGAGCCGCATGTCGCGCATGGCCGGGCAGTTCGCCGGGATTCTTCGGGTGGGCGTACCGGCCGAAGCCTACGATGAACTGGTAGACGCCCTACAGGGACTGTCGACCCAGGGCATCCGTGTGATGATCGCCGAAAGCAGCATCGAACAATCCTGCACCTGGAAGCCGATTGCCATGGAACTGGTGGGCAATGATCGTCCGGGCATTGTGCGGGACATTACGCGTCTGTTGAGTGAGCAAGGGGTGAGCCTGGAGCGGCTGGTGACCGAAGTGCGTCCGGCGCCGATGAGCAGCGAGCCGTTGTTCCATGCCGAAGCAATTCTTGCGGTGCCCTTGACCTTGTCGCTGGAGGTGCTGCAATCGCGCCTGGAAACCCTGGCGGACGACCTGATGGTCGAATTGGTGCTGCGCAGCGAACCTTGAACAGGTTATCCAAGTTATACGTGCACCTGCCTGTGGATAACCTGTAGAGACACCCCGCCAGCCCATGCCGGCCGGGGCTCTTCAGGATCTGATCAAAAAACCAGCAGTTTCAGTGACTTGCGCACAAACGCCGGGGATCACGCTGTGGATAACCTTGGGAAGGATGGATGCAGGCCACGGGATACGTGGCCTGTAGAGGTTTGTACGTTTTCTGATCAGCTACGGCGGCGCAGACTTATCCACGCGTCGACGCTGTAAACCGCCAGACCTGCCCAGATGAAGATAAACGCCACCAGCGTGCTGGATGACAAGTGTTCGCCAAACAGCAGGACGGCTTGCAACAGCACCAGCGTCGGCGCCAGGTACTGGAGAAATCCGAGGGTGGTGTAGGGCAAGTGCCGTGCGGCGGCGTTGAAACACACCAGCGGCACCAGCGTCACCGGACCGGCGGCTACCAGCCACCAGGCTTCGGAGCTGGTCCAGAATGCGGCTTGCGCGCTGGTCGCCGTCGGATTGAACAGCAGCCAGGCGACAGCAATCGGCACCAGCATCCAGGTTTCCACCACCAGCCCCGGCAGCGCCTTGACCGGCGCCTGTTTGCGGATCAGGCCGTAGAAGCCGAAGGTCAATGCCAGCACCAGCGACACCCACGGCAGACTGCCGACTTGCCACACTTGCTGCGCGACACCGACCGCCGCCAGCCCCACCGCAATCCACTGCATGCGCCTTAGCCGTTCGCCGAGGATCAGCATCCCCAGCAGCACGTTTACCAACGGGTTGATGTAGTAACCGAGGCTGGCCTCAAGCATGCGTCCGTTGTTCACCGACCAGACGTAAGTCAGCCAGTTGGCCGCGATCAGCGTGCCGCTCAGGGCCAGGATCGCCAGCCGCCGTGGATTCTCACGCAGCTCACGCCACCAGCCGGGATGCTTCCAGACGAGCAGCAGCAAGGCGCCGAACAACGCAGACCAAAGCACTCGGTGGATGATGATCTCCACGGCGGGCACGCTGGCGATGGCTTTGAAGTAGAGCGGGAAAAGTCCCCAGATGATGTAGGCACTCAGGCCCAGGATGTACCCGCGACGCAGGTTGGCGGCTTGCATGAGAATCCTTGCTTAGGCAGCTAACAAAGAGGGGATTGTATAGATGTGTCATGACTTTTGTAGGCGCGAGGCTTGCTCGCGAAGAACTTTAACGCCGTTTGCCGGCTAGCCCGCATCGATCTTTTCGCGGGCAAGCCTCATTCCTGCAAGGGGCGCGGCGTCAAAAGAGTTTCAATGGCTCTTCATTCAGCGCCGCCAATTGCTCACGCAACGCCAACACTTGATCGCCCCAATAGCGTTCGGTGCCGAACCACGGAAAGCTGCGAGGGAAGGCCGGGTCGTCCCAGCGACGGGCGAGCCAGGCGCTGTAGTGCATCAACCGCAAGGCGCGCAGCGGTTCGATCAGTGCCAGTTCCCGCGGGTCGAAGTCGTGGAATTCGCTGTAGCCGTCCATCAGTTCCGACAATTGCCCCAGACATTCCTGGCGGTCACCCGCCAGCATCATCCAGATATCCTGCACCGCCGGGCCCATGCGGCAGTCGTCCAGGTCGACGATGTGGAACATTTCATCGCGGCACATCATGTTGCCGGGGTGGCAATCGCCATGTATGCGGATGTTCTGGTGTGGCGTGGCCTGGTAGACCTCTTCCACGCGCTTGAGCAAGTCGCGGGCGACGGACTCGTAGGCCGGCAGCAGACTGCGCGGTACGAAATTACCTTCGAGCAAGGTGGCCAGTGAGTCGTGACCGAAGTTTTTCACCCCAAGCACTTCACGGTGTTCGAACGGTTTTGTAGCGCCGACCGCATGCAGACGACCCAGCAGTTGGCCCAGGCGATACAGCTGATCAAGGTTGCCCGGCTCCGGTGCGCGACCACCCCGGCGCGGGAACAGGGTGAAACGGAATCCGGCATGTTCGTGCAGGCTTTCATCGTTGTGGATCAGCGGCGCGACCACCGGTATATCGCACTCGGCGAGTTCGAAGGTGAATTGGTGTTCTTCGAGAATCGCTTCGTTGGTCCAGCGCAGCGGACGGTAAAACTTGGCGATCAGCGGCTCGGAGTCTTCGATGCCGACCTGATAGACACGGTTCTCGTAGCTGTTGAGCGCCAGAATGCGCGCGTCGCTGAGAAAGCCGATGCTTTCCACGGCATCGAGCACGAGGTCTGGGGTGAGGGTTTCAAACGGGTGGGCCATGCTGACTCCTGCGCGCGGCAGGCTGCCGCGTCCGGCCAAGCATGGTAGCGCAGACGGGGCCTCTTTAGGGGGTGGGCTTGAGGTAAGTGTGGTTTGGGCTGACGCTTTCGCGGGCAAGCCTTGCTCCTACAGTAGGCGCGAGACTTGCCGCGAAGAGGCCCTGTCAGGCGCCGACGATCCCGCCATCCTCGCGGGTAATCGCCATCACCGAAGACCGCGGCTTGCCATTGGGCAGGTGTTCAGGGAATGTCGACCCGCCGTTTTCCCCCGGATGCTGAATCCCGACAAACAAGGTCTTCTGATCCGGCGAGAAGCTGATCCCCGTCACCTCACAGCCCACTGGCCCGACCATGAAACGGCGGATCTCACCGGTTGCCGGGTCGGCGCACAGCATCTGGTTATTGCCCATGCCCGCGAAGTCGCCCGCGTTGCTCGTGTCGCCGTCGGTCAGAATCCACAAGCGTCCGGCCTTGTCGAAGCCCAGGCCGTCCGGGCTGTTGAACATGTTCTGCGGGGTGATGTTTGACGAGCCGGCCTTCGGCGTGCCGGCGTGGACGCCCGGGTTGCCGGCGACCACAAACAGGTCCCAGGCAAAGCTATTCGAACCGTGATCGTCGCGGTCGGTGCGCCAGCGCAGGATCTGCCCGTAGACGTTCTTCTCGCGTGGGTTCGGGCCGCCCACCGGTTGGCCTTCTTCGCCGCGTTTGGCGTTGTTGGTCAGGGTGCAATAAACCTGGCCGTCCTTGGGGCTGACGACGATCCATTCCGGGCGGTCCATGCGCGTGGCGGTTACCACACTGGCTGCGAGACGTGCATGAATCAGCACTTCGGCCTGATCGGCAAAGCCGCTGCTGGCGTCGATGCCGTTCTTGCCGTGGGTCAGTTCGATCCACTGACCCTGGCCTTTCGGATGATCGGCGTTGCCGTCGCCCGCATCGAAACGCGCCACGTACAAGGTGCCGTGGTCCAGCAGATCGCGGTTGGCCTTGGGGTTTTTGTGGTTGATCTTGTCGCGGCTGACGAATTTATAGATGAACTCGCCACGTTCGTCGTCGCCCATGTACACCACGGCACGACCGTCGTTGGTTTCAGCCAGGGCAGCGTTTTCATGTTTGAAGCGGCCCAGCGCGGTGCGTTTGACCGGCGTCGATTGCGGATCGAACGGGTCGATTTCCACCACCCAGCCGTGGCGGTTGAGTTCGTTGGGATTTTTCGCCAGGTCGAAGCGCGGATCGTGTTGATGCCAGTTGATGTCTTTGCTGGTTGCCACTGCGCCGTAGCGTTTCTGCGCGGCGTCGAATTTTTGCTCGGCATTGCTGCTGCCGAAGCAGTCGGTGAAGTTCTCTTCGCAGGTCAGATAAGTGCCCCACGGCGTTTTGCCGTTGGCGCAATTCTGGAAGGTGCCGAGGACTTTCTTGCCGTGTTTGTCGGCACTGGTTTTCAGCAGGTCGTGACCCGCTGCGGGGCCGCTCAGTTTGATGGGCGCATTACCGTGAATGCGCCGGTTGTAGCGCGAGCCCTGGACGAATTGCCACTGGCCGTTCTTGCGCTGCACTTCGATCACTGACACGCCTTCGCAGGCCAGGGCCTTGCGCACATCTTCCGCCGATTGCGGCATGCCGCCGTGGGGGTAGAGGTAGCGGTAATTGGTGTATTCGTTGTTGATCGCCATCAGCGCCCGGTCTTTGTCACCGGGGAATTCGAACAGGCTCATGCCGTCGTTGTTGTCGCCGAACTGGACTTCCTGAGCCTGGGCCGTGCCGTTGCCGCTCGGGTCGAATGCCGGGCCATTCTTTTGCAGTGGCTGGCCCCAGCTGATCAGCACCGAGGATTTGTAGCCCGGTGGCAGGGTGATGGTGTCGGTCGTGGCGGCGGCGATGCTGTCGAAGCCCAACAGTTTGCTGGAGCCGGCGCTGACGCTGGCGGCCAGCACACTGCGACTCAGCAGGTTGCCACCGAGGAACATCGCCGCACCGCAGAGGGCGCCGGCGCTGATGAAGCCACGACGGCTGAGGCCGACCATTTTTTCGAGGTCGGTGGGTTGGTTGTCTTCTAATAGGCTCACATCAGGCTCCCTGCGGGTTTTTGCAGTCACCTTAAGGGCGGTTGATGAAGCTTTTGTTGCAGTGTCTACAGGCTAGAGCGGTGTACCCAGCAGGATGTTCGATGGCGCGAACTGCACCTGCACCGGTTTACCGGCGGCAAGCCCGAGGTTTTTCAGGTGCAGCGGCTCGGCCAGGGCGCAAAGTGTCTGGCCATTGGGCAGGCCGATGCGCACTTCGCTGGGGCTGTCTTCGGCGTCGAGGATTTCTTCGATCGTGCCCTTCAGGCAATTGTTGCCATGTGTTGCAGCTTGATCGATGCCAAGCAGTTCCAGCCAACCGGCCTTGATCAGTGCGACCACTTCGGTACCCGTTTCCAGCTCCAGGCGCAGGGTGCTGTCGTGAGTGATCTGCGCGTCGATGAGCAAGCCTTCGGCCAGTTCAAGGCGGATCCGGTCGTTGCGCCCCTGTGCATCGATCGCCACGACCTTGCCGTGCAATTGATTGCGCGCGCTGGTTCTGAGCATCAGCCGACCGAGCAAGTCCAGGTCGCTGGCCTCTTCAGCGGCTTCCAGAACCTGAGCCTGCAACGCTTGCAGCTTTTGATACAGGCGCAACACGCGCTCGCCTTCGCTGGACAATTTGGCGCCACCGCCGCCCTTGCCACCAACGCTGCGCTCCACCAGTGGTTTCTGCGCGAGGTTGTTCAGCTCGTCGATGGCGTCCCACGCGGCCTTGTAACTCAGGCCGGCGCTTTTTGCGGCGCGGGTGATCGAGCCCTGTTCGGCGATGTGTTGCAGCAACGCAATGCGTTGCGGACGACGGACAATGTGCTGGGACAACAACGTAGGCAAGGACATGGCAAGGCGCTTTGGGCTGTGGCGATGGATGGGACGTTGGCGACTTGGCGTGCGGGAGTCAAGTCAGGCCCCATCGCCAGGTTTGGGGGTACGGGCCAGGCAGTAGACGTCGACCCGCGTCGCCCCCGCCGCCATCAACAGCCGGGCCAGGGCCTGTGCAGTGGCGCCGGTGGTCAGCACATCGTCCACCAGGGCGAAGTGGCGACCTTTGACCGAAGCCTCGGGCGCCAGGGCGAAGGCGTGGCGCAGGTTCTTTTTACGTGCGTCGGCATTAAGGTCTTGTTGCGCGCTGGTGTCCTGAGTCCTCACCAATAGCGTTTCATCGCAAGGAATGTCGAGGCCGGCGCTGAGCCAGCGGGCGAGCATCGCCGCCTGGTTGAAACCCCGCTGGCGCAGCCGCTTGGGGGCCAGCGGTACCGGTATCAGCGCGTCGGGCCGATCCAGATCTTCATCGAAGCGATGTTGCAGGAACTGAGCAAGAAGTTCGGCGAGCAGGCGGCCAAACGGCCATTTTGCGCTGTGCTTGAAGCGGGTGATCAAACTGTCGACGGGAAAGCTGTAAGTCCAGGGCGCGGCGACTCGCTCGAAGGCTGGCGGTTGTTTCAGGCATTGGCCGCACGTCAGGCCGGTGGCGGGCAAGGGCAGGGCGCAGGTATGGCATTGGTCGCCCAGCCAGGGCAGCTCGGTTTCGCAGGCCATGCAGATCGGTATGGTGTCGTCCGCGACCTCTGAGCAGAGCAAACAGGATTGTTTGTTTTTTAACCAGATGTAAACCGGTCCTTCGTATCGTGGTTGACAGTGCATGAGTCTTCCTTAAATATGCCGAACATCCGTGTCGCGTCTGTGGGTATTCCATTCCCCAGTCGCTTGCCAAGCATAACCAAGGAATCGCCCATGAGCGCCAGCACCACTGCCACCCTGCGTCACGACTGGTCTTTGGCTGAAGTCAAAGCACTCTTCGTTCAGCCATTCAATGACCTGTTGTTCCAGGCGCAAACGGTGCACCGCGCGCATTTCGATGCCAATCGCGTCCAGGTTTCCACCCTGCTGTCGATCAAGACCGGCGCGTGCCCTGAAGACTGCAAATATTGTCCGCAGTCGGGTCACTACAACACTGGCCTGGAAAAAGAAAAACTGATGGAAGTGCAGAAGGTCCTCGAAGAGGCCGCTCGCGCCAAGGCCATCGGTTCGACCCGTTTCTGCATGGGCGCGGCGTGGAAACACCCGTCGGCCAAAGACATGCCTTACGTGCTGGAGATGGTCAAAGGCGTGAAAGCCATGGGCCTGGAAACCTGCATGACCCTTGGTCGTCTCGATCAGGACCAGACCGTCGCCCTGGCCGAAGCCGGCCTGGACTACTACAACCACAACCTCGACACCTCGCCGGAGTTCTACGGCAGCATCATCACCACCCGCACTTACAGCGAGCGCCTGCAAACCCTGGCCTACGTGCGTGATTCGGGGATGAAGATCTGCTCCGGCGGCATTCTCGGCATGGGCGAGTCCCTCGACGACCGCGCCAACCTGCTGATCCAGCTGGCCAACCTGCCAGAGCATCCAGAGTCGGTGCCGATCAACATGTTGGTGAAAGTCGCCGGCACGCCGCTGGAAAATGCCGACGACGTCGATCCGTTCGACTTCATCCGCATGCTCGCCGTTGCACGCATCCTTATGCCGAAATCCCATGTACGCCTGTCCGCCGGTCGCGAAGCGATGAACGAGCAGATGCAGGCCCTGGCGTTCTTTGCCGGCGCCAACTCGATTTTCTACGGCGAAAAACTGCTGACCACCGCCAACCCGCAGGCAGACAAGGACATGCAACTGTTCTCGCGTCTGGGCATCCTGCCGGAAGCTCGCGAGGAGCACGCCGACGAAGTGCATCAGGCCGCCATCGAACAGGCACTGGTGGAGCAGAAGAGCAGCGAGCAGTTCTATAACGCTGCTGTTTAACCCACGCAAAACCCTGTAGGAGCCTGCTTGCTGGCGATAGCATCACAACGGTCATTCAGACAGACCGTGGTGATGCTATCGCCAGCAAGCAGGCTCCTACACTCTGATCTTCGAGGCCTGCATGTCTTTCGATCTCGCCGCACGCCTTGCTGCCCGTCGTGCCGAAAACCTTTATCGCCAGCGCCCGCTGCTTGAAAGCCCTCAAGGCCCGGAAGTGGTGGTCGATGGTCAACCATTGCTGGCGTTCTGTAACAACGATTACCTGGGGCTGGCCAATCATCCGCAAGTGATCGAAGCCTGGCGTGCCGGCGCGTCTTGTTGGGGCGTGGGCGGTGGTGCTTCACATCTGGTGATTGGCCACAGCGGCCCGCATCACGCGCTGGAAGAAGCCCTTGCCGAATTCACCGGACGTCCGCGCGCATTGCTGTTCACCACCGGCTACATGGCCAACCTCGGTGCGGTCACTGCATTGGTCGGGCAGGGCGATACGGTGCTGGAAGACCGGCTCAATCACGCGTCGTTGCTGGATGCCGGTTTGCTGTCCGGTGCGCGTTTCAACCGCTATCTGCATAACGACGCGGCCAGTCTGGCAAAACGCCTTGAGAAGGCCACCGGCAATACGCTGGTGGTCACCGACGGCGTGTTCAGCATGGACGGCGACATCGCCGATCTGCCGGCGCTGGCGCGGGAAGCCAAGGCCAAAGGCGCCTGGTTGATGGTCGATGACGCTCACGGCTTTGGTCCGCTGGGCGCCAATGGCGGTGGGGTCGTCGAGCATTTCGGCCTGAGTCAGGAGGACGTGCCGGTGTTGGTTGGCACCCTCGGCAAGGCGTTCGGTACGGCCGGTGCTTTTGTGGCTGGCAGTGAGGAGTTGATCGAGAGCCTGATCCAGTTCGCTCGCCCCTACATCTACACCACCAGCCAGCCGCCGGCACTGGCCTGCGCGACGCTTAAAAGCCTGGAATTGTTGCGCAGCGAACACTGGCGACGTGAGCATTTGCAGGCGCTGATTCGCCAGTTCCGCCAAGGCGCCGAGCAGATTGGCCTGGAGTTGATGGACAGCTTCACGCCGATTCAGCCGATCATGATTGGCGATGCCGGGCGCGCGGTCCGGCTGTCGCAGATGCTGCGTGAGCGTGGCTTGATGGTGACCGCGATCCGTCCACCGACCGTGCCTGCCGGCAGCGCCCGCTTGCGCGTAACCCTGACCGCCGCTCACAGCGAGGCGCAGGTGCAGCTATTGTTAAATGGACTGGCCGATTGTTTTCAACAACTGGGACCGGAGCCAAGCCATGCGTGATCGTCTGATTCTGCTGCCGGGCTGGGGTCTCGGGATTTCGCCGCTGGAACCCTTGGCGGCTGCCTTGCAAGGCTTGGATGAGCATCTGCGCGTCGAAATCGAACCACTGCCGGAACTGGAATCGAGCGACCTTGAAGAATGGCTCGATGAACTGGATTCGACGCTGCCCCAGGATGCCTGGCTCGGTGGCTGGTCATTGGGCGGCATGCTGGCGTCCGAATTGGCGGCGAAGCGTGGTGACCGTTGCTGCGGTTTGGTGACCCTGGCGAGTAATCCTTCTTTTGTCGCCCATGAGCAGTGGTCGAGCGGGATGCCCGGCGAGACCTTCGACGCGTTTCTGGCCGGTTGCAAAGTCGACCCAGGCATAACGTTGAAACGTTTCTCGCTGCTGTGCACCCAAGGTGCCGCAGACCCGCGCGGGCTATCGCGGCTGTTGCTCGCTGGCGCACCGCTTTCGTCTCCATCGGTGCTGATGAGCGGCCTGGAGTTGCTTGCACAGCTGGATACCCGGCAAGCGTTGCAGGCGTTTCGTGGTCCGCAATTGCACTTGTTCGGTGGCCTCGACGGATTGGTCCCGGCCGAAGCGGCGGGGGATTTGCTGACGCTGCTGCCGGATGTCGAAATCGGTCTGATTGAACAGGCCAGCCACGCGTTTCTTCTGGAAGACCCCCATGGTGTGGCGGGGGCGATTCAGGCCTTTTTGCATGAGTCCGGTGATGACTGATTTGTCCCTTCCCAACCTGCCCGGCGGCTTGCCCGATAAACGCCAGGTAGCGGCGTCCTTTTCCCGAGCGGCAGCGAGCTACGACAGCGTGGCCGAATTGCAGCGCGACGTTGGCAATGAATTGTTGCGTCGCTTACCGGAGGATTTTGTCCCGGGTCGATGGCTGGACATGGGTTGTGGCACCGGGTATTTCAGCCGTGCGCTCGGTGAGCGTTTTCCTGCCGGCAACGGGCTGGCCCTTGATATCGCAGAGGGGATGCTCAATCACGCCCGTCCCTTGGGCGGCGCCAACCATTTCATCGCCGGTGATGCCGAACGCTTGCCGTTGCAGGATTCGACCTGCGACCTGGTCTTCTCCAGCCTGGCGGTGCAATGGTGCGCGGATTTCGCCTCGGTGCTCAACGAAGCGAATCGGGTGCTGAAACCGGGCGGTATTTTCGCGTTTGCTAGTCTGTGTGTAGGGACTCTGTACGAATTGCGCGACAGCTGGCGTCAGGTGGATGGCATGGTGCACGTAAACCGCTTCCGCGAGTTCGGTGTTTACCAGCAGCTTTGCGCGGGCAGTGGCTTGAAGGTTATCAGCCTTGAAACACATCCACATGTGTTGCATTACCCCGATGTCCGCAGCCTGACCCATGAGCTCAAGGCTCTCGGGGCGCATAACCTGAACCCCGGTCGGCCGGGCGGTTTGACCGGCAGGGCGCGAATCCTCGGCTTGATCGAGGCTTACGAGCAGTTTCGTCAGGCACAGGGACTGCCGGCGACTTATCAAGTGGTTTACGCCGTGCTGGAGAAACCCTTATGAGCGCAGCCTATTTCATCACTGGTACTGACACCGATGTCGGCAAGACCACCGTCGCCGCAGGTTTGCTGCATGCCGCGCGATTGGCGGGGTTGAGCACCGCGGCGGGTAAGCCGGTAGCCTCCGGGTGTGAGCTCACGCCCAAGGGGCTACGCAACGCCGATGCGCTGGCACTGCTGGCCGAATGCTCGATACCGTTGACCTACGATCAGGTCAATCCGGTCGCGTTCGAGCCGGCGATCGCACCGCATCTGGCGGCGCGGGAGGCTGGCGTGGCGCTAACCGTGCAATCGTTGCTGGCACCAATGCGGCAGGTTCTGGATCTGCAGGCGGACTTCACCTTGATCGAAGGCGCTGGCGGCTGGCGAGTGCCGTTGGCGGATCAAGACAATCTGTCAGACCTGGCCATGGCGCTGGATCTGCCGGTGATCCTGGTGGTCGGCGTGCGCCTGGGCTGCATCAACCATGCGCTGCTGACGGCCGAGGCAATTGCTCGCGATGGTTTGCAGTTGGCGGGGTGGGTGGCGAACATCATCGATCCGAAGACCTCGCGTCTTGAAGAGAACCTGGCGACGCTGGCCGAGCGCATTCCCGCGCCGTGCTTGGGGCGGGTGCCGAAACTCAAGTCGGTGACGGCCGAAGCGGTGGCCGAACATCTACAGCTGGATCTGCTGGACTGACGTTTCTGGCGTGGGTTTTACCTATGATAAGGCACTGTGCCATTAGTGTTTTTGTCGGGCCTTTTAGCGGCGTGTCTGGTTCAATGGCCGCTGTTGATCCTTTGTAGGACGAGTTCTCCCATGGAAATCTCA
The DNA here is from genome assembly GCF_012932895.1 of Pseudomonas sp. KD5. Classification (NCBI taxonomy): domain Bacteria; kingdom Pseudomonadati; phylum Pseudomonadota; class Gammaproteobacteria; order Pseudomonadales; family Pseudomonadaceae; genus Pseudomonas; species Pseudomonas sp. KD5. The sequence goes on along the minus strand of NZ_JDWJ01000017.1, from coordinate 82,263 downwards.
GGAAACACCGCTTTTTATGCCGGTCTGAGCACTATTCAGACAGGGCAGAACCGTGTCGATCAGGCTTCGGGGCAGATCGCCAACAACACCATCGAGCGTTCGGTCACCAGTCAGTCCTCCGAGGTTCAGGTCGATCGTCTACGCTCGGTAGACCGCAGCCAGCAATCGGATCTGGCCAGCAATGTGGTCGAGATGTCTCAAGGCAAGTTTCAGGTGGAACTTGGTGTCAAAGTCGCCAAGGCCTCCGATGAAATGCTCGGTACGTTGATCGATACCTTCGCCTGATTCCTCATTGAATTCACTACCCCAGCGCCGCGCCTGTTCGCGGCGTTTTTCTGCGTAAGTCCTTCTCCCTCAACTAATCTCTCCTACATGACGTGTTGCTCAATCAACGACGTTGCGCCACTGCGCGCCCAAGATTTTCATAGATCGAAGACGAACGGCAAAAGATCGGCGCTTGACAAGATTTGGGCGTAAACGTATGTTTCAAACAACTGTTTGACCGTTACAACAAATCACCACGGTCGTTCATTCCCGGTTACATCAGCAGAGGTTTATCGCTATGCCTGACTACAAGGCCCCCTTGCGTGATATTCGCTTCGTTCGTGACGAACTGCTCGGCTACGAAGCGCACTATCAGAGCCTTCCGGCTTGCCAGGACGCAACTCCGGACATGGTTGACGCCATTCTCGAAGAAGGCGCCAAGTTTTGTGAGCAGGTGCTGGCTCCGCTGAACCGTGTGGGTGACATCGAAGGCTGCACCTGGAGCGAGTCCGGCGTTAAAACTCCGACTGGCTTCAAAGAAGCCTACAAGCAATTCGTCGAAGGCGGCTGGCCAAGCCTGGCTCACGACGTAGAGCACGGCGGCCAGGGCCTGCCGGAGTCTCTGGGCCTGGCTGTCAGCGAAATGGTTGGCGAGGCCAACTGGTCGTGGGGCATGTACCCAGGCCTGTCCCATGGCGCGATGAACACTATTTCCGAGCATGGCACGCCTGAGCAGCAAGAGGCTTACCTGACCAAACTGGTTTCCGGCGAATGGACCGGCACCATGTGCCTGACCGAACCGCACTGCGGCACTGACCTGGGCATGTTGCGCACCAAGGCCGAACCTCAGGCCGACGGCTCCTACAAAGTGTCCGGCACCAAGATCTTCATCTCGGCCGGTGAGCACGATATGGCCGACAACATCGTCCACATCGTTCTGGCACGTCTGCCGGACGCACCTGCCGGCACCAAAGGCATCTCGCTGTTCATCGTGCCGAAATTCCTGCCGAACGCAGATGGCTCGATCGGCGCGCGCAACGCTGTGAGCTGCGGTTCCCTGGAACACAAGATGGGCATCCACGGCAACGCCACCTGCGTGATGAACTTCGACGCGGCCACCGGTTACCTGATCGGCCCGGCGAACAAAGGCCTGAACTGCATGTTCACCTTCATGAACACCGCACGTCTGGGTACCGCGCTGCAAGGTCTGGCACACGCCGAGATCGGTTTCCAGGGCGGCCTGAAATACGCTCGCGATCGCCTGCAAATGCGCTCCCTGACTGGCCCGAAAGCGCCGGACAAAGCCGCTGACCCGATCATCGTTCACCCTGATGTACGTCGCATGCTGTTGACCATGAAGGCGTTCGCCGAAGGCAACCGTGCGATGGTTTACTTCACCGCCAAGCAAGTCGACATCGTCAAATACGGTGTCGATGAAGAAGAGAAGAAGAAAGCCGACGCATTGCTGGCCTTCATGACGCCGATCGCCAAAGCCTTCATGACTGAAGTCGGTTTCGAATCCGCCAACCACGGCGTGCAGATCTACGGTGGCCACGGCTTCATCGCCGAGTGGGGCATGGAGCAGAACGTTCGCGACAGCCGTATTTCGATGCTGTACGAAGGCACCACCGGCATCCAGGCACTCGACCTGCTGGGCCGTAAAGTGCTGATGACTCAAGGCGAAGCGCTCAAGGGCTTCACCAAGATCGTCCACAAGTTCTGCCAGAGCAACGAAGGCAATGACGCGGTCAAAGAGTTCGTCGAGCCATTGGCTGCGCTGAACAAAGAATGGGGCGAGCTGACCATGAAGGTCGGTATGGCGGCCATGAAAGATCGCGAAGAAGTCGGCGCAGCATCCGTGGACTACCTGATGTACTCCGGTTACGCCTGCCTGGCCTACTTCTGGGCTGACATGGCGCGTCTGGCGGCCGAGAAACTGGCTGCCGGTACCACCGAAGAGGCGTTCTACACCGCCAAGCTGCAGACTGCGCGCTTCTACTTCCAGCGCATCCTGCCGCGTACCCGCACTCACGTTGCAACCATGCTGTCGGGCGCCAACAACCTGATGGACATGAAAGAAGAAGACTTCGCACTGGGTTACTAAGCCCTACGCAGTCTCTTCACAAAGCCGCTGCTTCTTCGGAAGCAGCGGCTTTTTTATGCCTGACGCAAACGATCACGTCTTTAAATATTCCTGACTAAAACGCTAAGAAGAACGACTTTGCTGCCGTTAAAGAGGCTGCGATGTGACGCGTGTCACATTGCAGGTGCTTAGCTGCTCCAAATGCAGGCACAATGCCATCTTGTTTGCCGGGTCGGAGCTTTACCCTTGCCGCGTTCTTCCGCTGTACGTTTCAGCCATTTTTTGCCATCGCTGCTGTTGTTGCTCGCGGGGCTTGCGGCTGCCTACGTCAAGGATCTCAACGTCTTCTTCACTTCGCTGTTCAACGTGCTGCCCACTCTGGTGCTGTTGCTCGGCGGTGCGTATTGCGCGGTTTATCGACGTCAGCGTGAACTGTTTTTGATGGTCACGGTGTACATCGCCTACTTTCTGCTCGACACCCAGACTGACTATTACCGCGACAACGGCAAGGTTCGTGAAGACGCCGCGGTGGTGTTCCATCTGTGCTGTCTGTTGTTGCCGTTGCTGTTTGGCTTGTTCGCTGCCTGGCAAGAGCGTACTCACCTGTTCCAGGACATGGTGGCGCGTTTCGCTGTGTTGCTGGCGTTCGGCAGTGTGGCGCTGGGGCTGGAGCAAAGTTACCCACAGGCGCTGCTGATGTGGCTGTCGGAGATCCGCTGGCCGGCGTTGCATGGTGCGTGGATGAGCCTGATCCAATTGTCTTATCCCGTGTTCATCGCCTCGTTCCTGTTATTGGCCTGGCAATACTGGCGCAACCCAAGACCTTTGCACGCTGCGCAATGGGTGGGGCTGTTGGGATTGTTCTGGATGTTGCCGAAAACCTTCATCCTGCCCTTCACCCTCAACATCATGTGCAGCCAGGTGATGTTGATGATTGCCGCCGCGGTTGCCCATGAGGCCTATCAGATGGCTTTCCGCGACGAACTCACCGGCCTGCCGGGGCGCCGCGCCCTGAACGAGCGCATGCAACGGCTGGGGCGCAATTACGTGCTGGCGATGAGCGACGTCGACCACTTCAAGAAATTCAACGACACCCACGGCCACGATGTCGGCGACCAAGTGTTGCGTCTGGTCGCCAGCAAGCTGTCGAAAATCAGTGGTGGTGGTAGGGCATATCGCTACGGCGGTGAGGAATTTGCCTTGGTGTTCGCAGGCAAGACCCTCGAAGAGTGCATGCCGCATCTGGAGGTCATCCGCGAATCCATCGCCACTTACAATATCCAGCTGCGCAATCAGGACAGCCGTCCCCAGGATGACCAGCAGGGACGCCAGCGTCGCGCGGGTTCGGGTGCCTCGAGTGTTTCGGTCACTGTCAGCATCGGCGTCGCCGAACGGCTGGAACAACGCACCCCTGAAGAAGTGCTCAAATCCGCCGACCAGGCGCTCTACAGCGCCAAGGGCGCGGGGCGAAACTGTGTGATGGCCTTCGGTCAGAACCGCCGTGGCGCAGTGCGCATGGACGCTGCTGCGGGTTGAGTGATGATGGCGCATTCAGCGTCTGGACTGTGATTGTGAGGTGTGATGCACGGCAGTAGGTTTGAGCCATCTGCTGCCGGAGAAATGACCATGCCCGAGTATAAAGCTCCCCTGCGCGACATGCGCTTTCTGATCGATCACGTCTTCGATTTTCACCGCAATTACGCCGCGCTGGGGGCCACCGATGCCAGCCCGGACATGGTCAATGCGATCCTCGAAGAAGGCGCGAAATTCTGTGAGAACGTTCTCGCACCGCTGAACCGCAGCGGCGACGAAGAAGGCTGCCATTTCGACAACGGTGTAGTCACAACGCCTACAGGTTTCAAGCAAGCATTCGCACAATACGTGGAAGGCGGCTGGCATGGTCTGGCGGCGGACCCGGCTTACGGTGGCCAGGGCCTGCCAAGTTCCTTGGGGCTGGTCATCAGCGAAATGGTCGGCTCCAGTAACACGTCCTGGGGCATGTACCCCGGCCTGACCCACGGTGCGATGTCGGCCATCCATGCCCATGGCACTGAAGAACAGAAACAGACCTACCTGAGCAAACTCACCGCAGGCCAATGGACCGGCACCATGTGCCTGACCGAAGCTCATTGCGGCACCGATCTGGGCATCATCAAGACCCGCGCCGTGCCTCAGGCCGACGGCAGTTACGCGATCTCCGGCAGCAAGATATTCATATCCGCCGGCGAACACGACATGAGTGACAACATCATTCATCTGGTGCTGGCCAAACTGCCGGACGCGCCAGCGGGGACCAAAGGTATTTCGCTGTTTATAGTGCCCAAATTCCTACCCAATGCCGAGGGCGAGGCGGGCGAGCGCAACGGCGTTTCCTGCGGCTCGATCGAACACAAAATGGGCATCAAGGCCTCGGCCACCTGCGTGCTGAATTTCGACGATGCCAAGGGTTTCTTGATCGGTGAGCCGAACAAGGGCCTGAACTGCATGTTCACCATGATGAACCACGCGCGGCTCGGCACTGGCATGCAAGGTTTGTGTCTGGGGGAGGCGAGCTTCCAGGGCGCGGTCAAATACGCCAGCGACCGTCTGCAAATGCGCTCGCTGACTGGCCCGAAAGCCCCGGAAAAACCCGCCGACCCGATCATCGTGCATCCCGATGTGCGCAGGATGTTGTTGACCATGAAGGCCTTCAACGAAGGCAACCGGGCGCTGACTTACTTCACCGCACAGTTGCTGGACGCTGCGCATATGAGCCCGGATGAAACGGCGCGTCAGGACGCCGAGGATTTGCTGGCGTTCCTCACACCAATCTGCAAAGCCTTCATGACCGACACCGGGCTGGAGGTGACCAACCTTGGCATGCAGGTGTTTGGCGGCCACGGTTTCATTCGTGAGTGGGGCATGGAGCAGTTGGTTCGCGACTGCCGGATCGCGCCGATCTACGAAGGCACCAACGGCATTCAGGCGCTGGATCTGCTGGGGCGCAAAGTCCTTGGCAGTCAGGGAAAACTGCTGCGTGGTTTCACCAAAATCGTCCATAAGTTTTGTGCGGCAAACGCTGAGCATCCGCAACTCGGCAGCTATGTGGCGCAACTCAACGATTTGAATCAGCAGTGGGGCGAATTGACCACCAGGATCGGCATGGCGGCGATGAAAAATCCGGATGAAGTGGGTGCCGCCTCGGTGGATTACCTGATGTACAGCGGCTACATCATCCTCGGCTACCTGTGGCTACGCATGGCGCTGGTGGCTCAGGCGCAGTTGGATGCAGGCACTGGGGATGCCGATTACTGCCAGGGCAAACTGGCGACCAACGAGTTTTACTTCAAGCGTTTACTGCCGCGTACGGCTGCTCATCGGGCGGCCATCGAGGCGGGTAGCGACTGTTTGATGAAGTTGCCGGCGGAGTTGTTTGCACTTTAATCATTCAAATCAGCCATAAAGAAGCCCGCCTTGCTGCGGGCTTCTTTATGAAGAACAGCTCAGTGACTAAAAATAACAAATCGGTCATGGGCTGACCCTATGTGTCGTAAAAGTTGTTGAGGTACACTCGGACACAACGAAATCACTATTCCTACGAACCACCTGTTTAGATCTTGCGAGGTTTGCCATGGCTGACTACAAAGCGCCCCTGCGCGATATGCGCTTCGTCCTCAATGAAGTTTTCGAGGTCGCCAAACTCTGGGCCGAACTGCCTGCGCTCGCCGAGACCGTCGATGCTGAAACCGTCGAAGCCATTCTGGAAGAAGCCGGCAAGGTCACCAGCAAAAGCATCGCGCCCCTGAGCCGTGCGGCTGACGAAGAAGGTTGCCACTGGGCCGACGGTGCCGTCACCACCCCTGCCGGTTTCCCACAGGCGTATCAGACCTACGCTGAAGGCGGTTGGGTCGGTGTCGGTGGCGATCCGACCTACGGCGGCATGGGCATGCCCAAGGCCGTTTCGGCGCAGGTCGAAGAAATGGTCAACTCCGCCAGCCTGTCGTTCGGTCTGTACCCGATGCTGACCGCCGGCGCCTGCCTGTCGATCAACGCCCACGCCAGCGAAGAGCTGAAAGCCGCGTACCTGCCGAACATGTACGCCGGGGTCTGGGCCGGTTCGATGTGCCTGACCGAGCCGCACGCTGGTACTGACCTGGGGATTATCCGCACCAAGGCCGAACCTCAGGCTGACGGTTCCTACAAGGTCAGCGGTACCAAGATCTTCATCACCGGCGGCGAACACGACCTGACCGAGAACATCATCCACTTGGTACTGGCCAAGCTGCCGGACGCGCCAGCAGGGCCGAAAGGTATTTCGCTGTTCCTGGTGCCGAAGTTCATGGTCAATGCCGACGGCAGCCTCGGTGCGCGCAACCCGGCGACCTGCGGTTCGATCGAACACAAGATGGGTATCCAGGCGTCCGCAACCTGCGTGATGAACTTCGACGAAGCCGTGGGTTACCTGGTCGGCGAGCCGAACAAAGGCCTGGCGGCGATGTTCACCATGATGAACTACGAGCGTCTGGGCGTCGGCATCCAGGGCCTGGCCTCGGGTGAACGTTCCTACCAGAACGCTATTGAATACGCTCGCGACCGCCTGCAGAGCCGTTCGCCGACCGGCGCGCAGAACAAGGACAAAGTGGCTGACCCGATCATCGTCCACCCGGACGTGCGTCGCATGCTGCTGACCATGAAAGCCTCGAACGAAGGCGGCCGTGCATTTTCCACTTACGTGGCGATGCAACTGGACACCGCCAAGTTCAGCGAAGACGCCACCACCCGCAAGCGCGCAGAAGACCTGGTCGCACTATTGACGCCTGTTGCCAAGGCATTCCTGACCGATTTGGGGCTGGAAACCACAGTTCATGGCCAGCAGATTTTTGGCGGCCACGGCTACATCCGTGAGTGGGGCCAGGAGCAACTGGTTCGTGACGTGCGTATCACGCAGATCTACGAAGGCACCAATGGTATTCAGGCGCTGGACCTTGTCGGGCGCAAGATCGTCGGCAGCGGCGGGGCGTTCTACAAACTGTTCGCTGACGAGATTCGTCATTTCACCGCGACGGCCAGTGCTGATTTGGCGGAGTTCACCAAACCGCTGAACGATGCAGTGGGCACCCTCGACGATCTGACCGCATGGCTGCTGGACCGGGCTAAAAACAACCCGAACGAAATCGGCGCTGCTTCGGTCGAGTATCTACAAGCATTCGGTTACACAGCCTATGCCTACATGTGGGCACTGATGGCCAAGGCAGCCTTCGGCAAGGAAGCGCAGGACGATTTCTACGCGAGCAAGCTCGGTACGGCGCGGTTCTATTTCGCCCGTCTGCTGCCGCGTATTCACTCGTTGAGCGCGTCGGTAAAGGCGGGGAGTGAGTCGCTGTTCCTGTTGGACGCAGGACAATTCTGACCCTGTAACGTCATGTAAGCATTCTCTTACATGACGTGCTGCTGTTTTCCCATATGCGCAGATTGGATCCAGAGCTAATCTACTTCACATGGACGTCGCGCAGGAAGCGCAAAGCAACAACACGGACACGTAGGATTCTGCCAGGACGGCGGAGTGAAATGGATGTCAGGGAAACAGTCTGCAAAGCCCCGCTTCGGCGGGGTTTTCTTTTGCCTGCAAAAAAGTTCAGCTCAACCCATCCAGGGCCGTCGGGCTACGCAAGTGTTCATCCATCACCTCTTCCAGCAATGTCCGCAACAACGCCAGCGAAGCCTGTTGCCGCTGCACATCCCGACACACCAACCCCACCTTCAGCGGCACCCGCGGCTCACTCAGTGGTTTCCACAGCAACTCTTGGTCGCCATGGGTCTTTTGCGAGCGTCCGGGCAGCACAGTCGCCAGCCGCGTGTGCGGCAGGCTGTCGAGAATCCCCGCCATGTTGTTCAGCTCGGCCTGCACCTGCGGCCGGCGCCCAAGACTGGCCAGTTGTGCCTGCCAGATCTGCCGCACCTGAAACTCTTCACCCAACAGCAACATGGGCAACTCGGCGGCCTGGCTCATGGAGACCTTCTTGAATTCGCGCAACGGATGGTCCGCCGGGATGACAAGGGTCAGCTCATCTTCGTACAACGGTACGCCGTGCAAACCCGGCTGACGGGGCGGCAGGTAACTGATCCCGATGTCCAGCGAACCATTGAGTAGTCGCCGCTCGATTTCCAGGCCGGTCAGTTCATAGATCTGCACCACCAGATGCGGCTGTGCCTTGCGCACGCGTTCGAGCATTTGCGGCACCAGGCTGGAGTGGACGGTCTGCAGCACGCCAATGGCCAAGGTTCGCAGCGCCTTGCCCTTGAAATTGCCCAAGGCTTCGCGCGCGCGTTGCAAGCCATCGAGCAAGGGCAGGGCATGGTTGTACAACGTGTGGGCCGCCAGGGTTGGCAGCAGACGTTTGCTGCTGCGTTCGAACAGGCTCACATCGAGGTTCTGTTCGAGTTGGCGGATCTGCTGGGACAACGCTGGCTGGGAGATAGACAGCCGCTCGGCGGCCCGACCGACGTGGCCCTCTTCGTAGACCGCGACGAAATAACGCAGTTGTTTGAAATCCATAAGAAATACTTATCGAAAATGCTGAGAAATCGAAATGGCTCAGTGCCTTGCCTACGCCTAGTCTAACCGCATTCACAAGGCTTACAGGGCCATAAAGCACGATGAATACCGTTTACAGCGATGGTGTTTACATAGGCAAGGCAAAAAACCTCGGACGAGGTTTTATCCGATGAATCTGTTCAACCTGCGACGCAAGCCACCGAGCCTTGATGACCTGGCGATGGACACTTCCCTGCCGGCCAGAAGCGACAACTTTTCCAGCGAGTGCCTGATGCCCAGTGTCGAACGACCGAAACAGATTTTCGTGCGTGGCCAAGGCTCCTGGTTGTGGGACAGCGATGACCGCGCTTACCTGGATTTCTCACAGGGTGGCGGCGCCAATAGCCTCGGACATAGCCCTTCAGCACTGGTCAAAGCGATTTCGGAACAGGCTCAGTCGCTGATCAATCCGGGTTTCGGACTGCACAACCGCGGCATGCTCAACCTCGCCGACCGGCTCTGCGCCAGTACCGGCAGTGACCAGGCGTACCTGCTCAACAGTGGCAGCGAAGCCTGTGAAGCGGCGATCAAACTGGCGCGCAAATGGGGCCAGCAACATCGTGGCGGCGCTTCGCGGATCATTGTGGCCAGCAAAGGTTGTCATGGCCGTAGTCTCGGGACGATTTCTGCGTCGGACAGTTCGAATCTGACCAATCGATTCGATCCACAGTTGCCGGGCTTCAGTCATGTCCCGTTCAATGACCTGCCCGCCTTGCATGCGGCCGTGGATGCCCAGACGGTCGCGATCATGCTCGAACCGATCCAGAGCGAGGCCGGGGTGATTCCCGCTACCGAGCACTACCTCAAGGGCGTCGAGCGCTTGTGTCGTGAGCTTGGCATTCTGCTGATATTTGACGAAGTGCAAACCGGCGTCGGTCGCTGCGGCACATTGCTTGCCGAACAGTCCTACGGCGTACGGGCAGATATCGTGGTGCTCGGCAAAGGGCTCGGCGGTGGCGTGCCATTGGCGGCATTGTTGGCGCGAGGCAAGGCCTGTTGTTTCGAAATCGGCGAAATGAGCGGCACTCATCATGGCAATGCGTTGATGAGTGCCGCCGGGCTTGTCGTGCTCGACAGCGTGCAAGACAAGGGCTTTCTCGATCATATGCGGGAAACCGCTCAGCATCTGGGCGAAGGTCTGAGTCGTCTGGCCCATCGCTATGGTCACGGCGAATTGCGCGGGCAAGGGCTGCTCTGGGGGCTCGATCTGTCCGACGATTCGGCCGACGCCGTAGTCAAGGCTGCGTTGTACGAAGGCTTGCTGCTCAATGCCCCGCAACCCGATTGCCTGCGCTTTACCCCGGCCCTTACGGTCAGCAAGGCCAATATCGACGAAATGCTCCTGCGCCTGGCCCGCGCCTTCTCCCGCGTATGCACCGCGCAACTGCAGTGTCGAAAAGGTATTGCGGTCTGATCAGACCCGCCCTACACGAATTTCCGAACCGTCTCGCGGTATAACGCAGCGCCCTACGCCTGATTTTTTTGGTTGGGGCGTTTTTTTATTCTGATCGAGGTACTTGGCGAGGGCGTGTTCGGAATCTGTGACTGAACCCAGACGAACGGCAAAGGTCGACTGGTTGTGTGGCTCGCACGAGCCAACTTCAATCAGGAGCTGCCCCATGGACGTTATTCGCATCATCATCGCCATTCTGTTGCCGCCACTGGGTGTGTTTCTGCAAGTCGGTTTCGGCGGGGCGTTCTGGCTGAATATTCTGCTGACGTTGTGCGGTTACATTCCGGGGATCGTGCATGCGGTGTATATCATCGCCAAGCGCTGAGCTTCGCGGTGCTGGTTGGATCGCCTTCGCGATCAAGCCCGCTCCCATACAGGACCTTCTGCGAACACTTTGTTTGTGAACACCGCAGATCAAAGTGTGGGAGCGGGCTTGCTCGCGAATGGGGCGCCACAAATATCTGTATTGGGTGCAGACTTCAGTCCGCCAACTCCATCACCCGCCGATAAAACAACCATTCCTGTTCCAGCGCATGGGCCTGGTTGCCGGCCTTGCGAAAGCCATGGCGCTCGTCGGCGTAGTAATGCGCTTCGACCAGAATGCCGTTGTCCTGTAATGCCTTGACCATGTCGCGGGTCTGTTGCGGCACCACCACGGCGTCCAGTTCACCCTGAAAGAAGATCATTGGAACGCTAATGTTGTTCGCGTGCAGCAGCGGCGTGCGCGCGGCGTAGCGTTCAGCGTCCTCTACCGGGTCTCCGATCAACCAGTCCAGATAATCGCCTTCGAACTTGTGGGTGACGCGGCCCAGCGCAACGGGATCGCTGACGCCATACAGGCTGGCGCCCGCACGAAAGACCTTGTGAAAGGCCAATGCGCACAATGCGGTGTACCCGCCGGCGCTGCCACCACGGATAAACGCTTTATCGCCGTCGATCAGTCCGCGCCCGGCCAGGTAGCCGACTACTGCGCAGGCATCTTCCACGTCCACGTCGCCCCAGCTCAAATGCAGCGCCTGGCGATAAGCGCGGCCGTAACCACTGCTACCCCGGTAATTGAGGTCGGCCACGGCGAAGCCCCGTTGTGCCCAATACTGGATTCGCGGGTCGAACATCGGGTAGCAGGCCGACGTCGGTCCGCCGTGAATGAACACCACCAAGGGCGGTTTCGTATCGTCGTTCATCGCCGGGTAGAAGAACCCGTGGGCCTCGCCCGAACCGCTCGGATAACGCAGGGTTTGCGGGCGGCTGATCTGATCGGCCGGCAGGGGGACAACGCCACCGGCGAGGGTCTTCACCTGCCGGGTCTTGCGGTCAATGGCAATCACCGACGCCGAACTGACTGGTGAAGCGGCGATGCAGTAGATGAACTGGTCATCCTGTGCGAGATGGCGGAAGCGGCTGTAGTCGCCCGTGAAATCCTCACGGGAGCCATCGCCATGACAAAGCCCCAGTCGCCCAAAACCCTCTTCGGTCCAACTCGCCAGATAAGTGTCTTCGCTCAACGGTAACCAGGTGCAACCACCCAATTGCCAGGGCGCCGGTCCATGGTCGGCAGCAGCGCTCGGGAGTGGGCTCAGATCGTCGGCCGACTCCACCCACGGCTGCCAGAAACCGCCGCGATCGGTCAGACAATACAGACGGCCGCTGTCATCGAATCTCGGTTGTTGCAGTGACTCCTGAGGACCGTCACCGGCCACGCAACGCGGTTGCGCAAAGGTGTGATTGCTCTGGCGTTCGGCAACCATCAGGCGAGTCGCGGTCCAGGGCTGATCCGGGCGATTCCACTCGATCCAGGCCAGTCGCCGGCCATCGGGGCTCAGGGTCGGTGCCGCGTAGAAATCGGCACCCTCGGCCAGCAGATGGCGTCGGCCATCTGCCAGATCGATCGCCACCAGGCGATGCCGATCGCGGTTCTCTTCCACCGCCAGCACTTGCCCGTTGGCGAACTGCAGATCGCCGTAACGGCATTCACTTGAAGTCAGCACCTCAGGTGTCTCATCGCTCAGTGATTGCCGATACAGCTGCTGATCGGCCTCGTTGACGAACACCAGCCCGTCATCGGTCAGACAAAACGCGCCACCGCCATATTCGTACACCCGGCTGCGCGCACTGAACGTGGGTGGCGTCAGGCAATGGGCCTGACCGTCGCGCCACTGCCAGACTCGGCAGGCGGCATCTTCGGGGCGGTATTCGTTCCAGAACAGGCCATGTGGCCCGACCTGCAACTCGGCGAAGTCGATGCCGGCCGCGACGGCCCTGGCGGCGCTCAAGGGTTCAGCTTTTGGCGATGAGGCGTGAGTTTCGTTCATTGCGAAAGGCCAGTTGTTCGATGGTCTGGGTCGCGTGCTCGGCTTCTTCGCGGGCCTTGAGGATCACGCCGTGATGTTCCGACTTGCTGCACACCGGGTCGGCATTGCTCGCGTCACCCGTGAGCATGAACGCCTGGCAACGGCAGCCGCCGAAGTCCTTTTCTTTCTCGTCGCAGGAGCGGCACGGCTCGGGCATCCAGTCGTAACCGCGAAAGCGGTTGAAGCCGAACGAGTCGTACCAGATGTGCTGCATGCTGTGATCGCGCACGTTGGGAAACTGCACCGGCAGCTGTCGGGCGCCATGACAGGGCAGGGCGGTTCCGTCTGGTGTGACCGTCAGAAAAATACTGCCCCAGCCGTTCATGCAGGCTTTCGGACGTTCTTCGTAATAGTCCGGCGTCACGAAAATCAGCTTGCACGGATGCCCTTCGGCTTCCAGTTTGGCGCGGTATTCGTTGGTGATGCGTTCGGCGCGAACCAGTTGCTCTTTGGTCGGCAACAGGCCGACCCGATTGAGCTGCGCCCAGCCGTAGAACTGGCACGTCGCGAGTTCGACGAAGTCTGCCTCAAGGGCAATGCACAGCTCGATGATCCGGTCGATCTTGTCGATGTTGTGCCGATGGGTGACGAAGTTCAGCACCATCGGATAGCCGTGTGCTTTCACCGCACGGGCCATTTCGAGTTTTTGCGCGAAGGCCTTTTTCGAGCCGGCCAGCAGATTGTTCACCTGCTCGTCGCTGGCTTGAAAACTGATCTGGATGTGGTCCAGGCCGGCCTTTTTGAAGTCGCTGATTTTCTGCTCGGTGAGGCCGATGCCGGAGGTGATCAGGTTGGTGTAGAACCCCAGTTTGCGCGCCTCAGCGATCAACTCGGCGAGGTCCTGGCGTACCAAGGGCTCACCGCCGGAAAAGCCCAACTGCGCCGCGCCCATTTCCCGGGCTTCGCGAAAGACTTTGATCCACTGCACGGTGGTCAACTCCCGGCCTTGCTCGGCGAAATCCAGTGGATTGGAGCAGTACGGGCATTGCAGCGGGCAGCGGTAAGTCAGTTCGGCCAGCAGCCACAGCGGCAGGCCGATGTCGGGCTTGGGCGGTAACTTGCCTGACACGGAATCAGGCAAGTTCGATCCAGTGCTGAGCACGGGCGACCTCCATGAATTGCTCGATGTCGTCACCGAGCTCGGGCACGCCGGGGAACTGTTTGTCGAGCTCGGCGATGATGGCCGCAACATCTCGCTGGCCATCGATCAAACCGCCGATCAGCGCGGCGCTATCGTTGAGTTTGATCATGCCTTCGGGGTAGAGCAACACATGGCCTTTTTGCGCCGGTTCGTACTGGAAACGGTAGCCGGGACGCCAGGTCGGGGTTTTGCTGCGATCAAAACTCATAAGGTGATTCCTTTATGCCAGACCCGCTGTTCGGTCACGCTGTGGTACGGCGGGCGGTTCAGTTCGTAGGCCATGCTCATGGCGTCGAGCATGCTCCAAAGAATGTCCAGTTTGAACTGGAGAATTTCCAGCATGCGCTCCTGGCCTTCCCGCGTGGTGTAGTGCTGCAACGTGATTGCCAGACCGTGCTCCACATCTCGGCGAGCCTGGCCCAGGCGCGTACGGAAATATTCGTAACCGGCCGGGTCGATCCACGGGTAATGCTGCGGCCAACTGTCGAGGCGCGATTGGTGGATCTGCGGCGCGAACAACTCGGTCAATGAGCTGCTGGCGGCTTCCTGCCAACGGGCCCGGCGGGCGAAGTTGACATAGGCATCCACGGCGAAACGCACGCCGGGCAGCACCAGTTCCTGGGAGCGCAACTGATCCGGGTCGAGGCCGACCGCTTGCCCAAGACGCAACCAGGCTTCGATACCGCCGTCTTCACCGGGGGCGCCGTCATGGTCCAGCAGGCGCTGAATCCACTCGCGACGAATCTCGCGGTCCGGGCAGTTGGCCAGGATCGCGGCGTCCTTGAGCGGGATGTTCACCTGATAGTAAAAGCGGTTGGCGACCCAGCCCTGGATCTGCTCGCGCGTCGCCCGGCCTTCATACATCGCCACGTGATACGGGTGATAGATGTGGTAATAGGCGCCCTTGGCGCGCAGGGCCGCTTCGAATTCGGCGGGGGACATTGGGGTATCAGTCATTGCGGTTCTCCGGGAACAACCGGTGGATTCTTTGGTGTCTGCTCTGACGCCTTCGCGGGCAAGCCTGCTCCCACAGAGATAGCGCTATCCTTGTGGGAGCGTGGTTGGCCCGCGAAGAGGCCATCCGCTACAGCACAATACTCATGCCGTCATAAGCCACTTCAACTTCACGACGGGCCAGCTCCGCACGCTCTGGCGAATCCTCATCGAGAATCGGGTTGGTGTTGTTGATGTGGATAAGCACTTTGCGCTGCTTGGGCAGTTGTTCCAGCACTTCGAGCATGCCGCCGGGGCCGTTCTGCGCCAGGTGGCCCATTTCCCGACCCGTGCGCGTGCCGACACCACGGCGCTGCATCTCGTCGTCGTCCCACATCGTACCGTCCACCAACAGGCAATCGCTGCTGGCCATGATCTTCAGCAGTGGAGCATCGACCTTGCCCAGGCCCGGTGCGTAGAACAGTTTACCGCCGGTGCTCAGGTCTTCGACGATCAGGCCGATGTTGTCGCCCGGATGCGGGTCGAAGCGGTGCGGCGAGTAGGGTGGGGCGGCGCTACGCAGGGGCAGTGGGGTGAAACGCAGGTTCGGGCAGGCCGGGACGGTGAAGCTCTGATCGAGTTCGATACGGTTCCAGTTCAACCCGCCGTTCCAGTGGGTCAGCATGGTGAACAACGGGAACCCGGTACTCAGGTCTTCATGGACCATGTCAGTGCACCAGACCTGATGCGGGCAACCTTCGCGCAGGCTGAGCAGGCCGGTGGTGTGGTCGATCTGGCTGTCCATCAGGATGATTGCGCTGATGCCGGTATCACGCAGCGCGCGTCCCGGCTGCATCGGCGCGAAACTCTGGAGCTGGGCGCGGATGTCCGGCGAAGCATTGCACAGCACCCAGTTCACGCCATCATCGGAAATCGCGATGGACGACTGGGTACGCGCTTCGGCCCGCAGGCTGCCGTCGCGAAAACCTGCGCAGTTCGCGCAGTTGCAGTTCCACTGGGGGAAACCGCCGCCGGCGGCGGAACCTAGAATCTGGACAAACATGGCCGCTCCATCATTGAAAACTGAAAATAAAAACGCCCCGGCAAGCCGAGGCGTAGCACTGCATTCTCTACCAAACGGCAGAGCTTAGCGGCTTGCGAAGTACATGGTGACTTCGAAGCCGATACGCAGGTCGGTGTAAGCAGGTTTGGACCAGGACATAGGAGCGCTCCTTCAGGTGGATGGGACAGTTGAGGCCTATACATATAGTCCACCTCCAGTCGGAGATGTTCAGATAGTTAGGTGGCTATGTTACTCAAAATTACAGAACGATTGGCTGCGAATCTTTGAGAAAGCTAATTGCAGCGCCGGTAATGATCATTTTGCCACTTGCCAGCGCGTAGTCGGGCAAGGTCCGCTGGCCAGACAGCGCCAGCCACCTTCGGCCCTATTCAGTCGCTGTGCCGCGGCCAGCAAGGCTTTGCGGTCGATCATCAGAATCGCTTGAGGTAGAAGGCCCAGATAATCCGACGAGTGGCCGGCCAGTTTGCCTTGCCAGAGCAGTTCGGCGGCCTGGGTGTTGGGCAGGGCGGTGCTGTCGAATTGATCGGCCAAGGCTTGGCGTTGGGCGATGAAGGTCAGCTCATCGATGCTTTCGATCATCCTTTCGAGCTCGCCGAGGAATTGTTCGATGTGTTGCAACAAGTCCAGAGGCGCGACGCTCGGCGATTGCACGCCGAACAACAGCCCGGTCTGACCGTTGATCTGGCGCAGGCCGCTGAACACCGCGTAACCGAGTTGCAGCTCCACCCGCAAACGTTGATAGAACGGTGTCTGGCACAGGTGTGTGAGCAAGCGCCAGGCAGCTTCGTCGGCGATGTCATGGGTTGCCGTCGGACAAAAGAGTAACAGCGCGTGTTCGCTGGAGCCGGTATCGACGGCGCTCCAGAGATGCTGTGAGCCGATCGATAGAGGTGATGTCGATTGATGGTCTGGCGTTCCCTGCACACGACTCAAGGCCAACCCCATCGCCGCTTGCGTCTGGGCCGACAATCCGGTCGCCAGGCCATCCCAGCGCGCACTCGACCAGAGTTGCTGCAAGTCATCCGAGGCTGCGGTGTGCTCAGTGCATAGATCGGGCAACGCCTTGAGCAGCTGTCGAATCGGCATCAATGGGGTGGCCGTCGGTTCTTCCTGTGAGAAACGCGCATCAGGTTTTGTCAGCGCTTTCAGCACATGTTCGAGGACTGTTGGCATCGGCTCCTGCAGGCCCGTCAGTTTCAGCAGCCATTCATTGCCCGATGCGCTGAAGGAAACGTCGACACCGGCCTGACGTGCCTCTTCGCGCAACGGCAGCAGGTTGTTTTCCAGATGCGACTGTAGGCCGTTGTGAGGCGCGGACTCCAGGCGCCAGCGCAGATACACCGCGCCTTCATCCGTGTTGTCCGGCAACGCCTGACTGAACTGCATCGGCGAACGTTCGCGGCGACTGCGCGAGCGATCCTGGGCAAAGGTCCGCAGGCCACGGTGGGCGCTGGTCTGGCCGCGAATCAAGCCGGCATTCGGGGCTGGAGTATCGGTACGCAAAAACGGGTTGGGGGTCGGCAGTTGCCACTGGCCGGTGAAGTTATCCACAGCGCCGATTTGTTGCAGGATTGCCTTGAGGGCGACAACGCCCTGTTCGGACAACCCTGGTTCAAGTTGCTCGCTGTCCCGTTGGACCAGTTGCAAGGCGCTGCTGACTTGTTGTTGGCGCTGCTGCAGGGCTGCGTATTCTTCGCGCAATTGGGCCCAATCCTGACGGGAGGCAAAAAAGCCCAGCCAATCCAGAAGCCGTTCGCGGATCACGCTGCCCGATTGCGTGGCGTTTGCGGGCTGCGTGAATTCGATGTGCAGCAAGGCTTGCCCGGCGTAGCAGTAGAGCGGCGCAGCTTTCAGGTTGTCTGCCAGCCCGCTGTCTCGCAGCTGCGCCAACAGGCCGCCGGGTTTTGCGGCGGTCAGCCAATGGCACAGGAATGCCAGCGCTTCGGGCGATGAGTCGGGCAGCCCTTCGAAGGTGAACAGCAGATCCAGTCGACGTTCTCCAGCCTGTTGATAACTATTGGCCGATGAATCCATCAACAGGCTGGGCTTTGCCTGGGGGACTTTTTCTCCGGCGGGAATGGCAAGGGCAAACGCCTGCGCCGCCCCTTTCAATGCTTCGAGGCTCTGCGGGCCGGCCAGGCTCAGCGTCATCTGCCCGGTCTGATAAAACTGCTGATAAAAGTCCTTCAACGCTTGCTGAAACTCGGGCTGCGGAATCGGCAGGCTGTAACGGTTGCCAGCATGAAACGCCCGCAACGGGTGAGCCGCCGAGAGCCCATCGAACAGCGCGAATTGCTGTTGGGCTGTGGCATCCCGCGACCAGGCGACAAATTCAGCGTGTAGCACTTCCCGTTCGCGCCGCTGATCATCCGGATTCATACGCGGATGGGCGAGCATGTCTGACAGACGCTCCAGCCCAGCGCTGAACGCCTGGGGCGGCAGTTCGAAAAAGAAGTCCGTCGTCCGTTCGCTGGTTCGCGCGTTTACCTGCCCGCCATGACCTTGTACGTAGGCCATCAGCCCTTGCTCTGCAGGAAAGCGCTCCGTACCCAGGAACAGCAAATGCTCAAGAAAGTGCGCCAGCCCCGGCCAGGCCGGTGGCACGTCGTGACTGCCGGCGGCGACCCGCAACGCCGCGGCGCAGCGCTTCAAACCGGGAGCATGACGCAGCGTCACCCGCAGACCGTTGGCCAGGGTTTCAGTGTGAAGGTGGGGGTGATTCAGCGCAGGCATGAGCACTTCCAGAACAGAGAAGCGCTAATGCTAGCGGATTAGGGGGCGTTCTCAATGAGTTTCCACACTGCGCCGGGGAAACTGATTGAGAACGCCCCCTAAGTGGATCAGCGCTTGTTCAGCGCGCCGTAAAGCTCGGGACGGCGATCGAGGAAGTAGCGATTGGCAGCGCGGGAATCAATCATCAGCTGGCGATCCAGCTCACCAACAATCAGTGCTTCATCAAGACCGGCCTGGGCGATACGGCTGCCATCCGGCGCGGCGATGCTGCTCTGGCCGCAATACTGGATCTCGCCCTCGCTCCCACAGTAGTTGGCGTAAGCCACATAACACTGGTTTTCGAAGGCCCGGGCGCGGACGGTGACGTCGGCGATGAAATCGTAGGGAATCATGTTCGCCGTCGGCACCAGGATCAGCTCGGCACCGGCTAACGCCAGACGCCGGGCGTTTTCCGGGAACTCCAGGTCGTAGCAGATCAAAAAGCCAAGCTTCCAGCCATTGAGTTCAACCAACGGAAACTCATCCGGCCCAGGGCTGAACATCGAGTGATCGAGGTCACCGAACAGATGAGTCTTGCGGTAGTTGCACAGCCGCTCGCCATTGGCGTCGATCAACTGCACGGCGTTGTAGATCTGCCCGTCCTCGGTACGCTCGGGGTAGCCATACAGAATGGCGATCCCGGCTGCCTTGGCGATGCGCGCGATGTGCTGCGCCGATTCACCGTTGTGCACCTCCGCCAGCACGCTGACGGCGTCTATGCCGATGTTGTAGCCGGTCAGGAACATCTCCGGCACCACCAGCAAGTCCGCGCCCTTGGCCTCCAGCGCCAGTTGATGCAGGCGTTGCAGGTTGCCTGGGACATCCAGGGGCCGCGGTGGGCATTGGTAAAGGGCTACGCGCATTTCGGATTCCTCTTACTCGGGCAGGGCGATCGGACCGATTTCGTTGAACACATCTCCTGGACCCGGGTTTTCGGCGTGAGTTTCACCGCCGAAGTGTTTCATGATGCCCCACACCGCGTTGAGCGAGGTCTGCACCGCGCCTTCAACCCACGCAGGCGTCCACGAAACGTCATCGCCGGCGATGAAAATCCCGCGTTGCTCGGGCGGCATGTCGTCCTGCATGAAGTGCGCGTACATGCGCTGGTTGTAGCGGTAGTGACCGGGCAGGGCGCCTTTGAAAGCCCCGAGGAAATGCGGGTCGGCTTCCCACGACACGGTGATCGGATCGCCGATGATCCGCGCGGCGATGTCGACTTTCGGGTAGATCTTCTTCAACGCATCCAGCGCCAGCTTCACGCGCTTTTCCACTGGCTGTGGAAGCATTTTCAGGGCGTCGCTCATCCATGAGTACGACAGGCAAATCACCCCAGGCTTGTCGTCGCCGTTATCGAACAAGTACGTGCCACGGGTCAGGCGATCAGTGAGGGTCATGCTCATCAGGTCGCGGCCGGTTTCCGGGTCTTTGTCCTTCCAGAACGGGCGGTCGACCATCACGAAAGTTTTCGACGACTGCATGTAGCGGGTACGGTCCAGGGCCATCCACATCTTTTGCGAGAACAGGCTCTCGTCGCATTCGATCTGGGTGGTCAGCAGCCAGCTCTGGCAAGTGGTCAGCACCGCTGCGTATTCGCGGGTGTCGCCCCAGTTGTCGGTGACCGCAAAACGGCCGCCTGCCGCGTGGGCAATTTTCTTCACGCCGGTACGCGGCGCGCCGTTGTGCAACGAGCTGAGGCTGGTGCCTTCAGGCCAGTGCACGCAACGCTCCGGCACATGGCGCCAGATGCCTTGCGGCACTTGTTCCACGCCGCCGACCACCAGGTGCTGGTGATCGTCGCAGTTGGTCATCACCACGCGGAAGATTTCCAGCATCGAGTTGGGGAAGTCCGAGTCCCAGCCACCGGTGCCGAAACCGACCTGGCCGAACACTTCGCGGTGATGGAACGATAGCTTGGCGAAGGCTTTGGAGGTGGCGACGAAATCGTAGAACGTGCGGTCGTCCCACAGCGGCACGAGGGTGTTCCACAACTCCTTGAGGCGTGGCACGTCGCGATCGCGGATCGCCTGCTGGATCTCGCCGAAGCGCGAACCGTCTTCCAGGGCATCGGCCCAGGCGTCAGCGACTTCCTGGAACAGTGCAGGAAGATCCGCCAGTTTCTGTGCGTAATGGGTTTTGCCTTCCAGATCGATCACTGTGCTGCCAGACGCGGGGGTCAGCGGGTTCGGGAAGGGCTTGGTCTCGAGGCCGAGCTTGTCGACGTAGTGGTAAAACGCAGTGGACGACACCGGGAAGCGCATGCCGCCGAGCTCGGCGATGATGCCTTCGGCACCGTTGAACGCTTGGGAGCGCAGACGACCGCCCATTTTCGAGGCTTCGTAGACGACCGGCTTGAGCCCCAGTTTCATCAGTTCATAGGCGGCCACCAGACCGGCAATGCCAGCCCCGACAATCGCCACCTCGGCGCCGTGATTGTGCTTTGGAATGCTCCCCAGGCCGGCCGGGTGCTCGATCCAGTCGTCGAAGGCGAAAGGAAAATCCGGGCCGAAAATAGTGACTGGTTTTTTACCGTCTGCAGGATGGCGATTGTTCTTGTTCATGGCTGGCCTTGCTGGCGACCCGACGCAGGATGCGCGTCTGAGTATAGGAAAAGATGGCAGCCATTCTAGAGAGCGTAGAACACGTTAATAAGACGCAATGTGTCGTCGTTTTGCTAATTGTTTTATCAATATGACGATGTATCACTACATATTGTAGGTGTGAGCAGTGCAGCGATCCGACTTGCCCGCGAAGAGTCCCGACCAGACACCGAAGGCCTCAAACCGGCTGCCCCCGATCAATCTTGCTGCTCAGGATGATCGAAGTCGTCGTCTTCTCCACCCCATCCACACTGCCAATCTGATCCAGCAACTGATCCAGCTGCTCCGGCGAATCGGTGCGCAACCACGCCACATAATCAAACTCGCCACTCACCGCACACAGCTGCTGCACCTGAGCCATGGCGCTAAGTCGTCGCAGCACTTCCTTGCCAGACCTCGGTTGCACCGTAATCCCGACGTAAGCCTGCAATCCGCCATCTACCACACGCTGACCCAGTCGCACACCGTAACCGGTGATCACCTTGGCCTTTTCCAACCGTGCCAGGCGCGAAGTGACGGTGGTGCGGGCGATGCCCAGCTGCCGGGCGAGCATGGCCACACTTTCACGGGCATTGATCTGCAGGGCGGCGATCAATTGGCGGTCGATTTCGTCGAGAACGGGCGGGCGAGTGTCAGGCAAAGGGGTATCTCCAGCGGTACAGAGCAATGGGCAGGCATATTACAGGCAGTCCATGCCCTCAACGGGTTAATTGGATGGACACAAACTTCTCACTCGTAGTCGAATGCGTAACCAGGAGCTGCGAAGCGAGGGGATGAAATGAAGGGTATGCCTGCGGCTCTGCGCGACTATGCATTGCAAATTGCCAATCACGAAATGGGGCATTACGTCGTAGCCCGAGCCCTGGGTTTTGAAACGGGTGATGTGACCCTGAAAGTGACCATGGGCCTGACGCACCATGGCGGGGCCTCCATTACCTTGACGCGGTCCATTTCGTCGCTCGAAGCCATGAAGAAACATTTGGAAGCCCGCATAATGGTCCTCTGCGCCGGCGCCATGGCGCAGACATTACCTCCAAAACATTCGCCCGAGAAACGCGTCGATAAGTCGAAAGCGGCAGCCATCCTGAAAGGAGAGTTTGGAGCGGAACAGGATCACGCAAAAATAAGAGAGTTGCGGTACTTGCTTCGAAACATCGCCTATCCCGATACGGATCCAGCGTCGTCTGATCGCATCATTGCTGAGCTGACAGAAATTAATGATCGCTTGTGGTTGCGCACTCAAGAAATCGTCGAAGAATTGGCCGAGACGATTACTGGATTGGCAGGACTTTTGGTGGAGCGCATGGTCATTGTGGAGCAGTGGGGGAGGCCGGCGGATACGTATGAGGTTGTGTTGACCGGTGAAGTGCTTGAGCGGCTGGGGCCAGTGCAGGCTATTCCAGCGTTAAGTGTTTGGGCTTAAGCATCCGAACTCCCGATCACGATCTGGAAGCCCCGAAAAATCGGGGCGTGTTTCAAGTAATGTGCAGGTGCTATTCCTCGGACTCTGTCGCCGTCCGGGCAGGTCGCGGTGTCAGCACTTTCACCACATCATCAATCACCGCTTTGCTCATCGCCGTCAGATAGTGCGCGGCCCAGGCGTGGCGGTCGGTGTCTTTTGCGTAGGCTGCGTCCTCGGCAAATGATTTGGCGAGGGATAGCAGGTCGGAGGTTTGAGTCAATGCGTCGAGGATGGGGACGCCAGCGCTGACGTGGAACAGTGGCTGATCCGAGCAATAGGTGAAGGGCGTGAGGCCGATGGTTTTCAGTTCGGAAGCTGCGGGCGGAATTGTTTTGGTCATGGTTCTACTCCTGGGTTCGAGGAGCTGCCCTTTTCGTTACCACACGAAAAGGTGGCAGCTGTACGCAGGGTGGTAAACCGGGAACCAAGGAAACCGGCACGCCCGAGGGCGTCCCACGCACAGCCGCCATATCAAGATCACAGGCATAAAAACTGCCTGTATTCGTAATGAGTGCACTGTTGTGCTGGTTTCACCGGGTTACCACACCCGATCGCTGCATTGGCAGCGACGTCTGGAGAGTATCCCGTCGAAGAAAAGCCCAACAAGGCGGCAAAGTGCCCAAATGCGCCCATTACGCAATTCTCGGAGTTTGCCTACAACGTTAGCGGACGTCATCCGATAACCCACCATCTGCGCAAAATATAACCTAGACGGCAGACAGGAAAAATGACGCACGACCCGCCTCGGAGCAGCGCACATGGTGCGACCCGAGCTCCGACAGGATGACTGATGCTACAGAATGACCGCGATAATCTGGAACTCGATAAGCTCCAAGTCGAAATCCGGAAATTCATGGCCGAGACCCGCAAGTTTATGGCCGAAGAAAGCAAGCTTAGACAGGAAGCTTTTTGGTATCCGTTTGCGGTGGGCGTCGGTCTGGTCACCGCCTTCGTCGCCGCTGTCGGGCTGTGGTCCAAGCTCTAATACCGAGCCCGTCAGAGCGCAGCCAATCATCGGCGGCACTTGAGTTTTGCCACGGAGCAGCTCACCGTATCCAACTAGGGTAAGCGCATTAGGCAGAGCCCGTGATCCACACAGGAAGAAGCAGTATGTCCACACCCCCCACGACTCAAGCCAGCATTGAGCAGTTGCACCGAGACGTGGCCGCCTTGGCTGAAGACATGCGTAGCCCGGCCCCCACCGCGACCCGAGCGATACTACTGCCGTTCGGGCTCGGCGCCGCTCTGGCCCTGGTGACCTTTGCTGTCGTCGCCTTGGTGGCTCGGCTGGTCTGAACCCTAAAATCAAACCTCAATCTCAGAAAGCCAAAAGCCGCGCATTAGCGCGGCTTTCTTGTTTGGTGGGCCCACACGGACTTGAACCGTGGACCAAAGGATTATGAGTCCTCTGCTCTAACCAACTGAGCTATAGGCCCTCAGTAGGCCGCGGATTATAGCGATGGTTTCTCGGCTGTGCTATCCGAAAAGTCTGAAACGGCTATACGAAGAAACGTCGCGGCGAATTCGTCGGGGGAAAGTGGCAGGCTGACGATGTAGCCCTGGATCTGTTCGCAGCCTTCGGTGGTGAGGAATTGTTGCTGGGCATGGGTTTCGACGCCTTCGGCGATGACGGTGAATTGCATGCTGCGGCCCAGGGCAATGATTGCGCGGACAATCGCCGCGTCGTGCGGGTCGTCCGGCAAGCCGCGGACGAAGGATTGGTCGATTTTGAGGATGTCCAGCGGCAGGCGTTTGAGGTAGCTCAGGGACGAATAGCCGGTGCCGAAGTCGTCGATTGCCAGTTGCACGCCCAGGCGTTTGAGTTGGTGCAGGACCGCTAGTGCTTCCTCGGCCTGGCTCATGATGAAGTTTTCGGTAATTTCCAGTTGCAGAAAATCGGGTTTGAGGCGGTTGTCCTTGAGCAATTGCTCGATCCGGCCGAGCAGGTTCGGCTGGCGTAATTGAGCGCCCGCGAGGTTGACCGAGAGTGGGCCGAGGCACTCATAGACCTGATTCCACTCGTACATCTGCTGGCAGGCAGTCTCCAATACCCAATCACCGATTTGCAGGATCATGCCGTTTTCTTCGGCCAGGGGAATGAAGTGCTCGGGGGGCACATCGCCAAAGGTCGGGTGATGCCAGCGAATCAGCGCTTCGGCACCGACCAGCCGATGATCCTTGAGGCTGATTTTGGGTTGGTAGTACAAAAACAGCTCATTGCGCTCGATGGCGCGTCGCAGTTCATGCTCCAGTGCCACGCGTTCGCTGGCCTGGGCGGTGAGGTCGCGGGTGTAGCTTTCAACCCGGTTACGGCCCTTGGCCTTGGAGCGATACATCGCGGCATCGGCGTTCTTGACCAGCGTGGCAACGTCGCAGCCGTCCTTGGGATACAGGCTGGTGCCGATGCTGGCGCTGATGAAAAACTCGTGCTCGCCGGCCTGGAAAGGGGCGCTGAAGCAATTGAGCAGCTTGGTGGCAATGTTGTCGGCATCGCTGGCCTGTTGCAGGCCGGGGAGCAGGATGATGAATTCGTCACCACCCAGCCGCGCCACGGTATCGATATCGCGCAACTGCTCCTTGAGGCGCACGGCGATGCCTTTGAGCAGCAGGTCGCCGACCGGGTGGCCGAGGCTGTCGTTGATGTGTTTGAAACGGTCCAGGTCCAAGAATAGCACGGCGCCTTGGCCACCGTTTTCCTGCTGGTTGTTCAGCGCGGTCAGCAGGCGGCTTTCGAACAGTGTGCGATTTGGCAGGCCGGTCAACGGATCGTGGTGCGCCTGGTAGTCGAGTTTGGCTTGTGCGTGCTTGAGGCTGGAAATGTCCGCGAATACCGCGACAAAGTGGGTGATGAGTTTGTCCCGGTTGCGCACGGCGCTGATGGTCAGCCAGCTTGGGTAGAGCTCACCATTCTTGCGCCGGTTGGAAATCTCGCCCTGCCAATGACCTTCGGCGGTCAGTTGATGCCACATCGCCGCATAGAAGGCGCTGTCGTGCAGGCCCGAGGCGAGCAGGCGAGGGGTGTGGCCCAGTGCTTCGGTCTCGCTGTAACCGGTGATTTCGGTAAAGGCCCGATTGACCGCGCTGATGTGCTGTTGGGTATCCGTGATCAAGACACCCTCGGCGGTGCTTTCGAACACGGTGGCGGCCTGCTGCAGTTTCTCCTGCATCAGGTGCCGCTCGGTGATGTCCCGGGCGATGGTCAACATGCAGTCTTCATCGCCGATGGGCAACGGTCGGCTTGAAACCTCGCAGAGCCGGATCTGCCCGTCCTTGCGGCGGATGTGGCAGCTGAAGTCGCGGACGAACCCGTCCCGGTGCAGCAATTCGAGCATCTGTTTGCGCTCGTTGAGATTGACCCAGATCCCCAGGTCCAGGGCCGATCGATCCACAGACATTGCGCTGTTGAAACCGGTAATACGGCTGAAACCTTCGTTGACCTCCAGCAGCAAGCCATCGCTCTGCCGGGACAGCAGCAAGCCGTCGGGGGAGGCGTGGAAGGCCTTGGCGAATTTCTCTTCGGAGGTTTGCAGCTGTTGCTGGGTTTCCTTGAGCTGACTGATGTCTCGCACGACCACCACCAGGGCCGGGGTCGTGTCGAGGTCGAAAGGCTCGGCGGAGATCAAGCCGGTGAACACCTGGCCATTGTTGCGGCGAAAGGGCATCTCCAGGTTGCGGATACTGCCGGCCTGCAACCGCTGCAGCAAACCCGGTCCCACGCCAGGAACGCCCCAGATATTCAGGTCGGTGGCCGTCTGGCCTATGACGTCTTCGGCCTTGAGGCCGATCTGTTCCTCGAATGCCTCGTTGACTTCCAGCAGGCAGCCATCGGAAAGCCGTGCGATCACCAGAATATCCGGGCATTGCTGGAACACCGAGGCGAACTTCTGTTCCGACAGGCGCAGCGCCTCTTCGGTGCGCTTGGCTTCGCTGATGTCGATCATCAGCCCGCGCAGGACCGGTTCACGGCCGTGTTCGATCAGGCTGACGATATCGCGGACCCACAGGCAGCGGCCATCAGCGGTGATGACCCGGTAATCGACGCTGTGATCGCGCCCGGCCGCCACTTCACGGTCGCAGAAGGCTTGGGCACGGGTGAGGTCCGCGGGGTGGATGATGTTGCGCCAGAAGCCCGGAATCAGCCAATGGGACAGGGGATAACCGAGGAGGTCCTGGGCGTGGGGCGACACGTAACTGTAGGTGTAATCGCTGATCTGCGCTTCCCAGGCGATGGCTGAAAGACTCTCCACCAGCCCACGGTAATGGTATTCGCTGCTGCGCAGCTCCTGTTCCAGGTCGACCCTGCGGGCAATTTCCGAACTCAGTCGGCGATTGATGCGGATCACCACTGCCAGCACGATCATCAGTGCCAATAGTCCTGGCAGGCCGTAAATCAGCACGTCGGACCAGAAGGTCCGATGATCCAGGACGTTACCGACCCAATGTTCCTGGATGGCGCTGATTTCACTCGGGCTCATGTCTGCCAGGACTTTGTCCAGGATACTGACCAGCAGCTTATTGTTCGGGGGGACGGCCATCGCCAATTGATAGCGGTAGGGCGTCTCACCGCTGACGTAGAGCCCTTCGAGCTTGAGCTGGCGCAGGCTCCAGACACTAGAGGCGAGATCGCCCACGACCGCGTCCACTTCGTCGGTAGCCAGCGCTTGCAATGCCGAGCTGACATTGGGCATCGCCACCAGATTCAGGTCGGGATGCTGGGTGCGCAACAGTTCATGGGGGGCGTAGTTTTCCACCACGGCGATCTTCAGCCCGTACAGGTCTTTGAGTTTGCGCGGTTGGGGGCCTCCGACGTGGGCCAGAATGACAATCGGAAAATCGAGGTAGGGGCGGGTAAACGACAGATAGGTCTGGCGTTCTGGGGTCGACATGATGCCCGGCAAGATGTCCAGCTTGCCTTGTTTGGCCTGCTGCAGCACTTCAGTCCAGCTGACCGGTTCGATGGGCGTGAGTTTGATGGCCAGCCGTTGCCGGATGACGTTGATATAGTCTGCTGCCAGGCCCTGATAACGCCCATGATCGTCGCGAAACTCAAACGGCGGCCAGGACGCATCAACGCCCAGGCGCAATTCCGGGTGAGCCGCCAGCCAGCTACGTTCTTCGTCGGTCAGAGTCAGCGCGCCAGCCGTTGCGGTCCAGGTCATCAGCGACAGCAAAAAAAGCACGGTCGACCATCTGGGCATAACGGTCTCGTTATGGCTTTGGGGGAATGCTTCGAGTGTAGACGGGCTATTCGGCGGGTGGGACGTGCGGGGAATTTAATCTGCATAAAGCAAAACCCCCGGCCTGGGCCGGGGGTTTTGTGATCACTCGTCGAGGAAAGAGCGCAAATGCTCGCTTCTCGTCGGGTGGCGCAGCTTGCGCAGCGCCTTGGCTTCGATCTGACGAATCCGTTCACGGGTCACGTCGAACTGCTTACCAACCTCCTCGAGGGTGTGGTCGGTATTCATGTCGATACCGAAGCGCATGCGCAAAACCTTGGCTTCACGGGCAGTGAGGCCGGACAGGACTTCGCGTGTCGCTTCTTTAAGGCTCTCAACGGTGGCGACATCGATTGGCGACTGCATGGTCGAGTCTTCGATGAAGTCACCCAGATGGGAGTCTTCGTCATCACCGATCGGGGTTTCCATGGAGATCGGCTCTTTAGCGATCTTCAATACCTTGCGGATCTTGTCCTCAGGCATTTCCATGCGTTCGCCCAGCTCTTCCGGGGTCGGTTCGCGACCCATTTCCTGCAACATCTGCCGGGAAATACGGTTGAGCTTGTTGATCGTCTCGATCATGTGCACCGGAATACGGATGGTGCGGGCCTGGTCGGCGATCGAGCGAGTGATCGCCTGACGGATCCACCAGGTGGCATAAGTCGAGAATTTGTAGCCACGGCGGTATTCGAACTTGTCTACCGCTTTCATCAAGCCAATGTTGCCTTCCTGGATCAGATCGAGGAACTGCAGGCCACGGTTGGTGTACTTCTTGGCGATGGAGATCACCAGACGCAAGTTCGCTTCGACCATCTCTTTCTTCGCGCGGCGGGCCTTGGCCTCACCGATCGACATGCGACGGTTGATGTCCTTGATCTCGGCAATCGTCAAACCGGTTTCGGTTTCCAGCGCGGTCAGCTTCTGCTGGCAACGAATGATATCCGGTTGCAGGCGACCAATGGCTTCAGCGTATTTGCTTTTGCCTTTGGCCAGTGCATCGCTCCAGCTTTCGTCGACTTCATTGCCCGGGAACTGGCGCAGGAAGTCGGCACGCGGCATGCGGGCATCACGAACGCACAATTGCATGATCGCGCGCTCTTGCTGACGCAGACGATCCAGGGCACTACGAACACGCTCGACCAGGCCTTCGAATTGCTTCGGCACCAGTTTGATCGGCATGAACAGCTCAGCCAGGGCCAACAGCTCGGCAATCGCAGCCTTGTTGTAGCGACCGTGCTTTTTCAGCGCCTTGCGGGTGATTTCCATCTGATCGGCGACAGCGCCAAAACGCTGTGCGGCGATGACCGGATCCGGACCGCTTTCGGCTTCTTCTTCGTCATCGCTTGCTTCGGCGTCATCGTCGTCGGTGTCGTCGGCAGCTGGAGCGGCTTTCGGGTCGACAGGCGGTGGCACTTCGGCTGCAGGCGGCGCAATGCCGTCGTCCGGGTCGATATAACCGCTCAGGACGTCGGACAGGCGGCCACCTTCGGTGGTGACGCGAGTGTACTCGGAGAGAATATGGTCAACCGTGCCAGGGAAGTGCGCGATTGCGCCCATCACTTCGCGGATGCCCTCTTCAATACGCTTGGCGATTTCGATTTCGCCTTCACGTGTGAGGAGCTCTACCGTACCCATTTCACGCATGTACATGCGCACTGGGTCGGTGGTGCGACCAATGTCGGTCTCGACCGCTGCCAACGCTGCTGCTGCCTCTTCGGCCGCGGCTTCGTCGGTATCGGCGTCGGCCAGCATAAGGGAATCCTTATCTGGCGCAACCTCGAATACGTTGATCCCCATGTCATTGATCATGCGGATGATGTCTTCCACCTGTTCCGGATCTGAAATATCCTCCGGCAGGTGGTCGTTGACCTCCGCGTAAGTCAGGTAGCCCTGCTCACGACCAAGTGTGATCAACTCTTTGATACGAGACTGCTGTTGCGCTTTTCCGGACATAACACCCTATCCACTGAAGGTCTTGGCGGGCAAAAAACAAGCCGAGGATTATACCTGAGCTATGACCTCACGCGCCAGTTGAGGTCGGGTTTGATGCGCAAACATTGCGGCTTAAAAGGTCGCGCAGTTGATTTTTCTCTTCGGTACTCAACTCACTTTGACGCGCTTTTCGAAGAAGTTGTTCCAGATTTCGCTCGCGTTGGCGGGCTGACAAGCTAGTAATGGTGTCGAAAAACTGTTGTTCAAGGTTATCTCCATCAATCAGCCATTCCTTTTCTGCCAGCGCTTTCAGCAGTCGGCCCTGTTCAGTGCCGTGCCAACGCGCAATCAGTTGAAATGAGTTTAGCTTGGGATTCTTCTGTACGGCTTCGAGCAGGGCGACCAGCAGTTGCGTGTTAGTGTGGTCTTCGGCCGCAAAGTGCCCGGCATCCTCGACTTTTTCGGCCAGTTGCGGGTGATGCAGCAACGTGCGCAAGGCGGCCAGGGTGGGTGGCTCTACAGCAGCCGGTACCCGTGGCGCGCGCGGTTGATCGCGATCGCCGCCGCGTTTGCCGTTCTTGTCCCACGGCTTCTTGTCCCATTTCTTGCCGCCTGCACCGGGCTTTTTCGGCGTCCACTCCTGCTGCGGCACATACATCTCTTGCGCCTGCGGCTGATGGTAGTCGCTGTAATCGGGCATGGCGTCGTAATCAATGCCCGGGTCGTACGCCGGTGGTGCTTCCTGAGGTGCGCTTTGCACCAGTTGACTCACGGCTTCACCGCTGAGCCCGGTAATTTCGGTCAGGCGCTGGCGCATCAGAATGCGTAGGTTGGCGCCTGGAACCTTGTCGATAAGTGGCGCGGCGAGGGTGGCCATGTGGGCCTTGCCTTCAAGCGAGCGCGGGTCCGATTCCTCGGTCAGCTGTTGGAAAAAATAATCGGCCAATGGCTGTGCATGCTGATTGATCCGTGCGCGGAAGGCGTCAGTGCCTTCGGAGCGGACCAGTGTGTCCGGGTCTTCGCCTTCGGGCAGGAATAGAAAGCGTGCACGCCGTCCGTCCTGCAGGCTCGGCAGCGTCGCCTCCAGTGCGCGCCACGCAGCATTGCGGCCGGCCTGGTCGCCGTCAAAGCAGAACAACACGTTGGGCACGACGCGAAACAGTCGCTTCAAGTGCTCTTCGCTGGTGGCGGTGCCCAGGGTCGCCACAGCATTGCGCAGGCCTTGCTGGGCGAGGGCGATGACGTCCATGTAGCCTTCGACGACGATGATTTCGTCGAGGTTGCGGTTGTTCTTGCGCGCTTCGTACAGGCCATAGAGTTCCTGGCCCTTATGGAAAACCGGGGTTTCCGGTGAGTTCAGGTATTTCGGCTTGTCATCGCCCAGTACCCGGCCGCCGAAGGCGATGATGCGCCCGCGACTGTCGCGGATCGGGAACATCACGCGATCGCGGAAGCGGTCATAGCGCTTGCCGGTTTCGGCGTTCTCCACCAGCAGGCCGGCATCGATCATGGCCTTTTGCTGCAGGGTGTCGCTGCTCAGATGCTTGAACAGGTTGTCCCAGCCGGGCGGAGCGAAACCGAGGCCGAAATCCCGAGCAATTTCGCCGGTCAATCCACGACCTTTCAAGTAATCCACAGCCGCTTTGCGCGCCGGATGGCTTTTCAGGGCCTGGCGGTAAAAATCGGCGGCAGCGGTGAGCAGCGGATACAGAGGCGAATCGGTGGGCTGTCGCGGTTTGTGCGGTCGGCCGCTTTCTTCGCGGGGGATTTCCATGCCGGCGGCTTTGGCCAGTTCTTCGACTGCCTGGGGGAAGTCCAGGTTGTCGTGGTCCATGATGAAGCCGAGGGCGTTACCGCCAGCGCCGCAACCGAAGCAGTAATAGAACTGTTTGTCGGGGCTGACGCTGAAGGAGGGGGTTTTCTCTTTGTGAAACGGGCAGCAGGCGGTGTAGTTCTTGCCGGCCTTTTTCATTTGCAGGCGCGAGCTGACCACATCGACGATGTCGGTGCGGTTCAGAAGGTCGTCAATGAAGCTCTGGGGAATTAGCCCGGCCATGGCGTTCTCGTCATCTGCGCTGAAATGGACCCGAAACGAAGTGCGGCCGAACGCAGGTCATTGTTTGAGGCGCGCAGGGTGTGCGGCTCGACCGGTGTCGTCTGCGTAATCGCTGTCGGGAAGTGTATCTGCCGAAAATCCACTGACGTTAGTACCAATCAGCATTCGACTATTCGAAAGTGTTTCGCTGAGTCCGGCGACGGCCAATCAATGGCCTCGGATAGCTCAATAAGCGGGCACGCAAGAAGGTGCCTTGGGCTGATCGTCGTGAGAGGAATCAGTGGGTGTGCTCGTCAGTAGCCTTGAAAGGCTCGTCAGAAAAGACGTGCACCGCTGGCAAAAGAGCCAGGTCTGACGCTGTGAAGCAGGTTTGTCTCGGTCGCGTCTGCGGCTTTGACGGTGAAGCATCAAGCGTTGTCCGCAAATGCCATTAGCCCGGCTGAGGGCCGGGCTTGGCAGAAGCTTGCTACGATCGTCTGTGTATTAGTACAGACGAACGGCGCGGCGCTGTTCGCGCTGTACTTTCTTGGCGTGACGCTTAACAGCGGCTGCTGCTTTGCGCTTACGCTCAGAAGTAGGCTTCTCGTAAAATTCGCGGCTACGAACTTCAGCCAGTACACCGGCTTTTTCGCAGGAGCGCTTGAAACGACGCAGAGCTACGTCGAAGGGTTCGTTCTCTTTAACTTTGACGGCTGGCATCCAGAGCTACCTTCATTCATTACCGGGGTCAACATCCTCGCGGCAAAAGAGCACTTGAAGACGTCGGTTTTTAAGGGTTGCGGATGTTAACCCCTCATCGCTCGGAATGCAAAGCCTCTGATCGAAAACCGCTGGTCGGGGCATCACGCGACGACTATTATGCGCGCCTTCGAATTCAGCCTCTACAAGGCGCAAACCCATGCTAGTACTGGGATTAGAAACCTCTTGCGACGAAACCGGTGTCGCACTTTACGACAGTGAACGCGGGTTGTTGGCCGATGCGCTGTTCAGTCAGATCGACCTGCATCGCGCTTATGGCGGCGTTGTGCCGGAGCTGGCTTCGCGCGATCACGTCAAACGCATGCTGCCCTTGATCCGTCAGGTACTGGCGGAGGCCGACTGCGTGCCGACCGAGATCGACGCCATCGCTTATACCGCCGGCCCCGGCCTGGTCGGAGCCCTGCTGGTAGGGGCTTCCTGCGCGCAGGCGCTGGCTTTTGCCTGGGGTATCCCGGCGCTGGGCGTGCACCACATGGAAGGTCACTTGCTGGCGCCGATGCTGGAACCGCAGCCACCGGAGTTCCCGTTCGTCGCTTTGTTGGTCTCGGGCGGTCATACGCAGCTGGTTCAGGTCGACGGGATCGGTCAGTACACGCTCTTGGGCGAGACCCTCGACGATGCCGCCGGCGAAGCGTTCGACAAAACTGCAAAAATGATGGGCCTCAATTATCCGGGTGGTCCGGAGATCGCTCGTCTGGCGGCGCAAGGCATTGACGGACGTTTCGTCTTTCCGCGTCCGATGTGTGATCGTCCGGGCCTGGCGTTTAGCTTCAGCGGTTTGAAAACCTTCGCCTTGAACACCTGGCAGCAATGCGTCAGCGCCGGGGACGACGGCGAGCAAGCCCGTTGCGACATCTCGCTGGCGTTCCAGCAGGCCGTGGTAGAGACTTTGACCATCAAGTGCAAGCGTGCCCTGAAACAGGCCGGCATGAAGCGTCTGGTGATCGCTGGCGGCGTCAGCGCCAACAAGGCGCTGCGCACTTCACTGGAAAAAATGCTCGGCGACATGAAGGGCGACGTGTTTTATGCCCGTCCGGAGTTCTGCACCGACAACGGTGCGATGATTGCGTTTGCTGGCTGCCAGCGCTTGCGGGCCGGCCAGCACGAAAGCCTGGCAATCAGCGTGCAGGCGCGTTGGCCGATGGAGCAGCTGTCGGCGCTGTGATGAGCGGTGCTCACGTGTGGCATTTAAAAATGCCGTTCGCGCCCGGCAAACAGGTCGCGTAGATTGCCGCGATGACGCCAGACGATCAGCCCCGTGAGCGCGCTCATGGGCAGCAGTGCCGCCGGCTCTTGCCAGGCGAGCAGCGGCAGGGTCAGGGGTGTGGCAATCAGTGCGGCGAGTGAGCTGGTGCGGGTCAGGTAGAACGTCAACAGCCAGGCACAGACTGCCAGCAGCGCAGCGGGTGGATAGAGCCCCAGCAGCATGCCGGCCGCAGTGGCGACACCTTTGCCGCCGCGAAAACGGAAGTACAGTGGGAACAGATGACCGATGACGGCGAAGACGCCGATCCAGGCCTGTTCCTGCAGTGAAAGGCCCATTGCACCTGCGACCAGCACGGGCAGCAGGCCTTTGCAGAGGTCGCCGAGCAAGGTCAGGATGGCGAGTTTTTTGCCGGCCAGACGAAACATATTGGTGGCACCGGCATTGCCCGAGCCACTCATTCGCGGATCGGGGTTACCGGTCAGGCGGCTGAGCAAAATGGCGAAGGACAGAGAGCCGAGCAGGTAGGCGAAAATCGCCAGTGACCAAAACATGCTAACTATTCCGGGCGAGGACGCCCTGATTCTAACGGCGCATTGCGCCCTTGTCGTGCAGCGGAGAGAAGTGCTTGGACAGAGTGTTTATCGAGGGCCTGGAAGTCGACACCGTGATTGGTGCCTACGACTGGGAACGAGGCATCCGACAGTGTCTGCGACTTGATCTGAGCTTCGCCTGGGACAATCGTCCGGCCGCTGCTGGTGATGACCTGACCCTGGCGCTTGACTACGCGAGCGTTTCGTCACGCATCCAGGCTTTTGCCGAGCAGGCGCAGTTCCAGCTGGTCGAGACCTTTGCCGAGCGTCTGACGGAAGTGCTGATGAGTGAATTCAAGATCACCTGGATGCACCTCAGGCTGACCAAGCCAGGTGCCGTTCCGGCGGCCAAGGGCGTTGGTGTGGAGATCGAGCGCGGATGTCGCTGACTCAGGTGTACCTCGGGCTCGGTAGCAACATCGAGCGCGAATCCCATTTGCAGGCTGGTCTGGACGCCCTGGCGGGTTTCCTGGTGGATATGCGCTGCTCGGCGGTGTTCGAAAGCCAGCCGGTGGGGATCAAGAGCGGGCCGTTTTTCAACTTTGTGGTCTCGGCCTATACCGATCTACCGTTGATGGAGCTGGATCGACGGCTGAAATTCATCGAGGCGGACAACGGCCGTTACGCGCCGGACCGCAAGGGCTTGCCGCTGGATATCGATGTGCTGCTGTTTGGCGATCTGGTGGGCAATTTCGATGGGTTGGTCTTGCCGCGGGCTGAGATTCTGAAAAACGCCTTCGTGCTGTGGCCGTTGTCGCTGATTGCGCCGGACAGAGTGCATCCGGGTGTAGGCAAAAGCTTTGCGACCTTGTGGAGCGAGGCGCGGATCGATCAGGTGTTGGCGCCGGTGGCTTTTGAGTGGCGTGGCCAGCAGTTGACCCCTTCGAATTTGCTGTGAGGCGGATGACGCCTTCGCCGGCAAGCCCGCTCCCACAGGCTCTATGCAAAACTCTGTGGGAGCGGGCTTGCCCCGTGCTTTCAAACTGACGCCGCGTCTTTGTAAGCCTTCAACGCCTTGAGCCGCTCGCGCTTGATCGCCTCGCCCAATTCCGGCCCCTTGAATCCCTTCTCCAGCAACGGCTGAACCGCCACGCTTCGCGCTGCAGTCGCCGCCCCGCGCAAATAATCCGCCTGTGGATAACTTCGCTGTTCCAGGCCTTTGCGCCCTCGAGCGTCCATCTCGCACGCCGCAATAAACTCCTCAAAGCGCTGAGGTCGACGATAGACGTCGAAGCTCTGCAGCAACTCCAGCAAGGTCGACGGTTTCAGCTCCAGAGCCCGATGGCCATGGGTGTGATACTCGCCCACCAGCAGTGCCAATTCCTGACAATCCTTCGGTGCCTTGAAGCGCACGTTGACCGCTTTGATCAGCTTCAGGCCTTTGTGCTCGTGGGCGATGTGGCGAGGCCATTCCTCCTCGGGCGTCAGTCCTTTGCCCAAGTCATGCAGCAGGCAGGCCCAGCGCACGGTCAGCGGTTGTTTGTGCTGTGCCGCTTGCTCCAGCACGCTCAGGGTATGCACGCCTGTGTCGATTTCCGGGTGGTGGGCCTCGGGTTGCGGTACACCGAACAGCGCATCGACTTCCGGCATCAGCACTTTGAGCGCACCGCACTCGCGCAGCACCTGGATGAACACCTGGGGTTGGTCTTCCATCAGCGCGCGGGCGATTTCTTTCCAGCTGCGTTCCGCGGTCAGTGCCTCCAGTTCACCCGATTCGCTGAGTTGCCGCATCAGCGCCAGTGTCTCGGGGGCGACGGTGAAACCCAGCCCTGCATAACGCGCGGCGAAGCGGGCAACGCGCAGAACGCGGAGCGGATCTTCGGCGAACGCGGGGGAAACATGACGAAGCAGGCGAGCCTCGAGATCCCGCTGGCCATGGTAGGGGTCGGTCAGGTTCTGCTGATCGTCTTCGGCCATGGCGTTGATCGTCAGGTCACGACGAATCAGGTCTTCTTCGAGCGTGACTTCGGGGCTGGCGTGAAAGGTGAAGCCGCCGTAACCGCGTCCGCTTTTGCGCTCAGTGCGGGCGAGGGCGTATTCCTCACCGCTTTTGGGGTGAAGAAACACTGGAAAATCCGCACCCACCGGGCGAAAGCCCTTGGCGAGCATTTCTTCGGTGGTAGCGCCTACCACGACCCAGTCGATATCGGTGACAGGCCTGCCCAGCAGGCGATCGCGTACCGCACCACCGACTTTATAAATCTGCATAAAAAACCTCCGTTAGCCCGACAGAATAACCTTTGCGTCGAACTTCCGGAGGCCGAAACAGGATCAAAGATGAATGACAGCCAAGTCTAACCGGCCGTAGTCCCCCTCGCCGTGTTCGCTTCTGGGTGGAACATGGTGGGTTTTCACCACCTGATCCCCTTGCAGGGTTTCCAGGTGAATGTCGAAGCCCCAGAGCCGGTGCAGGTGCTTGAGCACTTCCTCGGTGGAATCGCCGAGCGGCTTGCGGTCGTGCTGCTGGTGACGCAAGGTCAGCGAGCGGTCCCCGCGCCGGTCGATGCTGTAGATCTGGATGTTGGGTTCGCGATTGCCGAGGTTGTATTGCGCCGCCAGGGTTTCGCGGATGGTTCGATAGCCCTCTTCGTCGTGGATCGCCGGAACCAGCAGATCATCCTTCTGGTCGTCATCGAGGATGCTGAACAGCTTCAGGTCGCGGATCACCTTGGGTGACAGGTACTGCAGGATGAAGCTCTCGTCCTTGAAGCTGCTCATGGCGAATTTGATGCTGGACAACCAGTCTGTGCCGGCGATTTCCGGGAACCAGCGGTAGTCCTCTTCGGTAGGCTGTTCGCATATCCGCCGGATATCGCGATACATGGCAAAACCGAGGGTGTAGGGGTTGATTCCGCTGTAGTAGGGGCTGTCGAAGCCCGGCTGGAACACCACGCTGGTATGGGACGTCAGGAACTCCATCATGAAGCCATCGGTGACCAGGCCTTCGTCATACAAGTCGTTCATCAAGGTGTAGTGCCAGAAGGTGGCCCAGCCTTCGTTCATTACCTGTGTCTGGCGCTGTGGATAAAAATACTGGGCGATCTTGCGCACGATCCGCACGATTTCACGTTGCCATGGCTCCAGCAGCGGGGCGTGTTTTTCGATGAAATACAGGATGTTTTCCTGAGGCTCGGCGGGGAAGCGTGCGTTGTCCTTGTCGCTGAATTTGTCCGCGCCTTTTGGAATGGTCCGCCACAAATCGTTGATCTGCTTTTGCAGATGTTCTTCCCGATCCTTCTGCCGACGGCGTTCTTCTTCGGCGGAAATCGGATAAGGGCGTTTGTAACGGTCGACCCCGTAATTCATCAGCGCATGGCAGGAATCGAGCAAGTCCTCTACCGCGTCGATACCGTGGCGTTCTTCGCACTGCATGATGTACTGCTTGGCGAACACCAGGTAATCGATGATCGAACTGGCGTCGGTCCAGGTGCGAAACAGGTAATTACCCTTGAAGAAGCTGTTATGGCCATAGCAGGCGTGAGCCACCACCAGGGCCTGCATGCAGATGGTGTTTTCTTCCATCAGATAGGCGATGCAAGGGTCCGAGTTGATCACAATCTCGTAGGCCAGCCCCATCTGGCCGCGGCTGTAGGATTTTTCGGTACTTAGGAAGTGTTTGCCATAGGACCAATGGTGATAACCCAGGGGCATGCCCACTGAGGCGTAGGCGTCCATCATCTGTTCGGCAGTGATCACTTCGATCTGGTTGGGGTAGGTATCGAGCGCATAGCGGGCCGCGAGACGACTGATTTCGCGGTCGTAGGCCTGGATCAGCTCGAACGTCCATTCAGAGCCGGTGGAAATGGGTTGGCGCTTTTGCTCTTTGGCGGTCATGTCACTAACCTGCGCTGGAAGAGTTCACGGAAGACCGGATAGATGTCCCCGGCCGAGACCAGTTGCTGCTGGGCAAAAGTGTCAGAGAAGGCTTCGGCGATGCGTTCGTACTCGAACCACAGGGCCTGGTGTTCGCGCGGGGTAATCTCTACATAAGTGTAGTACTGCACGAACGGCATGATCTGATTGATCAGAATGTCGCGGCAGATCGGCGAGTCGTCGTTCCAGTTATCGCCGTCGGACGCCTGGGCGGCATAGATATTCCACTCATTGCTCGGATAACGCTCGGCCATGATCTCCTGCATCAGTTTAAGGGCGCTGGAGACGATGGTGCCGCCGGTTTCCCGGGAGTAGAAAAACTCCTCCTCATCCACTTCGCGGGCACTGGTGTGGTGGCGGATGAACACGACGTCGATTTTGTCGTAGTTCCGCTTGAGGAACAGGTACAGCAGGATGAAGAAGCGCTTGGCGATGTCTTTGGTCGCCTGGGTCATGGAGCCGGACACGTCCATCAGGCAGAACATCACTGCTTTGGAGCTCGGGTTCGGCTGTTTGATCAACAGGTTGTACTTGAGGTCAAAGGTGTCGAGAAATGGCACTCGGTGAATGCGCGCACTGAGTTTCTCGATTTCCGCTTCGAGTTCCTGGATGTCGCCGAAGTTGTCCGGCTCCTCCCGTCTAAGCCGGGCGAGCTCCTCTTTGACTTCGCGCAGTTTTGCCCGGCTGCTGCCGGACAGGGCGATTCGCCGGGCATGGGCCGAGCGCAGCGTACGGATGATGTTGATCCGTGACGGGTTGCCCTCGTTGCTGATGCCCGCGCGTACGGTCTTGAAGGTGTCGGTGCCGGTCAGGTGACGTTTGACCAGGTTAGGCAGTTCAAGGTCCTCGAACATGAATTCGAGGAATTCTTCCTGGGTGATCTGGAAGACGAACTCGTCCATCCCTTCACCCGAGTTACCGGCCTTGCCGGGGCCTCTGCCGCCGCCACCTCCGGGCGGACGGGCAATGTGCTCGCCGCTGGTGAACTCCTTGTTGCCCGGGTGCACGATGGTCTGCTTGCCGCCCCGGCCATGGTGAAGCACCGGCTCGTCGATGTCGCGGCCGGGAATGCTGATTTGCTCGCCGTGTTCCATATCGGTAATGGAACGCCGGCCTACCGCCTCTTCGACGGCCTTTTTGATGTGATCACGGTAGCGCCGCAGAAACCGCTGACGGTTTACCGTGCTCTTGTTCTTGCCATTGAGACGTCGGTCGATCACATAGCTCATGACTGCTCCTTAGAAGCTGTCCTGAAAGGGGCGAGCGGTTACGCAGCATCGACCTGTGCCGAGGGATGTTCACGCTCCCCCAAGCGCTTCTGGATGCTGCCTGAACCTCGTTACCGACTTTCGAACACCTCCCAGAGGTCTGTGTAACAGAAAAAGCGTACACAGGCCTCT
Organism: Pseudomonas sp. KD5; assembly: GCF_012932895.1. Taxonomy (NCBI): domain Bacteria; kingdom Pseudomonadati; phylum Pseudomonadota; class Gammaproteobacteria; order Pseudomonadales; family Pseudomonadaceae; genus Pseudomonas; species Pseudomonas sp. KD5. The sequence goes on along the minus strand of NZ_JDWJ01000017.1, from coordinate 42,516 downwards.
GGCTAACGACAACCGGTCTGGCCGGCAGCGGGTTACTGTGATTTTCTGACCCGCAAGTACCACTCGGACAGCAGTCGTACCTGTTTGTCGGTGTAGCCCCGCTCGACCATCCGTGTGACGAAGTCGTTGTGCTTCTGCTGGTCCTCTTTGCTGGCCTTGGCGTTGAAGCTGATGACCGGCAGAAGGTCCTCGGTGTTGGAGAACATTTTCTTCTCGATGACCACCCGCAGTTTTTCGTAGCTGAGCCAGGTTGGGTTCTTGCCGTTGTTGTTGGCACGGGCGCGCAGTACGAAGTTGACGATTTCGTTGCGGAAATCCTTCGGATTGCTGATGCCGGCCGGTTTCTCGATTTTCTCCAGTTCCTCGTTCAGGGCTACGCGGTTGAGGATCTCGCCGGTTTCCGGGTCGCGGTATTCCTGATCCTGAATCCAGAAGTCGGCGTACAGCACGTAGCGATCGAAGATGTTCTGGCCGTACTCGCTGTAAGACTCGAGGTAGGCAGTCTGGATCTCCTTGCCGATGAACTCGATGTAACGCGGCGCCAGGTACTCTTTCAGGAAGCGCAGATAGCGTTCGCGTGTCTCGGCCTGGAATTGTTCCTGTTCGATCTGCTGTTCCAGCACGTAGAGCAGATGCACCGGGTTGGCGGCGATTTCGTGCGGATCGAAGTTGAAGACCTTCGACAGGATCTTGAAGGCGAAGCGGGTCGACAGACCGTTCATGCCTTCGTCGACACCTGCTGCATCGCGGTATTCCTGGATCGACTTGGCCTTCGGATCGGTGTCCTTGAGGTTTTCGCCGTCATACACGCGCATCTTGGAGTAGATGTTGGAGTTTTCCGGCTCTTTAAGGCGCGAGAGCACGGTGAACTGAGCGAGCATTTTCAGCGTGTCGGGCGCGCAATGGGCCTTGGCCAGCGAACTGTTGAACAACAGCTTGTCGTAGATCTTCACCTCGTCGCTGACGCGCAGGCAGTACGGCACTTTGACGATATAGATCCGGTCGATGAAGGCTTCGTTGTTCTTGTTGTTGCGGAAGGTGTGCCATTCCGATTCGTTGGAGTGGGCCAGCAGAATCCCGGTGAACGGAATTGCCCCCAAGCCTTCGGTGCTGTTGTAGTTGCCTTCCTGAGTGGCCGTCAGCAATGGGTGCAGCACCTTGATCGGTGCCTTGAACATTTCGACGAATTCCATCAGGCCCTGGTTGGCCCGGCACAGCGCGCCCGAATAGCTGTAGGCATCGGCGTCGTTCTGCGGGAACTCTTCCAGTTTGCGAATATCGACCTTGCCCACCAGTGCCGAGATGTCCTGGTTGTTTTCATCGCCCGGCTCGGTTTTCGCAACTGCAATCTGGTTGAGGATCGACGGATAGAGTTTCACCACGCGGAACTGGCTGATGTCGCCGCCGAATTCGGCCAGGCGCTTGGTGGCCCATGGCGACATGATGGTGTTGAGGTAGCGCCGGGGAATGCCGAAGTCTTCCTCGAGGATCGCGCCATCTTCAGTGGCGTTGAACAGACCCAGGGGCGACTCGAAAACCGGCGAGCCCTTGATTGCGTAAAAGGGCACTTTCTCGATCAGCTGCTTGAGCTTTTCGGCCAAAGATGACTTACCGCCACCGACTGGGCCCAGCAGGTAGAGGATCTGTTTCTTTTCTTCCAGACCCTGAGCGGCATGGCGGAAATACGACACGATCTGGTCGATGCATTCTTCCATCCCGTGGAAGTCTTCAAAGGCCGGATAGCGGCGGATCACCTTGTTGGAAAATATGCGCGACAGCCTCGAGTTGGTTGAGGTGTCGAGCAGTTCCGGTTCGCCGATGGCCAGCAAGAGACGCTCGGCCGCGGAAACGTAGGCGCTGCGGTCCTTTTTGCACAGTTCCAGATACTCTTGCAGCGAGAGTTCTTCCTGGCGCGTGGACTCGAAGCGTTGTTGGAAGTGGCTAAAGATACTCATGACGTCACCTCGCTCGATACGTGGAGCCGACGCCGGATCACTCAGTCGATGCTGGCAGCAACCGAACAGGCAGTTGCTGTTTACCCCCCAGAACTCTTCCGGAGCTGACTACTCCGAAAGCTACTCCCGATGACCCGTGCGCCGGTGTACCGGCTCTCCCCTGTTTTGGATGGCCTGCGCTTAAGGATAGTTGGGAATTTGGGAGGTAAAGGCAAGATACGTAATTAGTTGTGGCAGACCGTTCGTCTGTAATCGCGCGAGCCCACGGGGGCCGGGGCTTGCGCATTACAAAATAATTATTCGGAAGTGCCTTGCGCCGTTTCCGAAGGATAGGTCGTACGCCACAGCTCAAAACCGCCGTCCATGCTGTAGACGTCGGAAAAGCCCTGGCTGATCAGATAAGCAGCTGCGCCCTGGCTGGAATTTCCGTGATAGCAGACCACTACCGTCGGCGCATCCAGATCGGCGCCCTGGATGAAAGCATGCAGAGAGTGGTTATCCAGATGCTTCGAGCCGGTGATGTGCAGCGCGGCAAATGTTGCCGGGTCGCGGACATCGACCACCACCGCGCCTTGTTCGCGCAGGGCCTGGGCCTGTTCTGGGGGGATACGTTTGAATTCGCTCATGGCGGGCTCCTGTGGCTCGGCTGAAAGCGCAGTCTAGCGCGGGGCGCTGGCTGACGTTTGTTCGGGAATAGAGGTGGCGACTGCCGGTCGAAGGTGGCCATGGGCGTCGCATTTGCATTGCAGGCGCTCAAAGGTGTCGACATTCATCAGGGTCATGGCGCCACCCCAGACGCAACCGCTATCGAGTGCAAACAGCCCCGGTTCGTCGCACTGGCCTTCGAGCGCCGCCCAATGGCCGAAGATGATCTTCAGGCCTTTGGTTTTACGCTCCTTGTGCGCGAACCACGGCGCATAGCCCGGCGGTGCGGTGTCGATGCCTTCCTTGCCCTTGAGGTCGAGTTTGCCGTCGCTGGTGCAAAAACGCATCCGGGTGAAATAGTTGGTGATGACTCGCAGGCGGGCGGCGCCTTTGAGATCGCTATTCCATTTCACCGGCTCGTTGCCGTACATGCCGTCAAGGTAAGGCGCGAAGCGGTTGTCATCGTGCAGGGCTTCTTCGACTTCGGCGGCGCACTTCAAGGCTTTGCGCAGCGACCATTGCGGCGGGATACCGGCATGGACCAGGGCGATATCACGTTGTTCATCGTAGTGCATGAGCTTTTGCTGGCGAACCCACTCCAGCAGGTCCGCGCGATCGGGTGCTTCGAGGATCTCACGCAAGGTATCGGCTTTCTTCAGGCGCTCGATGTTTTGCCCGACGGCCAGCAAGTGCAGGTCATGGTTGCCGAGTACGCATACCAGCGACTCGCGGATGCCATAGAGGAAGCGCAGGGTTTCCAGCGACTGTGGGCCACGGTTGACGAGATCACCCACCAGCCACAGGCGATCTCGGGCAGGGTCGAAGGCCACTTGCTCGAGCAGGCATTTGAGCGGTTCAAGGCAACCTTGCACATCACCGACGGCATACGTCGCCATCAGTGCAACGCCCCAGGGACCGCCAGACGGAACGGCGCGATGATGGCGTCGAAGTGCTTACCGTCTTCGGCGAGCATCTGGTAGGTGCCCTGCATCGTGCCGACCTTGGAGGTCATGACGGTGCCGCTGCTGTAAGTGTGGCTCTGGCCAACCTCGATCAACGGCTGCTGGCCGACGACGCCCGCACCGCGAACCTCCTCGACATGGCCGTCACCGTCGGTGATGACCCAATGCCGTGAAAGCAGTCTGGCGGGTAGCAGGCCATTGTTTTGCACGGTGATGGTGTAGGCGAAGGCAAAGCGGTTTTGCTCGGGTTGCGATTGTTCTGCCAGATAGCGGGTGACGACGCTGACGTCGACCTGATAACGAGGATCGGACATGCAAAAGGCCTTAGAAACGAAGCGGAACGCGGGGCGTAGCTGATAGAACTCAGTCTAGGCCAAGTATCGGGTAGTAAACCAGAGTGGCGTCCTACCCGATAGCGCTCATCGCCTGTCAGTCGGTGGCAGGCTTTTGTAGGACTTGTTCGCTGAGCTTGTCGGCCAGGCGTACGAAGGCGGCCAGGTCGAGCTGCTCGGGGCGCAAGCTGCCATCGACGCCGGCGGCTTCGATTTCGGCGTTGCTCAGCAATAGTTTCAGTGTGTTGCGCAGGGTCTTGCGGCGCTGGTTGAAAGCTTCACGTACGACGCGCTCCAGCAGGCGATGATCCTTGGCCGGGTGCGGCAGTACCGCGTGGGGCACCAGGCGCACGATCGCGGAGTCGACTTTCGGCGGAGGATTGAACGCACCCGGGCCGACGTTGAACAGATGCTCGACCCGGCAATGGTACTGAACCATGATCGACAGCCGACCCCAATCGCCGCCGCCAGGACCCGCCGCCAGGCGCTCGACCACTTCCTTTTGCAGCATGAAGTGCATGTCGCGAATCAGGTGTGCGTTGTGCAGCAGGTGGAAAATCAGCGGCGTAGAGATGTTATACGGCAGGTTGCCGACCACTCGCAGGCTGTTTGGTGCGGCGTTCAGGCTGTTGAAGTCAAACTTCAGCGCGTCGCCCTGATGCAGGTTGAAGTTGCTCTTGCCGGCGAACTGCTGGTTGAGGATAGGGATCAGGTCCTTGTCCAGCTCTACGACGTCCAGTTGAGCGCCGCTGTTGAGCAGGCCGGCGGTCAATGCACCCTGGCCCGGACCGATTTCCAGCAGACGGTCTTCAGGTTTGGCGTGAATGGAGCGCAGGATACGGTCGATAACGCCAGCATCGTGCAGGAAGTTCTGGCCGAAGCGCTTGCGCGCCCGGTGTTGGTAATGCTCGGTCATAAACGGGTCTCGGCCATCTGGTAGGCGGTTTCCAGGGCGACTTGCAGGCTGCCGGTGTCGATGTTGCCGCTGCCGGCCAGGTCCAGGGCGGTGCCGTGGTCGACCGATGTGCGGATGATCGGCAAGCCGAGGGTCACGTTGACTGCCGCGCCGAAGCCTTTGTATTTCAGCACAGGCAAGCCCTGGTCGTGGTACATCGCCAGCACCGCGTCGCAGTGCTCCAGATATTTGGGGGTAAACAGAGTGTCGGCGGGCAGGGGGCCGCGAAGGTCCATGCCCTCGCCGCGCAGGCGCTCTAATGTAGGTTCGATGATGTCGATTTCTTCATGGCCCAGATGACCGCCTTCACCGGCGTGGGGGTTGAGCCCGCAAACCAGGATGCGTGGCTGGGCGATGCCGAACTTTTCTTTCAGGTCGGTGTGCAGGATCCGTGTGACCCGCTCCAGCCGCTCAGGCGTAATCGCGTCGGCAATTTCGCGAAGGGGCAGGTGAGTGGTGACCAGCGCTACACGCAAGCCGCGGGTGGCGAGCATCATCACCACTTGCGCGGTGTGGGTCAGGTCAGCGAGAAACTCCGTGTGCCCGGAAAAGGCGATCCCTGATTCATTGATCACACCCTTGTGCACCGGGGCGGTGATCATGCCGGCGAAATGCCCATCCAGACAGCCCTGGCCAGCACGGGTCAGGGTTTCCAGAACGAAAGCCGCATTGGCCTTGTCCAGTTGCCCGGCGGTGACCTTGGCGTTGAGGGGCGTATCCCACACATACAGGCTGTTGGCGGGAGCAGGAGCATCCGGCCAGCTGTCCGGCGCTACCGGCAGCAGATCGACAACCACGCCCAGCTGCGCGGCCCGCTCAAGGAGCAGGTCGCGGCTGGTAATGGCAATCAGGGGATGTGGCTGGGCTTGCGAGGCGAGCAGCAGGCACAGGTCGGGACCTATGCCGGCTGGTTCGCCGGGGGTCAGCGCGAAACGCTTGGGTTTCACTGCGCTGCCTGGTCTGCACCAGGGAGTTTGATTTCTACGTACGCTTCGTCACGGATCTGACGCAGCCAGGTTTGCAGCTCTTCGTCGTATTTGCGGTTACGCAGTACGGTCATCGCTTGCTGCTCACGGGCCTGGGCGGTGCTGTCGGTGGCGCGGCGGCCAAGGACTTCCAGTACGTGCCAGCCATATTGGGTCTTGAACGGCTTGGACAGCTGACCTTGCGGGGTCTTGGCCATCACTTCGCGGAATTCAGGCACCAGCGCGTTCGGGTCGATCCAGTTCAGGTCGCCACCGTTGAGGGCGGAACCCGGATCCTCCGAGAAGCTTTTCGCCAGTTCGCCAAAGTCTTCGCCCGCTTGAATACGGCTGTAGAGCGATTGAGCCAGGGCCTTGGTTTTTTCTTCGTCGCGGATCGGGCTCGGTTTGACCAGGATGTGCCGCACGTGTACCTCGTCACGCACCTGGGATTCGCCGCCACGCTTGTCGAGGATCTTCAGGATAATGAAGCCGCCCGGGGTGCGCATTGGCTGGGTCACGTCGCCAACGGCCATGGTGCCGAGCAAGCGATCGAACGGAGGTGGCAGTTGAGCGGCTTTACGCCAGCCCATGTCGCCGCCTTCCAGTGCGGTTTCGCTGGCGGATTTGGCGATTGCCAACTGACCGAAGTCAGCGCCTTGCTTGAGTTGCTGGTAAACCGCGTCGGCTTGTTTGGCGGCATTCTGAATCGCGTCGGAGTTGGCGCTTTCCGGCGTAGGAATCAGAATGTTGGCCAGGCGGAACTCTTCGGACAGCTGCATTTTGCCGAGATCGGATGCCAGGAAGTTCTTCACTTCCTGCTCGGACACCTGGATGCGCTCCGCCACACGGCGCTGACGCACGCGGCTGATGATCATTTCGCGGCGGATCTGGTCGCGGGCATCGTCATAAGACAGGCCGTCGCGAGCTAAAGCGGCGCGGAATTGTTCGATCGACATGTTATTGCGCTGGGCAATGGTGCCGACAGCCTGGTTCAGCTCTTCATCGGTAATGCGGATGCCGGAACGCTCGCCGATCTGCAATTGCAGGTTTTCGACGATCAGACGCTCGAGCACTTGCTGATCCAGTACGCCGGTAGGCGGTACGGCAGCACCGCGTTTGGCGATGGTTTGCTGAACTTCGTGAACGCGCCGGTCCAGTTGGCTCTGCATGACCACGTCATTGTCGACGATGGCCACCACTTTATCGATGGACTGTACCGCGGCGTTGGCCGCGGTACCCAGGAACAGCGCGCCCAGCATCAGCGGGCGCAGACAATCAGAAAGCTTGGTCTTCACGTTCACGATAACCTTGGATGCCTTTGTCGAGGAAACTCTCTACTTTGGCGCCGGTGAGGCCGCCGAGTCCCTTCAGAACAATTTGTAGGAAGACGCCGTGGTCGCCTTTTTCGTTTTCCGGGGCGTTCTGACTTAACTCGTCATAGCTGACCCAGTAACGGTTGATCAGGCGTAGTTTCCAGCAGCAGTTGTCGTACTCGAAACCACCAAAGGCTTCCAGGGTACGGTTGCGGTTGTAGTCATACTGCCAGCGGCTGATGGCGTTCCACTGCGGCACGATCGGCCAGATCACCGAGAAGTCGTGCTGTTTGATCTTGTAGTAGTCCTTCACGTAGCCAGGTGTGCCCGGGGTGCCGTAGTCACCGCCGCCCACCGTCCATTTACCGGTGTTCTGGTCATAACGGACCTGGTCATTGCGATAGCGATAACCGGCGTTGATGACCTTGTTCGGGTTGTCTTCTGGCTGGTAGTGGAACATCGCGCTGCCCGAGCGAGGGCTGCGGCTGTCCGGGTCCCAGTTGTAGTCGGCGGTGGTGCGCCAGTCACGGTTCCAGCGGTATTCGTATTCCAGCGCGTACGGTGAAACATTGGCTTGAGCATCGGCGCGGGTTTTTGCGTCGATACCTGGCAACTGGACTTCGCGGTCCTTGAAGTACATGGCTTGGCCGACGCTGATACGTTGACGCTCGAAACCATTGTCTTCGATCCAGCGGCTGGTCACGCCCAGGGACAGTTTGTTCTCGTCGCCGACACGGTCGGAGCCGGAGAAGCGGTTGTCACGGAATAGCGACGCGTAATTGAAGGTGTATTCGCTGGTGTCGAATATCGGAATATCCTTCTGGTCTTCCTCAGGTACATAGAGGTAGAACAGGCGCGGTTCGAGGGTCTGGCGATAATTCTTGCCGAACCATTGGGTGTCACGATCGAAATACAGGCCGCTGTCGATACTGGCAATCGGGACACCACGGGTTTGCGAACTGCTGAACGATTCGCCGAGCGCTGATGCGCCGTTCCGATTCGTCACGAGGTCGTTTTTACCGGTGCCATCAAGATCAAGATCGTACTGGGTGTACTGGTACTTAAGCGACGGTTTCAAGAAACCATAAGTCCAGTTCATTGGCAGACTGACACCTGGTTTCAGGTTCAGGCGGGTGCCATTGGCTCGAGCCAGCCCGGAAACATTGTTATCAAGACGCGGTTCGACGGTGCCATCTTCGTTTATGAAGTTGCCATTCTTCAAATCGCGGTCGAACCGGACGATTTCCGTCTCGTAATCGAAGTTCAAACCTTCCGGATGATATGGCAGCTGACCATTGAAGGTGATCTGCGGCAAACGGTCATACGGAGTGATGTTCGAAACGGTCGCCAGCTGATAGGCCTGGGCGTTCAAACGAGCGGTGTAGCTGTCGCCACGATAGGTGACAGAGCCCTGCTGGTTCATGTAGTCAGCGCTTTTCACGCCAATCTGGTCAGTCTGCAGATCCTGGAAGTAATACGGATCGCTGATCTTGGTGTAGTCGACTTGCGTAAAGACGCGGGAGTCGAGGCCACCCTTGTGCTGCCAGTTGTACATGTAGCGGTTTTTTTCGTAGTCGGTCTGCTTGCTGCGATCGGTATCTTCGTCGTTGAGGTACGCGGCGCCGAACTGGCCTTCGCTGGACTTGGTCAGGTAGCGGAATTCGCCTTCCATCAACAGGCCATGCTTGGCCATGTAACGCGGGTACAACGTGGCATCGTAGTTCGGTGCCAGGTTGAAGTAGTACGGAGTGACCAGCATGAAGCCGGTATCGCTGCCGGTGCCGATGGTCGGCGGCAGGAAGCCGGACTGGCGACGGTCGTCGATCGGGAAATAGATGTACGGCGTGTACAGAACCGGAATGTCCTTGACCCGCAGCGTCACGTTGGTCGCGGTACCGAAACCGGTGGCCGGGTTCAAGGTGATGTTGTTGCCCTTGAGCTGCCAGGCATTGCTGTTCGGTTCGCACGTGGTGTACGTACCGTCCTTGAGACGGATGATCGCGTTCTCGGCACGTTTGGCGTACAGCGCGTTACCGCGGATACGCGACTTGTGCATCACGTATTCGGCGTTGTCGACCTTGGCTTCACCGGTGTCGAGCTGCACGTCGGCGTGGTCGCCCACGATCAGTGCGCCATTGTCGCGAATGCGCACGTTGCCGGCCAGTTCGCCACGGCTCTCGGCCTGGTACAGGTTCGCTTCGTCGGCTTCGACCTGCATGCTGCCCTGACGCATGACCACGTCACCGGCCAGGGTCGCGACCTGCTCTTCCTGCTTATAGCGGGAGGCCTTGGCGCCGATAAAGGTTGGAGCGTCACTTTTATTCGTCTTGTCATTCATGCCAGGACGAATCGGTTCGATATAGGAACCAGAGCAGTAAGGACCGGTTTCGGCCAATTGCGCTGCGGTGAGCTTCTCGCGCGGAACCCAGTCGAGGTGGCTGTAGTCTTCACTACGCGACTTCAGGCCGCGGCCCTTGGACTCGGTAACCAGCACAGGCTTGGCGCCGGTGTCTTCGCTGGAGGCGGTGCCTGCCGGGGTTTCTCCAGTGGCGGAAACTGCGCTGCCTTCATGCACGGGGCGCGGCGGCAATGCAGCGGCCGGTGCCTTTGGCGCACAGTCCCAGGCACCCGAAGCAGAGACTGAGCAGTCATACTGTTCCGCGGCGACCACGAACGACGTGGCCAGGGGTTGCAGGGCCAGCAGACTGCCGGTAACCAACAACGGAAATTTTTTACGAAACGCGGGGGATTTCAATGCCATCTTATTAGTCCGGGCTTCCTGCGTGCCATCTGCCCGCGGTGTGGGCCGCACGCCTCTCGATGGTCTGAAAAAGATGCTGGATAATAAAGCATGACCCGCTTGACGGCTAGCGCCGTCGGAGACCCTTGCAATGCCTGACCAAGATGTACGCTTGCAACACCTGAAAGTTTGGCTCGATGAACAGTTGGCTATCCTCTTTGCAGAACAAGGTTGGGGCACCGTACCCCCGGCCACGTTGACCGCGGCCAGTAGCGACGCGAGTTTTCGGCGCTATTTCCGCTGGGAAGGCGCAGGCAGAAGTTTCGTCGTGATGGACGCGCCACCGCCCCAGGAAAACTGCAAACCCTTTGTGGATATCGCTTTTCTGCTGGCGAAATCCGGCATAAACGTGCCGAAAATTTATGCCGAGGACCTGGAGCGCGGTTTCCTTTTGCTCAATGACCTGGGCAACAAGACTTATCTGGACGTGATCGACAGCGAAAATGCCGACGATTTGTTCAAGGATGCCCTGCAAGCGTTGTTGGCTTTCCAGCAATTGCCGATGGTGGCGCCGCTGCCGAGTTATGACGTCGCGCTGCTGCGTCGCGAGCTCGAACTGTTCCCCGAGTGGTACGTGAAGCGCGAACTGGGTATCGAGTTCGATGCTGCGCAGCAGGTGCTCTGGCAGCAGGTCAGCGACCTGCTGATCGACAGCGCTCTGGCTCAGCCTAAAGTCCTGGTGCATCGCGACTACATGCCGCGCAACCTGATGATCAGCGAGCCGAATCCCGGCGTGCTGGATTTCCAGGACGCGGTCTACGGGCCGGTGACCTATGACGTGACCTGCCTGTTCAAGGACGCCTTCCTCAGCTGGCCTGAAGAACGCGTGCGCGGCTGGCTGGAAGATTACTGGCGGCAAGCCGGTGCGCTCGACATCCCGGTGCAGCCGGACTTTGAAGACTTTCTGCGCGCCAGCGACCTGATGGGCGTGCAGCGTCACTTGAAAGTCATCGGCATCTTCGCCCGCATCTGCCATCGCGACGGCAAGCCACGCTATCTCGGTGATGTGCCGCGCTTCTTTGCTTATATAGACGCGGTCATTGCCCGTCGCCCTGAATTGGCTGAGCTGGATGTGTTGCTGGCCAGTCTGCGTGCTGGAGTGAAGGCATGAAGGCAATGATTCTGGCGGCGGGTAAAGGCGAGCGCATGCGTCCGCTGACCCTGACCACGCCAAAACCGCTGGTTCGCGCCGGCGGAGCGCCCTTGATCGAGTATCACTTGCGCGCGCTGGCGGCAGCAGGGTTTACCGAGATCGTGATCAACCATGCCTGGCTCGGTCAGCAGATCGAAGATTATCTGGGTGATGGCTCGAAATATGGCGTGAGCATTCAGTATTCGCCGGAAGGTGAACCGCTGGAAACCGGTGGTGGTATTTTCCGCGCGTTGCCGTTGTTGGGTGATGAGGCTTTTGTGGTGGTCAACGGCGACATCTGGACCGACTACGACTTCAGCGTGTTGCACCAGCCCATCGTCGGGCTCGCTCATTTGATCCTGGCGGACAACCCGGCGCATCACCCGAACGGGGATTTCACCCTGGTCGATGGCCATGTGCAGGACGGTCAGCCGGATACCTCAACCCTGACCTACAGCGGCATCGCTGTGCTGCACCCGCAGCTGTTTGACGGTTGTGCGGCCGGGGCCTTCAAGCTTGCGCCATTGTTGCGCAAAGCCATGGCCGATGGACAAGTGACGGGCGAGCGCCTGAATGGACATTGGGTGGACGTCGGCACTCACGAGCGCCTGGCTGAAGTAGAAACCTTGATAGAAGCGAGACGCTGACATGTTGTGGCCAGGGACTCTGATTGGAGCCGGAGTGGGCTTTGCCATAGCCAGCATTCCGGGGGCCATGCTCGGTGCTTTATTGGGACAGGCGCTGGATCGGCGCTTGCACCTGCAGAGCTGGGCGCATTTATGGGAAAAATTCGGTGGCCGCTCGGTGCTGCGCAACGATGAACTGCTGTTCGTGTTGCTGGGCCGATTGGCCAAGAGTGATGGGCGGGTAGTGGATGGCCACATTCAGCAGGCGCGACAGGAAATGCGTGCGCTGGAGATGACCGAGTCGGCGCAACGTCGGGCGATAGCGGCGTTCAACCGCGGCAAGTCGGGGCACGATCGGTTGCGTGGTTATCTGCGACGCTTGAGTGCTCAGCCCCATGCGGCGGAAGGCGTGTTGCGTGCCTGTTGGCGGATGGTCTGGGCCGATGGCCGCGCCGGTAGCAGCGAGCGCGAACTGATTGCCCAGTGGGGCAAATGGTTGGGCTGGACGCCGCAACAGGTGCAGGCACTGGCGAGCGACTATGAGCCGAAGCGACCATTGGTCAGCAGCGCGATCACGTATCAGGACGCCTTGCGGCTATTGGGCGTGTCGGCGACCAGCGAGCCGGCACAGATCAAACGCGCCTATCGACGCCTGCTCAGTCGCCATCATCCGGACAAGATTGCCGGCAGCGGTGCGACGGCGTTGCAGGTTCGTGAGGCGACGGACAAGACTCGTGAATTGCACAACGCCTACACGTTGATTCGTGAGCGGCGGGATTTTCGCTAGCAAGACAGAGTTGTGTCGCCCCATTCGCGGGCAAGCCTCGCTCCTACAGGTTTTATGATCGCCGGGCGCGACACGTAATCTGTAGGAGCGAGGCTTGCCCGCGAATGGGGCGACGCGATCCATCAGTCCGCCGCAGGCTGCGGATTCAACCATCCCCGCACCCGGCGAACCAACTGCTCTTGCTCAGCCTTGGCATTGCCCGGCAGTGCCTTGAGCGAGACCTGGCTGAACGCCGATGTCTTCAAACGTTTATTGGCCTGCAAGCGCTCCAGTGCCGCATTGCGATCCAGTGGTTTGTCCGTATAGAAGATGTCGGCAGTCGGCAGCTTGATCGTCGGCGTCAACTCGGCAAGCTCAGGCTTCGCCGTAACAGGCGTCTGGGCGGCGACCATCACGAACTTCTCGACTTGCGATGGCTGCTTCTCGCTCAGATAGCGCGCGGCCCAGTAAGCGCCGGTGCCATGCCCCAGCACGACGACCCTGCGCGCACTTTGCTGTTCGGCATAAGCGATGGCCGCGTCGATGCGGGCGAAAATTCGCTCGGCGTCGGCTTTGGCGTGTTCTTCGGTGGTTTCGGCGATAGCCTTGTCGGCCACCTCCGCTTCGCCGCCGGCGGCCTGTTCGATGGGCGCCGCGGTGGTCGAGTCTTTGTTGCCGGCATCAGGCGCTTTGGGCACTGGTGCCACTTCGACGATACGTGGCGCAATGGCTTCGCTTTGCAGATCCGGCAAGGTGATACTCAGGCTGCTCCACTCGGCGTCCGGCAATTGGCGGCGCAATGGGCTGATTGCTTGCGGCCAGTCAACGGTTTCACCGGCACCCGGGATGATAATCACCGCGCCTTTGGGCTCGGCGGTATTGGCCGGTTTCCACAGGGCGAGAAAGCTGTCGGCGCCGGCTTGCAGTTGTTGCTGTTCCTGCGCAGGGATTTGTCGCTCAAGTGCCGTGGCTTCTTCCTGACTACGCTCAAGCAGTGGCTGGCGTTCGACCGGTTTTTCTTCGGTGGGTTTTTCCGCAGTGGCAGGTGCCGGGTCGGCCGCCTCGACGGAAAAGGCGCACGGCAGGATCAGCGACAGGCACAATGCTGGCAGTGCCAGGCGGTAGACAGGGGGCATCGGATATTCCAGGCCAGAAGTTATTCCGGCAGCCTAATGGGTTGGTCAGTATTTGTCAGTGTGTGAGACTTCGATGATGCATTTTCGCTGCCTGTGGGTTATCGGCTGTTTGTGGTTTCCCTTGATGGGCTGGGCGGCTCCCGCGCCACCGGCGCATGTCGTGTCATTGTCTTCGGCGCAACAGCAATGGCTGGCGCAGCATGAAGAGTTGCGGGTCGGGGTGGTGTTGCAAGCGCCCTATGCCCAATACGATCGCCGCTTGCAGCGCCTGTCCGGGGTGAACATCGAGTTGATGAAATGGCTGGCCAAGTCGCTCAAGGTCGAGCTGAGCTGGCGTAATTATCCTGATCTTGCGCAACTGGAAGCCGCCGCGCGCGAAGGCGATATCGATATTGCGCCGGGGCTGACCCAAACCCCCGCCGGTTTACGATTCTGGCAATTTTCCGATCCGTACATGCGGGTGCCGCAACTGGTGGTCAGCGACCAGAAGAGCACCGGTGTGGTGGAGCTGGAAAAACTCGACAGTCAGACCCGCGTCGCCGTGCGCATGCCCAGCGTCACCGCCGACTTCTTGCGTAGTACCTATCCGCATTTGAACCTGCAGGGAGTGCCTCTGGAGCGCCAGGCACTGCAACTGTTGTTGAGTCAGCAGGCCGGTTACGCGGTGGTCGATGAAGCGCAATTCGGGCGTCTGTCAGCCGAGCCTGAGTTTGCCGGGCTGGCCGTGGTGGGCGACATCGGTTTCCCGCAACTGTTGCGAGTGGCCACGCGTCGGGACTGGCCGGAGTTGGCCGGCATCGTCGAAAACGCGCTGCGCGCGATTCCGGCCAAAGACCTCGAGCGACTGCACGATCAATGGCTGCAACCCAAGTACCCGCGGCTGTCCGATTCACCGGTTTTCTGGAAAAACCTCTGTCTGTTGTTGCTGGTGTTATTGCTGAGCAGCATGGTCATTGTGTACTGGCAGCGTCGTCAGCAACACAGTCTGGAGCAACGTTTGCTGGCGGCGCGCGAAGACATTGCCCTGCGCGAAGCCAGCGAAGAAGCCTTGCGCCTCACGCAGTTCTCCATCGATCAAAGCACCGTCGGCATCCTTTGGGTCAACTGGGACAGCCATGTGCGCTACGCCAACCGCGCCGCCGAAAGCATGCTCGGCTATCCGGCGGGCGGGATCATTGATCGACCATTGATCGATTTCGAGCCCGGTTTGCACATGGACCGCTGGCTGAGCCTGTGGAAGCGCGCCCGGGCCAGTGAGGAAGGGCCGCTAAGTTTCGAAACCAATTGCGTGCGGGCCGATGGCAGTATTCTGCCGGCGGATGTCTCGTTGAGCTTCTTGCGTTTTCGCGAGGGCGAATACCTGGTGGTTTACCTCAATGATGTCACCGAGCGTCGTCGCGCCCTGGCCGCCTTGCAGGAAAGCGAAGCGCGTCTGCAGGGGATCGCCGCCAACGTCCCCGGACTGGTCTTTCGTCTGGAGCGCGCACCGGTGACCGGGCAGATCGACTTTGCCTACATCAGTGAAGGCAGCGAGAGCCTGGTGGGGTACTCGCCGGCCACCCTGGCCCAACGGGACAAGGGCCTGCGCAGCCTGGTGCATCCGGATGACAAGGCCAGTTATCACCAGACTCAGGACCATGCACTGGACACCGATAGCGACTGGTCGTGGCAGGGACGGATTCTGACCCGTCAGGGCGAACAGCGCTGGGCCGAGATCAAGGCCATTACCCGCCGACTGGAAGACGGCGCCTATGTCTGGGACGGGATCGTCTGGGACATCACCGAGAGCAAGCGCATCGAGCTGGAGCTGGCCAGCTCCCGTGAGCAGTTGCGCGAGTTGTCTGCGCACCTGGAGAGCGTGCGGGAAGAGGAGAAGGCGCGGATTGCCCGGGAGGTTCACGACGAGCTGGGGCAGATGTTGACTGTGTTGAAGCTGGAAACGTCCATGTGCGAACTGGCTTATGCGCAGCTCGACCCTGGCCTGCACGAGCGCTTGAACAGCATGAAACGTTTGATCGCGCAGCTGTTTCAACTGGTGCGTGATGTGGCCACGGCGCTGCGGCCACCGATTCTCGATGCCGGGATCGCCTCGGCCATCGAGTGGCAGGCCCGACGGTTCGAGGCGCGCACGCATATTCCGTGTCTGGTACAAGTGCCGGATAACTTGCCGGTGCTCAGCGATGCCAAGGCCATCGGGCTGTTCCGGATCCTTCAGGAAGCGCTGACCAATGTCATGCGCCACGCCCAGGCGCATACTGTTGAACTGACGCTGGCCCTTGAGGGCGATGAACTTTGTCTGACCGTCAGCGATGATGGCGTAGGATTTGTCGCCGCGCCTGGCAGGCCGACATCCTTCGGCGTGGTCGGCATGCGTGAGCGGGTGTTGATCATGGGCGGGCAATTGTCGCTTGAGAGTGAGCCGGGGGAGGGCACGACCCTGACGGTGCGAGTGCCGCTGGATGAAGCCTGATGGTTTTGTGTTGTTTGAGCTGGCGCCTTTGCAGGCAAGCCCGCGATAGATCTTGGTTCTGACATAAGAAGAATGGAGAAGAACGTGATCCGTGTATTGGTAGCCGAAGACCACACCATCGTTCGCGAAGGCATCAAGCAATTGATCGGCCTGGCCAAGGACTTGCTGGTGGTCGGGGAGGCGAGCAATGGCGAGCAGTTGCTCGATACCTTGCGCCATGTTCCCTGCGAAGTGGTGTTGCTGGACATCTCCATGCCTGGGGTCAACGGCCTGGAAGCGATCCCGCGGATTCGCGCCATGAGCAATCCGCCGGCGATTCTGGTGCTGTCGATGCACGACGAAGCGCAGATGGCCGCTCGGGCGTTGAAGGTCGGCGCTGCGGGTTACGCGACCAAGGACAGCGATCCGGCATTGTTGCTGACGGCGATTCGCAAGGTCGCGGCGGGCGGGCGCTACATCGATCCGGACCTGGCCGACCGCATGGTTTTCGAGGTTGGCCTGACCGATGCGCGGCCGTTGCACTCGTTGCTGTCGGAGCGTGAATTCTCGGTATTCGAACGCCTGGCCCAGGGCGCCAACGTCAACGACATCGCCCAGCAATTGGCCTTGAGCAGTAAAACCATTAGTACCCACAAGGCGCGGCTGATGCAGAAACTCAACATCACCTCCCTGGCTGAACTGGTGAAGTACGCGATGGAACACAAACTCCTGTGATCCACACGACCCGCTGATTCACTGCAAATACCTGTGCGAGCGTGCATGTCCAATTACGACATGCCCGCAAAGCCGCTTTTACCGGTTCCTGTGGCTTGCAGCTCACCGCCCGTCGCCATCAATAATCGACATATCCATCCCCGCCATCCTTGTAGGGCAATCCCTACCCCCAACCTTCCATCCGGCTGAGGCGATTCTCTCCTGCACCCCGATTTGCGCGGCTCCCAGCGTCCACTAGGCTTAGTCCACAGCAGTCATCAATAACAAAGGTGTGGGTATGAGCCAGGTTGATTCAAGCGCAGGGGCCAGCGATATTCTGGTCAGCTTTCGTGGAGTGCAAAAGAGCTACGACGGCGAGAACCTGATTGTCAAAGACCTCAACCTGGAAATTCGCAAAGGCGAATTCCTGACCTTGCTCGGGCCGTCCGGTTCCGGCAAGACCACCAGTCTGATGATGCTCGCCGGCTTCGAAACGCCGACCGCCGGGGAGATTCAACTGGCCGGGCGTTCCATCAACAACGTGCCACCGCACAAGCGCGACATCGGCATGGTGTTCCAGAACTACGCGTTGTTTCCGCACATGACCGTGTCCGAGAACCTGGCGTTCCCGCTGACCGTGCGCGGCTTGAACAAGAGCGACGTCAGTGACCGGGTCAAGCGTGTGCTGAGCATGGTTCAGCTCGATACTTTCGCCCAGCGATATCCGGCGCAACTGTCCGGCGGTCAGCAGCAGCGTGTGGCCCTGGCTCGCGCCCTGGTGTTCGAACCGCAATTGGTGTTGATGGATGAACCGCTCGGCGCACTGGACAAACAACTGCGCGAACACATGCAGATGGAAATCAAACACCTGCACCAGCGCCTCGGCGTGACCGTGGTCTACGTGACCCACGACCAGGGCGAAGCCCTGACCATGTCCGACCGCGTCGCCGTGTTCCACCAGGGCGAGATCCAGCAGATCGCGCCACCGCGCACGCTCTACGAAGAGCCGAAAAATACTTTCGTCGCCAACTTCATCGGCGAGAACAACCGCCTCAACGGCCGCTTGCACAGCCATACCGGTGATCGCTGCGTGGTCGAGCTCGGTCGTGGTGAAAAGGTTGAAGCACTGGCGGTCAACGTCGGCAAGACCGGCGAACCCGTCACACTGTCGATTCGTCCGGAGCGCGTGAGCCTCAATGGCTCGAGCGAGTCCTGTGTCAACCGCTTCTCGGGAAGGGTGGCGGAATTCATCTATCTGGGCGACCACGTCCGGGTTCGCCTGGAAGTCTGCGGCAAGACCGACTTTTTCGTGAAACAACCGATTGCCGAGCTCGATCCTGCGCTGGCTGTCGGCGACGTGGTACCGCTTGGCTGGCAGGTCGAACACGTTCGCGCGCTCGACCCACTTCTAGAGGCGCATTGATCGCCCCCTGCTTCACCAACACCAACCCTGCACGTGGAGAGAACAATAAATGTTGAGATCCCTGAAATTCACCGCACTGGTCGTCGGCATGATCGGCGCGGCGCACGCGATGGCGGCTGGCCCGGACCTGACCGTGGTGTCCTTTGGCGGGGCGAACAAGGCGGCGCAGGTCAAAGCCTTCTACGCACCATGGGAAGCGGCGGGCCACGGCAAAATCGTCGCTGGCGAATACAACGGCGAAATGGCCAAGGTCAAAGCCATGGTCGACACCAAGAGCGTGTCCTGGGACCTGGTGGAAGTTGAATCGCCGGAACTGTCCCGTGGTTGCGACGAAGACATGTTCGAGCAGCTTGATCCGAAGCTGTTCGGCAAGTCTGAAGACTACGTCAAAGGCGCTATCCAGCCTTGCGGCGTGGGCTTCTTCGTGTGGTCGACCGTGCTGGCCTACAACGCCGACAAGCTGAAAACCGCTCCGACCAGTTGGGCTGATTTCTGGGATACCAAGAAATTCCCGGGCAAGCGCGGCCTGCGCAAAGGCGCCAAGTACACCCTGGAATTCGCACTGATGGCTGACGGCGTTGCGCCGAAAGACGTTTACAAAGTGCTGGCCGGCAAAGATGGCCAGGACCGCGCGTTCAAGAAACTCGATGAGCTCAAGCCAAGCATCCAGTGGTGGGAAGCCGGCGCACAACCGCCGCAATACCTCGCCTCCGGTGACGTGGTCATGAGCTCGGCCTACAACGGCCGGATCGCCGCGGTACAAAAAGAAAGCAACCTGAAAGTGGTGTGGAACGGCGGCATCTACGACTTCGACGCATGGGCCATTCCAAAAGGTCTGGACAAGACCCGTGCCGAAGCTGCGAAGAAATTCATCGCCTTCTCGGTACAGCCGCAACAGCAGAAGACCTACTCGGAAAACATCGCCTACGGCCCGGCCAACACCCAGGCAGTGCCATTGCTGTCCAAGGATGTCCTGAAAGACATGCCGACCACCCCGGAAAACATCGCCAACCAGGTGCAGATCGACGTCAGCTTCTGGGCTGATAACGGCGAGCAACTGGAACAGCGCTTCAATTCCTGGGCAGCGAAGTAACCAGAGGGCTAGCCCTCTTGTGAGGGCGAGCCGTTGTGGTGAGGGGGCTTGCCCCCGTTGGGTCGCGAAGCGGCCCTAAAACCTGCAACCGCGATGTATCAGGTACACCGGATGCAATGGTTTCACGGCTGCTTCGCAGCCGAACGGGGGCAAGCCCCCTCGCCACAATTTCGCTCCCCCTTATCGATTGATCAAAGATTTCCGGAGTACGCCATGGCTATCGCCGTTCCCGTGAACGCGGGCACCGACCCCACCTTGAAGCAGCGGCTAAAGCACGCCGAGCGAATCAACCGCTGGAAAGCACAAGCCTTGATCGCGCCGTTGGTGCTGTTTCTGTTGCTGGTGTTCCTGGTGCCGATCGTGGCGCTGCTCTACAAAAGCGTCGGTAACCCGGAAGTGGTCGGCGTGATGCCACGCACCGTGGCAGCCATCGCCAGTTGGGATGGCCGAGGCCTGCCGGCAGAGCCTGTGTACAAGGCCGCCAGTGAAGACCTCGCCGAAGCCCGCAAGAATCAGACCTTGGGTGATTTGTCCAAGCGCTTGAACATGGAGTTGGCCGGCTACCGCAGCCTGCTGACCAAAACCGCGCGCGCCTTGCCGTTCGCCACGGAGCCTGCTTCTTATAAAGAAGCGCTGGAAGGACTCGACGAACGCTGGGGCGATCCTGCCTATTGGCAGGTGGTGCGCCGCAACACCAGTGGTGTGACGCCTTATTACCTGCTGGCCGCCGTCGATCACCGTATCGACGACCTAGGCGAACTGGCCCGGGCCACTCCCGATCAGGCGATCTACCTCGACATCTTTGCCCGTACGTTCTGGATGGGCCTGATCATCACCATGATCTGCCTGGTGCTTGCTTATCCGCTGGCCTACCTGCTGGCGAACCTGCCCTCGCGCCAAAGCAACCTGCTGATGATTCTGGTGCTGTTGCCGTTCTGGACCTCGATTCTGGTGCGGGTCGCGGCGTGGATCGTGTTGCTGCAATCGGGCGGCTTGATCAACAGCGGCCTGATGGCCATGGGCGTCATCGATAAGCCGCTGGAGCTGGTGTTCAACCGCACCGGGGTCTACATCTCGATGGTGCATATCCTGCTGCCGTTCATGATTCTGCCGATCTACAGCGTGATGAAAGGTATCTCGCCGACTTACATGCGTGCGGCGATTTCCCTGGGCTGCCACCCGTTCGCCAGTTTCTGGCGGGTGTACTTCCCGCAGACCTATGCCGGTGTTGGCGCCGGTTGCCTGTTGGTGTTCATCCTCGCCATCGGCTACTACATCACCCCGGCGTTGCTGGGCAGCCCGAACGATCAGATGGTCAGTTACTTCGTCGCCTTCTACACCAACACCAGCATCAACTGGGGTATGGCGACCGCGCTCGGTGGACTGTTGCTGCTGGCGACCGTGGTGCTTTATCTGATTTACAGCTGGCTGGTGGGCGCCAGTCGCCTGCGCCTGAGCTAAGGGGAGAGTGAAATGCTGAGTCCTTATATGTCGCCCATCGAACGGGTGTGGTTCTACAGCTTGCGGATTCTCTGCGGCTTGATTTTGTTGTTCCTGATCTTGCCGGTGCTGGTGATCATTCCGCTGTCGTTCAACTCGGGGAGTTTTCTGGTCTACCCGCTGCAAGGCTTCTCGCTGCACTGGTATCAGGACTTCTTTGCCTCGGCGGAATGGATGCGTTCGTTGAAGAACAGCATGATCGTGGCTCCGGCAGCGACCGTGCTGGCGATGATCTTCGGTACGCTGGCGGCGATCGGCCTGACCCGTGGCGACTTCCCGGGCAAGGCGCTGGTGATGGCGCTGGTGATTTCGCCGATGGTGGTGCCGGTGGTGATCATTGGTGTGGCCAGTTACCTGACCTTCGCGCCACTGGGGTTCGGCAACAGCTATACCTCGTTGATCGTGGTGCACGCCGTGCTGGGCGTGCCGTTCGTGATCATCACGGTATCGGCGACCTTGCAGGGGTTCAACCAGAACCTGGTGCGGGCCGCGGCCAGCCTGGGAGCTTCGCCGCTGACGACGTTCCGCCGGGTGACCTTGCCGTTGATTGCGCCGGGGGTGATTTCCGGTGCGCTGTTTGCCTTCGCTACCTCGTTCGATGAAGTGGTGGTGACGCTGTTCCTCGCCGGTCCCGAACAAGCGACCTTGCCTCGACAGATGTTCAGCGGCATCCGCGAAAACCTCAGCCCGACAATCGCCGCTGCCGCGACGCTGCTGATCGCATTCTCGGTGATCCTGTTGCTGACCCTGGAATGGCTGCGTGGGCGCAGCGAAAAACTGCGTACCGCCCAAGCCTGACGCCAACTGTGATCGTTCCCGCGCGAGCGTGGGAACGATCGACAGAAGCACCTCGATCATTCACCAACTTAATAGCAGACAAACCCCAATCCCCAGCTACTATTGTGCCCAGCTCCCCTATCTATAAGAGGCTGCGCACATGAGTCTTTCCTCTTTCAAAATCGCTCACAAACTGATCACCGGCGCAGGTGCCATCGAGCAACTGGCGGCCGAGCTCACACGTCTGGACATCGACAACCCGCTGATCGTCACCGATGCCGCGCTGGTCAAGTCCGGCACGGTGGAGCTGGCGCTGGCGCAGCTGGGCGAGCGCAGTTATGAGATTTTCGACCGGGTGTTGCCGGACCCGGAAATCGCCATCGTCGAAGATTGCATGCGGGTTTACCGTGAGGGTGGGCATGACGGGCTGATCGGCCTCGGCGGCGGCAGTGCCATCGATATCGCCAAGAGTGTTGCCGCCTATGCCGGTTATCACGGTGCGCTGGAGGATTTGTTCGGCATCGATCAGGTGCCGCGCAAAGGCCCGCCGCTGATCGCCATCCCGACCACCGCTGGCACCGGTTCGGAAGTGACCAACGTGGCCATCCTCTCCGACAAGGTCGCGCAGCTGAAGATGGGCATCATCAGCGATTACCTGTTGCCGGACGTGGCGCTGGTCAGCCCGCAAATGACCCTGACCTGCCCGCGCAGTGTCACCGCCGCCAGTGGCGTCGATGCGCTGGTGCACGCCATCGAGTCCTACCTGTCGCTCAACGCCTCGCCCATCACCGATGCCTTGGCCATTGGCGCGATCAAACTGATTACCAAGGCGCTGCCCAAGGCTTACGCCAATCCCGCCCACCTGCAAGCCCGCGAAGACATGGCCACTGCCAGCCTGATGGCCGGCATGGCGTTCGGAAATGCCGGGGTCGGTGCGGTGCATGCGCTGGCGTATCCGCTGGGTGGGCGTTTCAACATTGCCCATGGTGTCAGCAATGCCTTGCTGCTGCCGTATGTCATGACCTGGAACAAGATGGCCTGTGTGGAACGCATGCAGGATATTGCCGAAGCCATGGGGGTGAAGACCGCTCATCTGAGCGCCAGTGAGGCGGCGGACAAAGCCGTGGAGGCGATGACCGAGCTGTGCGCCGCCGTGGAGATCCCGCGAGGTCTGCGCAGTTTCGGGGTACCCGAGGAGGCGATCCCGGCCATGGCCGTGGAAGCCGCCGGCACCGAACGCCTGATGCGCAACAATCCGCGCAAGTTGAGCGCCACCGATATCGAGAAGATTTACCGAGCGGCCTATTAGGACTTGCCCCAATCATCGCAGCACGGTGCGCGCGTCAAAGCATGAGGTATACAATGCGCGCCATCGTGATTCTGCTCAGAAAAGGTGCGTCATGCAGCCCTTCGTTATTGCTCCGTCGATTCTCTCCGCCGACTTCGCCCGCCTGGGCGAGGAAGTGGACAACGTCCTGGCCGCCGGCGCCGACTTCGTGCACTTCGATGTCATGGACAACCACTACGTGCCGAACCTGACCATCGGCCCGATGGTCTGCTCCGCGCTGCGCAAGTACGGCGTGACCGCGCCGATCGACGCGCACCTGATGGTTAGCCCGGTGGACCGCATCGTCGGTGACTTCATCGAAGCCGGTGCGACCTACATCACCTTCCACCCGGAAGCCACGCTGCACGTCGACCGTTCCCTGCAACTGATCCGCGAAGGCGGCTGCAAGGCGGGCCTGGTGTTCAACCCGGCGACCCCGCTGGACGTGCTCAAGTACGTGATGGACAAGGTCGACATGATCCTGCTGATGAGCGTCAACCCGGGCTTCGGCGGGCAGAAGTTCATTCCAGCCACCCTCGACAAGCTGCGTGAGGCTCGGGCGCTGATCGATGCTTCCGGGCGTGACATTCGCCTGGAAATCGACGGCGGGGTGAACGTGAACAACATTCGCGAAATCGCCGCTGCCGGTGCCGACACTTTCGTGGCCGGCTCGGCGATCTTCAATGCGCCGAACTACCAGGAAGTGATTGAAAAAATGCGCTCCGAACTGGCGCTGGCTCGCCCATGAGCGGTTTTGAGCAGCTGTTCCCGGGGCGTCTGCCGCGGCTGGTGATGTTCGATCTGGATGGCACGCTGGTCGATTCGGTCCCTGACCTCGCAGCGGCTGTGGATAACATGCTGCTCAAACTCGGGCGTGACCCGGTCGGCATCGAACCGGTGCGTGAGTGGGTCGGCAACGGCGCGCCGGTGCTGGTGCGCCGTGCACTGGCCGGCGGCATCGATCATTCGTCGGTCGATGACGGCGAAGCCGAAGGTGCACTGCAGATTTTCATGGAAGCCTACGGTGAGGGGCATGAGCTGACCGTGGTCTATCCCGGTGTGCGCGACACCCTGAAATGGCTGCACAAGCAGGGCGTGGCGATGGCGCTGATCACCAACAAGCCGGAGCGCTTCGTCGCGCCGTTGCTGGATCAGATGAAGATCGGCCGTTACTTCAAATGGATCATCGGTGGCGACACCCTGCCACAACAGAAACCTGATCCGGCTGCGCTGTTTTTTGTGATGAAAATGGCCAACATTCCGGCGTCGCAATCATTGTTCGTCGGCGACTCGCGTAGCGATGTGCTGGCGGCGAAAGCGGCGGGGGTCAAATGCGTGGGGCTCAGTTACGGCTATAACCATGGCCGGCCGATTGCCGAAGAGTCGCCGGCGCTGGTGATCGATGATCTGCGCAAACTAATTCCCGGTTGCCTGGATCCGGCCGCTGAGATAACGTTGCCCGACGCTGTTCAACCCCCTGCTGGAAACGCCATCGTGGTGGTCACTCGCAAACTCTGGATGAAAGTCATCAAGGCCCTGGCCCGCTGGCGTTGGCGCGCCTGACTTGTTCCTGGCCGGCTATCCGGCGCGTTTGCATACCTGACCGTTAGACCCTCAAGCCACGAGGCTACTCCATGATCCGCGAAGAATTCCTGCGTTTGGCCGCTGCCGGCTACAACCGCATCCCGCTTGCCTGCGAAACCCTGGCCGACTTCGACACGCCGCTGTCGATCTACCTGAAACTGGCCGACGAGCCGAACTCCTATCTGCTGGAGTCGGTGCAGGGCGGCGAGAAGTGGGGCCGCTACTCGATCATCGGCCTGCCGTGCCGCACCGTATTGCGGGTTCACGACCACCACGTCAGCGTGACCCACGATGGCGTCGAGATCGAAAGCCACGACGTTGAAGACCCACTGGCCTTCGTCGAAGCCTTCAAGGCGCGCTATAACGTGCCGACCATCGCCGGTCTGCCGCGTTTCAACGGCGGTCTGGTGGGTTACTTCGGTTACGACTGTGTGCGTTATGTGGAGAAGCGTCTGGGCAAATGCCCGAATCCGGATCCACTGGGCGTGCCGGACATTCTGCTGATGGTCTCCGATGCAGTGGTGGTGTTCGACAACCTCGCCGGCAAGATGCACGCGATTGTCCTGGCCGATCCGTCGCAGGAAGATGCTTTCGAACAAGGTCAGGCGCGCCTGCAAGCGCTGCTGGAACAACTCCGTCAGCCGATCACGCCACGCCGTGGCCTGGATTTCAGCAAGCAGCAATCGGCCGATCCGGTGTTCCGTTCGAGTTTCACCCAGGACGATTACGAGAAAGCCGTCGACACCATCAAGGAATACATCCTGGCCGGTGACTGCATGCAGGTCGTGCCGTCCCAGCGCATGTCGATCGACTTCAAGGCTGCGCCTATCGATCTGTACCGGGCGCTGCGTTGCTTCAACCCGACGCCGTATATGTACTTCTTCAACTTCGGCGACTTCCACGTCGTCGGCAGTTCGCCGGAAGTGCTGGTGCGGGTCGAAGACAACCTGATCACCGTGCGCCCGATTGCCGGCACTCGCCCACGCGGGGCCAACGAAGAGGCGGACCTGGCGCTGGAAAAAGACCTGCTGTCGGACGACAAGGAAATCGCCGAGCACTTGATGCTGATCGATCTGGGCCGCAACGATACTGGGCGCGTCTCGGAAATCGGTTCGGTGAAGCTCACCGAGAAGATGGTCATCGAGCGTTATTCCAACGTGATGCACATCGTGTCCAACGTCACCGGCCAATTGAAGGCCGGGCTGACAGCGATGGACGCACTACGGGCGATCCTGCCGGCCGGCACCTTGTCCGGCGCACCGAAGATTCGCGCGATGGAAATCATCGACGAACTGGAGCCGGTCAAGCGGGGTGTCTACGGCGGCGCAGTCGGTTACTTCGCCTGGAACGGCAACATGGACACCGCGATTGCGATTCGCACCGCCGTGATCAAGAACGGTGAACTGCATGTGCAGGCCGGTGGCGGCATCGTCGCCGACTCGGTACCGGCGCTGGAATGGGAAGAGACCCTGAACAAGCGTCGCGCGATGTTCCGCGCCGTGGCCCTGGCCGAACAAACCCCGGAAAACTGATCCACATAGAAAACGCGGCGCCTGCGAGGGCGCCGCGTTTTTTTATGCCTGTCATTCCCCTTTTAATCTTTTGATCTTGTGCTTCGGCCGCTCTCGACACCGCCAAAGAACTTCCAGCCTTTTGCCATCTGTCGCTAACCCTTCGATTGTTTCGCGAGCTGTCGCTCCGGCCATATTGCACGCTCTGCCCAGCTACGTTACTGTGCCCAGACGTATGAATGAGACCTTTCCCGTGTTGATCGTCAGCAAACTCCTGGATCAAGTCATCAAGGCACACGCCCGTTGGCGTTGGCGCGCCTGAATCTTTTCTGCCGGCCTGGCCGGACCTGTACCGCTTTGCCTTCTTTACCTGTACGAAATGCCGCTTTGCTGGCGCCACTCCAGCACCCGTCAAAGCGCAGCGCACTGCGGGTAAATCATTCGAAGGCCGTATTAAAAGTCAGTGAATTCAAGAGGTTCTTAACGCCATGTTGCTGATGATCGATAACTACGACTCTTTTACTTACAACGTTGTGCAATACCTCGGCGAGCTAGGCTCCGAGGTCAAAGTCGTGCGCAACGATGAACTCACCATTGCCGAAATCGAAGCCCTCAAGCCTGAGCGCATCGTCGTGTCTCCCGGTCCTTGCACCCCGACCGAAGCCGGTATTTCCATCGAAGCGATCAAATACTTCGCCGGCAAGCTGCCGATTCTCGGCGTTTGCCTGGGTCACCAATCCATCGGCCAGGCGTTTGGCGGCGATGTGGTCCGTGCCCGTCAGGTCATGCACGGAAAGACCAGCCCGGTATTTCACGAGGACAAGGGCGTATTCGAAGGTCTGAATCGCCCGTTGACGGTCACCCGCTACCATTCGCTGATCGTCAAGCGCGAAACCCTGCCCGATTGCCTGGAGCTGACTGCCTGGACCCAGCTCGAAGACGGCTCGGTGGATGAGATCATGGGCCTGCGTCACAAGACGCTGAACATCGAGGGTGTGCAATTCCACCCCGAGTCTATCCTCACCGAACAGGGGCACGAGCTGTTCGCCAACTTCCTCAAACAAACTGGCGGCACGCGCTAAGGACTTTCCATGGATATCAAGACAGCCCTGAGCCGTATCGTCGGCCACCTCGACCTCAGTACCGATGAAATGCGTGATGTCATGCGCGAAATCATGACTGGGCAATGCACGGATGCGCAGATCGGCGCGTTCATGATGGCCATGCGCATGAAGAGCGAAAGCATCGACGAGATCGTCGGCGCCGTGACGGCGATGCGCGAGTTGGCGGACAAGGTCGAACTCAACACCCTCGACGGCGTGGTCGATGTGGTCGGCACCGGCGGCGACGGGGCCAATATCTTCAACGTCTCGACTGCTTCCTCATTCGTGGTCGCAGCGGCTGGTTGCACCGTGGCCAAGCACGGTAACCGTGCAGTGTCGGGCAAAAGCGGCAGCGCCGATTTGCTGGAAGCAGCGGGTATCTACCTGAACCTGACCCCGGTTCAGGTTGCACGCTGCATCGACAACGTCGGTATCGGTTTCATGTTTGCCCAGACCCATCACAGCGCTATGAAGCACGCCGCCGGCCCGCGCCGCGAGCTGGGCTTGCGCACCTTGTTCAACATGCTCGGCCCGCTTACGAATCCGGCCGGCGTGAAACATCAGGTGGTGGGTGTATTCAGTCAGGCGTTGTGCCGACCATTGGCCGAAGTCTTGCAGCGCTTGGGCAGTAAACACGTGCTGGTGGTGCACTCCAAGGATGGCCTGGACGAGTTCAGCCTGGCGGCACCGACCTTTGTCGCGGAGTTGAAGAATGACCAGATCACCGAGTATTGGGTCGAGCCCGAAGACCTCGGCATGAAGAGCCAGAGCCTGCACGGTCTGTCGGTGGAAAGCCCGGCGGCTTCCCTGGAACTGATTCGCGATGCCTTGGGCAAGCGCAAGACCGAGAACGGTCAGAAAGCCGCCGAGATGATCGTGCTCAATGCCGGCGCCGCGCTGTACGCCGCCGACCATGCCAGCAGTTTGAAAGAAGGCGTTGCCCTGGCGCACGATGCGCTGCACACAGGCCTCGCTCGGGAAAAACTTGAGGAGTTGGGTGCATTTACCGCGGTATTCAAAGTGGAGAATGAGGGATGAGTGTACCGACGGTTCTGGAAAAAATTCTGGCCCGCAAAGTCCAGGAAGTCGCCGAGCGTAGCGCTCGTGTGAGCCTGGCAGAGCTGGAAAACCTGGCCAAGGCGGCCGATGCACCCCGTGGTTTCGCCAAGGCATTGATCGATCAGGCCAAGAAGAAACAGCCGGCGGTGATTGCTGAAATCAAGAAAGCTTCGCCAAGCAAGGGTGTGATTCGCGAGAACTTCGTGCCTGCGGACATTGCCAGGAGTTACGAGAAGGGCGGGGCTACTTGCCTGTCGGTGCTCACCGACATCGATTATTTCCAGGGTGCGGATGCGTATCTGCAACAAGCCCGGGCGGCGTGCAAACTGCCGGTGATCCGTAAAGACTTCATGATCGATCCGTACCAGATCATCGAGTCCCGCGCCCTGGGCGCTGATTGCGTGCTGTTGATCGTCTCCGCACTGGATGACGTGAAAATGGCCGAGCTGGCGGCCGTGGCCAAAAGTGTCGGTCTCGATGTGCTGGTGGAAGTCCACGATGGCGACGAGCTGGAGCGGGCCTTGAAAACCCTCGACACGCCGCTGGTGGGCGTGAACAACCGCAACCTGCACACCTTCGAGGTCAGCCTGGAAACCACCCTCGACCTGTTGCCGCGTATTCCGCGCAATCGTCTGGTGGTCACCGAGAGTGGCATTCTTAACCGCGCCGATGTCGAGCTGATGGAAATCAGCGACGTGTATGCGTTCCTGGTCGGCGAAGCGTTCATGCGCGCCGAAAGCCCGGGTACTGAACTGCAGCGCCTGTTCTTTCCTGAGCGCGGTGTTCCAGTGAGCGGCTCTACGCTCGACTGAACACATTTTCGCAGGCAACCCGATCCCCTGTGGGAGCGGGTTTGCCCGCGAAGAGGTCATCAAGCACCCCAAAGACTTCATGTCTTACGGAGTCATCCATGTCCCAGCCAACCTCTCTGACCATCGAAGCCGGCCTGCTCGCCGAACAGGACCTATTGGCCCATGTGTGCGCCGGTGATTCGGAGTTCGGCTTGCTGTTCTGGCAACCCACAGATCGGGCATTGGTCATGCCGCGCCGCTTGAATCGCTTGCCGGGTTTCGAGGCGGCGAGTGAGATATCAGCCGCTGCCGGTTGGCCGGTACTGCTGCGCGAAACTGGCGGCGAGCCGGTGCCGCAATCGGCATCGACCCTCAACATCGCGCTGGTCTACGCGCCACCGCGTAGCGAGGGTGACCAGAACCGGATCGAAACCGCCTATCGGCGACTCTGTGACCCGATTTGCCAGCTGCTTGACGAGATGGGCGGTGTGTCGTCCCTGGGCGAAATTGAGGGCGCGTTCTGCGACGGCCGTTTCAACGTCAACCTCGATGGTCGCAAGATGGTCGGTACCGCTCAGCGCTGGCGGCAGAGCAAGGGCGGTCAGCGTCCGGTCGGGCTGGTGCACGGGGCGATGCTGATCGATAACGAGCGAGAGTCAATGGTCGCGGCGGTCAATCGTTTCAACGAAGCCTGCGGTCTGGAGCAGCGGGTTCGCGCAGAAAGCCACATTGCCCTGCATGAAAAATTTGCCGCTCCTGATGCACTGGAACAGCTCGATGCGTTGTATCGCCAAATGCTGGCAGAAGTGCTCGGGGCTTAAGTGTTCCAGGCTTCCGTTTTCAGAGCCTAGCGCGTACCGAAGACCACCATGGTCTTGCCTTTGACGTCGACCAGGTTGCGTTCTTCCAGATCCTTGAGCACGCGTCCGACCATCTCACGGGAACAACCGACAATCCGGCCGATCTCCTGGCGGGTCACCTTGATCTGCATGCCATCCGGGTGGGTCATGGCGTCTGGCTGCTTGCACAGCTCCAGCAGGCAGCGCGCCACGCGGCCGGTTACGTCGAAGAACGCCAGGTCGCCGACCTTGCGAGTGGTATTGCGCAGGCGTTGTGCGATTTGTCCGCTGAGCACGTAAAGAATGTCTGGATCCTGTTGAGACAACTCGCGGAATTTCGCGTAGCTGATTTCCGCGACTTCGCACTCGACTTTGGCGCGCACCCAGGCACTGCGTTCCTGTTCCAGCCCGGCTTGCTCAAACAGACCCAATTCGCCGAAGAAGTCGCCGGAGTTGAGGTAGGCAATGATCATTTCACGGCCGTCGTCATCCTCGATCAGGATGGTCACCGAACCCTTGATGATGAAGAACAACGTGTCCGAGCGGTCGCCGGCACAAATGATGTTGCTCTTGGCGGCATAGCGACGGCGCTGGCAGTGCATTAACAGTTTGTCGAGGTTCTTGATTTTGGATATGGGGGTAATAGCAACCATGGTTGTATCCCGAAAAGACTGCACGGTGTGTTTGTTTTTTGTAGGGGGGCTGGTGAAGCCTGAGTTTTTTGTTCGCTACAAAGCTGGCTAAGCGCCAGTGAATTGGCGTCAGCTTAACAGACACATTCCTTCAAGATTCGAGAATTTACCTACGACGCATACGGTTATGTCCTAGGAAGGCGAAGCGCTGCCAATCAAGGGCCCTGTGCTAAGCTGGCGACCCTTTTTTATACAGTGGAGTCTTGGCGATGAAGGCACGCATCCAATGGGCAGGCGAAGCCATGTTCCTCGGTGAATCCGGCAGCGGTCATGTCGTGGTCATGGACGGTCCGCCCGATGCGGGCGGTCGTAACCTGGGTGTCCGGCCGATGGAAATGCTCCTGCTGGGTGTTGGCGGTTGCAGCAATTTCGATGTGGTCAGCATCCTCAAGAAGTCGCGTCAGGCCGTCGAAAGCTGCGAAGCCTTCCTCGAAGCCGAGCGTGCGACCGAAGATCCGAAGGTGTTTACCAAGATCCACATGCACTTCGTGGTCAAGGGCCGCGGGCTGAAAGAAGCCCAGGTCAAGCGCGCCATCGAGCTGTCGGCCGAGAAGTACTGCTCGGCCTCGATCATGCTCGGCGCGGCTGGCGTGGCGATTACCCACGACTACGAGATTATCGAGCTCGGTTGAATCGACATTCAACTATCATAAAAGCGGTGCAGACTCTGGTGATCCATAGCTGACGTCTGCATAATGCGCCACTTTTTTCAGGGCAGTGATCGGTCACCCGACAGGTCGCTTGCCTGAACAGACAACCAAAATCGCCATCGCGAAGAGGTGTTAACCGTCCTACGCAGGTGCGTCGTTCGCATCTGACGGGCATGCTTGATCACGCGGCCAGCCCGCAATACATAGAGAGTTTTTAACGGTGAAAAGCAAACTCAAGCTCCACGGGTTCAATAACCTGACAAAGACCTTGAGCTTCAACATCTATGACATCTGCTACGCGGAAACCCCGCAAGACCAGCAGGCTTACGTCGAGTACATCAATAAAGAGTACAACGCCAAGCGCCTGACGCAGATCCTCACAGAAGTTGTCGATATCATTGGTGCCAATATCCTGAACATTGCCAGTCAGGACTATGAACCCCAGGGCGCCAGCGTCACGATTCTGATCTCTGAAGAGCCGGTAACCCCCACCGACAGTCAGATTGAAGAGTCTCCGGGCCCGTTGCCCGAAATCATCCTGGCCCACCTCGACAAGAGCCACATCACGGTGCACACCTACCCGGAAATCCATCCGGTGGACGGTATCGCGACGTTCCGTGTGGACATCGACGTGTCGACCTGTGGCGTCATTTCACCGCTCAAGGCGCTCAACTTTCTGATTCACCAGTTCGATTCGGATATCGTGACTGTGGATTACCGCGTGCGCGGCTTCACCCGTGACGTTGAAGGCAAGAAGCACTTCATCGATCACGAGATCAATTCGATCCAGAACTACCTCTCCGAAGACACTCGCGACGCGTACCAGATGACCGACGTGAACGTGTATCAGGAAAACTTGTTCCACACCAAAATGCTGCTGAAGAACTTCGAACTGGATAACTACCTGTTCGGCGACGCCACCAGCAACCTGTCTTCTGAGCAGCGTGCCCAGGTGACTGAGCGTGTGAAACACGAAATGCTCGAAATCTTCTACGCGCGCAACATGCCGAGCTGAGATTTCCGAGTACAAAAAAAGGCGACTACCGCAAGGTAGTCGCCTTTTTTATTGCTGTTGTCCGCGAAGAGGCCCGACCAAACAACTCAATTATCAGATCCGATAGGTACTCTTGGTCATCACCTTGGCCAGCAGACTCATCCCGAACTTCACCGGTGCAGGAAAGCGGAACCCTCCAGCATCCAGCGCACTTTCGGCGTGATGTTCTTCATCAATGCGCATCTGCTCAAGGATCGCCCGGGATTTTTCGTCCTCGGCGGGCAGTTGTTCAAGGTGTTCGTTCAGGTGTTTGCAAACCTGATGCTCGGTGGCGGCAACGAAACCCAGGCTGACTTTGTCGCTGATCAACCCGGCCACCGCGCCAATCCCGAACGACATTCCGTAGAACAGCGGATTGAGAATGCTGGTGTGGCTGCCCAACTGGTGGATGCGCTGTTCGCACCAGACCAGATGATCGATTTCTTCTTCGGCGGCATGTTCCATGGCAGCGCGCACTTGCGGCAACTTGGCGGTCAGGGCTTGACCTTGATACAGCGCCTGGGCACAGACTTCGCCGGTATGGTTGATGCGCATCAAACCGGCGACGTGCCGGGTGTCCTCGTCGCTCATTTGCGCATCCGGCTGCACGATGGCAGGCGACGGACGGTAGGGCTGACCACTGAAGGGCAGCAAAGTACGCATCGCGGCATCGGCTTGCAGCAGAAGACGGTCAATTGGCGAGTAGTGACGTTGGGTAGTCATGCTGACCTCCGGGAAGAATCTCGGCGGCCAGTTTAACCCAATCGGCCGGGGAGGGTTTGCGCTGGGTCATCTGTGGTGAGGGAGCAAGCGCCCTCGCCACATAAACCGGTACTGCTTGCAATCAGCCCGGAGGCCAGTGCATCTGGCGCTGACCCAGCACGTGCATATGAATGTGATAAACGGTCTGCCCGCCCAATTCATTGCAGTTCATGACCACCCGGAAACCTTCTTCACAGCCCAGTTCCAGAGCCAGACGCTGCGCGGTGAACAGAATATGCCCGGCCAGAGCCTTATCGTCCTCGGTGAGGTCGTTAAGGGTGCGCACCGGTTTCTTCGGGACCACCAGGAAATGCACTGGGGCCTGTGGCGCGATGTCGTGGAAGGCCAGTACCTGGTCGTCCTCGTAAATGATCTTCGCCGGGATTTCCCGGTTGATGATCTTGGTGAACAGAGTATCCACAGCTGTTTTCTCCGTTGTTTGGCTGGCTTGAGTGTACGCATGGGCCCTGCCTGAGCCCAGTTTTTTACCTTGAAGGCTGGTCAGCGCGGGCAGTACGCCTTATTGACCATGCCCGCGATTGTCCGGGTCAGCCAGCGCGAGCCGAGCCGTGGCAGGAAGGCGAACCAGCGATTCAGGCGACCGGGGATGATAATGGCGCGATTTTTCTCCAGGGCGCGCACGGTATAGAGCGCGACTTCCTCTGGGCTCATCAGCAGTTTGCTCTCGCCCAGCTTGTCGGTGTTCAGTTGCGCGGTCCGAAAAAACGCCGTGCGGGTCGGGCCGGGGCAGAGCACTGACACCTTGACCGCGCATTTTTTCAGTTCGACGCGCAAGCCTTCGGAAAAATTCAGCACATAAGCCTTGCTGGCGTAATAAGTGCTCATCCAGGGGCCGGGATGGAACGCCGCAACCGAGGCGACGTTCAGAATCTGCCCGCCACCCTGCAAGGCCATGCTGTTACCGATGGCATGACACAAGCGAGTGAGGGCCAGGATGTTCACTTCGATCAGATCCTGCTCGGTCATCCAGTCCTGGGCCAGGAATGGGCCACAGGTACCGATGCCGGCGCAGTTGACCAGCAGATCGATTTGCCGCTCACCTTCCTCCAGCTCCAGCAGAAATCCGGACAGGCGCAACGGTTCTCCCAGGTCACAGGCACGAAACAACACTTCCACGCCGAAACGTTGAGTCAGTTCAATCGCAATACTTTCCAGCTGATCACGCTGTCGGGCCACCAGCAACAGGCTGCGGCCGCGCCGGGCGAGCGCTTCGGCCATCGCCAGGCCGATGCCGCTGGAAGCGCCAGTGATCAGAGCGTAACGGGTCATGCAGTTCTCCATCGCAACAGCTCCGCGCCAGCGACGCAGGTGTCACGGGCGGGGAGCGCTGTTCATTCTTTTGCAGAGTCTACAGGGGGCTGGGCCGCTTCGGCTGCATCGTCGGTTGAATCTGCTGCCGAGTCGACTTCGACGGGCGCAGCTTCGACTTCATCGGTGGTCACAGAGCTACTTTGATAGGCGCTATCAGTGGCGCTTTCATACTCATCCTGAATTGCCGTGAGACCTCCGGTCAGCCCGCCAACGAACATGATCGCAATAAACACCAGCCACAATGAAGCCAGTACCCTGACTGCGTTGCTGTTGGGCGGCGGCGGTGCGCCATATCGATTGGCAGTGTTGTTACCCGGCACGATCATTATCACGAACGGGAAAGCGCCCCCCACGAACGGCACAAGGTTCAACAGCCAGAGCCAGCCAGACCAGCCGATATCGTGCAGGCGCTGCACACTGAACTGAATGCTGATGAACGCGAGTATCACGATCAGAATAACGGCCAGCAGACCCGCGACAATCAGGCCGGCAGTCGAGTTGGTGCTGATGAGGCCGAAGCCGAAAATGGCCAACACCGAGCCAATGCCCAACGTCACCAGCGTCAGAGCCATTGTCCAGGCCAGAAAGCGCAGTCGGCCGATGCGGCCACTGAAACTGAATGCCTTGAGTGTGGCGAACTCCGGCAGCGCTTCGCCGACGGTGGCGCGCGGTGGAGCGTAGGGGGACTCAGGCTCTGCCGATGGCGATGGGTTGGTGTGAACGTCGGACAGGTTCAGCTCGATCGAGGGTTCGGCTTCGATTCGGGCATCGATGCCGGTTTTCGTCAGCGCCTGAAGATAAGTTTGCGCATCGGCATGTGACAGGTCGCGTTTGAGCGCAACCATCCGGCCACTGAACAGGCGTTCAATAGCTGCGACGTCGCTTTTGAACAGCTCGGCGAGATTGAGCTTGGCGGTGGTGGCATCAACACCGGGCAGCAAAGCACCATCGAAGACGATCTTGAAACGGTTTTCGCTCATGGCCGAGGCATCCTTGTCGCGAGAGTTGTAATGGAAAGTGTAACAAGGGGGAGTTTAAGGCCGGCCGGGTTGGGCAGGCCAAACTTTCCTGTCAGCGCGGCCAGCGCTTGGGCAGTGCTGCCGCCAGTTCCAGCGCCTTACGGTATTCGGTGCCGAGACGTTCGACCAGTTGATCGACACTCGGCAGATCCTCGATTTCCCCGACACCCTGGCCCGCAGACCACACGGTTTTCCAGGCTTTGGCTTCATCGTTCAAGGGTTTGAGCTTGGAGCCGAAGTCCACCTCGCCCTTGCTTTGCAGCGCCGCCATGTCGAACCCGGCGGCCTCCAGGCTCTGACGCATGAAGCTTGCCGGAACCCCAGACACCGCTGGAGTATGGACGATGTCCGCGGCTCTGGCAGTCAGGAGCATCTCCTTGTAGGCGTCAGGCGCATGACTTTCGGTGGTGCCGATAAATCGCGTACCGAAGTAGGCCAGATCCGCACCGAGCAATTGCGCAGCAAGAATCTCGTGGCCATGGTTCAGGCAGCCAGCCAGCAGCAGGGTCTTGTCGAAAAACTGGCGGATCTCGGCGATAAGCGAGAACGGGCTCCAGGTCCCGGCGTGACCACCGGCCCCCGCGGCAACGGCAATCAAACCGTCGACACCGGCTTCGGCGGCTTTTTCTGCGTGGCGACGGGTCGTCACGTCGTGAAACACCAGGCCACCGTAGCTGTGCACGGCATCGACCACTTCCTTCACGGCGCCGAGGCTGGTGATCACGATCGGTACTTTGTGTTCGATGCAGATCGCCAGGTCCGCCTGCAATCGCGGATTGCTGTGGTGAACGATCAGGTTCACCGCGTAAGGGGCAGGGTTTTCCAGTGTCGCCAACCCTGCTTCGATTTCTTCCAGCCAGGCCTTGAAACCGCTGCTTTCACGCTGATTCAGCGCAGGGAAACTGCCCACCACGCCATTACGGCAGCAGGCGAGCACCAGCTCGGGGTTGGAGATCAGGAACATCGGCGCCGCCACTACCGGCAGTCGCAAGCGTTGTTCGAGCAGAGCGGGCAGCGACATTGGTAGTACCCCGGGTGAGTGTGCCTGTTGGATTTAAAACGGCCGGACGACGACCAGAATTACGATAGCCAGCAATATCAGAACCGGCACTTCATTGAACCAGCGATAAAAGACATGGCTGCGGGTGTTTTCGCCACGGGCAAAACGTTTTACCTGTGCGCCGCACATGTGGTGGTAGCCGATCAGGATCACCACCAGGGTCAGCTTGGCGTGCATCCACGCGCCCTGGCCGAAATAGGCGCTCGGGTTGAGGCTGATCAGCCAGATACCGAAGACCAGGGTGGCGATCATCGCTGGCCCCATGATACCCCGGTACAGCTTGCGCTCCATGATGCTGAAGCGTTCCTTGCTGACGGTGTCTTCGCTTTGCGCGTGATAGACGAACAGGCGCGGCAGGTAAAACAGGCCGGCAAACCAGCAGACCATGCTGATGATGTGAAGCGCTTTGAGCCACAGATAAAGCATTTTTGGTTATTCCCAGGTTCACGGTAGTGAAGATAGTAGGGGGTAGAGCGCCCGCACGTCACCTTGACGGTTGTCGCAGGGCCGCGCGGCCCCTATTATCGACGGCTTTCCAGTGGGTTCGTTGAGGGTAGGTTTATGGTCAAGGTCGGTATCGTCGGCGGCACGGGTTACACCGGTGTCGAACTGCTGCGTCTGTTGGCACAGCATCCGCAGGCAGAAGTGGTGGTGATCACTTCCCGATCCGAGGCCGGCCTGGCCGTGGCCGACATGTACCCGAACCTGCGAGGCCATTACGACGGCCTGGCGTTCAGCGTTCCGGACATCAAGACCCTCGGGGCTTGCGATGTAGTGTTCTTCGCCACGCCGCACGGTGTCGCCCATGCCCTGGCGGGTGAATTGCTGGCTGCCGGCACCAAGGTTATCGACCTGTCGGCAGACTTCCGTTTGCAAGACGCCGATGAATGGGCCAAGTGGTACGGCCAGCCGCACGGTGCGCCGGAACTGCTGGATGAGGCGGTCTACGGCTTGCCGGAAGTCAATCGCGAGCAGATCAAGCAGGCACGCCTGATTGCTGTACCGGGTTGCTACCCGACCGCGACGCAATTGGGTTTCCTGCCATTGCTCGAAGCCGGTCTGGCCGATACCACACGCTTGATTGCGGACTGCAAATCCGGTGTCAGTGGTGCCGGTCGTGGCGCTTCCGTAGGTTCGCTGTACTCCGAGACGTCGGAAAGCATGAAGGCCTACGCCGTAAAAGGTCACCGTCACTTACCGGAAATCCGTCAGGGGCTGCGTCGTGCCGCGGGCAAGGACGTTGGCCTGACGTTCGTTCCGCACCTGACGCCAATGATTCGCGGCATTCACTCGACGCTCTACGCGACTGTCGTGGACCGCTCGGTGGATCTGCAGGCTCTGTTCGAAAAGCGTTATGCCAACGAACCGTTCGTCGACGTAATGCCAGCCGGCAGCCATCCGGAAACCCGCAGCGTGCGAGGTGCCAACGTTTGCCGTATCGCCGTGCATCGTCCGCAGGATGGTGATCTGGTGGTGGTGTTGTCGGTCATCGACAATCTGGTCAAAGGCGCGTCGGGTCAGGCTGTGCAGAACCTGAATATCCTCTTCGGTCTGGATGAGCGCCTGGGCCTTTCCCATGCGGGCATGCTGCCGTAAGGCTTTATCCCGCGCAGCAAAAAGGCCCGTTGAACGGGCCTTTTTGCATTCTGGTCTGACAATTGGGTTGATTGATATACCGTAACAATAGTTGACCGATTTTCTGGGAGAAGCGGATAATGCGCGTCATCACGCATTATGGCGGCGTAACGCCGGGAGATAGTCAGCATGAGCGTCGAATCCTTCACCCCCACGGCTTTGCAATTCACCCACGGTGCTGCGCACAAGGTGAAGAGCCTGGTCGATGAAGAGGGGAATGATCGCTTGAAGCTGCGCGTATTCGTTACGGGCGGCGGTTGTTCAGGGTTTCAGTACGGCTTCACCTTCGATGAAGAAGTGGCCGATGACGACACCATTGTCGAGCGCGAAGGCGTCAGCCTGGTGGTCGATCCGATGAGCTTCCAGTACCTGGCAGGTGCCGAGGTGGATTACCAGGAAGGTCTGGAAGGTTCGCGTTTCGTGATCAAAAACCCGAACGCCACCACCACGTGTGGCTGCGGCTCTTCGTTCTCGATCTGATCGCAACTCACCGCATCAACAAGCGCCGCAGGGTCTCAGGACTCTGCGGCGTTTTGCTGTCTGGAGTTAAGGTTCAGGCGGGGTAGATGGCGCCGAGAATTCGCAGGCCACGGGCGCCGGTGACGCTTGGGCGGTTGGTCGCGATACCTTCCAGGCAGCAATGAGCCAGCCAGGCAAAGGCCATGGCTTCAACCCAGTCCGGGTCTACACCATAAGCGGCAGTGCTGCTGACTTTCGCGTTCGGCAACAGGCTGGCCAACCGTTTCATCAACGTGGCGTTGTGTGCTCCGCCGCCGCAGACCAGCAGCTCCTGGGTATCCGATTGAGCGCTTTGCAATGACTCGACGATGGTCAGGGCGGTCAACTCAAGCAGTGTGGCCTGTACGTTTTCGGCTGCGAAGGTTGGCAGCTGTGACAGATGCTGCATCAGCCATGGCAGATTGAACACTTCGCGGCCAGTGCTCTTCGGGCCTTGAGTTACAAAGAACGGATCACTGAGCAGCTCATTCAACAGAGCCGGTTCAACCTTGCCGCTGGCGGCCCATTGGCCATCGCGATCGAAGTTGTCGCCGCGTTGCCGGTGAATCCAGGCATCCAGCAGGACGTTCCCCGGACCGCAGTCAAAACCCGCGACAGGCTTGCCGGGTTCGATCAGGCTGAGGTTACTGAACCCGCCGACGTTCAGCACCGCGCGGTTACCGGGCTGCTGTTCAAACAAGGCTTCGTGAAAGGCTGGAACCAATGGGGCGCCTTGTCCGCCAGCGGCTACGTCGCGGCTGCGGAAATCGCTGACCACGGTGATGCCAGTCAGCTCGGTGAGCAGCGCAGGGTTGCCGATCTGCACTGTGAACCCGCGTGCCGGTTCGTGGCGAATGGTCTGGCCGTGGCTGCCAATCGCGCGAATGTCGCCGGGCTTGAGGTTTTGTTGGTCGAGGAGGGTGTGAATGCCCTGTGAGGCCAGTTTCACCCAGTTTTGCTGGGCAATGGCGGAGCGGGCAATCTCGTCCGGACCGCTGGCGCACAAGCCAAGCAGCTCGGCGCGCAGGGATTCGGGCATGGGGATGTAATACGTGGCGATCAGCTTGATCGCCGGGGCTTGCTCGATCAGTGCAATGTCCAGGCCATCAAGGCTGGTCCCGGACATCACACCTATATAGAGCGCCATGGCTTAGCGTTTGCTCGAAGCCAACAGGGTGGCTTTC
This sequence comes from Pseudomonas sp. KD5, assembly GCF_012932895.1. NCBI lineage: Bacteria > Pseudomonadati > Pseudomonadota > Gammaproteobacteria > Pseudomonadales > Pseudomonadaceae > Pseudomonas > Pseudomonas sp. KD5. The sequence continues at coordinate 2,894 of NZ_JDWJ01000017.1, read as the reverse complement.
TCTTGGTCCATGCGCGCCATCAGCGGTTGGCTTTGCGCAAGGAAGCGTGAGCGTTCAGCTTTGGAGATCGGATCGGCCATCGCTACCTTCTGACCCAGCGGGTCGACGTGCACACCATTGACCTGGAACTCGTAGTGCAGGTGCGGGCCGGTGGAGAGGCCGGTGGTGCCGATGTAGCCGATCACCTGACCTTGCTTGACGCTGCCGCCAGTCTTGATGCCTTTGGCGAAGCCCTGCATGTGGCCGTACAGCGTACGGTAAGTACTGCCGTGCTGGATAATCACGGTATTGCCGTAACCGCCGCGGCGACCGGCCAACAATACCTGGCCGTCGCCGGCAGCCTTGATCGGTGTGCCGCGCGGTGCTGCGTAATCGACACCCTTGTGGGCGCGGATCTTGTTCAGGATCGGGTGCTTGCGGCCCATGGAGAATTTCGAGCTGATGCGGGCGAAGTCTACCGGAGTACGGATGAACGCCTTGCGCATGCTGTTGCCGTCAGCCGTGTAGTAGCTGCTGTTGCCTTGTTTGTTGGTGTAGCGCACAGCGGTGTAAGTCTTGCCACGGTTGGTGAAGCGCGCGGAAAGAATGGGACCGTTACCGACGGCTTTACCGTTGACGACTTTCTGTTCATAGATCACATCGAACTCGTCACCTTGGCGAATATCCTGGGCGAAGTCGACGTCATAGCCAAACACGCTGGCCATATCCATGGTCAGGCTATGGGACAAACCGGCACGGGCTGCGGATTGCGACAGCGAACTGTTGATCACGCCATGTACGTAGGCGGTGCGAACAGTGGGCTTGGCGGTAATGTGGTTGAATGTATAACCCTTATCGTTCTTGGTCAGGCTGATGCTTTCCGTGTCGCTGACTTTGCTGTGCAAATTGGTCAGTTGGCCGTTCGGGCCGAGTTCGAACTCGAGCTTCTGGCCATGTTTGAGCTGGCTGAACTGCTTGGCCTGCTTGTCACTGGCCAGCACTTCATGCACCGAAGTGGCCGGAAGGCCGACTTTCTCAAACAATGTCGAGAGGGTGTCGCCTTTGGCAACGATCACTTCCCTGTGGCCTGGCGCCTTCTTTTCTTCGACGACTGGCGCGGGGGCGGCCTGGGCGGCTTCCTGAGTGTTTTCGGCGCTGTTTTCGATCTGCGCGAAAGGGGAGGCTGCCGGCTCATTTGTGGCTTGGACGACGTCGGCGGCGTCTTGATCTTGTGTCAGTTGTTCTACAGGGCTTTCCAGTTCGAGACTCAGGGTCGTCTTTTTGGCTTCAACATCACTGGAAGGAAATACCAGAAGCGCCAGGCTCAGAAGGGCGGCGATACCGCTTGCTGCGAGCAGGTGGGTCTTCGGGTAAAGCGGTGGCGCTTTAGACGATTCTTTGGTCATAAGTAATTTTGACTTTGAAAAAATGAATTGGAAAAGATGAATGACATGATGAAGACGAAATAACTGTATAAAATATAACCAAATCATCTCTGAAGCAAGCCTGCGGACGCTCTGTCCGTGGATTGGCGTCCGTGCGCCGGGCAAAACTTTGTATTTGACGCCCGATCTTGTATGGTTGGTCCCCTTTGAATTCGAGTCTTGCAGGTCTGTTATGAAGTCGGTTGAAGAGCAGCTAGCGCTGATCAAGCGTGGTGCAGAAGAACTGTTGGTCGAGTCCGAGCTGATCGAAAAGCTCAAACGTGGCCAGCCGCTACGTATTAAGGCAGGCTTCGATCCGACCGCGCCGGATTTGCACCTGGGTCACACCGTGCTTATTAATAAGCTGCGCCAGTTCCAGGATCTGGGCCATCAGGTGATCTTCCTTATTGGTGACTTCACCGGGATGATCGGTGATCCGAGTGGCAAGAGCGCGACACGTCCACCGCTCACTCGTGAACAGGTTCTCGAGAATGCCGAGACCTACAAGACTCAGGTCTTCAAGATTCTTGATCCGGCCAAAACCGAAGTGGCGTTCAACTCCACCTGGATGGATCAGATGGGGCCGGCTGACTTCATACGTCTGACTTCGCAATACACCGTGGCACGCATGCTCGAGCGCGATGACTTCGACAAGCGCTACACGACCAATCAGCCAATCGCCATTCACGAATTCCTCTATCCGCTGGTTCAGGGTTACGACTCGGTCGCTTTGCGCGCGGACGTCGAGCTGGGCGGTACCGATCAGAAGTTCAATCTGCTGATGGGGCGTGAACTGCAGCGTGGTTATGGTCAGGAGGCTCAATGCATTCTGACTATGCCGTTGCTCGAAGGGCTGGATGGCGTGAAGAAGATGTCCAAGTCGTTGGGCAACTATGTCGGTATCCAGGAGGCGCCGGGTGTCATGTACGGCAAGCTGGTCTCTATTCCTGATGTGCTGATGTGGCGCTACTTCGAACTGCTCAGCTTCCGCTCCATGGAAGAGATCGATGCTTTGCGGGCTGACGTCGAGGCGGGTGCGAATCCGCGTGACATCAAGATTAAGTTGGCCGAAGAGATCGTTGCGCGTTTCCATGGTGAAGAGGCAGCGGCCAATGCTCACCGTGCGGCGGGCAACCGTATGAAAGACGGCGAGCTGCCGGATGATTTGCCAGAGATCGAATTGATCGCTACTGAAGATATGCCGATTGCTGCTGTCCTTAATAAGGCGGGCCTGGTGAAGAACTCTGCCGTGGCACGTGATCTTTTAGGTTCCGGTGGTGTGCGTATAGATGGTGAAGTTGTCGATCGCACCTTTATATACGCGCTGGGCGCGACCCACGTTTGCCAGGCTGGGAAGAAGGCATTTGCGCGTATTACGCTCAAATCCGAATAAAGCTGAAATCAGGGGTTGACGGCAGATTCTGGACGTCTATAATTCGCCCCACTTCCGGCGCAGTCGAAACGGAAAACTCCTTGGTAAACAACGAGTTA
>NZ_JDWJ01000016.1:0-108538 GCF_012932895.1 Pseudomonas sp. KD5 | reverse complement strand
ACCCGCCCCTTCGGGAGGCTGAGCGCAGGTGTTCATCTGGGGATTGGCGCGCAGCGCCGTTCGACGCAGTCGAACCCATCGCATGTAGGTCGTAGCGAAGCAGACCGTAGGGCGATGCCCCCAGATGGATACCGGAGCGAAGGAACGCCGAGCCTCAGCGAGGGGCCGGACGCTTGGGGCGAGACCTTTTGGGTACTTTTGGGGCGTTTGCCAAAAGTGCCTCGCCGTAAGGGCGAAACCCTAAGTAGCCGTTACCGCAGAAATGGATATGTACTCCATCAAAAATCCCGGTCGGCTATCAGGCCGCCATCGCGAGCAAGCCCGCCCCCACAAGGTCCGAGTGAACACTTGAGAGAGCAGGCAACCAGATCAGGCCAGGCTTTTGCTGACCACTTCGTACACGTCGCTGGACAGCTGCCCCGAAGCGAGAATCCGCTCCAGTTCGCCTTTCATCAACGCCTGACGGGCGCTGTCGTACTTGCGCCAGCGGGTCAGCGGCGCCAGTTGGCGAGAGGCAATCTGCGGATTGAAGCCGTTGAGCTCAATCACCAGATCCGCCAGGAACCGATACCCGGAACCATCCGCCGCGTGGAAGTTGATCAGGTTCTGTCCGGCAAATGCGCCGACCAGTGCCCGCACCTTGTTCGGGTTCTTGATGTTGAACGCCGGGTGTTGCATCAAGGCTTTGACCCGCGCCAGACCGCCGGGCAACGTGCCGCCGGCCTGAACGCTGAACCACTGATCCATGACCAGCGGATTGTCCTTGAAGTGCTCGGCGAAGCTCGCCAGTGCCTTGGCTTTCTGCGCTTCGAACGGCGAATTCACCAACACGGCCAACGCGGTCAGGCGCTCGGTCATGTTGTCGCAGCTGTCGAACTGCTCAAGGGTCGCCGCCAATACTTCTGGCTTGTCGCTGAGCATCAGGTAGGACAACGCAATGTTCTGCAGTGCGCGACGGGCGAAGTGTTCGGCTTCGGCCACATACGGAGTCTTCTTCGACAGATCGCGATTGGCCTGATAACGCAGCCATAGTGCTTCGAACAAAGTGTCCGCCAGTTGCTTGCGCACAAATTCGCGAGCGGTGTGGATCGCTTCGACATCAGCCACTTCGCTGATTTCGGTCAGGTACGCTTCGCTCGGCAGCGAGAGCATTTCCGCAACCATCGCCTGATCCAGCGTCTCGTCGGACAGCACGGTACGCAGCGCTGCAACCAGACGCTGATCCAGCACCAGCGCCTCGCCCTTCTGCTGCTGGGCGATCAACTCTTGCAGCACCTGCACCGACAACTGCTGGCCGGCATCCCAACGGTTGAAACCGTCGCTGTCGTGCTGCATCAGGAACATCAGTTGATCGCGGTCGTACGGGAAGCTCAGTTTCACCGGCGCCGAGAAGCCGCGCAGCAACGACGGCAGTGGTTTTTCAGCAATGTCGACGAAAGTGAAAGTCTGCTCGGCTTCAGTCACCGAGATCACCCGCGAAGTGCCTTGAGCACTGGCTTCACCGGACAGACGCAATGCAATCGCCGCGCCTTTCGAATCAAGCAGACCCAGCTCCACCGGAATCACGAACGGCAGCTTCTCAACCTTGTCCGGGGTTTGCGGGCAGCTCTGGCGGAAGGTCAGGCTGTAGGTTTTCGCTGCGGCATCGTAGGACTCGCTCACCGCCAGACGCGGTGTGCCGGCCTGGCTGTACCAGCGTTTGAACTGGGTCAGATCGACGCCATTGGCATCTTCCATGGCCTTGATGAAGTCATCGCAGGTCACGGCCTGGCCGTCATGGCGCTCGAAGTACAGGTCGCTGCCTTTGCGGAAACCGTCGGCCCCGAGCAAGGTGTGGATCATGCCGACCACTTCCGAACCCTTTTCGTACACGGTCAGGGTGTAGAAGTTGGAAATCTCGATGAAGCTGTCCGGGCGCACGGCGTGGGCCATGGGGCCGGCGTCTTCGGCGAACTGGTGGGTGCGCAGGTACGCCACGTCCTGGATACGCTTGACCGTGGCCGAGTTCATGTCGGCCGAGAATTCCGAATCGCGGAACACGGTGAAGCCTTCCTTGAGCGACAGCTGGAACCAGTCGCGGCAGGTCACGCGGTTGCCCGACCAGTTGTGGAAGTATTCGTGAGCGACAATCGCCTCGACCCGCTGGTGGGCGGCGTCGGTAGCGGTTTCGGCGCGGGCCAGCACGGCGCTGGAGTTGAAGATGTTGAGGCCTTTGTTTTCCATGGCGCCCATGTTGAAGTCGTTGACCGCAACGATCATGAAGATGTCCAGGTCGTACTCGCGACCGTAGACTTCTTCGTCCCAACGCATGGACTTCTTCAGGCTGTTCATGGCGTGCTGGCACTTGTCGATGTTTTCCGGCTCGACGTAAATGCGCAGCGCCACGGAGCGCTCGGTCATGGTGGTGAAAGTGTCTTCGACACACCACAAGTCACCGGCCACCAACGCGAACAGATAGGCAGGCTTCTTGAATGGGTCTTCCCAGGTCGCCCAGTGGCGGCCGTCTTCGCCGGGACCGGAGGCAATCGGGTTGCCGTTGGACAGCAGCACCGGATAGCTGTGCTGCTCGGCGACCACCGTGGTGGTGAACGTGCTCATCACATCCGGGCGGTCGAGGTAATAGGTGATCTTGCGGAAACCTTCGGCCTCGCACTGGGTGCAGAACATGGTGCCAGATTTGTACAGGCCTTCCAGAGCGGTGTTGGTTTCCGGGTGGATCCGGACGCTGGTGTCGACCGTGAAGCTTGTTGCGGTCGGGTGCAGGGTCAGATGGTTCTCGGTCAGTTGGTAGTCGGCGGCGCTCAGCTCCTGGTCGGCCAGGGTCACCGACAACAGCTCGAGTTGCTGGCCGTCGAGCACCAATGGCGGCAGGCCCGGGCCACGCTCAGGGTTGCGGCGCATCACCAGTTGCGCATGGACCAGGCTGTGGTCCTCGAACAACTCGAAGGTCAGGTGCGTCTCGTCGATCAGGTACTCAGGCGCCTGATAGTCCTTCAGGTAGATCATCTTCGGTTGTTCGGTGCGCATGCTGGAGTCCTTACTGATGCACGGCGAGTTGGTAGGCCGTGTATTTACGAATATTGATCACGCCGGTGTCGAAAATCAGGTATTGACCCTTGATCCCCAACAGTGTGCCTTCGGCAATCGGGTTCTTGTCCAGGTTGAAGCTGACGATTTTGGCCGGGTACTGCTCGACCGGATAGCGGATTTCCAGAGGTTCGACATCGGTAATCGTCTGGATTGCTTGTAGGCCGAATCGTTCCTGCAAACTGTGCAAACCTTCGGCGCAGCTTTCAAACAACTGATCGCGAACCTGCGCCAGGTCCACCGACACCGCATCGCCCTTGAGCAAAGCACGCCAGTTGGTCTTGTCAGCGACCTGACTGCGGAACAGGTCTTCGACGAAGCCCGACTGCTGGCGGGTCGAGACGCGCACGATCGGCAAGGCCTGGCTGGCACCCTGATCGAGCCAACGGGTCGGCAGTTGGGTGGCGCGGGTAATGCCGACCTTGATCCCCGACGAATTGGCCAGGTAAACCACATGGTCGGTCATGCAGAACTTTTCGCCCCACTCAGGCTCCCGACAGGTGCCAGCGTCGTAGTGGCAACGCTCCGGGCTCATGATGCAGATGTCGCACTGGGCCAGTTTGGTCATGCACGGGTAGCAGTAACCCTGGCTGAAACTGGTTTTGGTCTTGCGTCCGCAATGGGTGCAGTGGATCGCCCCCAGGTACTCCAGGCGCACCGTGGTGCCGATCAACGGATTGACCGGTACCTCGGCGTCGCCCAGACGAAAAGCGTACTGCACGTTCGGCCCGTCAAGGCGCGCCGACATTTTGCTGATTGCACCGCGGCCAATCTCGATCAATGGATGGCATCCGACTTGAACAGGATATTCGGCACTTCGATCGACTTCGACGCGCACTCCTGCGGGCCCATGTAGCCGGTGCGCTCTTCCTCGGGCAGGTTCTGGATTTCCCAGGCGATCATCGCTTGCAGGGACAGTTCGCGCTGCTCGGCGGTGAGTTTGCCGCCGTCGGACCATTTGCCGATTTCCACCGCCAGTTTCAGGCTCTGGTAGATATCCGGGGTGATGTTTTTGATCATTTCGTTAAAAGAGGACATCAAGGGCTCCGCGCTCTTTATTCATAACTGTTTAGACGGCCAGTTTACGGCGGTTGTACAAACCGCCCAACAAACCGGTGAAGCATCCGATGAGTAACCCGCCGACGTGGGCCGCGTTGGCAATCTCGCCGAAGCCGATCATCGAGACCAGCCCCGACAGGCACAACAACAGCCACACCAGCATCATCACCAACACCCCTCGGGGCAGGCGATAAGCCGGGTTCGGCGACAACAGCTGGAAGATCCAGCAATGCCCGAGCAGGCCGTACAGCACCCCGGACAACCCGCCAAACAGGGTCGGGCCGCTGAAAAGGAACTGGGCATAGTTGGATACCAGGCTGAACAGCAACGTCAGGCCGATCAGGTTGATGCTGCCCTGCCGTGACTCGATGCGCCGCCCCAGTTCCCAATACCACATGCCGTTCATGGCCAGGTGCAGGATGCCGAAATGGATCAGCATCGGCGTCACCAGACGCCACCACTGCCCCGCCGCCAGGCTATCGGCCAGTGGCGTGAAATGGATGTATTCGCCGACCACGCGGAAATCGAGGAAGGTCAGCCAGCGCATCGTCTCGAGGTTTTCGCCCAGCAGCGTCACCACGCCGACGATCAGGCTCAGCAACAGCACGAATGCCGTGGCCTTGCTGTGGCGCAACTGCTCGACAAAACCCGGACGTTGCAGGGTCGGCGCCACCGGGATATCCAGTTGCTGATCGGGGTCGCCGGCCGGAAAGCGTTCGTACAACGAGCGCACGTCTTCGCTGATGCTGGCCGGTACCCACAGTACCTGCTCACCCGCCTCTTCGCTGACCCGATGGGGCACTTGCATGCGCTGCAGCAGTTTGACGAACCCGCTCAAATCTACCGCCAGTGGTAGACGCAATACCGCCACCGCCGTCATTGCAACACCTCCGGCCGCTCGACATCGACCCAGACAAATTTATGCGGGTCGAGACGGGTTTCCTGATCCAGACGATAAGCGACCAGTTTGCCGTAGAGCACCGCGCTGTAATCCAGGCACGCCAGGTTCGGGCGGATCGGCGCCGGTTTGCCGCTGCGCCAGTAGTGGCCGACGAACAGCATCGGCTCATCGATGCCGTAGCGCAGCAAGTTGTCTTTTTCGCTGGACGACAGCGGCGTGCGGGCCACCGGCTCGGGCAAGGCGTCGGGCTGGAACACAATGTCTCCGTAGGTTTGCGGGTCGTCTTCCCAGAATTTAGTGCGGAAGAACGAGCGCGTCAGGCCGTCGCCGCTGGTCATGGTCAAGCCGTGGGGCAAGCGCATGTCGGTGCCGCGCAGCAGACGATCGAACACGGTGCAGGCGAAACTGCCCGGCACCGCGGAGGCCTGGAGGAAGTGTTCGTCGATGCAACCGTCGGGGAACAACCCGCGCAACGGCTCGATCAGGCTGGCATCCCAACAGGCGTGCACCACGCGGAAACGCTCGGCATCGACGAACAATGGCAGCTTGTAGAACCATTGCAGGAAGTCGTGCCAATCCTGGGGGTGATCTTCGAACTGGGTCAGGGTTTCCTGAAGCAGGCGGGCGTGGCGCGGGGTGTGCTCGCGCACGAACTGTTTGCCGCTGCCCGGCAGCGCCGGCGTGCTCCAGCCGAGGGCGTTGAATTCGTGGTTGCCCATGATGCACAGCGCCTGGCCAGCCTCGACCATGTCATGGACGATGTGCAGCGCCTCGCGAATCCGCGGGCCGCGGTCGATGATGTCGCCGAGGAACACCGCCATGCGCGACGGATGTCGCCAGACACCCGCCTGTTTGTGGTAACCGAGCCGGTCCAGCAAGTGCTCAAGGGTCAGAGCGCAACCGTGCACGTCACCGATCAGGTCGTAGCTACGCGCGGGATCGAGCATCAGTCGCCTCCACCACCCAACTTGCTGCCCCAGCCGAGCTTGGTCCGGCAGACTTCGTAGTAGTTGTGGTCGAGTGGGTGAATCAGCCGCAGCTTCTGCGCTTTCTTGCTGATGGTGATGGTGTCACCGGGCGCGCAGGTGAAGTGGTTCTGCCCGTCACAGGAGACTTGCGGGTAAATCTGCATATCTTTGGACACGACGATTTTCAGCTCACTGTTGCCATCGACCACAATCGGCCTACCCGACAAGGTATGGGGGTACATCGGCACAATCACAATAGCGTCGAGCTTGGGATGCATGATCGGGCCGCCCGCAGACAGCGCGTAAGCGGTCGAACCGGTCGGCGTGGCAACGATCAGGCCGTCGGCCTTCTGGCTGCAAACGAACTGGCCATCGATGTACAGCTCGAACTCGATCATCCGCGTCGACTTGCCGGGGTGCAGCACTACATCGTTCAGCGCATCGCCTTGGCCGATGGCCTCGGCGTGGCGCCGGACTTCGGCTTGCAACAGGAAGCGGTTTTCCACCAGGTAATGGCCGTCGAGCACTTCGGCGACTTTGACTTCCAGCTCATCGGGGCGAATATCGGTGAGGAATCCCAGGCTGCCACGGTTGATGCCGAGCACCGGGATGTTGTGCCGGGCCAGCGCCCGGGCAGCGCCCAGCAGGCTGCCGTCACCACCGACCACAATCACCATGTCACAGACTTCACCGAGCATCTTGCGCGACGAAGTTTGCAGGCCATGGCCTGGCAGGACTTCGGCGATGGTGTCTTCGAGGATCACGTGCAGGTGACGATCGAGCAGAAACCGTTTCAGTCGGCGGACGGTATCCAGCACCTGAGAACTGCCCAGGCGACCGATGATGCCGATATTACGAAATTGCTCCATGAGGCCCCTAACGCGTGTGGCGGCGAAAAACACGATTATGGGCGAAAGCGCGGCGTAGACAAAACCCTTTCAGCTACAACGGTGTGCTCTAGTTTCGGGCTATGCTCGCAAGATGATCCTATTTCCAGACTTGCTCCAGTTACCTCACCAGTTGCGCCACCCTGAAGTGCGCGACCTGGCTTGGGTCATCCTCGCGCCGCCGATGCTCGACGCCACCCCGTGGCCGCAGCGTCACCCCCTGGCCGGCAGTGATTGGGTGCAGGCGCCGGAGCGCCTGGAACACTGGCTCAGGCAACTGGATCGTGACAGTTACGATTTGCTGCACTGGCTGGCCCAGGCCAGGACCCGGCGCCTGGGTTTGTATTACGAACGGCTGTGGCAGTACGCCGTGCGGCACGCGCCGGGGATCGAGCTGATCGCCGCCAACATGCCGATCCGTCGCGAAGGCCATACCCTCGGTGAGCTGGACATGCTGCTGCGCGATCGCGATGGCGTGCATCATCTGGAACTGGCGATCAAGCTCTACCTCGGCCCGCAGAACGGTGACGGCCATGACACCGCGCAGTGGCTCGGACCGGGTTGTCATGATCGGCTGGACCGCAAACTGGAACACCTGAGCCGGCATCAATTACCGATTTCCGCGCGGGCGGAGAGCCGTGAGGTGCTGGCGTCGCTGGATATCCAGCAGTTCAGCGCGCATCTATGGCTGGGCGGTTATCTGCTCTATCCGTGGCCAGGGCAGGCCGAACCACCGAGTGGCGCACACCCTCAGCATCTGCGCGGTAGCTGGCTGCACCAGAAGGACTGGGCGGAGTTTGTCGTGCAGCGTCCGTTCGGTCGCTGGCAACCTCTGCCCCGCCACGCCTGGCTGGCGCCGGCGCACTATCCCAAGGAGCAGACCTGGAGCGCTGAACAGCTGGACACGTGGCTGAGCGATCTGGACCCGCTGGCACCCGCCCAATTGATGGTGCGGCTGACAGAGAATGCCAAAGGGGATTGGGAAGAGGCCGAGCGGCTGTTTCTGGTGTCCGATCTTTGGCCGAATGTGCCGGGCAGTGGTTGAGCGCTTGCAGTGTCCGCCCGGTCTAAATGGATAACCGCAACGCCAAGGCCGCCAACGTCACCAACAACACCGGCACCGTCAGCACAACCCCGACCTTGAAGTAGTAGCCCCAGCCAATCCGGATATTCTTGCGCTGCAGCACATGCAGCCACAGCAAGGTCGCCAGACTGCCGATCGGGGTGATTTTCGGCCCCAGGTCGCTGCCGATGACGTTGGCGTAGATCATCGCCTCTTTCGCCACGCCGGTCGCCTGACTGGCATCGATCGAGAGCAAGCCGATCAGCACGGTCGGCAGATTGTTCATCACTGACGACAGCAACGCCGTCAGCACCCCGGTGCCCATGGCCGCGCCCCACACGCCGTAACCGGCGAAGCCATCCAGCCAACCGGCCAGATACCCGGTGAGCCCGGCGTTGCGCAGGCCATACACCACGAGGTACATCCCTAAGGAAAAAATCACGATCTGCCACGGCGCTTCTTTCATGACTTTGCGCGTGGAAATCTTGTGGCCACGGGCGGCAATGGCCAGCAGTAACGCGGCGCACACCGCGGAAATCGCGCTGATCGGAATGCCCAGCGGCTCGAGGGCAAAGCAGCCGAGCAGCAGAATCACCAGCACGACCCAACCGGCATAAAACGTCGCGGTGTCGTGAATCGCGGTGGCCGGGTCTGCCAATTGCTCGGGATGGTAATCACGGGGGATGTCGCGACGGAAAAACACCATCAACATCGCCAGGGTCGCCGCCACGCTTACCAGATTGACCGGAATCATCACCGCAGCGTAGCGGTTGAAACTGATCTTGAAGAAGTCCGCGGAAACGATGTTCACCAGGTTCGACACCACCAGCGGCAGGCTCGCGGTGTCGGCGATGAAACCGGCGCCCATCACGAACGCCAGTGTCGCCGCCGGGGAAAAACGCAGCGCCAGCAGCATGGAAATCACGATCGGCGTGAGAATCAGCGCCGCGCCGTCATTGGCGAACAACGCCGACACCAGTGCGCCGAGCAGCACCATATAAGCAAAAAGCTTGCGCCCGCTGCCCCGCCCCCAACGAGCCACATGCAACGCGGCCCAGGCAAAGAACCCCGCCTCATCCAGCAGCAGGCTGATGATAATCAGCGCAACGAAGGTGCCGGTGGCATTCCAGATGATCTGCCATACCAGCGGAATATCGCTCAGGTGCACCACCCCGGACAGCAGCGCCAGTACCGCGCCGAATACTGCACTCCAGCCGACGCCCAGGCCTTTGGGTTGCCAGATCACCAGGGTGATGGTCAGCAAAAAAATCAACGATGCGATGAGCATATAAACCCGGTTCCAGCCCGACGGAAAAACGAAGCGCGGAATATAGGGAGGTTTGAATAGGCCGTAAAGTGAAGGTGGGATGAAATGCCTGATGTAGCAGCTGCCGAGCCTGCGAGGCAGCCGCTACGAGCTAAAAGGAAGCGGTCATGGCTTTTTATGCTGCTCGACCCACTGCGCATACGCATTGATGAATTTCTGCAGGAACGGCTTGAGCGACTCCGACAACTTGCCCGCCTCGTCGAACGCTGAACCCGCGCCGCCCAGATAAGCTTCCGGCTGCTGCATGCACGGTACATTGAGAAACACCATCGACTGGCGCACATTGTGGTTGGCGCCAAATCCGCCGACGGCGCCCGGTGAAGCGCTGATCACCGCACCCGGCTTGCCGTCCCAGACACTCTGGCCATAGGGACGCGAACCGACGTCAATCGCATTCTTCAACGGCGCCGGCACCGAACGGTTGTATTCCGGGGTCACGAACAGCACCGCGTCGGATGAACGCACCTGTTGTCGGAAAGTGCTGTAGGCTGCCGGCGGTGAATCGCCATCGATGTCTTCGTTGTACAGCGGCAAATCGCCGATTTCGACGATCGTCAGCTTCAGATTGGCAGGCGCCAGCTCGGCCAGCGCCAGCGCGACCTTGCGGTTGATCGATGCTTTTCTCAGGCTGCCGACCAGAACGGCGATCTCGTAGACGTTGCTCATGGAAGATACTCGACTGTTCGATGGAAAGAGCTTCTAGTTATAGATGATCAAATGACGATTCAACCAGCGGGCGACGGAAAATCGCCGCCCCTGACTATTTTTTTCCTGTAGGAAAACTTACCTCGCCCAACCACGGTCTACAGAACCGCAAATTGAGTGATTTATCTCCAGAGGTTCTAAGCAGATGGCAGCAGTACTCGTCGGTCAGTTCCATGCAAGAGACGCGGAAGGCCGTGTTTATTCCGTGCATGAGTTCCAGGAATCCACCCTGTCGCACGACGGCCTCGCCGGCTCTGCGCCTGTCACCACCTATAAACTGGCCATTGGCGATCGGGTCAACAAACTCGACGACAACGCGTTTGTGCTGGTGCAAACCGGTGTCACCCTCATTCGCGAACCTGAAACGAACGTCGCTTCATAACCCGCTGTTATGAGCAGAAGTCATATGCGCGCACTTGAGTTAGGATTCAGTCACTGACTCCCTCACCTGCTGAACATGGACTTCACGCATGCGTTTACGTCATATCGAAGTGATCCAGGCGCTCCTGCAGACCGGTCACCTGGGCACCGCCGCCGAATGGTTGCAGTTGCCCGTGACCGAGGTTGAACGCACGCTGCGCGATGCCGAGGATCAGTTGGGTTTCATGCTGTTTGCCAGCGTGCGTGGCCGTCTGCAAGCCACGCGCGAGGCGCGGGAGTTGCAGGTCGAGATCGCCCGCGTCTACGAGGCCCTTGAGCCGGTCCAGCGACTGGCCAGCAGCCTCAAGCAATATCTGGCCCCGCCCCTGCGAATCATCTGCACCCCGCCGCTGGCGCAACAACTGTTGCCGCAGAGCATCGCGGCGCTGCGCCGACGCCTCCCCGATGCACCTTGCACCCTCCTGAGCCAACCGACCCGCGAGATTGTCAGAAGCCTGCTGCTGCGCGAAAGCGATCTGGGCCTGAGCCTGCACGACCCGGACCACGCCGATATCGATTGCCAGGTCATCGCCCAGGGCAAGCTCCAGCTATTGGCACCCCATGGCTGGCTGCAACCGAAACAAAAGTACATCTCGCTGCAAGACCTGGCCGGCCAGTCAATGGTCGGCCTTGAAGGTCACGACCCGCTCAGCCCGGCGCTGGACAACAAGCTGCATGCGCTGCGCCCTGCCCCGGTCATCCAGACCCGGGTGCAGACGCATCAAATGATGCGCAGCATGGTCGAGGCCGGTGAAGGCCTGGCGATTGTCGATCCGTTTACCGCCCTCGGCGCCAAATCGGCCGGGCTCGATGCCTGCCCGCTGGCGCCTGCGGTGCCGGTCAGCGTCTATGCCTTGCGCCTGAAAAACGCCGAGCCCTCTCCAGCGGTCCAGACGCTGCTGGACATCATCACGGAACAAGCCGTGGCGATGCTGGCGAGCTGATCGGTTTTTCCAGCGGGTTATCGAACAATCGATACCAGAACAATGCGACTTCGGCGGTGTTCGGGTCGATCCCGCGATAGCGCAGATGATCGATCCCGCCAACCACGTAGCCACAGCGTTCATACAGCCGGCAGGCCCCAAGATTATTGTTCTGGGTTTCCAGCATGATGCCCGGCAGCTTTTTCTTGCGGCTCCAGAACTGCGCTACGTCCAGCAACGCCTTGGCCACGCCATGGCGACGCGCCGGTGCATGCACCGCCAATTCATCGATATGGGCGAAACCGTTCCAGTTGGTGCTGACCACCAGGTGGCCCACCGGCTCATCATCCAGATAAGCCATGAAAATCGCACTGTCGGCGGCATCGCGAAAACTGCTGAACTCTTCGGGATCGATGCCGTAGCACTTGCGATACGGGGTGATTGGCGTCACCGGCCACTGCGCCACCGGCCTGCCGATTTCTGCTGCGCCATAGGCGGCGACTTCAAAACTGAAATCACTGCCCCAGATATAAGCCGCAAAACCCTCATCGGCGACACGCACCGAGAGGCCCGGGTATTTGGGATTCATGACAGGCTGCATACTCGCAAAGGTCCTCATTCCTTGATGCAATCGACGGTGTAGTGCCGTCCATTGCCCTCGTCTTCATGTTGCAAGCCATGCACATCGGCGACAAACCCGGGGAAGCTGCTGTCGAACGCCCGGGCAAACTTCAGGTAATCGATGATCGAGCGGGTCGACTCGGTGAAACGCTCACCGGGCATGATCAACGGGATCCCTGGCGGGTATGGCACCAGCATCACTGCCGCGATCCGCCCGTCCAGGGCATCGATCGAAACGGCCTCCACTTCCCCGCGTACCAATTGATCATAGGCATCCGCTGGCTTCATCGCGACTTCCGGCAACACCGTGTACATGCGTTTGAGGTGTTTAGCCGTGGCGTTGCTGCGATAACAGGCGTGCAATTGATCGCACAGATCGCGCAACCCCATGCCTTGATATCGGGCCATGTTCTGTTGCGCCACGCACGGCAGGCAGGTGGCCAGGCTGACGTTGGCGTCGTAACTGCGCTTGAACTCCAGCAATTCGGTCAGCAGCGTGCTCCATTTGCCCTTGGTAATGCCCATCGAGAACAGCACCAGGAATGAATACAGCCCGGTCTTTTCCACGACCAGCCCACGCTCCCAGAGGAACTTGCTGACTACCGCCGCCGGAATCCCCCGCGCACTCAGCGCGCCGCCCGCCGTCAGCCCCGGCATCACCAGCGTGACCTTGATTGGGTCGAGCAGCACATAGTCGTCGGTCACGCCGCCAAAGCCGTGCCAATCGGCGTCGGGTTGCAGCAGCCAGTCTTCGGCGGCCACTTGCTCGATGGCTTCGACCGAGGGCGGCTGCCAGATGGAAAACCACCAGTCATCGGCGGCGATATGCTGGCGCAGATTGGCCAGCGCCCGGCGAAAACTCAGCGCTTCGTCGAACATTTCCTGTAGCAGCGAACGACCGGCCGGCCCTTCCATCATCGCCGAGGCCACGTCCAGCGAGGCGATGATGCTGTACTGCGGCGAGGTCGAGATGTGCATCATGAACGCTTCGTTGAAACGATCGCGATCCAGCTGCCGTGCACCGCCGTCCTGAACGTGAATCATCGACGCCTGGCTGAACGCCGCCAGCAGTTTGTGCGTGGAATGGGTGGTAAACACCAAGGGGCTGTCTTCGCTGCGGGACGTGCCCATGCCATAACGGCCGGCGAAGAACTCGTGGAATGCCGCGTAGGCGAACCAGGCCTCGTCGAAATGCAGCACCTCGACGCTGTTGCCCAGGCTCTGCTTGATCAGTTCAGCGTTGTAACAGAGGCCGTCGTAAGTCGAGTTGGTCACCACCGCCAACTTGACCTTGGGCTCGCGGCCCTGGGTCAGCGGGCTCGCGTCGATCTTGGCCTGGATTGATTCGCGGCTGAACTCACTCAACGGAATCGGGCCAATGATCCCCAGCTCATTGCGCTCCGGGCACAGGTACAGCGGAATCGCGCCGGTCATGATGATCGCGTGCAACACTGACTTGTGGCAGTTGCGATCCACCAGCACCAGATCATCGCGTGCCACCATGGAATGCCAGACGATCTTGTTGGCGGTCGAGGTGCCATTGATCACGAAAAAGGTGTGATCGGCGCCGAAGTTGCGGGCCGCTCGCGCTTCCGCCTCAGCCAGCGGGCCAGTGTGATCGAGCAGCGAACCGAGTTCCGGCACCGACACCGATAAGTCCGAACGCAGGGTGTTTTCCCCGAAAAACTGGTGAAACGCCTGCCCCACCGGGCTCTTGTGATACGCCACGCCGCCGCCATGCCCCGGCGTGTGCCAGGAATAATTGGAGTCGGCGGTGTGCTGCACCAGCGCCTTGAAGAACGGCGGCAACAGACCGTCCAGGTACTTGCGCGCCGCACGGGCAACCTGACGGGCAAGGAATGGCACGGTGTCTTCGAACAAATAGAGAATGCCGCGCAGCTGATTGAGCTCGGCCATGGCGTCAGCCGGGGCGTTTTCCAGGGTGACCTGTTCACCCAGGGCGAAGATCGGCAGGTCCGGCGCCCGAACCCGCGCCAGGCGGATCAGTTCGGCCATGTTGTGCAGAAGATGCGCGTGGGTGCTGGCGTCTTCGGCGGCAATCAACATGCAGGCAAGGCCGTGATGGGTCGAGGCGACCAGACGCCCCTCGGTGTAATCGACTGCTGAAACGATACTGAAACCTTCCTGCTCCAGCTCCCGGGCAATGCCACGCACACGATCACCGGCAACGGTGTCGGCCTTGATGTCGCGGTGGACGATCAGGACCGGGAATTTCAAATCTTTATACATGAGGCTCGGCGTCCTGAAGCGGCAGATCGTGGCCTGCCAATCACCTCAGGGTAGAGGGTTGGAGCGCATGTGGCGAGGGGGATGCCCCGTGGCGGGTCGGCTGACGCACTCTTTTGTGGCAAGGGCAGCGGTTCGGACACTCCACCCGTAGCAGCTGCCGAAGGCTGCTACAGGGAACGCGCGATGAATTACGCCTGAGCCTTGGCCTCGGCCAATTGCTGCCACAGCGACGGCGCGCCGGCGGATTTGGCAATGGCTTCCAGGCGCGCAACGTGCTGAGCCAGATCCTCTTCACTGGCGCGGATGATCCGGGTCGGCTGACGATCGGCCGGCAGACGACGGATTTCCGTGGCGGAATTATCGGCACCTTCGCCCGAACCGTTGCCATCGGACGCGTTACCGGCCAGCGACAGGCTGGTCTGGCCGCCGGTCATGGTCAGGTAAACGTCGGCGAGAATCTCGGAGTCGAGCAAGGCGCCGTGCAGTTCACGGCCGGAGTTGTCGACGCCATAGCGTTTGCACAAGGCGTCGAGGCTGTTGCGCTGCCCCGGGTGACGTTCCCGGGCCATTATCAGGGTGTCGAGGATCGTGCAGTGCTGTGTGATGTCCGCGCGATCGTGCTGGCCCATCAGGGCAAATTCGTTGTTGATGAAGCCAACGTCGAACGCCGCGTTATGGATGATCAGCTGTGCGCCCTTGATGAACTCGAAAAATTCATCGGCCACTTCAGTGAAACGCGGCTTGCCCACCAGAAATTCGTTAGTGATGCCGTGGACGCCAATGGCGCCTTCATCACTCTCGCGATCCGGTTGCAGGTAAACGTGAAAATGCCGGCCGGTCAGGCGCCGACCGAGCAACTCGACACAACCGATTTCGATAATCCGGTGGCCGTCGGTCACCGGCATGCCGGTGGTTTCGGTATCGAGTACAACGGATCTGGTGGCCATCAGTGCTCAGCTCTCAACGGGTCAATCGTGCAAAAGCGGCGATGTTAACACGCTCGCGTGGGTCTTTCAGATAGACCGCGTTACGCCGGAATCAAGCCTGCTTGTACCCGCGCACTTCATCCACGCCACGGTTGGCCAGTTGGTCGGCCCGTTCGTTGCCATGATGGCCGATGTGCCCGCGCACCCATTTCCAGGTGACGTTGTGGCGGTTGACCTGCTCGTCGAGCAGTTTCCACAGGTCGGCGTTTTTCACTGGTTCCTTCGCGGCGGTTTTCCAGCCGCGTTTCTTCCAGTTGGCCATCCACTCGTTGATGCCTTTCATCACGTACTGGGAGTCGGTCACCAGCAGCACGTCGCAAGAACGCTTGAGCTCTTCCAGGCCACGGATCGCCCCCATCAGCTCCATGCGGTTGTTGGTGGTGTTGGCTTCGCCGCCCCAGAGTTCTTTTTCGACGCCCTTGCACACCAGCAACGCGCCCCAGCCGCCTGGGCCAGGATTGCCCTTGCAGGCGCCATCGGTGAAGAGTTCTACGCTATCGCTCATGCCAATCTATCCAGAAAATGCGCTGGCTCGCCGATCGGTGACCGACGATGCCCGAGGCCGGGGCATACCCGGCCGGGAATATAAAAAAGTGTATTACGGTTCGATGTGACGACGATTGACCTTGGCCATCGGCAACGGAATCAGCTTGCCCATCGGTTCGCGCCGTACCTGGCGCACCGGCCGCAGCCCCACCACGATCTTGCGCGCGACTAATAAATAGAAGCCGCCACCCGACAATTGCCAGTCACCGGCCTTGCGCTCCCAACCGGCCAGACGAGCTTGCCAGGCAGGTGACGCAAGCGGCGGACGATAGCACCCGAAGCGGCGTTTCTCCAGCGCGAAGCCCAGCAGGTTCAGCCAGTCGCTGACCCGCGACGGCGAAATGCAGCGCGCCTTGCGCAAGGCGTCATGGGCGAACACATGACGCAGGCCCCAACTGCTCCAGGGGTTGATCCCGATAATCAGCAGATGCCCGCCGGGGCGCACACTGCTCGCCGCTTCGCGCAACAAGCCGTGGGGCGACAGGCAGAAATCCAGCCCATGCTGCAACACCACCACATCGGCGGCATGCTCGCTCAAGGGCCAGGCCTGCTCTTCGCAGACGATCTCGACCCCCGGCAACGGCGCGCCGAGTCGCACATTGCGCTGCACCTGCGGCGCCGACGGTGGCGTCTGTGCCGAGGGACCGTAATGCACCAGATAGCCGCCGAAGAAGCGCCCCAACTCGTCTTCGAGCATGCGTCGTTCTTCGTCCAGCAAAAATTGCCCGATGGGACCGGACAGCCAGTCACGAGCCGCGCTGATCAATGCCAGCCAGTCAGGATCAGCCTGAGCGAACGCTTTATCGGTCATTGCATTCTCCAACGCGCCAGGAAGCTCTAAGATGCGCCAATGTTTTCCGCTTGGCGAATCCGACGATGATACAGATCAGTGCCCTGCCCGCCTTCACCGACAACTACATCTGGTTGTTACAAGACCACAGCACCCAGCGCTGCGCCGTAGTCGATCCGGGCGATGCCGCGCCCGTAGAGGCGTGGCTCGCGGCGCACCCGGGTTGGGTGTTAAGCGATATTCTGATCACTCATCACCATCATGACCATGTCGGCGGCGTCGAGCGGCTGAAAAAAGCGACAGACGCAACCGTCTATGGCCCGGCTAGCGAGACCATCCCGGCACGGGACGTGGCCCTCAAGGACAGCGACCGGATCAACGTGCTGGGCTGGGACCTCGATGTCATCACAGTACCGGGTCATACCCTGGGGCATATCGCCTATTACCACCGTGGTCATTTGTTTTGCGGCGACACCCTGTTCGCTGCCGGTTGCGGACGCTTGTTCGAAGGCACGCCCGAGCAAATGCATCACTCGCTGAGCCGCCTCGCGGCGCTTCCCGAAGACACGCTGGTCTACTGCACCCACGAGTACACCCTGAGCAATCTGAAGTTTGCCGTGGCGGTCGAACCGGGCAATCCCGACACCCTCGAACGACTGGCCAAAGTCACCCGTCAACGGGAAGCCGGAATCATGACGCTGCCTTCGACCCTGGCGCTGGAAAAGCTCACCAATCCGTTTTTGCGTACCGGCGAAACATCCGTTAAAGAAAAAGTGGACGAACGGAATGGAACCGAAAACCGGGCGCCGAGTGCGGTCTTTGCTGCATTGCGGGCTTGGAAAGATACGTTCTAAGCTGCCTGCGCAATGGTACAAAAATTCTGAATGGTTGACCGCAGGGGGTGTGCTTTCTAGAATCGCCCGACATTTTCGCCCGGAACTTACTTCCAGCCAATGTCGTCACCTATTCGTAAAGCCACCAATTCAGACGCATTGACCCGCTTGGCTCAAGCCATCGCGGTGGCTGTGTCCGCCACTTTGGCGGGCTGTTCAAGCCATGTGCCGCAGACCGAAGCGACACACACACCGAATATCGCCGCGCGAGCCAAGCAAAAACCAATCTGGCTCAGCGAAAAACCAACACCGCAAGTTCCCCAGGACGTCTGGGAGCGCATGCGCCAGGGCTTCCAGTTGCAGGACAACCTGGGCGTCAACCCGCGCATCGAGCAGCAGCGCCTGTGGTTCGCCAGCAACCCGTCCTTCCTCGAAAACGCCGGCGAACGCGGCAGCCTCTACATTCACTACATCGTCGAACGCCTTGAAGAGCGCAACATGCCGCTGGAACTGGCGCTGTTGCCAGTGATTGAAAGCGCCTACAACCCGATGGCCTATTCCCGGGCCGACGCGGTGGGTCTTTGGCAATTCATTCCTTCCACCGGGCGTTACTTCAACCTGCGTCAAACCCGTTTCTATGATGGCCGTCGCGATATCACCGCCTCGACCACCGCGGCCATGGATTACCTGACCCGCCTGCACGACATGTTCAACGGTGACTGGCTACTGGCCCTGGCGGCCTACAACGCCGGCGAAGGCACGGTCAGCCGGGCCATCGAGCGCAACGAGAAGCTCGGTCTTCCAACCGATTATTGGAACCTGCCGCTGCCAGCGGAAACCCAGGCCTATGTGCCGAAGCTGCTGGCTTTGTCGCAAGTGGTGTTGGCGCCCGATGCCTATGGTGTGAACCTCAAGTCGATCGCCAACGAACCGTACTTCCAGGTCGTCGAAATCAACCAGCGCATGGACCTGTCCAAGGTTGCCGCGGTGGCCAACATCGACGAAGACGAACTATTCCAGCTCAACCCGGCCTTCAAGCAACGCACTACCATCGACGGCCCCCAGCATCTGCTGGTGCCGACGTCCAAGGCGCAACTGCTGACTGCCAGCCTGTCGACCATGCGTCCTGAAGAGCTGATCAGCCAGCGGCCGCTCAAGCCGGTGTTCGAAGGTGCCGACGACAGCGAAATCGCCAGCATCAAGCGCGCCTACCGGGTCAAGCGCGGAGAAAATCTGGCCTCCATTGCCAGGGCCAACAAGGTCGACGTCAAGGACCTGCAACGCTGGAACAAGCTGAACGGCAAGAACCTCAAGGTCGGCCAGACCCTTGTGATGCAGGACACCACCAAGCGCAGCGGCGGTCGCATCAACACTGTCGTGGCGGCGAACAGCAAAACCAGCGGCAAGTCGGACAAACAGAAGCCGCAGACCCAGTACAAGGTCCAGCAAGGCGACTCGTTGTACATGGTTGCCAAACGTTTCAATGTCGAAATGCAACACCTCAAGCGCTGGAACCCTCGGGTAGGCCAGGCGCTGAAGCCGGGTCAGATGCTGACGGTTTCTTCCCCGCATTAAACAGCACGCCCTGCCTAGGGGCTTTTGTGGCGAGGGAGCTTGCTGTGACGAGGGGGCTTGCCCCCGTTGGGATGCGAAGCAGCCCCCTCAACCTGCAACGGGTTTCTTCTGACAGACAGCGCGCACCGGTTTCACGACTGCTTCGCAGCCGAACGGGGGCAAGCCCCCTCGCCACAGGTATCGCGCTTGCAGGCCAATCCCCTAACAATTAATCGCACATTAAGCCCCGTCTTTTTCCTGTCGATACAAGCTGTTACTGTACGGCCCACAAAGCCCAAGCCGCCTGGATCGGATCTCTGACTTGAAGCGTCCCCTCCTCCTGCTCCTGATCAGCCTGGCCTTGAGCTCCCCCGCAAGCGCGACGATCAGCGAAAGCCACGGTTATGCGCAGTTCGGCACGCTCAAGTACCCGGCCAGATTTACCCACTTCGACTGGGTCAACCCGCAAGCGCCCAAGGGCGGTACGTTGCGGGTGATGGCGTTTGGCACCTTCGATACGCTCAACCCTTACACCTTCAAAGGTTCGAGCCCGGTTTCCACGGCCAACTTCCTGCAATACGGCATCAACGAACTCAACGAACCGCTGATGGTCGGCACCGGCCAGTACGCGCCGTCGGGCGATGAGCCAACGTCCAGTTATGGCCTGATCGCCCAATCGGTGGAATACAGCGAGGACCGCAGCTGGGTGGTGTTCAACCTGCGCCCCGAAGCGCGCTTCCACGATGGCACGCCGATCACCGCTTACGATGTCGCGTTTTCTTACCGTCTGCTGCTCAAGGAAGGTCATCCGCAATACCGCACCAACCTCCAGGAAGTGTCGCGGGTCGACATCCTCAACCCGCGGCGCATTCGCTTCGTCTTCAAGCGCTCCGGCAATCCGTTGCTGATCCTGCGCCTGGGCGAGTTGCCGGTGCTGCCCCAGCATTACTGGAAAGATCGCGATTTCAAGGCCACCACCTTCGAACCGCCATTGGGCAGCGGGCCGTATCGCATCACTTCGGTAACCCCTGGGCGGCAGATCGTCTTCGAACGGGTCAAGGATTACTGGGGCAAGGACCTGCCGGTCAATCGCGGCAAGTACAACGTCGACCGCATGGAAGTCGAGTTCTACCGTGACAGCGATGTGGCCTTCGAAGCATTCAAGGCCGGCGAGTTCGACATCTACATCGAGCATCAGGCGAAAAACTGGGACAACGGCTACGACTTCCCGGCCGTGCGCCGTGGCGAGGTGATCAAGGCGCAGATCCCGCACCAGATCCCGACCCAGAGCCAGGGCCTGTTCATGAACACTCGGCGGTCGACCTTCGCCCAGATCAAGGTCCGTGAAGCGCTGGGGCTGATGTTCGATTTCGAGTGGACCAACCGCACGCTGTTCAGTGGCGCCTACACACGCGCCATGAGTTACTACCCCAACAGCGAGTTCTCTGCCACGGGACTGCCGGTCGGCCACGAGTGGCTGTTGCTCAAGCCCTATCGCGATCAGTTGCCCGCCAAGCTGCTCACCGAGCCGTTCAGCCTGCCGCAGACCGAAGGCCGCGGCATTCCGCGCGAAACCATGCGCAAGGCCTTGGGCCTGCTCGCCGAAGCCGGCTGGAAGCTCAATGGCCAGCGGCTGCAGAACAGCATCGGCCAACCGCTACGCTTCGAGATCCTGCTGGTCAACCCGAACCTGGAGCGGATCCTTCAGCCTTACGTCGAGAACCTCGCCAGCATCGGTATCGACGCACGGCTGCGCACGGTCGATCGCGCCCAGTACAAACAGCGCCTCGATCAATTCGATTTCGACATGATCCTGATGACCCTCAACCAGACCCTCAGCCCGGGCCTGGAGCAATGGCAGTACTTCCACTCCAGCCAGGTCGGGATCAAGGGCAGCAAGAACTACGCAGGCATCGCCGACCCGGTGGTCGACCATTTGCTCGAACAACTGCTCGGCGCCCAGACCCGGGATGAACAAGTCGCCGCCGGCAAGGCGCTCGACCGGGTGCTGCTATGGCAGCACTACATCATTCCCAACTGGTACCTCAATTATCACCGTTTGGCCTACCGCAACCGGTTCGCCTTCGTCACCACGCCGCCCTACACCCTGGGCCTGAGCGCGTGGTGGCTGAAATCTTCGGAGAAAGATCAATGACTCCCTTACGCGCCCTGCTCTTGCAGGCCAGCGGTCTGTTGTTCGCCGGGCTGGCCTGCGCCGCCCCGCAACATGCCTTGACCCTGTACAACGAGCCGCCGAAATACCCGGCCGACTTCAAGCATTTCGACTACGTAAACCCTGACGCACCCAAGGGCGGGATCTTCCGTCAGGCCGGGTTCGGAGGCTTCGACAGCCTCAACCCGTTCATCAGCAAAGGCGTGCCGGCCGATGACATCGGCATGATCTACGACACCCTGGCCAAACAGGGTCTGGATGAACCCTTCACTGAATACGGCCTGATCGCCGGCAAGATCGAGAAAGCCCCGGACAACAGCTGGGTGCGTTTCTACCTGCGCCCCGAAGCGCGTTTTCACGACGGCCACCCGGTGCGCGCCGAAGATGTGGTGTTCAGCTTCCAGACCCTGATCAAGGACGGCGCCCCGCTCTACCGTGGCTATTACAGCGACGTGGAAGAAGCGATCGCCGAAGACCCGCTCACCGTGCTGTTCAAGTTCAAACACACCAACAACCGCGAACTGCCGCTGATCCTCGGCCAATTGCCGGTATTGCCCAAACATTGGTGGGCCACCCGCGACTTCAACAAGGGCAACCTGGAACTGCCGCTGGGCAGCGGCCCATACAAAGTCACCGAAGTGAAAGCCGGGCGTTCGGTACGCTATGAACGGGTCAAGGATTACTGGGGCAAGGACCTGCCGGTCAATCGCGGGTTCTACAACTTCGACGTGATGACCACTGACTATTACCGCGACAACACCGTTGCACTGGAAGCACTCAAGGCCGGTCAGTTCGACTACTGGCTGGAAATGTCCGCGAAAAACTGGGCCAAGGCCTACAACATTCCGGCGGTGACCGAAGGGCGGCTGATCAAGGAAGAAATCCCCAACGGCAACCCCACCGGCATGCAAGGCTTCGTGTTCAACCTGCGTCGTCCGGTGTTCCAGGATGTGCGCGTGCGCCAGGCGCTGACCCTGTTGCTGGACTTCGAGTGGACCAACAAGCAACTGTTCAACGGCGCCTACGTGCGTACCCGCAGTTACTTCGAAAACTCGGAAATGGCCGCCACCGGCCTGCCGGACGCCGATCAACTGGCGATTCTCGACCCGTTCCGCGGCAAGATTCCCGAGCAAGTGTTCAGCGAGGCGTTCCAGAACCCGCTGACCGACGCCAGCGGCATGATCCGCACCCAGCAGCGCAAAGCCTATCAACTGCTGCAAGAGGCCGGCTGGCGGATCGTCGACGACAAGATGGTCGACGCCACCGGCAAACCGGTGACCATCGAATTCCTGCTGGCCCAGACCGAGTTCGAGCGGGTGCTGCTGCCGTTCAAGCGCAACCTCAGCGACCTGGGCATCGATCTGGTGATCCGTCGGGTCGACGTTTCGCAATACATCAGCCGCGTACGCTCCCGGGACTTCGACATGATCGTCGGCAGTTTCCCGCAATCCAACTCGCCGGGTAACGAACAGCGCGAGTTCTGGATGACCGCCGCCGCCGACAAACCCGGCAGCCGCAATTCCATGGGCCTTAAAGACCCGGTGGTGGACCAATTGGTCGAGCAACTGATCAACGCCGATTCGCGCAAAAGCCTGGTGGCCCACGCCCGGGCGCTGGACCGGGTGCTGCAATGGGGCTATTACGTGATCCCCAACTGGCACATCAAGACCTGGCGCGTGGCGTACTGGAACCACATCGGCCACCCGAAGGTTTCGCCCAAATATGACATCGGCATCAATACCTGGTGGGTCAAGCCCGACGCGACACCTGCGATAGAAGTCGAAACCAAACTGCAAGCCGACCCTGCGGGCACGGAGTAATCAGATGCTGGCGTATATTTTTCGGCGACTGCTGCTGATCATCCCGACCCTGTTTGGCATTCTGCTGATCAACTTCGTGATCATCCAGGCCGCCCCCGGTGGGCCGGTGGAACAGATGATCGCCAAACTCGAAGGCTTCGAAGGCGCCACCAGCCGCATTGCCGGCGGCGGAGCCGAAGTGTCGGTAGCCGGCTCGGCCTATCGTGGGGCGCAAGGCCTGGACCCGGCGCTGGTCAAGGAAATCGAGCACATGTACGGCTTCGACAAATCGGCGCCGGAACGCTTGTGGATCATGATCAAGAACTACGCCACCCTGGATTTCGGCGACAGCTTCTTCCGCGACGCCAAGGTCATCGACCTGATCAAGGAAAAGATGCCGGTGTCGATCTCCCTCGGGCTGTGGAGCACGCTGATCATGTACCTGGTGTCGATCCCGTTGGGGATCGCCAAGGCGACGCGACACGGCAGTCACTTCGATGTGTGGACCAGTTCGGCGATCATCGTCGGTTACGCGATCCCGGCGTTCCTGTTCGCCATCCTGCTGATTGTGGTGTTCGCCGGCGGCAGCTATTTCGACTGGTTCCCGCTACGGGGCCTGACCTCGAACAACTTTGATGAGCTCAGCACCGGCGGCAAGATCCTCGATTATTTCTGGCACCTGGCTCTGCCGGTCACTGCACTGGTGATCGGCCACTTCGCGACCATGACCCTGCTGACCAAAAACAGCTTCCTCGACGAAATCAACAAGCAATACGTGGTCACCGCCAAAGCCAAGGGCCTGACCCGTCACCGCGTGCTCTACGGCCATGTGTTTCGCAACGCGATGCTGTTGGTGATCGCCGGTTTCCCTTCAGCGCTCATCGGGATCTTCTTCACCGGCTCATTGCTGGTGGAAGTGATCTTCTCCCTCGACGGCCTCGGCCTGATGAGTTTCGAAGCAGCGATCAACCGCGACTACCCGATCGTCTTCGGCACGCTGTTCATCTTCACGCTGCTGGGGCTGGTGCTGAAGCTGATCGGCGACCTCACGTACACCCTTGTCGATCCGCGCATCGACTTCGAAAGCCGGGAGCATTGAGATGAACCTGTCCCCTCTCAATCGCCGACGTTTCGAGCTGTTCAAGGCCAACAAGCGTGGCTGGTGGTCGTTGTGGCTGTTTCTGATTCTGTTCGGCGCAAGCCTCGGCGCCGAGCTGATCGCCAACGACAAACCACTGGTGGTGCATTACGACAACGCCTGGTACTTCCCGGCGCTCAAGCGCTATCCGGAAACCGCGTTCGGCGGCGAATTCCCGCTGGAAGCCAACTACAAGAGCCCGTACATCCGCGAACTGCTCAAGGCCAAGGACGCCTGGGTGGTGTGGGCGCCAATCCCCTACAGCTACCAGAGCATCAACTACGACCTGAAAGTCCCGGCCCCCGCGCCGCCGTCCGCCGATAACCTGCTGGGCACCGACGATCAGGGCCGTGATGTGTTGGCCCGGGTGATTTACGGTTTCCGGATTTCGGTGCTGTTCGCTTTGACGCTGACCATTCTCAGCTCGATCATCGGCGTGATCGCCGGCGCCTTGCAGGGCTTTTATGGCGGCTGGGTCGACCTGGCCGGGCAGCGTTTCCTGGAGATCTGGTCCGGGCTGCCGGTGCTGTACCTGCTGATCATCCTTGCCAGTTTCGTGCAGCCGAACTTCTGGTGGCTGCTGGGGATCATGCTGCTGTTCTCGTGGATGAGCCTGGTGGATGTGGTGCGCGCCGAGTTCCTGCGCGGGCGGAATCTGGAATACGTGCGCGCGGCCCGGGCGCTGGGCATGCAGAATGGTGCGATCATGTTCCGCCACATTTTGCCCAACGCCATGGTCTCGACCATGACCTTCATGCCGTTCATCCTGACCGGCGCCATCGGCACGCTGACCGCCCTCGACTTCCTCGGCTTCGGTTTGCCGCCGGGCGCCCCGTCGCTGGGTGAGTTGGTGGCCCAGGGCAAATCCAACCTGCAAGCGCCGTGGCTCGGCATGAGTGCGTTTGCGGTGCTGGCGTTGATGTTGAGTTTGCTGGTATTCATCGGCGAGTCCGCTCGCGATGCCTTCGACCCGAGGAAGTGAAATGAATCAGGACAATCTGATCGAAGTGCGCGACCTGGCCGTCGAATTTGTCGTTGGCGAGCACGTTCAGCGGGTGGTCGAAGGCGTCAGCTTCGACATCAAGCGCGGCGAAACCCTGGCGCTGGTGGGTGAAAGCGGCTCCGGCAAATCGGTGACCGCCCACTCGATCCTGCGGCTGCTGCCCTATCCGCTGGCCCGGCATCCGTCCGGCACCATCACCTATTCCGACCGGAACTTGTTGGAGCTGAAAGAGAAAACCATCCGCCACATCCGCGGCAACCGGATCGCGATGATCTTTCAAGAGCCGATGACCTCGCTCAATCCCCTGCATTCGATCGAGAAGCAGATCAACGAGGTATTGGGCATCCACAAGGGCCTGACCGGCAAAGTCGCGACCAGGCGCACGCTGGAGCTGCTGGAGATGGTCGGCATCCCGGAACCCGAGAAGCGTCTCAAGGCCCTGCCCCACGAATTGTCCGGTGGCCAGCGCCAACGGGTAATGATCGCCATGGCCCTGGCCAACGAGCCGGAACTGCTGATCGCCGACGAACCGACCACCGCGCTGGACGTGACTGTTCAGCTGAAAATCCTCGAATTGCTCAAGGAATTGCAGGCCCGCCTGGGCATGGCGTTGTTACTGATCAGTCACGATTTGAACCTTGTACGAAGAATTGCGCATCGCGTATGTGTCATGCAGCGCGGTTGCATCGTCGAACAGGCATCGTGCGAAGAATTGTTCCGCGCGCCGCAGCATCCGTACACCCGGGAACTGCTGGCAGCGGAGCCCAGCGGCAAGCCTGCGACCAATGTAATTGGCCCGCCATTGCTGCAGGTCGAGGACCTGAAAGTCTGGTTCCCGATCAAGAAAGGCTTTCTGAAAAAGACCGTCGACCACATCAAGGCGGTGGACGGCATCAATTTCAGCCTGCCCCAGGGACAGACCCTGGGGATTGTGGGAGAAAGCGGTTCCGGCAAGTCGACGCTCGGTTTGGCGATTTTGCGGCTGATCGGCAGCAAAGGGGCAATCCGTTTTGAAGGCAAGCAGCTAGACTGCCTGACGCAGCAACAGGTTCGGCCGCTGCGGCGGGAAATGCAGGTGGTGTTCCAGGACCCTTTCGGCAGCCTGAGCCCACGGATGTGCGTGAGCCAGATCGTCGGCGAAGGCCTGCGGATCCACAAGATGGGCACCGAGGCCGAGCAGGAACAAGCGATTATTGCGGCACTCAAGGAGGTAGGCCTGGATCCGGAAACCCGGCACCGCTACCCCCATGAATTTTCCGGTGGGCAGCGGCAGAGAATCGCCATTGCCCGGGCTTTAGTGCTAAAACCGGCGTTGATTCTGCTGGACGAGCCGACTTCGGCCCTCGACCGCACCGTGCAACGCCAAGTGGTGGAGCTGCTACGTTCACTGCAAACCAAGTACAACCTGACGTATTTGTTTATCAGCCATGACCTGGCTGTCGTCAAAGCGCTGAGCCACCAGCTGATGGTGGTCAAGCATGGCCAAGTGGTCGAACAGGGAGACGCGCAAAGTATCTTTGCCGCCCCCCAACATCCGTATACACAGCAGTTGCTGGAAGCCGCTTTTCTGGCACCAGCCACTGCGCAATAAACCTGAAAGAGAGGAGCAACACATGGGTTTTCTCGCCGGTAAGCGCGTACTGATCGTCGGTGTCGCCAGCAAGCTGTCCATCGCATCCGGCATCGCTGCCGCCATGCATCGCGAGGGCGCTGAGCTTGCCTTCACTTATCAGAACGACAAACTCAAGGGTCGTGTCGAAGAGTTCGCACAAGGCTGGGGTTCGAGCCCTGAGCTGTGCTTCCCGTGCGACGTGGCCAGCGATGCCGAAATCGCCAAGGTCTTCGAAGAGTTGAGCAAGAAGTGGGACGGCCTGGACTGCATCGTGCACTCCGTCGGCTTCGCCCCGGGCGACCAACTGGACGGCGACTTCACCGAAGCCACCACCCGTGAAGGTTTCCGCATCGCTCACGACATCAGCGCCTACAGCTTCGTGGCCCTGGCCAAGGCTGGTCGCGAAATGATGAAAGGCCGCAATGGCAGTCTGCTGACCCTGTCGTACCTGGGCGCCGAGCGCACCATGCCGAACTACAACGTCATGGGCATGGCCAAGGCTTCCCTGGAAGCCGGCGTACGTTACCTGGCCGGCTCCCTGGGCCCGGACGGCACCCGCGTCAACTGCGTATCGGCTGGCCCGATCCGCACCCTCGCCGCTTCCGGCATCAAGAACTTCCGCAAAATGCTGGCCGCCAACGAAGCGCAAACCCCGCTGCGTCGTAACGTCACCATCGAAGAAGTCGGCAACGCCGGCGCTTTCCTGTGCTCGGACCTGGCGTCCGGCATCAGCGGCGAAATCATGTACGTAGACGGCGGCTTCAACACCACCGCCATGGGCAACATCGAAGAGTGATCTTCGGTTAGCCGTTAAAAAACCCGCCATTTCTGGCGGGTTTTTTTATGCCTGAAATAGCAGCGGTTACCGTCAGCTCTGGATACCCAGGACTTTCGGACCTTGACGTTCACCTGAGTTCAGATCAGCCGCAATGATGATTCGATTTCCGGTGCGTTGGACAATAATGTCGTTCACGCGACCTGTTTGCGCCCGAACCACCCCAGAGCGACCAAAAGAAACGTCGAGCACACCGCCTTCTGTGATGCGTAGCCAGTACAGCTTCTGCGCAGGAAAATCCTCACTCCCTCCAACCACGATTTTTCTATTCGGTTGTACGGCGATGGAGGGGATATTTAAAAAGCTGGTATCCAGATCAACCACTTGGGTATTTCCACCGTTAAAGGACGGATCCGCGGTGGCATTACCCAGTAGGCGTTGCACGGAAATATAACGTTTACCATCGTCGTTGATCGACGTGACAGCAACAATGACTATCTTGTCGCCGTCCAGCACCATCGCGCCAAAATTGGTGTAATCATCATTTTCCCAAAAACCGTCAATGCCGAAGGCCTTGTGCAACGTGCCGTCCCGGTTATAGCAAGCCAGGGCTGCCCTTGAGTTTGATTGTTCTTGAGACGGGCGATCAACGATCCCAAACACAACAATACGCCCATCTGGCAAGACGGAGAGGCTAAGGATCTTCGTTATCGGACCTTTAAACCTGACTTCGATCATTCCCGATTCGTTAAAACCGGTATCGGGATTACCTTGATCATCAAGGCTGTATACGCGACCTGCCGAATCGATGGTGATGCCATCGTTGTCAGACAATTGGTAACTTGCACCCACTAAAACATGGTTGTCAGCCGTGAGACATCCCGTGGGTTCGTCGGTCTGCAAACCCTGCCCCGGAGGGACAGGATCAACGGGCAAAGGGAAAATTCTTGTACCAAAGACTAAATTAGGACTTCCTTCTTCATTGAATTGCGTAATCGCAGCCTGCCTGATAAAGGGGTCACTACCTGTGTAACCAATCAACAGGAATTTGCCGTCTTCTCGAGCCAGTAAGCGTGTAGGCTTTTCGAACTGGCCTTTGGCGAAGCTCCACTCAAACGTTGTGAAATCACGATCGGGAGTGCCACCAGACGCGGCACGATACACCCATTGGGAATTGCCTTTTTGAGCCGCGTAAAGAAGTTTTTCTGCAGTTGTTTCAACGACACATTGAGACGAATCTTGCGGAATATTGATCATGCCTACTTCAGCAAATCCCAAATCCAGATCACCTGGTGTTTGCTCCATGCTGGCTTGTGCTGTCATGCGGTCATCCTCCTGAATTGTTGGTTTCATGCAATCCGAGGAATGCCACAAACCATTCCTACAGACGGCCGAGTCCGTTTGATAGGGCCACGATAGTGCGAAAACTGAAAAAAGCATCACTGCCAGAAATAACAGTTTTAGTGTCGTCAAGAGCCAAAATACATTCTTTACAGCACATACCTGCTACATCTGCTTTAGCCAGCGATTTGTGTGAGGCAGTTGGCGAATAGCTGCTGGATCGGCTGTGTGCGCTGGCTGTAGCGCTGTAAAAGGACGATATCGCGATAAAACGTCAACTTACCCAACTGGATGATCCGGACCTTCGCCCCATGCTCAAGCCACAGCCCCGCCTCGGGCAGCAGTGAAACGCCGAGTCCACATTCAACCATCTTCACGATCGCTTCCAGCTCGTCGAGCTCCAGCGCTACTTGCACATCAATCTGCTGCTCGCGCAAAAAACGCGTCACCAATCGCCCACCGAATGAATTGCGGTCGTAGCGTACATGGGGATGGCTGGCGAGTAACTGCAGCGGGTCATCCCCCTCAAGGTCGGCCGGCACGATCAGCACAAACGGCTCCCGGCGAATGACTTGCACCGATAATTCCTTGGGTAATTCAAACGGCGGCTTGATCAGAATCGCCAGGTCCACTTCGCCAGTGTCCACCTGGCTCAGCAAGTTCAGGGATACCCCCGGCACCAGTTTCGCCTCCAGCAATGGCGCCTGTTGCCTGAGTCGCAACAACGCCTGTGGCAACAAACCGGTCTGGACAGTGGCCACCGCGCCGATCTTCAATTCGCCACGAAACTCGCTGATGTCATCACTGACGGCCATGCGACTGAAGATCTTGAGCATTTCCTGAGCCATCGGCAACGCTCGCTGCCCTGCGGCATTGAGGAGCGCCTGACGCCCGGTGCGATCGAACAGACGTATGCCCAACGCCTGCTCCAGATTGCGGATCTGCGCGCTGACCGCCGACTGAGTCAGGCCGATGTGCATGCCTGCCGCTGCGAACGTGCCATGGCGTGTCACAGCAATGAAGGTTTTCAGTTCCCGCAGCATACTGCCCCCAATTGATCGAAATAATTTGAGCTCGCTGCAAAAATTATCGTCTTTTAATCAAAAAGCACAGGACTAAACTCAGCCTCAACGCTCAACCCGTCGAGGCACATCCGATGCAACTGTCCCCTTTTCATTTGGCCATCCCGGTTTACGATCTGGACGCTACCCGGCGTTTCTATGGCGAGGTGTTCGGCCTGGAAGAAGGTCGCTCCAGCGATCACTGGGTCGATTTCAACTTTTTCGGCCATCAACTGGTGATTCATCTGGCCCCGAAAAACGCTTCTCAGGAGGCCGCCCATACCAACGCCGTGGATGGCCACGACGTACCGGTGCCGCATTTCGGTGTGGTATTGCCGATGGAAGAATGGGAGGCGCTGGCCGAACGCCTGAAAGCCCTGGGTACACACTTCGTGATCGAGCCGGGCATCCGGTTTCAGGGATTGGTGGGCGAACAAGCCACGATGTTTCTTTTCGATCCCTGCGGCAATGCTCTGGAGTTCAAGGCGTTCAAAAATATCAATCAGTTGTTCGCCAAATGATCCGCTCGCCCCTTGACGCCACCACCCTCAGTGAAGCGGTGGTCAATGGCGAAACTACCGCCGCCATCATCGCCGAAACATTTCTTCAGCGCATTCAGGCGCAAGAGCCGGATATCCAGGCTTTTGTCTCGTTCGACGCCCTGCAGGTCCGCGCCGATGCGGCGCAGCACAACGGCCGTGGCCTGCTGGCCGGCGTCCCCGTGGGCATCAAGGACATTTTCGACACCGCGGCCTACCCCACGCAGTTCTATTCGCCCATTTATACCGACCATCAACCCTCCCGGGACGCCCACGTCGTGACGCTACTGCGCCAGGCCGGAGCGCTGATCATGGGCAAGACCCATACCACCGAGTTTGCGTACATGCACACCGGTCCAACCCGCAATCCCCACGACCTTACGCGAACGCCGGGCAGCTCCAGCGCCGGCTCGGCGGCCGGGATGGCTGCAGGGTTCTTTGCCCTGGCGCTGGGTACCCAGACCGCTGGCTCGTTGCTCAAGCCGGCGTCTTACTGCGGCCTCTTCGCCTTCAAACCGTCGCTGGGGCTGGTGTCGCTGGAAGGGGTAAAACCGTTGGCGCCGAGCTTCGACACCGTGGGTTGGTATGGCCAGTCAGTGCGCGACCTGCACCTGGTAGCGCGCGTGTTGATTCCCGGGTTCGTGGTGCCTGACATCGAGCGGCGTCCACTGCAATTGGGGTTCTGCCGCACGTCACGCTGGGATCAAGTGGACCCCGACGTGGTCCTTGCCCTGGAACAGGCGGTGGATCAGTTGCGCAGCGCCGGCCATCACGTAAGCGATGTACGGCTGCCGGATGAGTTTGCCGGTGTGTTCGACGATCATCAGTTGATTAACGATTGCGAAGGTGCCCGCTCGCTGGCGAAGGAGTTTCAACAACACCGAACACAATTGAGCCCTTCGACCCTGGCCATGTTCGAGCGGGCGGCGACTACAACCTGGCAACAGGAATCCGCTGCCAAGGCGCGCCTGGCCGATCTTGCCCCACGCTTGAGCGAGCTTTGCCGACCCTTCGACGCCATGCTCGGCGCCTCTTGCGGGATGGTCGCGCCGGTCGGCCTGGAAAGCACCGGACCGTCGGATTTCATCAAGTTCTGGGGGGCGTTTGGCTGGCCGCAACTGAACATCCCGCTGAGGCCCGGCCAAGCCATGTTGCCTGTCGGGCTACAGATGATCGGAAGGTTCAGAGAGGATGGTCGGCTGTTACGAACGGCCGAGCACGTTGCAGCGGTTTTGCAAGGCGCCATTCAAGAATGACGAGCTTCGAACTGTCGGGCACGCAACGCCTTATCGACCAGAGCCAGCAGATCTTGCGCCGTTTGGGTTAGCTGAGCATCAAACTCGATCTGCCCGACACTGAAGCGAATGTCATAGCCACGATGCACCGTGGCATTACGCTCATCGAGTATTTCTTCGAGGCGCGCCCTGATCGCGGCAATCTCCACCGTGTTGGCGCCGGTCAATAAGGCGGCAAACTCATCGCTGCCCAGCCGACCGATCACATCGCTTTCACGAAAAGCGATGCGCAGCACGTCGGCAAAGGTTTTCAGGGCGTTGTCGCCCTCGGCACGCCCATACAACCGGTTGATGCGCTTGAAGTCGTCAAGGTCGAAAAACAACAAGGTCGCAGGTTGGCCCAACTGCCGACAGGCCTCCAGCGCCAATTGGGCCAGAGCCTCGAAGCCATGACGATTGGACAGCAGCGTCAACTCATCCATGCTCGCCATCTGCACGCCCATCAGTTCTTGCTCGGCCTTGCGCGCCAGGTCGCGCAGTACATCGCGGTCCTGCACGGCGCCGTCGAGGACGTTCGGCGTGCCCACGCCGGGTTTGAGCGGTTTGTCTGGGGTTAGCATTACTCACTCCCTTGATGGATATAAACGTTAGAGTCGTTCACACCCGGTTTGACTCCCTATAAACGCGCCGCTGGTCAGCTACCCGCCACCGGACACGGCCCTCCAGCGTCCGCCCAGAGTTTGAACTGGGTGACGAAGATGTCGTGGGGCACCGGCACCGGCGTCCGTCCCTCACCTGGATGCCAGCCCCAGAGCACCAGTTTGTCCTCGCTGACATGTTTGATCAGTGCCGCAAAATCACGATCGCCATTACTGGAACGGTCCTTGATCATTGCACACAACCTGTCGGGCGGCAGGCCGATCCAGGCCATTTTGTGCGCGGCCGGCGGCAGGCTCCAATGCGGCGCTCCGGGCGGTGTGTGAGGCCCATAACTGGCGGGCGGATTGCTGTCGGCATGGCAACTGGCACACGGCAGACCGGCAGACCCTTTGCCATCCATCCCGCGAACCACCCTCATCGCGTGAGGATTGCCGGCGTCGAACTGTAAAGGCGAATCGCCGGGGATATGGCAGTTCTGACAGCGCGGGCTCTGGAACACCTTCTGCACTGTGTCGAACGCCTTCAGCGCCTCTTTTTCATCAGCGAACAGGTCTGAGGCATAGCCAGTCAGCCCGATCAGCACCACCGCGCCCAGCAACAGATGTCGTTTCATGTCACACCCCCGACAGTTGCAGCGGCAGTTCCCGCAGACGCTGCCCGGTCAGGGCAAACACCGCGTTCGCCACGGCCGGCGCCACGGGCGGTACACCAACCTCGCCGATGCCGCCGGGTTTGTCGGTGCTGGGGACGATATGCACTTCGACCACGGGCATTTCGTTCAGGCGCAACACCTGATAGTCGTGAAAATTGGATTGCTGCACCTGGCCGTTCTTGAACGTCAGTTTGCTGTGCAAGGTAAATCCGAGACCGAAGGTGATGCCTGACTCCATCTGCGCGGCGATGCTCTGCGGGTTGACCGCAATGCCGCAATCCACCGCACATACCACCCGGTGTACGCGAATCGCCAGGTTGTCCTGCGACACCTCCGCCACATGGGCGACGTAGCTGCCGAAAGACTCATGCACCGCCACGCCCAATGCGTGGCCGTCCGGCAATGGGGCTTTCCAGTCGGCTTTCTCCACCGCCAGATTCAGCACCCCCAGATGCCGTGGATGCGCCTTGAGCAAGGTTCGTCGGTATTCCACCGGATCCTTGCCGGCCGCCTCGGCCAACTCATCGATCAACGACTCCATGACGAATGCCGTATGGGTATGCCCCACCGACCGCAACCACAACACGCTGATGCCGGTTTGCGGGGAATGCAGGTCGATCAGGTGATTGGCCAGCCCCTCAAAATAAGGACTGTCGGCCACACCTTCGACGGAGGTTTTGTCGACACCGTCCTTGACCATGGTCGCCTCGAACGACGTGCCGGCCATGATCGACTGCCCGACCAGCACATGCTTCCAGGCGATCGGCATACCGTCGGCGTCCAGCCCGATGCGTGCCTGATGCAGGAATGCCGAGCGATAGTAACCGCCGCGAATGTCATCCTCTCGGGACCAGACGGTTTTCACCGGTTCGCCCGCCGCTTTGGCGACGTACACCGCCTCGCTGACAAAATCCGAGGTCGGGTTGGCCCGACGCCCGAAGCCGCCACCGAGGAATTGGGTGTGGATCTCGACCTGTTCGGGCTTGAGCCCGGTGATCTTCCCCGCGATCATCTGATCCAGGGTCTGGAACTGCGTGCCGGTCCAGATTTCGCATGTGTCCTTGGTGATTTTCACCGTGCAATTGAGGGGTTCCATCGGCGCGTGGGCCAGGTACGGCACGCTGTATTCGGCCTCGATAGTCTTCGCCGCCCTGCCCAACATCACCGTCGCGTCCCCGGCCTGGCTGACCGAGGTGCCGGGGGTGGCGGCGAGTTTACGGAAGCTTTCCAGCAGTTGCTGGCTGTCGAGCCCGGCGTTCGGCCCCGGTTCCCATACAACCTTCAGCGCATCGCGCCCCAGCTTCGCCGCCCAATAATGATCGGCAATCACCGCGACCCCCGTGGGCACCTGCACCACTTTGTGCACGCCAGGCACCGCCAGCGCCTCGGCGCCTTCGAAGGATTTGACGCTGCCACCGAACACTGGCGGCCGAGCGACCACCGCAGTCATGAGCCCGTCGAATTGCACGTCCATGCCGAACTTGGCCTGCCCGGTGATTTTCTCCGGGGTATCGAGGCGCTTGGTGGGTTTGCCGATGACCTTCCAGTCCTTGGCTTCCTTGAACTTGATCGAGGCTGGATCCGGCACCGGCAACTTGCCGGCGTCATCCGCCAGTTCGCCGTAAGTGACGCGTTTGTCGCCGGCAATGACCACGCCCGATTCGGTGTGGATCTGCGAAGGCGCCATGTCGAATCGCTTGGCCGCAGCGTCGATCAGCATCAAGCGCGCCGCTGCGCCGGCCTGACGATAGCGATCGAACTCCATCCAGGTCGAGGTCGAACCGCCGGTGATTTGCATCCCGCCAAACGCCGGCAGGCCATACTCGGCGGCCGAGGCTGGCGCGTGTTCGACGCGTATTTTCGACCAGTCGGCGTCCAGTTCTTCGGCGATCAACATGGTCAGGCCGGTCCAGATGCCCTGGCCCATTTCCGAATGGCCGAGCAGCACAGTGACGCTGTTGTCGTTGCCTATGCGTAAAAAGGCATTGGGCGCGAACACCTCTCCTTGATTCTCGGCACCGAAGGCGAAGCGATGGCCGCCAGGAATGACAAACGCCACCACCAGACCGCCACCCAACACGGCACTGCCCTTGAGAAAACCGCGACGCGAGACAGGGTTGATGCTGTTCATTGCTCAGACTCCCTTCAACGTGGCTTCAACGTCGCCTCACCCGATCTCGGCGGCGCGTTTGACCGCGGCGCGGATTCTTGGGTAGGTGCCGCAGCGGCAAATGTTGCCGGACAACGCCTGGTCGATGTCGCTGTCGGTAGGCTTGGGGATCTTCGCCAGCAACGCGGCCGCCGACATGATCTGCCCGGACTGGCAATAACCGCACTGAACCACATCGAGTTCGGCCCAGGCCTGTTGCACCGGGTGCGAGCCGTCGCTGGACAGGCCTTCGATGGTGAGAATTTTCTGCCCGTGGGCCACCGCCGTAGCGGGCGTGATGCAAGAGCGCAGCGGCGCGCCGTCGACGTGTACGGTGCAGGCGCCACACTGGGCCATGCCGCAACCGAATTTGGTGCCCGTCAGGTGCGCGACATCGCGCAGAACCCAGAGCAACGGCATGTCCGCGGGGACATCCAGTTCCTGGTCCTTGCCATTGATATTCAGGGTCAGCATGGCTGATTTCCTCAGACTCACGGTGTTCTGAAGGGGCGCCGCTGTGGCAGCGAAATACCTACGCGGCGCCTTGGGTCATCCCTACAGCTAAGCGCAATTTCACCCACAAGCCATGTTCATCGACCACCGGTCGCTCCCGTCCCGTAGCAGCTCGGCAGCTGCTACGGACTTGTCGATCTACGGCGCCACCCGTCTACTGCGGACTGGCTAATCTGATAATCCAGTGTGTTTAACCTGCCGAGGACAACCGCCATGCAACGCTTTCCAAAAATCACGCCCTGCCTGTGGTTTGACGATCAGGCCGAAACGGCGGCGAAATTTTATTGCTCGATCTTCGATCACTCGAAAATCACCGCCATCACCCATTACGGCAAAGCCGGTCAGGAAATCCACGGCCGCCCGGAAGGTTCGGTGATGACGGTCAGCTTCGAGCTCGATGGCCAGACCTTCACCGGTCTCAATGGCGGGCCAGTGTTCACCTTCAACGAAGCGGTGTCGTTCCAGGTCAATTGTCAGAATCAGGAGGAAGTCGACCACTTCTGGGGCAACCTGTCCGCCGGCGGGCCTGTGCAGGCGCAGCAATGTGGCTGGCTCAAGGATAAATTCGGCGTGTCATGGCAGATCGTGCCGATCGCGCTGATGCACATGATGCAAGACCCCGATACGCACAAGTCCCAGCGCGCGATGCAAGCGATGCTGCAAATGAAAAAGCTCGACATAGCCGAACTGGAACGAGCCTTTGCCGGCCAGAGCTAATACACTCAGGCACTGGCCCGCCGAGGACATCGAGATGAAGCACACCGTCGCCAAAGATGCAGACAAAGCCCCGCGTTTCTGGCGCGACGACGCCCTGCCCTTCATCGAAGCCCGCTCCATCGCCGACGGCCGCGAGGTCTGCTACGCACGGCATTCCCACGAACACTTTTCCATCGGTGCAATCACCGCCGGGCGCAGCACCTACATCCATGAGCAATCGGAGTTTCAGGTCAGCTCCGGCACCGTGGTGTTGATGAACCCCGGCGATGTGCATGCCTGCAATCCGATCGACGACCAGCCCTGGTCGTACCTGATGCTGTACGTCGAGACGCCTTGGCTGACCGACTTGCAGCATCAGCTCGGCTTCAGCCAGGATTCGGCGTTTCGCCGGTTTTCCATCACCCACAATCGCGATGTCGAGCTGTTTGCCGGCCTGAAGAACGTATACGAGGTGTTGATCGATCAGCAGCAAGACGTGCTGCGCAAGCACAGCGCGGCGGTGGAGTTTTTCACCGAGGTGCAACAGCGGCTCAACCCTGTAGATCAACCGTTGCGCGAGCCTAACTTCAAGCTGGAACGGGCCGCCGACTACATCCGCGATAACTGCACGCATCAGCTCAAGCTCGAAGACATTTGCGAAGCGGCGCAACTGTCGCCGTCCTACCTTATCCGCGCGTTCAAACAGCATTACGGCATGACGCCCCATGCATTTCTGGTCAACCGGCGCATCCAGTTCGCCCGGGATCGACTGCGCAGCGGCAGGCTGATCGCCGATGTAGCACTGGAAGCCGGGTTTGCCGATCAGGCGCATTTTCAGCGGGCGTTCAAGCAACATCTGGCGGCGACAC
Source organism: Pseudomonas sp. KD5 (assembly GCF_012932895.1). Taxonomy (NCBI): domain Bacteria; kingdom Pseudomonadati; phylum Pseudomonadota; class Gammaproteobacteria; order Pseudomonadales; family Pseudomonadaceae; genus Pseudomonas; species Pseudomonas sp. KD5. The sequence goes on along the minus strand of NZ_JDWJ01000016.1, from coordinate 71,403 downwards.
CGGGGCAATATCGCGGGTAAGTTAATACGCCGACAAACGCCCCTGTTAAAAACAGATTAGTTAATATCAACCCACGAGCCATACCGACAAAAGTCATACAAAGTCATATAACTAACATGACAACACTCAAAACTATTATTTAAGCTCCCTTCCCACGCGACAACCCAATATCAGAAGATGGAGCTTCTTACTTGAACACGTCGAATAACCACGTACTTCATTCCAGCAACCAACGCGAGAAACAATCAGTCATTGAAGCCATCGCCAACTTCCTCAGCGATGAAGACGTCATGGCAACCGTTGGATGGTCGTGGGATCGTGTATCCGTTACCTGTGACCCGAATTCCGACTTCTCCCAGTTACATCGTCCAGCTACTACCTGCCTGGCGAGGCTCACCCGGCAACCCGACTTCAAAAAAATCGGCGGCGAACAAGGCATCCCCCAAACAAACATCTTTCATGTCAATGAACACGGCCAACTCTTTTACGCCTATGACAATATCAGTACCCGTGAAGTCAACGGCGAGCTGGTCACCGTTGGTTTCTTCTCCGAGCGTAACGACATCGCCCATCACTACACCGGCGTTGCCGATATCGATGAACAGCTAGGCCTCCTTTCAGACAGTGCCAAGCTGACCGGCGGATGGGTGACGTCCACCGAAAAAATCACAATAAGCCAGTGGTTGCGTTTTCACGGCATGCCACTTCCGGCCAGCGTGGAAAGTGCAAAAGAGTTAATTGATTTACTGAATGTCACCACACTTCCAGCACCGTCGCCCTATGGGAACTACTGGGAGTTGCTGAGCCCTCCCAAAGACTCACCGTTCGAACTCACGGAGAAAAATCGCGCCCTCATTCGCGATGTGATCGAGGAAGAAACCGGAGGCGAACTTCCTTTGGTTTCGATTTATGGCCATGCGCTGAAACTTGAAAGCTTTTCCGCCGACAAACTGCCCACCAGCCAAGGTTACCGTCTGGCACGGCTGATCGATATTGCAGTGTCGAGCGCGAATAATGGGCATGCGTTCATGACGGCATTAGGCTGGTTCGCTGATGAAAACGGCCCCAAGCCCACCGAGCAGTTCATCGAACAGCTGATGATTGCGGTGATGCTGCTTGACCTTGATCCGGAACTGGACAGCGCCAATACCTCGTTTGCAGGTTTTGACCTCTACTCGAAGCGTTATTTGCTGCTTCCCCCCTCAGCGGTCCGCACGCAACTTGAACAGCATCTGGTCAGCCAACTCAAGCTCGACGCCATGGTTGCCCCGCTCGTCGCGGAACTGGTCTTGGGTGGCATGGCGCCGGAGTATCTTGCCGATGAACTGCCGTCCAATCTGCGTATCGGCACACCGGCATGGGTCGTCTTCACCCAGGCCGTACACTTTGCCGAAGCGATCACCCCCGGTGTTTCCCGGAACATGGCCTACCAACACCTGCTGGGGTTCGCCCGCGCATCGCAATTGACACCCGAGCTCAAAGCAGTGTTTACCGCACACTCGGCTGACCCGGTGATCACCTGGGCGCTGATGAACGACCTGATCTCCCGGAATTCAGAGGGCAACCTCAATCAGCAAGCCGTTACGGTGGCGATGGATGAGTACAAGCAACATGCGGACATGATGACGAGCGCCTTGATTGATCTGGGCAAACCGCTGCCCCATCGCAAGGCGCTCGCGCTTAAAGAACTGAAATCCCAGGTGCCGGATTGTGACCCCGAGGAACTGTTGGTCAAACATCGCGGAACGGGCGGCGGCGCAGGAAGGCGGGTATCGGTTGTCGATCTTTACCTGGGCGACGAGCTTCACACCCAGGATTGGGATCGAGCCAAAGGGACCAGCATTTACCAGTCCTTCCCTGATCTGGCTGACATGTACCCCGTTGCAGATTTATTTCAGCAAGCGATCCACAATCATTACAACTCAATGACCGAAGCGTTGTCGGCCATTATCAATGTTACATTTTCGCAACTAAGCCTGACGGACAGGTCGTTCATTGAGGACGGCCACCTGGGTATCTATTGTGTTCAGGAGTACACAACCACCCGAGCTCCTTATATTCCCGGCTGGCCGGGCGTCGTAAGACCGGCAACGCCCACCCCCGGAAAGACCGCTCGTTACGGCGTTCTCATCTGTGCGGTGCTCCATTCGGAGCTTCGTTGTTATCAACTGTTCCCGATGAGGACGGAATGTGTATTCAGCGAAGAACTCAGCGAAGTGTTTCGTCCTCTGGTAATGGCCAACGGGCCCATAGCCGGCGCAACATTTGTGGACCACCAACAACATTTGGAAGGCCGTCTGGATATACAGGCTTATCGAGCGAACACGGCCCCCCGCAGCTATTCAAAATCCGCTTTTTTCATCCACAAGATCGGTGAATTCAACCCATCAGCAAGTGCAGACACCACCACACCGAACCCCTACTTTCGTTCGACGCGAAAAGAAGCAATCAGCAATCTTATTGCAAAAGAGAATCCTTATTTCACTGAAGATGAACTGATGCAACTGGGCTTCGATCAGACCAAACGTGAAAAAGCGATTGAAAAGACCGAAGCTATATACACGTTCATTCTGAACCTGATCATTCCGTTCAAGGAGTGCGTCGAGGAGCTTTCCTCGGGGGTTCCTGCCCGACAAAACCGCGCCATTTTCGGCTGTATCATGGATGCCGCGGCCCTCGCTGTTTCCGTTGCCGTCATCGGCATTAAAGTGGCCGCTATCAGCGCGAAGGCCACAACCCTGGTCTCGAAACTGCTTTCCACTTCCAAAGTGGTTGGCAGTACCGTCATCAGCCTCTTCACTCCCATCGACGATCCTGCAAAGTTACTCACCGATGGCAGCAAGCTGCTGGCTCGAGGTGTAATGAAGTTGAGCGGCCACGCCCGCTCCGCTTCTCACCTGGCCAGACAGCAATTGCGTTTTATGTCCGGTGCAAACGGCTACGACTTGATCAAGGCCATCAACCATTCCGGCGCGGCCCCACGGATTCGAATGTCGCTGGACACGGTTGCCCATGGTCGTGCGCTGTTCAAGGACGACGGCATTCAAACCGTTGAACAGATTGTGACCCGCCTGGGCAACAAGCACAGTCGACTGCCAGATGGCGCTCTGCCGTCCGAACTGGAGCATCTGTTCAACAATGCGCTTGTTGAATCGGCGACCGGACTCAGGCAAACACAAGATCTGCAGGCATTGATCGGCCGAACGGCTGTTGATGATCTTTTCAAGGCCGTCCTGGAAAAAGCTCAATACAGCTACACCAGCGCCCGCTCCGCATCCGCTGCCCAAAGTTACGCCGATACGCTGGCAACCTTTGCCCAGGTCGAAACGAAAAACGTCACCTACATGAAGAATTACCAACAAAACGTATTACAGCAAGACCTGGGCAAGACACCGTTTAATCAGGTCATGCCAGAGTCAGCCTTCAATCCAATGGGCTTTACCGATAACTCGCAAAGGGCCGGCGCCTGGATCGTCAATGGTTCTACCTCCCCTGGCAACGACCTCGACAGCATCGTTTCGGTACTGCGCGAGTACGCCGGCAATCAAAAAACACTGACTGATCCGACCGTGATCAAACAGCTGCATGCCCGTATCGCGCCAGCCACCTCGGACGTCGTGCGCGTGGGCGTCAATGACAAGAAATACGCCAGCAACATCAGTGGATTCGCCGCGATGGAACAACATCTGAAAACACTGAATTCCAGTCATGAGCATTTCGACAAACAGTTGCTGGCGACCGTCGTAGGTTTCCACGGTCTAGGCGACGGTAATGGCCGTACGGGTCGTGCCCTGTATGCCATCAGTCAGCTTCGAAACAACCGGTTCACACCGCTGACAAAACAAGAGTTCAGTTTGCTGCACGGACTCGATTAAGGTGAATGCCTGAGGGTGTGTGGCTTAGGAAAGCAACAAATACACCGCACTCAGCCCTAGCAACAATGCCATGAGCCGGTTGAACAATCGCATGCCTACAGGATTATTCAGATAACCCTGCAGGCATGTCCCGGCATACGCCCAACAGCCGACAGACACATAGCAGATCACCAGATACACCGCCGCGAACTGCCAGACCAGCCGCGCCTCGCCGTCCGCGACGAACGCGCCCATGCCCGCTACGCAGGCCAGCCAGGCTTTCGGATTGAGCCATTGCATCATCGCGCCATATAACATCGACGGCGCCCGGCGCGATTTATCCGCATCGATGCGGCCATCGTCCGCCGCCAGTTTCCAGGCCATGAACAACAGAAACGCAACACCCGCCAGTTGCACCACTTGCGTCAGCGCCGGCCACAACCGCAATACCTCATGCAACCCCATTCCCATCAATACCAGCAATAAAACGAAACCCAGCGTTGCTCCGGCGACATGTCGCTGACTGGCGCGAAAACCGAACTGCGCCCCCGAACTCAACGCCACAATGTTCACCGGCCCCGGTGTAATGGAAGCGACCAAGGCAAACGCCGCCATGGAAAGAATCAGACTCATTGCATACCTTCTTCAATTCAGTTGAACCAGGGCTCAAGGTAAAGAGCCAGGGAAATGCTGTATTGAAGAAAACAACCCTTGCCTGTTCCGCGATGCATGTCGCGCCCTGTAGGTTGCAAGACTGTCACGAGGCACCTTATGGCGGGCCTATACTTCAAGAGTCGGCACACTCGATGCGGGGCGCGTCGAGTGATCGTTCACGCAGGCCACAGCCTGCCTTCATCGTAGGGAGGAGAAGATCATGGCGCGTAAATACATCGACTGCCGCGAGTTCCCAAGCGCTTCCAAATGCTCGGTCGCCCTGTCCGCAGACTCTGAAAACGAACTGCTGGAGGCCGCGGCACAGCATGCGGTCAGTGTTCACAAGCACACCGATTCACCAGAACTGCGTGCTCAACTGAAGACAATGTTCCACGACGGGACCCCGCCCGTAGAAGCACCGCGTCCGGCGTAGGAACGCAAAAAGAACGCGCAAAAAGGGACAGACCACGATTCAAGGCAAATGCCGAACAATCGTGGTCTGTCCCGTGTTTTTCTCTGTACGGCTATTTGCATCCACCGCTGTATGGGCCAAATCACCAACCACCCGTGATAAAAATACCGCTCTCGTTCCTGGAGCCCCGTTCATGGACCTCGCCACCCTCCTCCTGTTTTTGCCGGCCTGCTTCGCCCTGAACATGGCCCCCGGCCCAAACAATCTGTTGTCGGTCAGCAACGCCACCCGTTATGGCTATCGTCGCGCCTGTGTGGCCGGCGTCGGGCGTTTGCTCGCGTTTGCCGGGATGATTGGCCTGGCCGCCGCCGGATTGTCGGTGGTGCTGAAAACCTCGGAATGGCTGTTCTACGCGATCAAGATCATCGGTGCCGCTTACCTGTTGTACCTGGCATGGCAACTGTGGCGCGCCAATCCCGAGGCCGAGCCGCACATCACCGGCATGCCGGTGGGGATCCTGGCCCTGGCGCGCCAGGAGTTTCTGGTGGCAGCGGGTAATCCCAAGGCCATTTTGCTGTTCACCGCCTTCCTGCCGCAGTTCGTCGACCCGAGCCAGGCGGTGGCGCCGCAATTTGCGGTGCTCGGCGCGTTGTTCCTGCTGCTGGAATGGATCGCCATCAGCGCCTACGCCTACATGGGCCTGCACATGCGCCGCTGGTTCGCCGAACCACGGGGCAAGCGGATGTTCAACCGTTGCTGCGCGGGGTTGCTGTCGGCGGCGGCTTCGGTGCTGTTGATGGCGAAACGGGCCTGACCTTTACGCTTGTGACGGTCCTTTCAGTTCGACCTGGTTGCCGTCCGGATCGAAGCAATAGATCGACAACCCGTTGCCCTCGGCACCGAAACGCACGGCGGCTTTCTCGGGTTTCAGGCCGAAGGACTGCAAGTGACTGACCAGCGCTTCCTCGTCAAACGGTTCGATGCGCAGGCAGAAGTGGTCGACGTTGCGCCGTTCGCGACCAGCGGCAGCACCGCCCGTGCGGCCGATTTCGCCCTGGATGTCGACGAGGTCGATCATCGAGGTGCCCGCACGCAAATGCACCAGGCCCAGATCGTCGCGGCGCTTGACCAGTTCGGCGCCGAGAACCTCGCCGTAAAACGCGATGCTGCGTTCGAGATCCTCGACGCGCAGGACGATGTGATCGATGTGTTTAATCTTGAATGCTTGCATTGGGATGGATTCCTGAAAATATCGTTTACAGCATTGCCAGTGCCCCGATGACTGTAGCTCAGGGTACAAAAATTCTCTGTCGATTTTCCGGTGGAGGCGCCAGGCAACGCGGCTTATGCTCAGTCCATGAACCTACAAAACGCTGTGCTTCCGCCCCACGCCGAGATGGTTCGCGCCATGCTCGAACGCGACACCGCCTACGAGGGGGTGTTCTTTACCGCGGTCAAAACCACCGGCATCTTCTGCCGCCCCAGTTGCACGGCGCGCAAACCGAAGCCGGAAAACGTCGAGTTCTTCGCCCATGCCGATGAGGCGATGTCGGCGGGTTATCGGGCTTGCCTGCGGTGCAAGCCGCTGGACGCCGCGGCCATTGCGCCGGATTGGGTGCAACGACTGCTGAAATCCGTCGACGCCGACCCCGACCAGCGCTGGACCGATGCCCAATTGCTCGCCGAGAGCATCGAGCCGCTGAAACTGCGGCGCTGGTTCAAGCAGCATTTCGGCATGACCTTTCACGCCTGGCTGCGCAGCCGACGCCTGGGCATCGCCCTCGGTGGCATCAAGCAAGGCGAATCCATCGACAACGCGGCGTTCGATTCCGGCTACGAATCCTTGAGCGGTTTTCGCGATGCGTTTCAAAAGTCATTCCACATCACGCCCGGTCGCGCCGCCCACAGCGAGCCGCTGCTGTTCACCCGATTGACCACGCCGCTGGGGCCGATGATCGCCATGGCCGAACAGCGTGGGCTGGTGCTATTGGAGTTTCTCGACCGACCGGCATTGACCAAGGAAATCGAAGAACTGCAGAACCATTATGGCTACGCCGTGGCCCCCGGCCACAACGGGCATTTGCAGCAGATCGAAGAGGAACTGGCGCAATACTTCGCCGGCAAACGGAGCGAATTCAACGTGCCCCTCCACCTGCCCGGCAGCGCGTTCGCCAAGCAGGTGTGGAGCGAATTGATGAAGATCCCCTACGGCCAGACCAGCACCTATGGCGCGATTGCCGCGCAACTGGGCAAGCCCGGCGCCAGTCGCGCCGTGGGCATGGCCAACGGACAAAACCGTCTGGCGATTGTGCTGCCCTGTCATCGGGTGATCGGCGCAGACGGCTCGTTGACCGGCTATGGTGGTGGACAACCGCGTAAAGCGTTTCTGCTCAGGCTGGAAAGCGCCGCGGTGCAAATCACCCAACAACTGGCATTCTGATCACTCCACGGCTTTTCAAAAAAAGGTTTTCCAATAAAGAGTCATAAGGAAGGACATTCGATGGACACACTCGACACTCAATTCCATCAACTGCACCAGAGCGGGCTGTTGATTCTGACCAACGTCGCCGATGCCACCGGGGCGCGACTGGTGGAACAGCTGGGCAGTAAAGCCGTGGCCACCAGCAGCGCTGCGGTGGCCTGGGTGCATGGTTATCCGGATGGCAACACCTTGCCGCTTGAGCGGCTGGTTTCCACCGTCGAATCCATCGCCCGGGTCATCAGCGTGCCGTTGAGCGTGGACATCGAGGCGGGTTATTCCGATGACCTGGGGCGAGTTGCGCAAGTGGTCGACGCGGTGATCGCCGCCGGTGCCGTGGGGATCAATATCGAGGACGGTGCTGCCCCGCCCGACCTGCTGGCCCGCAAGATCGAAATCGCGCGCCAGGTTGCCAATCGTCGGGATGTGAAGCTGTTCATCAATGCCCGCACTGACGTGTACCTCAGGGGGCTGGTGCCGGCTGAAGATCGTGTCGCCGAGACGCTCAAACGCGCCGCGTTGTATCAGGCGGCCGGTGCCGACGGGCTGTTCGCCGCTGGCGTCACGGCGGCGTACGAGATCGACGCCCTGTGCCACGGCACGACGCTGCCGCTGAACGTACTCGGCTTCCCGGGCCTGCCGTCGCCTGAAGAACTGCAAGCCCTTGGCGTACGCCGTTTGAGCGCCGGCTCGGGCATCGCCGAATTCCTCTACGGCGCCATGGCCGGCCTGGCCAAAAGCTTTCTGCAAACCGGCACGCTCGACAGCAGTCACCTCAAGGCCTTCACCTACAGCCAAGTGAACGCCCTGCTGGCCCCGACCGGGAAAGTTTGACCGCAAGCAATGGAGTGCGGCGCTGCGGGGAGACGACTAGTCTTCCCGCTGCCACCCGCCCCCTCAGGATGCTCCATGCCCGACAACTATCAACTGGCCAGCCAATTCCTCTCGGCCCTCGATGCCGACTGGCAGCGCCACATCAGCGCCATCGGCCCCTGCCTGCATCAGCCCCATGCGGCGCGCGATCCTTATGAATCGCTGGTGCGGGCGATTGCCTATCAGCAACTGCATGCAAAGGCCGGCGATGCGATTGTCGGTCGGCTACTGGCGTTGTTTCCCGCGAGCACCTTCCCCAGACCCGAGCAGATCCTGGCGACTGACTTCGAGCAGATGCGCGGTTGCGGCTTTTCCGCCAGCAAGATCGCGACCATCCAGGGCATCGCCCAAGCGGCTCTGGACGGCGTGGTGCCGGACTACGCCACGGCGCTGGCGATGGACGATGAAGCGTTGATCGAGCGTTTGATCACCTTGCGCGGAGTGGGCCGCTGGACCGTGGAAATGCTGCTGATCTACAGCCTGGAGCGCCCGGACGTTTTGCCGGCCGATGACTTTGGAGTGCGAGAGGGTTATCGCCGGTTGAAGGGGCTGGAACAACAGCCGAGTCGCAAGCAGATGATTGATATCGGGTTGGCATGGAGCCCTTATCGGACGGTGGCGTCGTGGTATTTGTGGCGGGTGCCTAACCGGTAGACCGCGAAGGCGCCAGCACAACCACCATAAATTCAACTGTCCAGAAACGCTTACGGTCTAGTCTGTCTTGAGTCATCCCAACCCCATCGGAGGCTCCCATGCAGCTCGAAGGCTCCTGCCATTGCGGCGCGGTGTCGTTCAGCCTGACCAGCGCCCACCCCTACCCTTATCAGCGTTGCTACTGCTCCATCTGTCGCAAGACCCAGGGCGGTGGCGGTTATGCGATCAACCTGGCGGGCGACGCCCAGAGCCTCAAGGTGCGTGGTCGCAAGCACATCTCGATTTACCATGCGCGGCTCAAGGACGAAGGCGATAAACGCGCCCGGCGCAGCACCGCCGAGCGACATTTCTGCTCCCTGTGCGGTTCGGGGCTATGGCTGTTCAGCCCTGAATGGCCGGAGCTGATTCACCCGTTTGCCTCGGCCATCGACACCCCGTTGCCGGTGCCGCCCGAGCACACGCATCTGATGCTCGGCTCCAAGGCGCCGTGGGTGGAAGTCGAGGTGTATCCGGGGGACCAGCAATTCGAGGTCTACCCCGTAGAGTCCATTGCCCAGTGGCATATTCGCCTGGGCTTAAGTCGGTAATCCCGTTCACAGTCTTTGACGATTGTGGAGCGGCGGATGCAGATGTCGTTGGCTGGTCAGGTGGTTTATACCTTTTGATGATGCGGTGTTGTTGATGGCGTCAGTGAGAGCAACCCCGAGCTAATCCAAATGCGCCCAGGTCATGCGAAACGACGCCCCGCCCCACGGCGAATCCGCCACTTCCACTTGCCCGCCATGGGATTGAGACACCCGCCGCACCAGCGCCAGGCCCAGGCCAAAACCACCGGTGCGGCGGTCGCGGCTGGCATCGAGGCGCGAGAACGGCTCGAAGATTTTCTCCCGCCCGTCCAGCGGCACGCCCGGCCCATCATCGTTGACCTGCACTTCGTAATGATCACCGGTGCGCACCAACGACACTTCCACCCGCTGATCGGCATAACGAATGGCATTGCGCAGCAAATTGATCACTGCCCGAGCCATGAAGCGCGGTTCGATACGAATTTCGTCAACCTGACATTCGACAATCAGCAGTTGCACCCCGGCGGCTTCAGCCTCCAGCGTCACGCTGCCCACCACGCTGTCTAGCCAATGGCTGGCCTGAATGTTCTCCCGGGTAATCACCGTGGCGCCGCGTTCAAGACTGGCGTACGTCAGCAACTCGGAAACCATTTCTTCCAGCTCGCCGAGGTCGGCGTACATGTCGGCGATCAACTCGCGGTTCTGGGTTGGGTCGGGCTGTTGCTTGAGTTGGTCGAGTTCGAACGACAACCGCGCGATGGGTGTGCGCAGCTCATGGGACACCGCGTTGGTCAGCTCGCGCTGGTTGGCGATCAGCCCCTCGATGCGCGCGGCCATCAGGTTGAAGTGTTCGGCCAGGTCACGAATGTTCGAGCGCTTGGACAGCTGGATACGCGCCGACAGGTCGTTGTCGCCAAAGCGCTCGGCGGCCAGGCGCAGTGTCTCCAGATCGCGCCAATGCGGGCGCACCCAGAAAAACAATACAAAACCGATCATCACCGCGATCATCAGATAGGCCGCGGCAATGTAGAACGGCATCAGACTCGGCTCGGCTGGCAGCTTGATGCTGAGCAGTTGCGAACCGTCGTCAATGCGCGAAATGAACTGCGTGTACTTGTCGCGCATCACCAGCAGGCCCTGGGCCAACTCGGCTTGTTCCTGATCGGTCAGAGACAATTGATCGGTCTCGACCAGAGCCAGGCCCAAACCGTAGTGAGGGCGTATGGCTTCCAGCTGGCGCTCCCGGGCCGGACTGTCCAGGCCGCGCAATTGCTCGACCAGCGACCAGGCCTGACCACGCACCGCCTCTTGGTTGTAGCTGCGCATCTGACCGTCGAGCAACGCATCGAACGTGCGCTCGACGGTTTGCAGCCCCAGTACCAGGCCAACCGTCATCACCAGAAACAGTCCCAAAAATAACCGCAGCATTTACAGCTCCCACGCAAACGGATTGAACAGATAACCCTTGCCCCACACGGTCTTGATGCACACCGGTTCGCGCGGGTTGTCCTTGAGCTTGCCGCGCAGTTTGCTGATGTACACATCGACACTGCGGTTGAGGCCGTCGAAGGCGATACCGCGCATGCGGTTGAGGATGTCGTCGCGGGACAGCGTCTTGCCGGCGGCGCTGGCCAGCAACCACAGCAGTTCGAATTCCATGGTGGTGAGCTCGATGCCCTCGCCCGCCAGGCGCACTTCGCGGCAACTACGATCGATGCTCAGATGACCGAATTCCAGTGAGCTGCACACACTGCTGTCCGGCAGCTGACGGCGTTGCAAGGCACGCAGACGAGCGAGCAACACGGGGGGCTTGATGGGTTTGATCACGTAGTCGTCGGCACCGGATTCCAGGCCGAGAATGTGATCGAGGTCGTCTTCCTTGGCGGTGAGAATGACGATGGGTGTGTCGGACACACTGCGGATTTCGCGGCACACGTGCAGGCCGCTCTGGCCCGGCAACATCAGGTCGAGTACGACGATTTTCGGTTTGAATTCAAGGAAAGCGGCTACCGCGAGGTCTCCGCGGTGCACCTGTCGAACTTCAAAACCGTGTTGGGCCAGGAAATGCGCAATCAGCCCGGCGAGCTTCTCGTCGTCTTCCACCAGCAATACTTTGCCAAAACCCAGACTCTCCATGATGACCGTCTGCCAACCCTTGAATGAAATGGCCGGCATTATGGCGCCAATCGGTGAAGGGACGGTTATCGCAGACAGCAAAAACCGGCCACGGGGGCCGGTTTTTGGCGATGTTTCATTCTTTTAAGAGTTTTTAACAATTATTGAAGATGAAACATTGTCACGCCGCGACCGGCACACCACTGTGAAACCTGAACTCCACATCCGGCGACTCGATCAACGCCTGTTCGGCGTCGCGCACTTTGTCGATCACCTGGGCGATGTCCTTGGCGTCACCGTATTGATAGGCCAATTTCAGATACCCCTGGAAATGCCGGGCCTCGCTTTTCAGCAGGCCGAAATAGAACTTGCCCAGTTCCTCATCCAGATGCGGCACCAACGCCTCGAAACGCTCGCAACTGCGGGCTTCGATGAACGCGCCGACCACCAGCGTATCCACCAGTTTCACCGGCTCGTGGCTGCGCACCACTTTGCGCAGCCCCGAGGCGTAACGCCCGGCGGACAACTGACGCAGCTCGATCTTGCGCTTTTTCATCAGGCGCATGACCTGCTCGTGGTGCACCAGCTCTTCCCGGGCCAGACGCGACATCAGGTTGATCAGATCGACGTGGGAGTGATACTTGGCAATCAGGCTCAACGCCGTGCTGGCCGCCTTGAATTCGCAGTTTTTGTGGTCGATCAGCAGCGTTTCCTGATCGGCCAGCGCGGCCTGGACCCAACCGTCGGGCGTGCGGCAGCCGAGGAACTCGTGAATTTCGGGAAGGATCATGGGGCTCACGGATAAAAGGTTCAAAACGAAGGGCGCCGATTATACCGGCCTGCCGACAGACCACCAGTCGCCACCGTTGATATGCATCAAGTCGCGAATGCCCGACCAGCAACTATAGTTGTCCAACGCAGTGTTTTTACCTTCCTGGAGATCCCGACCATGCAAGCCATTCGCAGCATTCTGGTGGTCATTGAACCCGAACACTCGGAAAGCCTGGCGCTCAAACGGGCCAAATTGATCGCTGGCGTGACCCAGGCTCATCTGCACCTGCTGGTCTGCGATAAAAAGCATGATCACAGCGCGATGCTCGGCGTGCTCAAGGCGGCCCTGCTGGCGGACGGGTACAACGTCACCACCGAGCAAGCCTGGAACGAAAGCCTGCACGACACCATTATCGATGTGCAGCAGGCTGAAGGTTGCGGGCTGGTAGTCAAGCAGCATTATCCCGACAGCCCACTGAAAAAGGCCCTGCTGACCCCGGCGGACTGGAAACTGCTGCGCTACTGCCCGACTCCGGTGCTGCTGGTGAAAACCGCCAAACCCTGGACCGGTGGCGTGATCCTGGCGGCCATCGATGTCGGCAACATGGACGGCGAACACCGCACCTTGCATGCCAGCATCATCGATCATGGCTACGACATTGCCAGCTTGGCCAAGGCCCATCTGCACGTGATCAGCGCCCATCCGTCGCCGATGCTGTCGGCGGCCGACCCGACGATGCAGCTCAAGGAAACCATCGAGGCCCGTTACCGCGAGCAGTGCCAGGCGTTCCAGGCCGAGTTCGACATCGACGACGACCACCTGCACATCGAGGAAGGCCCGGCGGATGTATTGATTCCGTTCATGGCCCATAAGCTGGGGGCCTCCGTGACGGTAATCGGCACGGTGGCGCGGACCGGGTTGTCCGGGGCGTTGATCGGGAATACGGCGGAAGTGGTGCTTGATGCACTGGAAAGCGATGTGCTGGTGCTCAAGCCGGACGACATCATGGATCACCTGGAAGAGATCGTGACCCGGCATTGAGATTTTCGGCGTCGGGTCGATCGCCTTCGCGGGCAAGCCTCGCTCCTACAGGGTAAGCAACGCAAGACTGTAGGAGCGAGGCTTGCCCGCGAAGCTTTTAAAAATCAGCCGCCGAAGGCGTCTTTTAGGAACCCCGGCGCAATGTAGCGCTGGTAATGCGCTTCCGAGAGCAGGAAAAATTCCCGATCAATGGCATCGCGCAATTCCGGCAGGTTCCAGTCGCGGAACTCCGGCAGCAGCACCATTCCGTAGGCTTCCAGATTATTGATGACCCGCGCGCCCCGGGCGATCAGCTGATAAGCCCAGCAATACTCCGACTGATGCGGCACAAAGCGGATCTTGCGCTGTTCCAGCTGCATTCTCAGCAGCGCGGGATCGAAAATTTCTACCTTGGCAGCCATCACCTGCGACAACAGCTGCTCAAGCCGCAACCACACCGCGCGTTTTTCTTCCTCGTTGTAACCGTTCCAGTGGATCACTTCGTGATGGAAACGCTTGCAGCCACGGCACACCAAATCACCGTAAACAGTGGAGCAGAGGCCGACGCAGGGGGTCTTGATGGTCTGATTGGGCATAGGTAGACAAAACACGGGAAAGCAGAACAGGTCGGCATGTTAGCCCTTTGTCTAACATTCATCACCCCTCAAAGTTTTGGACCTAACTTACCTTTCAAATTTTTTTGCCGTAGAATCAGCCAGCCTTTTAAGGCGCCAATGTCCGTTAAGAAGCTGTTTTCAAAGCGTCACGAGCACAGTCGTTCCTTCAGAGCGGTGTTGGCGAAGGGTTTTTCCAGCGGGGAAAAGCCCAACGCCAACCCTCATCAGCTCCCCGTTCTGCAGGCGTAAAACTTTGAAAGCAGCTTCTGTAAGGAATTGCCGGTAATTCTGGCTAAGCGGCCCACAACGCCACGCAGCGCATGAGTACGGCAATTTCGGGATGAGCGTCCCGGACACCCATTTGGGACCACTGATGAGGGTAATAACTGTGCTTGAAGCCTACCGCAAACATATCGAAGAGCGCGCAGCACTGGGTATCGTTCCCCAGCCGCTTAACGCCGAACAAACTGCAGGCCTGGTCGAGCTGCTGAAGAATCCCCCGGCTGGCGAAGAAGCTTTCCTCGTTGACCTGATCACCAATCGCGTTCCGCCAGGAGTGGACGAAGCCGCCTATGTAAAGGCCGGTTTCCTGTCTGCCCTCGCCAAAGGCGAAGCCAAATCCCCTCTGATCGACAAGAAGCGCGCTGTTGAACTGCTCGGCACCATGCAGGGCGGCTACAACATCGTGACCCTGGTAAACCTGCTGGACGACGCCGAACTGGCGCCAGTGGCTGCCGAAGAACTCAAGCACACCCTGCTGATGTTCGATGCCTTCCACGACGTGGCTGAAAAAGCCAAGAACGGCAACGTTCACGCCAAGGCCGTGCTGCAATCCTGGGCTGACGGCGAGTGGTTCAAGAAGCGCCCGGTGCTGGCCGACAAGATCAGCCTGCGCGTCTTCAAGGTGACCGGCGAAACCAACACCGACGACCTGTCCCCTGCTCCAGACGCCTGGTCGCGTCCAGACATCCCGCTGCACGCCCTGGCCATGCTGAAAATGGCCCGTGACGGCATCGTTCCGGACGAGCAAGGCAAGACCGGCCCGATGAAGCAGATCGAAGAAATGCGCGGCCAGGGTTTCCCTATCGCCTACGTCGGTGACGTGGTCGGTACCGGTTCCTCGCGTAAATCCGCTACCAACTCGGTACTGTGGTTCTTCGGCGACGACATTCCTTACGTGCCGAACAAGCGCGCTGGCGGTTTCTGCTTCGGCAGCAAAATCGCTCCGATCTTCTACAACACCATGGAAGATGCCGGCGCACTGCCAATCGAGTTCGACGTTTCCAACATGAACATGGGCGATGTGATCGACCTGTACCCGCATGCTGGCAAAGTCACCAAGCACAACAGCGACGAAGTCCTGACCACCTTCGAAATGAAGACCCCGGTTCTGCTGGACGAAGTCCGCGCCGGCGGCCGTATTCCGCTGATCATCGGCCGTGGCCTGACCGAGAAGGCTCGCGCCGAACTGGGTCTGCCACCGTTCGACCTGTTCAAGAAGCCTGAAGCACCGGCCGAAAGCACCAAGGGTTTCACCCTGGCGCAGAAAATGGTCGGCAAGGCTTGCGGCCTGGCAGAAGGCAAAGGCGTTCGTCCTGGCACCTACTGCGAACCGAAGATGACCACCGTGGGTTCCCAGGACACCACCGGTCCAATGACCCGTGACGAACTGAAAGACCTGGCGTGCCTGGGCTTCTCCGCTGATCTGGTGATGCAGTCCTTCTGCCACACCGCGGCTTATCCAAAGCCGATCGACGTGACCACCCACCACACCCTGCCTGACTTCATCATGACCCGCGGCGGCGTTTCCCTGCGTCCGGGCGACGGCATCATCCACTCGTGGCTGAACCGCATGCTGCTGCCAGACACCGTGGGTACCGGTGGCGACTCGCACACCCGTTTCCCGATGGGCATCTCGTTCCCGGCCGGTTCCGGTCTGGTCGCGTTCGCCGCAGCCACCGGCGTCATGCCGCTGGACATGCCGGAATCGATCCTGGTGCGCTTCAAAGGCAAAATGAAACCTGGCATCACCCTGCGTGACCTGGTTCATGCCATTCCTTACTTCGCCATCCAGAATGGCCTGCTGACCGTCGAGAAGAAAGGCAAGAAAAACGCCTTCTCCGGCCGCATCCTGGAAATCGAAGGCCTGGAAGGCCTGACGCTGGAACAGGCTTTCGAACTGTCCGACGCGTCGGCCGAACGTTCGGCTGCCGGTTGCACCATCAAGCTGTCGAAAGAGTCGATCACCGAGTACCTGCAGTCCAACATCACCCTGCTGCGCTGGATGATCGGCGAAGGCTACGGCGATGCACGTACCCTGGAACGTCGCGCTCAAGCGATGGAAGCCTGGATCGCCAACCCGCAACTGATGGAAGCCGATGCTGACGCCGAATACGCCGAAGTCATCGAAATCGATCTGGCGGACATCAATGAGCCTGTGCTCTGCGCACCAAACGATCCGGACGACGCCCGTCTGCTGTCCAGCGTTGCTGGCGAGAAGATCGACGAAGTGTTCATCGGTTCGTGCATGACCAACATCGGTCACTTCCGCGCTGCCGGCAAGTTGCTGGAACAGGTCAAAGGTCAGCTGCCAACCCGTCTGTGGCTGTCGCCGCCGACCAAAATGGACGCTCACCAGCTGACCGAAGAAGGCTACTACGGCATCTACGGCAAGGCCGGCGCACGCATGGAAATGCCGGGCTGCTCGCTGTGCATGGGTAACCAGGCACGTGTAGAGCCGAACTCCACCGTGGTGTCGACGTCGACCCGTAACTTCCCGAACCGTCTGGGTGACGGCGCGAACGTCTACCTGGCTTCGGCCGAGCTGGCGTCCGTTGCGTCCATCCTGGGTCGCCTGCCGACCGTCGAGGAGTACATGGAATACGCTGGCAAGATCGACAGCATGGCGGCCGACGTTTACCGCTACCTGTCCTTCGACCAGATCGCCGAGTTCCGTGAAGCTGCTGCGAACGCCAACATCCCGGTCGTTCAAGCCTAACGCTACAAAGCCATGAAAAAACGCCGCCCATCGTGAGATGAGCGGCGTTTTTTTTATGCCTGACGCCAATTACCCAGCTATCTTTGCCTGATGTCGGCACCAGGACGGCGTGCCACGAGGCCCCACGGCCTTATCTCAAGGAGGAGTCATGCGGGTCATCCTGATCGCCATCGGTTCGCCCGGTGACGTTTTCCCCTTCATTGGCCTGGCCAATGCGCTGAACCTGCGCGGTCATCGCGCGACCTTGTGCAGCCTGCCGGCGTTCAAAGCCACCGTCGAACAGTACGGGCTGGAATTCGAGCCGTTAGGCCAGCAAAGCTGCGACGACACGCCCCGCCCGCGAGACTCGAAAAGCGCTTTGGCAGAGCAGTGGAACGCGGTCTCGCACCTGCTCGAACCGACCTATGACTACATCGCAGCGCGGCGCCATGAGGATATCGTGGTGGTGGGCTCGTTTTGGGCGTTGGGCGCACGTGTGGCCCGGGAGAAGTTCGGCATTGCCTACCTTTCGGTACAGATTTCACCGTTCTTGCGCGAGACCCACCGGCTGATGCTGGACCAACTCTGTGCGCCACAGCTCAACGCGTTACGAGCCAGAAAGGGACTGGGCGGGACGGTTCAACATGTTGTCAGTCAATGGATGCACTCGCCGGACGGTGTGATCAGCTTCTGCCCCGAATGGTTCGCACCGCAGCAAGCCACTGCGCCGGCCACATTGTGCAAGGCCTGCGAAAAAGCCGTTGCGGCTATCGAGCATTGCCGCCAGCGAACCAAAGGTCGTCTGGCCAGGCATTCGAAGGGGGCGATCAACCGGGGCAGCCCCGATTGATCGCCCGCTGCTTCAGGCGGTGAGCGAGTAGATCAACGCCGAAATGGCCACCAGGCCCACCAGCGTCACGAAGACGTTGGAGGCTTGGCCACGGTAACGCGCCATTGCCGGCACCTTACGGATCGCGTACATCGGCATCAGGAACAGAATCGCCGCGATGACCGGGCCACCGAGAGTTTCGATCATGCCGAGAATGCTCGGGTTCAGGGTCGCGACGATCCAGCAGACCACCAGCATGAACGCGGCGACGATACGGTCCAGGGTCTTCGGCGCCGGGCGTTTGCCGCTCTTGACGATCAAACCCTTCAAGCCTTCGCTGGCGCCGATGTAGTGGCCCAGGAATGACTTGGAAATGGCCACGAAGGCAATCAACGGCGCCGCGAAGGCGATGGTCGGGTTGCTGAAGTGGTTGGCCAGGTACGACAGGATCGACAGGTTCTGCGCCTTGGCTTCCGCCAGTTGCGCCGGCGACAGGGTCAGCACGCAGCTGAAGACGAAGAACAGCACCATCACCACCATCAAGAGGTGGGCGCGGGACAGGATCTGCGAGCTGCGCTCTTGGGCATGAGTGCCGTAGCGACGTTTCTGGTCCACCGCGAACGCCGAAATGATCGGCGAATGGTTGAACGAGAACACCATCACCGGAATCGCCAGCCACAGGGTGTGCAGCAGCGCCGACGACTCAGGCAGCGTGGACGCGGTACTGAGGATGCCGCCATTCCAGTGAGGAATCAGGAACACCGCCAGGAACAGCAGCGCGACGATGAACGGATACACCATCAGGCTCATGGCCTTGACGATCACCTGCTCACCGCAACGCACCACCGCCAGCAGGCCGAGAATCAGCACGAACGACAGCACGGCGCGCGGTGGCGGCATGATGTGCAGCTGATGTTCGAGGAAACTGCCCACGGTGTTGGTCAGGGCCACACTGTAGATCAGCAGGATCGGGAAGATCGCGAAGAAATACAACAAGGTGATCAGCGCGCCGGCCTTAATGCCGAAATGTTCTTCCACCACTTCGGTGATGTCTGCACCTTCACGACCGGACAGCACAAAGCGGGTCAGGCCACGGTGTGCGTAAAACGTCATGGGGAACGCCAGCAATGCCAGGATCAGCAACGGCCAAAAGCCGCCCAGCCCCGCGTTGATGGGTAAAAACAGGGTACCGGCCCCGATTGCCGTGCCAAACAGGCCCAGCATCCAGGTGGTGTCATGGCGATTCCAGCTTTCGAGGCTCGCTGGTGTCGCCGCTACATAGCGTTCGTCGACGCTATTGGCCTGATCATTCATCCGGTCGGATCTCCGCTTTCCGGTCACTTGCCACTCGGTCAGGACGCGTCGGAAAAAACCGACAGACATGCTCCGGCCGAAACAGGGGCGGGATTCTCCGCGATAAACGAGCAGAAGCAAAGGCTTAGCTGAGCAATGGTTGTGCGGAGCAGATCAAAGGCCTGTCGCTTTTAGAAAAATAACTGTCGGCAGTGGGTATGCGATGTGTCGTTTTCTGACACGCTTTAGTAAACCCTGAATGTACGGTGTGCCTGACGGACCGCAGTGCCTGATTTTACGACTGCTGCGCAGCCGAACGCAGCCTCGCAAGCTCGACAGCTGCTACACCCGAACGCAGCCTCGCAGGCTCGACAGCTGCTACGGCAATTTCATCGCGGACAAATCCTCTCCACCTGCCGCGCACTGATCTAGTGTTGTATCTAAGAAGCTCGCCGGTATCGCCAACGCCTGCACAGGTGCTTGCCAACCAATAGCCTATGATCTCGGACCATTGCCAATCTGCTCTGGAGTCAGCAATCTGACGCGACGTTCGAGCCCCGACACTCCGCTGCCCACAGGAGCCCAGCATGACCGCAACCGTTCTGGTACTGGTTGAAACCATCAATGAATACCTGCCGATTCTCGAACATCAAGGGTTTCATTTGATCCTGGCCCCAACCCCGGCCGAGCGCGCTGCCGCCATTGCCCGACAGGGCAGCCAGATCGATGCGGTGCTGACGCGTGGCCCGTTGGGCCTGTATGCCAATGAAATCGCCGCCCTGCCCAACCTCAAGATCATTTGCGTGATCGGCGCCGGTTACGAACACGTCGACCTGCAGGCCGCCGTCAACCGGGGCATCACTGTCACCAACGGCGCCGGCGTCAATGCCTCCTCCGTTGCCGATCACGCCATGGCGTTGCTGCTGGCACTGGTTCGTGACATCCCTCGGGCAGATGCTGCCGTCCGTCGGGGCGAGTGGCCGAAAATCATGCGTCCTTCGCTGGCCGGCAAACACATAGGCATCCTCGGCCTCGGTGCCGTTGGCCTCGCTATCGCCAAACGTGCCGCCAACGGCTTCGATATGAGAGTGAGTTACCACAACCGTCAGCATCGCAGCGATGTGCCGTACAGCTATTGCTCGACGCCTACCGAGCTGGCACGCCATTCAGACTTTCTGATAGTTGCCACCCCGGGCGGGATCGGCACCCAACACCTGATCAATCGGCAAGTGCTCGATGCCCTGGGGCCCAACGGATTCCTCGTCAACATCGCCCGAGCCAGTGTGGTTGTCACGGCAGACCTGATCACCGCGCTCGAACAGCGGCGGATCGCCGGTGCCGCGCTGGATGTCTTCGACCACGAACCCCAGGTACCGGACGCCCTCAAGGGGCTGGCCAACGTGATTCTGACGCCGCATGTCGCCGGCTTGTCCCCGGAGGCCACCCAAGGCACCGTCGAACTGGCCGGCAAAAACCTGACGGCGTTTTTTTCCGGTCAACCGGTACTGACGCCCATTGCGTTACCGCCACCGTCGACAACCACCCGACTCAATCACTAAAGAACGCCCAACAGTGTCCAGAGTCGTCGGGATTCGGCATCGGCGCTGATCAGTTCGCCCAGCAGCTCGCTCAGGGGTTTGTTGCCCCACTCCACTCCCCGCTTGATCAGATAGGGCACCGGGCTGTGGGGTTCGGTGCGCGCCAGGTACTCGGCGATCAGCAGCAACTGCCGGTACGCCTCTTCACGATTCGCCGGTTCGCTGAACACCTGGGGCACTGCAAGGACTTCAGGCGCGGCGGTCGGGCTGGGGCTCGATGCAGCCACCACTGGCGTTTCGACCGGAGGCGCCGGGGTCGGTTTTCGTGGATGCATGGCGATAAACTCCTGAACCAGCGTCAACAACGCGTCGATCACGTCCTGCAGCGCCTTGAAGCCTGGGGCCTGATTTCCGAGAAAAGCGTCGCTCCACACCTCCAGGCGCTGCAAGTGCTGCTGGCTGAGCAGCAGACTGCCCTGGCTGCGCAACCAGAATGACAACGGTGTGGCGCGAATCTGTTCGGTGATTTTTTTCTGTTCGTTGCGCGCGTTCTCGGCCGAGGTCTTGGCCGCTTTACTGTCGCTGCCCTGCACCTGTTGCAACTGCAACCGGCGCCAGGCGTCCAGACAGAAACCATCGAATTCGTGGTTGTGCGGTTCAAACAGCGGCACTCGGGTCAGCAACACTTCAGCGTAGCGTCGAGCCAACCATTCCAGCGGTATCACTCGCCACGACAGGTCGCCATCCTCAGCCTGTGGGTGCAGGTGTTCGGGATAGCGTTCGCACAACCCGGCCACCAGCGCCAGGCTGCCCGGCAACCCATCGAGACCGTCCTGATGCAGCCAGGCCTCCCCCAGCCAGGCGCTGAGCATCAAATCCTTGCTGCGTTCGAGCAGCAGGCTCGTGGCCAGTTTTTCCAGTTCCGGCCACTGGGCGCGCTTGATCGACGACTGCCACACCCCCGTCGGCAAACTGGTGTCATCCTCGCGGCGCAATTCGCGCAACCGGTCGAACTCGGGTTCATAACGCAAATCCTGACCACAAGGCGCCTCCTTGCTGATCGGTTCGAGCAGTTGCGCAATCAGTTCCGGCAACGGTGTTGATGGTTGATTCACAGGCCCTCCTCCTCATGGGATTCAATCGCCGCGGTTGAGCGCGTCACCAGGAACGGTGAACGCGGAGCCCGGGTCGGCAAGGGCTGGATGGACAACGGCAATTTCGAGCCCTGGGTCATCAACGACAGGCGCACAAACATCAGGGTTTGCTCCGCTGCGCTGGCCTGCGTGGTCACGGGCAGGCGCAAGGTCAACGGAAAATCCGTGTAGTCCATGCTGGGTTGGCGTTGCACCGACATGTGCGAACGCATCAAGCGCAACAGCGACCATGGACCGCTGTACTCCCAACCCGCTTCCAGATCCCGCACCACCAGGCTCGGCTGTAACGGATCGTTGGCCGGACGCTGATAGCCATTTCTGGCCCAACGCAAGGTCAGCCGGACTGGTTGGCCGACCATCCAGCGCAGGTTCTGCTGAGCCTCGCCAGGGTAGCTGATCTGTTGATTACCGGCATTCAAGCCCCAGGCAATTACCTGGTCGGCACCGCGCTCTTCCTCTCGATCGGTGCGCCAGCGCACATCCATCTCCACCCCCAGCACGCCGCTCTTGTCGCGCACGAACATCGGCCCCAGCCAGGTACTGGCTTGCTTCAGACGATTGAGAAAGTCCTCGGCGGCCAGGCGTTCCGGGGTCTGGCTCAGAGCCAATCCGGCCTGCGCCACCGGCAAACGCTTGTCGATCAGCTCCAGCAAATGCTGGACCCGGGCCGGGTCGGCGTCGCTGGCCTGCAAGCCATTGGCAAACGGAAAGCGCTCTGCCAGGTACTGGTTGAAATAATTGGCCAGCTCATTCCAGGCCGCCGCCGCCTGCTGCTGTTGCAGGAACTGGCAGCGTTGCATGGCGGTTTGTTGCAGATCCACGGCGCGCAATGCCAACGTTCCGCGCCCGCCGGACAGGTTGGCGGTTTGCAGAATCTGCCCGCAGGACGCGACGTCCATTTCGATGAAGTCGCGGCTCACCAACTGCTCGATCTGCGCTGGCGAACTGGCGGGGTTCTGTTCTTTGTATTTGAGCAGTTCATCGTTGAGCGCACTGAACTGCGTCACCCGTTCGTAATCCAGCGCCGAGAGGTTCTGTTGCTGGACTTTCAGCCATTCCAGCGCCGAAGTGCGGCGTTCGGTGATGCCGAGCATGGTGTTGAACTGCTGCTTGAGGCTCAGTTTCAGATCCTGCACGTCATTGGCGCCGTACAGTTGCAGGCCGAAGTTCTTCGAGCCGTCCCACTGGCTGATTTCGGTGCGCCCGCTGAACAGAGGCTGGGCGACGATTTCATCGAGGCCACTGACGATGTCGGCCAGGGCGCGGCGGTTCAAAGCGGTTTGCAAACGTGTGGCCAGATCGCTGCGGCGCACCTCGACAAAGGCCTTTTGCAAGGCAATCGCCTGAGAGGCCTGCACATTGAAGACACCACTGTGGACCTGCGCATTGTGCTCGCGCAGGCTCGACAACATGGCCTTGACCACCGCGCCTTCGGCCGCTTGCAGCAACGCGCCACGATACGCCGGGGGGATGCGCGGCAGCTCTTCGGCGGCGTAACTCTTGTAACTGGCGAAGTAGTTCAGCGCACTGTCGAGGTCGTCGCCATCAACACCACGCCCCTGCCCATCCGGGACGTCGGACTGATCCGCCTGCAAGGCGATGGCGACAAAATCACGCTTGAACAGTGCCTGCACGGCGTTGTTCAACTGCACCACATGCTCCTGCAAGACCAGTTGCCCGCTGCCTTGCTGAATCAGCAAATTGTCCCTGGCCCCGGCCTGGGTGATCCACTGGTCACGAAAGCTCTGCTGCAACTTCGACGCCTGTTGATCCAGTTGCTGTTCGACCTGCGGGCCAAGCAATGTGCTTTGGCGCACCTTGTCCATCATCGCCCGGTAACCTGGCACCAGATCCTGTCCCTTGCCCCGGCTCCACGCCGAGTTGGTCAAGCCGACCAGCGCTTGCAGGTCGTCGATCAACGCCCGCAAATCTTCCAGCTCGGTGAGGGAATTGCCGCTGCCGGCCTCCAGCCGCTCCAGGTGCAAACGCAGATAACCGGCCTGGCGGACAAAGTTATCGGCAAGGAAATACTGGTCCAGCCAGCGCTCCATGAGCCCGAGGAAGTTTTCCTCGATCTGCGCGCGCTCGACGGTCAGGTCAAGTGGTTTCAACTCACTGTTGTCGACATCCAGCAGCGCCCGGTTGTAAAAACCGACGCGATGCAACGTGCCAGCGTTGAGGTTCAGCGACAGGGCGTTGTTGCTCAGCAACACCAGGTCTTCGAGCGGCGCCTTGGTGTTGTTCAGCGCCTGACTGAACCACTGGTTCTGCTGCTCCAGACTCACCGCACGCTCGACCAGCTCCGTGGCCTTGACGTAGTTTTGCCATTGGGCCGGGTCTTCGCTTTCGACGTTGCCCCGTCGTTCGGTGTTGCGAATGGTCTTGAGTTGCGCCAGATCCGCGCTCAACAGATCGCGCAGCGGCAACAACAAGTGACTATGTGCGGTCAGGCGCAATTCGTTCTCCAACTGCGCATCCAGCGAGGAGAACCAGGAGGTCGGAAACACCACCGAGGTGAAGCGCCAGCGCTGCGCCTTCTCCAGCACCCGCCAGAAACCCTGGACGTTGCGCCGGGTCGCCTCCCGCCGATGAGATTCATCCGTGACCGCCACGTAATTTTTCTGCGCCCCTTGCATCAGGCGCGACAACTCATGGGCATCCTTTTCCGAGTCCTGCCACACCCACAGCATGCCAGCGCCCCAGAGCAGCGCGACCACCAGCGCCACCCCACCGGTCACGCGCTGCCAGCGCTGACGCAGGCGTAACAGACGCGGCACCACCTGAGCCAGACCGCGCTCGGCGACCACCCGCCGCTGCCACAGTTGCCGGGCGAAAGCACTCTGCTGCAAGCCGGTGTCGTAGGCCGAAAACCCGTCAGCGCTGTCGTCCGAGGGCTGGTTGGCGGTGAAATAGACACCGCGAAAACGTGGCGCCTCGCCTTGCGCATTACCCTGGAAAACCGGTTCCAGCAAGGATTGCAGATTGCGCCGCAAGGCTTCGAAGCGTTCCGGCAAGCCATACAGATCAATGCTCAACTGCCCGGACAAGGCGCCGATTTCGATGATCGATTCCGCCAGGGCCCGATTGACCTGATCCAGCGCCTGATCGCTCCATTGCGCTTGCCACACCGCATCGGGCCCGTGGGGCGAGGACCAGCCGAGCGTACGTTCGCGAGCCTCGACCGGCAGCGCGCTAATCAACTCCTGAAAACCCGGCAACTCTTCCATGCCGGTAACGACCACGTACACCGGCAGGCTCAAACCGAAGCGCTGCAATAGATCGATAAAACGTCGACGCGCCGCCAGGCCGAGGGCCGCCGCCTGCTCGGCATTGCCCAGCCGACTGATCGGCACCGTCCAGATCACGCCGTCCAGCGGACGCTGACTGCGCAAGCGCAGGATCAACCCCAGCAAGCGCCACCAGCCACCCCGTTGCAGGTGCATGCCTTCATCCGGCAAAAACAGCGCCTGGGGTACCACCAGGACCGCCCCTTCGGGGTCCGACCACCAGCGACCGAACCAGCTCGGTTTGTCGGTGGGCTGCAAGCGCCACTGGGTGCACAACTGCGTGCCCTGAGTCTCGTTGCCGAGCATCAGCAGCCAGGGAATCTGGTAACGATCCCGGGTGCCCTGCTCCTGCTCCATCTGCCGCACCGCCAGGTAAAAACTGCGGATCGCCGCGCCGCTTTGCGTGCGCAACCACCAGACCGCCACGGCGACGATCGCCAGCACCAACAGCACGACGATGATCAGGCCGATAATCCCCAGCGTGCTCATGAGTCTTGCTCCGAGGTGGCCACCGAATCGGTCAGTTGCAAGACCGGTTCGAGCTCCTGGCGAATGTCACGCCAGAACAACTGCCCCAAACCGGTCAGCAGCAGGACCACGGCAAGAATTCCCAACCCCAGGCGAAAGCCATCGGGCAACGAAAGACGCACCGGCAATTGCAGCGGCGTCACCGCTGAAGGTTGTTCGAGCCGGGCACTGACGTCGGCATAATCCGCCTCGTGCTGCCAGGCAAAGGTGAACAGCGCCAGGCGCCATTTTTCATGCTGGGCCTGATTCTGTTCGCCCCGCAGACGCCCTTGAAAACCCAGCACCAGGCACTGCAAATAGACATTGGCCAGATCGCGCGTGGTGGGAAGCTGCTCATCCAGCAGCTCCTTGATCGCCAACGGTATACGTTCGCCGGCCTGACGGCTGGCGTACATTCGCGATTCCAGGGGTTTTTCCTGCCAAGTGGACTGGCCCGGCCACGGCGTGAACAGCAAGGTTTCATCGACCAGCGCGACAAAGGCATAGACCAGCGCTTTGACTTGTTCAGTGGCGGCGTCACCGACTTTGGCGAAGGCCGTTCGCCAGAGGCGTTGGGAGATTTGCGTGGAGAGTTCGACCACCGCTTCCACCAGCGCTTCGTCTTCGCTGTCCTTGGGCAACTGGCTCCAGTCCTGGGACCATTGCTGCCAGGCCTGGCGAAAAGCGCTGCTCAGCGGCGCTTCGTTCAGGCCTCGTGTACCTGTCCCGGCATTCCCCTCAGACATATGACGTTCCTTCCTCGATCAAGCACTTTCACTCGCCTGGGCCACAAACAACACCACTTGCCATGGACTGCTGGCCAGCCTGGAAGCCGGTGCGGCAATCAGCAACGGCAACTGCCCGTCGAACCATTGGCCTTCGGCCGTCACCACGAACAACCGCGTATCGTCACCGACGCCGTAGGCCACTTGCTCATTGCGACTCATGGCCTGATGGGACAAACCGCTCATGCGCTGGCGGCTGAGCAACGGGATGTGCGGCTGCGAGGCGATGATCGCGCCGCTCAGCCATTCGCTGGCGGCCTGCTCGCTGGCGCCATTGGGCATGCGCAAACCGATGACCAGCCGTTGGCTCGGTTGGTCGTCGGGCAATTGAATCGAGAAGGATTGTTCGTTGCGCTCGAACGCCAGGCTGCGATAGCCGGCGCGGATCAGTTCGAGGGTCTTTTCCAGCCAGTCGAGCACCGCTTCGTAGCCGCGCTGCAACTCCAGAAAATCCAGCGGGGCGAACGCCGGAACACCCGCCAATGGATCGAGCGCCGACCAGGCGCCGGTCAGCCCGAGCAACGAGCCATACAGCGCCTGCGGCGTGGCCACGCGACTGTTCAGCAGACCTTCGACTTCCGGCAACCGCGCCCACAGCGCCGTCAACTGACGCCGGATTTCCATCGAATCATCCTGATTGCCGGCCTGCTGCGCCTGGCGCAAGCGACCGGCGAGGAACATGCATTTCTCCCGCGCCCTGGCACACAGTCCCGCCACGCGCCGGCCCACCACCGACTCGGGCAACAGGCACGGCGTCGGCGGTGTGTAAGGCAACGCAAGAAAGCCGCCACCTTCCTTGCGAATCCTCAGCAGCGGCAGGCAGACCGAATCGGCCTTGTTCAGTTGCGTGCACAAACGCGGATTCGGACGCCACACCGTGATCGATTCGGGGTACTCGCCGCTGGTGAGGTCCGGCAATGCGTCGCCGACGACGGACTGCAATCGCCCCTTGAGCGGCAGCAACTGACCGGCACGCCACAGCGGGCTGACCGCCAGGTAAACGGTGACGGTGGCATTGTCCGTGGCATCGATCGCCTCACTGACGTCGAGCTCCAGCATCGGCCCGACACCGGCCTGCAAATTGACCGGCAAACCGTCCGGCAACGTCGCCTGCAAATTGAGCAGGCGCACCAGCCCGGCGCTCAGTGCCGAGGGATCGAATTCAACGCGGGTCACGCCCCAGAACCACGGATTACATGCTTGGGCGAAATGCGCTACCAACGCCTCGGCCCGCAGCCCTTGCAACTGAAAATGCTGGGGCAGCAACTGCATGCCCTCATGCCAGCAAACCGCGTCAGGAAGCAGACTCATACGATTCCCTTCGACCTCTCGTGACGCCGCACCAATGGCGGCCTGGCCCGCTTTTCGTAGGAGCCAGGCTTGCCGGCGAAGGCGCTCGCAAGGACGCCTTCGCCGGCAAGCCTGGCTCCTACATGTCTGTTTACGCGCCTTAATCCCCCGGTGTTCAGTTCGGGTGGTCGCTGACCAGTGTCATCTCGCGACTGTCGAACTTGAGCCAGGCGTTGCTTTGATCGTCCAGCCGCAACCGGTGTGCTCCGGGAGTGGTATAGCTGGCGAAGACTAAAAGTCCAGCCGCCCGCTTGCCCCCCAGCGGGAAGGGTTGTTTGTCGATGAATTGACCCGGAACCAGCTCCAGTCCCCAGACCGTCATCAGCTGTCGGTAGTCGCGCTGATACTGCTCACGTTCGGCGAACCACTGGCGGGCGGTGATGCCCGACAATTGCTTGAGCAGATCCGTGTCGTTCACCGCAATGAAGTCCACCGCTATCGGCGTGTCGTCGTTGGCGCGGGGCGCGACGTCCAGCGTCAGGCTATCGAGATCGACGCGAGGCCCGAACAACGAACACCCGGCGAACGACAGGAGCACAAGCAAAGAAAAAAGACGTGCGTACAAAATGAATTTTCCTTTTCTCGACACGGTCCAAAAACGTTTTTCGTTTGCTTTTTTATAGACCTGTTCTAGCGTCTTGGGTAGTTCGGTCGGCACGACGAATGTGGAAGGTTCGTCAAAGGAATGACAGGTCCTCTGCCCTCCCTTTCTAACCTACGGTCCAGTAAGGGAATGCGATGAAACGGGCCTCCCGATGCATTGCACCCGCCTCATGCATCGGAGTCAGCCACCATGGCAGAAAGTACTCAGCACAAGCTAGACAGGGTTCGCCCACCCCGGGTGCAAATCACCTACGACGTCGAAATCGGCAACGCGATCGAGAAGAAAGAATTGCCGTTGGTTGTCGGTATTCTTGCCGACCTCTCCGGCAAGCCTCTCGAACCACTCCCGAAATTGAATGAACGGCGTTTCACCGAAATCGACCGCGACAACTTCAATGAAGTCCTCGCCTCGATCGGCCCGCGCGCCACCTTGCAGGTCAACAACACCCTCAGCGGCGACGACAGCAAGCTCAACATCGAGCTCAACTTCAAACACATCGATGACTTCGATCCGGTCAAGGTGGTCGAGCAAGTCACGCCCCTGCGGCGCCTGTTCGAAGCTCGCCAGCGTCTGCGCGACCTGCTGACCAAACTCGATGGCAACGATGATCTGGACAAGCTGCTGCGTGACGTCATTGCCAACACCGAGGGACTGCAAGAGATCAAATCGGCCCGTCCGGACACCGCCGCTCCCGCTCCTGCTGGCGACAGCGAAGCACCGGCTGAACCGCAAGCCTGATCGCTCATCCATCCAGGGAGAATTTTGCCATGCCCGCCTCATCCGCCGCCCAGACCCAAGCCAGTGACAGTACGACCGAGACCTTGTCCTTGCTCGATGAAATAATCGCCAAAGGCCGCATGGCCCATGACGACAGCCAACAGGATTACGCCCGCGACATGCTCGCGGAATTCGCCACCCAGGTCCTCGATGAGGGCATGGCCGTCGACAAGGACACCGTGGCGATGATCAACGACCGCATCAGCCAGATCGACGAGCTGATCAGCGCTCAACTGAACGAAGTGCTGCACCACCCGGACCTGCAGAAACTCGAAGCCTCCTGGCGCGGCTTGCACTTGCTGGTAAAGAACACCGAGACCAGTTCCCGGCTGAAATTGCGCCTGCTCAACGTGACCCAGAAAGAGCTGCAGAACGACCTGGAAAAAGCCGTCGAGTTCGACCAGAGCGCGCTGTTCAAGAAGATCTACGAAGAGGAATACGGCACCTTCGGCGGCCACCCGTTCAGCCTGCTGGTGGGTGACTACACCTTCGGTCGGCACCCGCAGGACATCGGCCTGCTGGAGAAACTGTCGAACGTCGCGGCGGCCGCCCATGCGCCATTCATTGCCGCCGCGAGCCCTCGGTTGTTCGACATGAACAGCTTCACCGAACTGGCCGTGCCACGGGATCTGTCGAAAGTGTTCGAGAGCCAGGAGCTGATCAAGTGGCGCTCGTTCCGTGAAAGCGAAGATTCGCGCTACGTGTCGCTGGTGCTGCCGCACTTCCTGCTGCGCCTGCCTTACGGTCCCGACACGTCGCCGGTGGAAGGCATCAACTACGTCGAAGACGTCAATGGCAGTGACCACGGCAAATACCTGTGGGGCAATGCCGCGTGGGCCTTGTCGCAACGGATCACCGAGGCCTTCGCCAAATACGGCTGGTGCGCGGCGATTCGCGGTGCCGAAGGCGGTGGTGCGGTGGAAGGCTTGCCGGCCCATACCTTCCGTACAACCTCCGGCGACCTGTCGCTCAAATGCCCGACCGAAGTGGCGATCACCGACCGTCGCGAGAAAGAACTCAACGACCTCGGCTTCATCGCCCTGTGCCACAAGAAAAACAGCGACGTGGCGGTGTTCTTCGGCGGCCAGACCACCAACAAGTCCAAGGTCTACAACACCAACGAGGCGAACGCCAACGCGCGTATTTCGGCGATGCTGCCGTACGTGCTCGCGGCCTCGCGTTTCGCGCACTACCTGAAGGTGATCATGCGCGACAAAGTCGGCAGCTTCATGACCCGCGACAACGTGCAGACCTACCTCAACAACTGGATCGCCGACTACGTGCTGATCAACGACAACGCGCCGCAAGAGATCAAGGCGCAGTACCCGTTGCGTGAAGCCCGGGTGGATGTGACCGAGGTCGCCGGCAAGCCGGGAGCCTACAAGGCCACGGTGTTCCTGCGGCCGCACTTCCAGCTTGAGGAACTGACCGCGTCGATCCGCCTGGTCGCGACCCTGCCGCCACCGGTAGCCGCCTAAAGTCGGTGAAACCTCTGTGGCGAGGGGGCTTGCCCCCGTTGGGGCGCGCAGCGGCCCTGCCGCCACCGGTAGCCGCCTAAAGTCGGTGAAACCTCTGTGGCGAGGGGGCTTGCCCCCGTTGGGGCGCGCAGCGGCCCTTGCTTTTAGGTCTGCTGCGCAGCCCAACGGGGGCAAGCCCCCTCGCCACAGGTTAAGGGTTCGGCAACCGTTCACGTGTCTAAATTGAATTTCTTCAGGAGTTTCATGCGATGGATGCAATCATTCTCGACCTCGGCGGCGACATCAAAGGCGATAGCTTGCTTGAGGGTTACAAGGACAAGATCGAAGTCATGTCCTACAGCCACAACGTGGCCATGCAGGTGACCAACGACGTCAGCAACTCGGAGCGCACCTCCGGCAAGCCGCACATCGGCGAGTTCACCCTGACCAAATTCGTCGACAGCTCGACGCCTTCCCTCAACGAATATTGCTGCGCCGGCAAACCGATCCCCGAAGCCAAGATCACCATCGGCCGTAACGCCGCCGAAGGCAGCGGTCAGTTGATGCCGTTCATCATCTACACCCTGACCAACGTGGTGCTGTCCAACGTCAGCGTCAGCGGCGGCACGGGTGGCAAACCGGTGGAAACCATTTCCCTGAACTTCACCAAGATCAAGTGGGAGCTCACCGCCCAGAAAGACGACGGCACCAAGGAAGGCACGGCCGCCTCGACCTGGGACATGGCCGCCAACAAGCTCGTCAAGTAAGCGGACGCGTCGGCCATGGCAGGCACCGGCATGCTCCCACCGTTGTTCGAGCGCCTCGCCGCCAGCGAGGTCGACACCGTGCAGGTGTTCGATCGCCAGGGCCTGCTCGACTCGGTGCACACGGAGTTGCTGCGCCTGTTCAACACCCGACGCGGCTCACGTCCGCTGACCTCTCCGCCGAGCATTCTCGACTACGGCATCGCTGACTGGACTGCCTTGCAACAGCAGCGCAGCGATGACCGTCGTCAGTTGGCACGGGAAATCCGCGAGGCCATCAGCCATTTCGAACCGCGCCTGCAACTGGGCGAGGTCCAGGTCAATCCGGTCCCCGGCCATCCGCAGCAACTGAGCATTCGGCTACTGGGCGAGTTGCGCAGCGGCCAGCAGCACTGGCCCGTGGCATTTGTCATCGAGAAGGCCAGCCATGGCCTTGAGGTGCGTCATGAGCGACTCGATTGACCCGCAACTGCTCGATTACTACCAACGCGAACTGACCTGGCTGCGCCACGCCGGGAGCATTTTTGCCGAGCGATATCCCAAGGTCGCCAGACGCCTGGAACTGTCCCCCGGTGAATGCCCCGACCCACATGTCGAGCGGCTACTTGAAGGTTTCGCCCTGCTCGCGGCACGCCTGCAACGGCGGCTCGATGACGACTATGCCGAGTTCAGCGACGCCTTGCTCGAACAGCTTTACCCGTTGGCCATGCGGCCGTTGCCGTCCTGCGCGATCGTGCAGTTCGAGCCGGACCCGAGCAAGGGCAACTTGAACGATGGTTATCCATTGCCACGGGACACACCACTGTTCGTGACCACCAGCAAAGGCGAGAGCATCCACTTTCGCACCAGCGCCGCGGTTCGATTGTGGCCGGTGGAAATCAACGAAGCGCTGCTGCTGGGCAGCGACGAAGCCCAGGCTCTGACCGGTGTGGCGCAAGCGCGTTCGGCCCTGCGCTTGAGCCTGCGTTGCCTCGGTGAAAGCCAGTGGTCGACGCTGGCCATCAAACAATTGCGCGTGCACCTGGCCGCCTCGCCGGTGATCAACGCCTGCCTGTATGACCTGCTCGGCGCTCACGCGGTAAAGGTGCTGGCCGGACCGGTCGGCAGCGTGCCGGTCATGCTGGCCGGGTTGCCGCAAATCGTCGGTTTTGCCAGCGACGAAGTGCTGTTGCCGGACGAGGATGGTGTGCATCCGGGCATGCGCCTGCTCGCCGAGTACTTTGCATTCCCGGACAAATTCAACTTCTTCGACATTCCATTGGCCGGCGCCGCCAGCGATAGCCAGACGCTGTACCTGTACATCGTGTTTGACCGTGCCCCGGCCAACCGCCTGCACCTTCAGGCCAGCGACTTCGCCCTGGGCTGCGCACCGGTGATCAACCTGTTTCCACGAACCTCGGAGCCCCTGCGCCCGGACGGCACCCGCAGCGAGTATCGCCTGGTCGCCGACAGTCACCGGGAAAACAGCGTCGAGATCCACAGCATCCGCGCCATGCGCGCCAGCTCAAGCCAGGGCGTGCAACGGGTACCGGCGTATTACGGCAGCCAGCATATCGGCGGCGACAAACAGTGCTATTGGCATGCGCGACGGGTCAGCGGCATGACCCCGAATCGGCTGGGCACCGACCTGATGGTGAGCCTGGTGGACACCCGGCTCGATCCGCTGACCGAGGCCAGCGAATACAGCCTCACCGCCGAACTGCTGTGCACCAACCGGCATCTGGCCCAGAGCCTGCCGGCCGGCACCCCCCTGGGTTTCGAACGACCGGGGCCGGTGGCCTGGGCCCGTTTGCGCAACCCGCCGAGCCCGCAGAGTTTGCCGCGACTGGATGGCGAATCCCGTTGGCGGCTGGTGTCGCAACTGACCCTCAATCATTTGTCACTGGTCGAGGGGCCGCAAGCGCTGGATGCCCTCAAGGAAATCCTGCAGTTGCACAACCTGCGTGACGAGGCCAGCGCCTTGCGGCAAATCGACGGTTTGTTAAGCCTCGGCTGCGAACGGGTGATCGCCCATGTTGGTGAAGACGCCTGGCGCGGCTGGCGCAATGGGCTGGAGGTTCAGCTGCAACTCGATCCGCAGCATTTCGTCGGCAGCAGCGCGGTGTTGTTTTCCGCGGTGCTGGCGCAGTTCTTTTCACTCTATGCCACGGCCAATCGCTTCGTGCGCACGGTTCTGGTCCAGTCAGACAAGGAGGTCAAGACATGGCAACCCCAAGCCGGCATGCCGCTGTCCCTCTGAGTCTGAGTCAGAAGCTGCGGCGCGATCCGCAGGCGTTCCAGTTGCTGCAAGCATTGTTGCTGCTGGAGCGCGAACACCCGCAAGCCGAATCCCTGGGCAGCGGCACCGCCCCTCAAGCGGAAGCCTTGCGCCTGCGCGGGCCGCTTACGCCGCTGTTTTCCGCCAGTGAAATCGAAAGCCTGACTCAGGAAGCTGACCAGCCCCCGACGCTCACGACACCAGTGTTTGGCCTCGGCGGGCCGGACGGCCCCCTGCCCTACGCCTATCAGGAATGGCTGCAACAACGGGCCCGGGCCAAGGACCACGCACCGGCCGAATTCCTCGACCTGTTCCAGCATCGCTTGCTCAGCCTGCTGTACAAGGTGATGCGCAAACACCGGATCGCCGTCGGCTTCACGGCCCCCGGCGCGTCGCCGGTGCAGGCGCAACTGCGGGCCCTGACCGGGCTGTTGCCCAAAGCCTTGCAGGAACGCCAGGCTGTACCCGACTCTGCGGTACTGGCGTGCAGCGCACTGTTTGCCGACGGTCGTCGCTCCCTGGCCGGTTTCGCCGCGATCGTGCGCGAGCACTTCGAACTGCCGGTAGAACTCAGCGCCTATGAAGGTGCCTGGCGGGAAATCCCACCGGCCAGTCGCAGTCGACTGCAACCGGGCGGGCGCAACCTGCAACTGGGCCGCAACGCGGTGGCCGGCACTCGGGTCTGGGATGAACACGCCGGTATCCGCCTGACCCTCGGCCCGCTGACCTCGGCGCAGGCGGCGCGGTTTCTGCCGGACGGTGAAGCCCATCCGGCGCTGGCCAGTCTCAGCGCGCTGTATTTCGGCCCCGACCTGGATTGCACACTGGTGCTGTTGGTGCGCGGTGCCAGTCCGATGAAACTCGGTCGCCAGGCCCCGCCCCTGCTCAGTTGGAACGGCGGCCTGCAACGCCAGACCAGCCTTGCCGTGCAACGGATCGAAACCCGCCTTCGTCAGCTGGAGATCACCTGAACATGGAACTGGCCAGTCTGATCGGACGCCTCAACCCGGACAACCGCCGCGCCCTCGAACGGGCCGCGCAGCGCTGCCTGCAACGGGGTCATCATTACGTCGAAATCGAACACTTGCTGCTGGAGTTGCTGGACATTGAGGGCGGCGACTTCGCCTGGCTGCTGCCGCGTTTCGGGCTGGAGCACGATGCCCTGACGGCGGAAATCAACAAGGCCCTGGAACTGTTCAAATCCGGCAGCACCCGCACCCCGGCGCTCTCGGCGCACACCATCGGCCTGCTTGAAGATGCGGTGGTTCAGGCCAGTGTGCTTGGCCTGGAGAGCATCCGCTCCGGTTTGCTGCTACTGGCCCTGCTCGACCGTGATGAACGTCGCAGCCTGCTGCTCAATAGCGCCTCGTCGCTGTTGAAAATTCCACGGGAAGCCTTGCGCAGTAATTTGCTGGAGTGGACCGAAAACTCGCGCGAACACGTTGGCGGCACGCGGCCGGTCAGTGCCAGCCATCCGCAACCGAAACAGGATTCAGTGCTCGACCAGTTCACCCAGGACCTGACCGCCGATGCCCACGCCGGGCGCATCGATCCCATCGTCGGCCGCGACGGTGAGATTCGACAGTGCATCGACATCCTGCTCCGACGTCGGCAGAACAACCCGATCCTGGTCGGCGCACCGGGGGTGGGCAAAACGGCGGTGGTCGAAGGCCTGGCCTTGCGCATTGCCGCCGGCGATGTACCACCGTCATTGCAGGAAGTCAGCCTGCGGGTACTCGATCTCGGTTTGTTGCAGGCCGGTGCCGGGGTCAAAGGCGAGTTCGAGCAGCGGCTCAAAGGCGTGATCGACGCGGTGCGCAGCGCCGACAAACCGATCATTCTGTTCATCGACGAAGCCCACACCCTGATTGGTGCTGGCGGCGCGGAAGGCGGCAGCGACGCGGCCAACCTGCTGAAACCGGCGCTGGCCCGTGGCGAGTTGCGCACCCTGGCCGCGACCACCTGGCTTGAGTACAAAAAATACTTTGAAAAAGACCCGGCCCTGGCCCGGCGATTTCAGTTGGTGCAAGTCGAGGAACCGGACGAAATCACCGCTGTGGAAATGCTCCGTGGCGTGGCTGCGAAACTGGAACAGCATCACGGTGTGCAGGTGCTCGACGCGGCGATCCACGAAGCGGTGAAACTGTCCCACCGCTACATTTCCGGGCGCCAGTTACCGGACAAGGCCATCAGCGTGCTCGACACCGCGTGTGCCCGGGTCGCCCTCGGCCAGCATGACGTGCCGCCACCGCTGGAAAGCCTGCGTCACCGCCAGCAAAGCCTCAAGGAGGAAGTCGAACGCCTGCGCCGCGAACAGGCCACCGGGCTTGATCACCGTGAACGCATCACCCTGCTGGAAACCGAGTCCGTGGGTAACGTGCAGGCCATTCGCGAACTGGAAACCCGCTGGAACGAAGAACGGATCGCCGTGCGCGAACTGCTGGAAACCCGTCGCGAATTACTCACCTTGAGCGAACGCGCCGACAACGAAAAACCGGACGAAGCCACCGACAGCCGCATCGATCATCTGGCCGCCGAACTGGTGCGCCTGGAGGCCGGTCTGGACGCCATTCGCCAGGACGATCCGCTGGTACCGGAACAGGTCGACGGCAAGACCGTGGCCGCGGTGATCGCCGGCTGGACCGGCATCCCGGTGGGCAAGATGCTCGCCGACGAAGCCCACGCCGTGCGCACCCTCGGCCAGCGCATGGGACTGCGGGTGATGGGCCAAAGCACTGCGCTGAACACCATCGCCCAACGCCTGCAAGCCTACCGCGCCGGCCTCACCGACCCGCAGAAACCAGTCGGCGTGTTCCTGCTGGTCGGCCCCACCGGCGTCGGCAAAACCGAAACCGCTTACGCCCTGGCCGACGCGCTGTATGGCGGCGAACGCAACCTGATCAGCATCAACCTTTCCGAATACCAGGAAGCCCACACCGTCAGCCAACTCAAAGGCGCCCCGCCCGGCTACGTCGGCTACGGCAGCGGCGGTGTACTCACCGAAGCAGTGCGGCGCAAACCCTATTCGGTGGTGTTGCTCGACGAAATCGAAAAGGCCCACCCGGACGTGCTCGAAGCTTTCTACAACGTCTTCGACAAAGGGGTCATGGAAGACGGCACCGGGCTGGTGGTGGACTTCAAAAACACCGTGATGCTGGCCACCAGCAACGTCGGGGCTGAGTTACTGCTCGACACACCGACCACGCAACTGGGCACCGATACCTTCAACGAAGCGCTGCATCACGTGCTGCTGAAAGCCTTTCGCCCGGCGTTTCTGGCGCGCATGACGGTGGTGGCGTATCGACCGCTGGATGAAGCGACGCTGGAAGGAATTGTGTTGGCGAAGCTGGAGAAATTGCGCGGCCGGTACAAGGCCGCGACCGGGAAACAGTTTGAGTTCGATGCCGGGATCGTGCAGGCGGTGTTGGCCAAGTGCAGTGCGGCGGGTGCTCGGGATGTTGAGAATGTGTTGATGACGCAGGTGACGGGGAAGTTGGCGGAGTGGGTGTTGGAGTGAATCCCGTCGGGAGTCTTCCATCGCGTCAATGCAGCCAAAGAGCAGCTGAATAAACGATAGCAAGGAGCCAGTCATGCCAATCACCATCGTTATCGGCACAGGTATTTCGGCAGCCGCCTATCTCCTGTCCGTAAAACAGTACTTAAAATCCGTCAGTCAAACATTAGGTACTGTTGGCGTGGTAGGTGGCGCCGATCTCTGGCAAAAAATGAGTCACGCTCACGCCATGGGACAACCCGCTCAACTCCTGACCGGAAACCTTCTGGGCCATGGGCGAGAAGACAGAGGATTTACCCCGCCGCAACTGTCGGAACGGGGTTTCCTGACCGCAGGCCAATTTTCAAGAACCATCCAGTATTACCTGACTCAACATTCTTGCGCCCAACTTCCTGATTCGTATGTTTCTCGAATCACCAAAGAGGGATCGAAGTACTTGCTTACCACTCATGTCGAAGGTGAAATCGGCGGCATCATTACCTGCGACAGGGTCATTTTCGCGCCGGGACCAGGGCCGGCCAGGCCACTCGCTACCGAAGCGGGAGTCATGTCGGAAGAAGAGATCGCAAGCTTTGGCGGACGCATTATCAAAGGCAATGACTTCATGTCCCCTGACTGGAGAACTCCGCTCAGTCTCCCTCCTGAAAAAACCACAGTGGCCGTGTACGGTGGGTCTGCGACTGCGGCGTGGGCTGTAGAATTGGCTGACATGCGGAAAATGGATGTGATTTGCTGGTTCACTCGCCCGGGCAGAGATAAAGATGCCTGGAATGCCAAGGTCAGGTTCAACGAAGCGTTCCCGGCGGGCGACAGAAACAATACCGTAGAAGAAGTTTATGAAGCGCGTCGGCATGTTTATAAACTCAAGAAAGTAGAGAACGTAGAAAGTTCAACAAAAATTCGACTGACTTTCGAACGGCAAGATGGGCATGACGTTGTAACGTATGTCGACCTTCTGATTTATGCCCTGGGCGCCGAACACACACTCAAACAAGGAGTCAGAGGCGTATTGGCGCCTGATCTTATCGACAGTCTTGTGGCGTTTTACGACAGAAACCGAGCCATAAGTTCAACACCCTCATTATTAGCTATCGGAACTGAAGACCGTTCATTAATGGTGGTTGGCTCGGCAATGAGTAGTGCAGGCGGGTTTGGAGGAAGTGCGCTGCAGGTACATGGCGATGAAGGCCGACTTATTAGTACGCTGGCCGCATACAGGGAGATCAACAAAACACTTCCCGATGCAGCCAAGCCCCCAGAGGGGATTGCCATGGTCATGGCAGGCATAGAAGCCCTGAACGAATACGTACCGGCCAGCCCCGTCAGGGGAGGAAGAAAAGCTGTCTTCATTACACCCCGATTAACAACAAGTGAGAGGAAAGATCTACCTAGAGGCTCGGCGAACCCTGATGCCAACCATATCTCCTCCCACGATATCGACTTCGAATGGGACATCAACTTCAACACCAGCAATCGCACCCAACTGGCCATTTATATTGCCCAAACGACGGACCTGTCACCCTTTGCCGCCAACCTGGCAGTGGCGCTGATCGTGTATTTCAGGACGCGCCCCGAGAACGTGCGGGGGTTGAGCGACCCACAAGTAGCTACCATTATCAATTGTGCGAATCTGATCTACAAAAGACTGGCTGAATTAAATCATGACCTTGATGCGCAACTATTGCACTTTGACAAAAAATGGGGAACCGAACAGCACATCGTCAACTGCGTTGGATACGTAACCACTACAACTGAGTGGAAACTGTTCTGGCGCAACAAGGGGATATCACTAACATGAGTGGAGCGACCTGACGGGGGTTTTCAACAGGAGATAGACATGACGGAAGTCCATAAAGTCGGTCGTTACGCAGGCGGCAATGTGGCCATGTCAGGGGCAAATCCCCTGTACGCCACCTGGCTGGCCGCCAACCACGCCACGAATGGCGCGACCATTCCCGACCTGGCCAGTATTTGCCATGAGTCCTCTTCAGCCCGTCGCGCCCTGGCAGGCTCGGGAGCGTCTCATGGAACCTGTTTCGCCGTGGTCGAACATTTCGACGCCTCGCGTAGCGTACTGATGTACAAATTCGGCGACAGCGCCCTGAAACTGGACCTCCTCGGAAACTACACCACCACGACCAAAAAAGTCGTCACGACCCTGCGCGGGCATGCGGAAATCAGTGCGTTGGTCCAGGCGATCAATAGCGTCGCACTGCCGGACGGTGATTACGGCAACTTCGTCACCCGTATCTATATCGAACTCAGCCCCTGCCCTCTTTGCGGGCCGCAACTCAGTCCCTATGTCGAAAATTCGGTAGTGATGTACAGCTACGTTTACGGAAATGACCGAGAGATGGATGGGTGGGTCAGCGATAACCAGGCTGCGATCCATGAAAGAGGCGGCAAGTTCAAGTGGTAAGCCCTCCCTTTATCCGCCAACCGAGGCCATTCAATGCCCCGCACGACCGACAGCAACACCAGCCTCTCCCTCACCGCCGCCTCACTGTCGGCGCTGTACCCTGAATCCCTTTCCGGCGAAGAGGCCCTCAACCAGCTCGGCTCGCAAATCCTCAACGGCCTCAACGACGGCGCCTCGCTCAGCCTGACCACTGCCGTCGCCACCCACGTCACCGCCACCCTGCACAACGACGCCCTGACTCGCCCGTTGGACGCACTGGTCGCCGAAATCCGCCAGCTCCCCGCCGACGCCACCGCCGAACGCTATCAGCTTGTGTTAAAGCCATGGCTCTGGTGGCTGACCCTTGCCAGCAACAACCGCGTGTTCCAGAACCTCAGCACTTCAGACATCGTCACCACGATTTTCAAGGCCCACGCCTTCACCGACTTCAAGCTCTCACTCACCGGCAGTTACACCCCGCGTGAATACTGCGTGCAGTACGGCGAAACGGATTTTGCGTTCGTCTCGCGGTTGCTGGAGGAAGAAGGGATTTTCTGGTTTTTCACCCATGAAGACGGCAAGCACACGTTGGTGCTGGGTGACAGTAACGATGCGTTCGTGCAGATCCCCAATGGACCCAAGGTCAGCTATCTCGGCCAGCAATTGGGCGAACGTGAATTGCATGGCATTCGCTCCGGGCAGGTCTGTGTGCAGGCGGTGGCTGGGGTGTATCGGTCGACGGATTATGAATTCACCACCCCGACCACATCGCTGTACGGCCAGGCCGAAGCGGTGGCCGGGCCGCGGTCGATGTACGAACATCCGGGCGGCTACAACGCCAAGGCGCGCGGCGATGCATTGACCAAGCAGCGGGTCGACGGCTTGCGCAGTCAGGAGAAGCGTTTCGTTGGAGAAAGCGACTGCCGCTGGTTGGTGCCGGGGCATTGGTTCACCCTTGCGGGCCATGATGATGCGAGTCTGAACATCGATTGGGTGGTGACGGCGGTCACCCACGAAGCCAGTCACGAAAGCTATCGCAACCGCTTTGAAGCGATCCCCAAAGCCACGCCATTTCGCCCGGCGCGGACCACGCCCAAACCACGGATGCACACCCAGACCGCCATTGTCGTCGGCAAGTCGGGCGAAGAAATCTGGACCGACGAATACGGCCGGATCAAGTTGCAGTTCCCTTGGGACCGCGACGGCAAGAACGACGAAACCAGTTCCTGTTGGGTGCGAGTTGTATTGCCCTGGAGCGGCAAGGGCTTCGGCATGCAGTTCGTGCCGCGCATCGGCCAGGAAGTGATCGTGACCTTTATCGATGGCGATCCGGATCGACCGCTGGTAACCGGCTGCGTCTACAACGGCGACAACGCCCTGCCCTATGCGCTGCCGGCGAATCAGACCCAGTCAGGAATCAAGACCCAATCGTCCAAGGGCGGCGGCGGTTTCAACGAGTTGCGCTTCGAGGACAAGAAAGACGCCGAAGAGGTGTTTTTGCAAGCGCAGAAAGACCTGAAGATCAACGTGCTCAACGACACTAGCGCCATTGTCGGCCACGATGAAACCCTGACCGTGCA
Source organism: Pseudomonas sp. KD5 (assembly GCF_012932895.1). Taxonomy (NCBI): domain Bacteria; kingdom Pseudomonadati; phylum Pseudomonadota; class Gammaproteobacteria; order Pseudomonadales; family Pseudomonadaceae; genus Pseudomonas; species Pseudomonas sp. KD5. The sequence goes on along the minus strand of NZ_JDWJ01000016.1, from coordinate 30,316 downwards.
GAACGCCCGCACTCGCACGGTGAAAGAAGGCGACGAGACCGTGACCCTGGAGAAAGGCAAACGCAGTGTGACCATCCAGACCGGCAGCGACACGCTCGATGTGAAGGACAGTCGCACGGTGACCGTGGGCGCTGACCAGACTCACAGCACCGGTGGCAATTACACGCACAAGGTCACCGGCGATTACAGCCTGACGGTGGACGGCAACCTGACCATCAAAGTGACCGGCACCCTGACCCTGCAAAGCGGTGGCAGTTTTTCGATCAAGAGCGGCGCCGATCTGGCGGCCGAGGCCAGTACGTCGATCAGCCAGAAGGCCGGCACCTCTATGAGCAATCAGGCTGGTACCTCATTGGAGAACAAGGCCGGCACGACGATGACCAACGATGCCGGGATCAGCCTGACCAACAAGGGTGCAGCTTCGCAGACCGTGGATGGTGGCGGCATGCTGACCATCAAGGGGGGTCTGGTGCAGGTCAACTGACGAGGAGAAGCCATGGCCATCACGCCGCTGGATTTGCAGCAGAACGATAAACAGCTCAAAGGGCGCTTGCTCGATGGCCAGCTCGACGGTGCGCTGCACATCAAGGATGACGGGCGCGCGCAGGCTGATTTGCACTACAGCCAGGGCGAGCTGCAAGGCACCTCCCTGCTCTACCACCCCAATGGCAAGGTCTCGGCGCAGTTGCCGTTTATGCGTGACAAGCTGCAGGGGGTTGCCAGTTTCTACGCCCCCGAAGGCAGTCTGCAGCGCAAGGCGACTTACCACCGGGGGCTGCTGCATGGCGAGGCGTTCAATTACTTTCCCGATGGGCAACTGGCGGAGGTCGAGTTCTACCGCGACGGCGTGCGCGACGGGCGCTATCAACGCTTTCATCCGAACGGCAAGCCGGCCGTCGAAGCCCGGTATCTCAACGGTCAATTGCTGGAACCGGAACAGGGCTTCGCCAGCGACGGACGACCATTGGACGCCGACGGCAAGCCGATCTCACGAGTGCGCTGGTGGTTCAGGCGCTGGAGCGATCCCGAGCAAGCCTGAGCTCTGTAGCAGCTGCCGAGCAGCGCGAGGCCGCGTTCGGCTGCGAAGCAGTCGCAAGTCCGGCTGACGCAGTCTGCCTGATGTACCGCAGTCTCAGGTTTTACGACTGCTTCGCAGCCGAACGCAGCCTCGCAAGCTCGACAGCTGCTACGGCCGAACGCAGGCTTCGCCAGCTGCTACAGAGGTTGTGGCGATCAGGGGATCAGCATCTGCATTTGCCCCGGCATCACGATTTTGATCACTCCGGCCCAGTTGCACATCAAGGTGCTGTTGGCATCGATGGCCGGCATGCCGCCCAGCAGCAGGGTCGGCGCGCCGCCAGGGATCCATGGGGTGGCGGTGGCCGGGATGCACGGCATCGGTGTCAGCACGCCAAGCGCCGCGGCAGTGGCGGCCGCGACCATCGGGTTGGCCATGCTCATGCACGTGCCGAACGGCATGACGTTCACCAACGGAATGTGGTCCATGATGTTCGCCGCCGGCATGCCCCCGGTCATTGTGCGGTTCACTGGCAGCACGTTGAGTACCGCCGGCGCCGCGCCGAAACTGCATTGCAGGGTCGCGGTGGCGCAAACTTGCGGACAGCCCATGTCGAATCTCCTTCCTGGAAGCGACGCTCCCTGAACCATAGCCCGCCGCGCCTGTTCGCGCACATCAGGAACGCTGATTATCCGGCAACACGCTAACCTATAAGACCGTGCCGCGCTTGTGGCCACTCCGGCGCGCCATTAGATTAGCCAATGATGTCTGGCCTCCAAAATAAGCAGAAGGGATAAGCATGGCGCTTACTGACCAGTCCACCCGTATCCGCTCTGGCGAAGAACTCGATGCCAGCCTGATCGATCCGTACCTCAAGGCGCACATTCCGGGCCTGAGTGGCTTGCCTGTGATCAGCCAGTTTCCGGGCGGTGCGTCGAACCTGACTTACCTGCTGGAATACCCCGAACAGGAATTCGTCCTGCGTCGGCCGCCGTTCGGCCACAAAGCCAAGTCCGCCCACGACATGGGCCGCGAATTTCGCATCCTCAATCAGCTGCGGGACGGTTTCCCCTACTGCCCCAAAGCCTATGTGCACTGCACTGACGAATCGGTGATCGGCGCCGAGTTCTATGTGATGGAACGGGTAAAGGGCATCATCCTGCGCTCCGAACTGCCACCGGAACTGGGTCTTGATTCAGCGAAGACCGAAACCCTGTGCAAGAGCTTCATCGACAAGTTCGTCGAATTGCACCGGGTCGACTACAAGGCTTATGGCCTGGGTGATCTCGGCAAGCCCGAAGGTTATGTCGCGCGGCAAATCAAAGGCTGGAGCGAGCGCTACGAAAAGGCCCTGACCCCTGACGCGCCGATGTGGGAAACGGTAAAGGCCTGGCTCAACGACAAGATGCCAGCCGATCACCCGACGTCGAGCATCGTCCACAACGATTACCGCTTCGACAACGTGATCCTCGATCCGAACAACCCGATGCAGATCATCGGTGTGCTGGATTGGGAGCTGACCACCCTCGGTGACCCGCTGATGGACCTGGGCAACACCCTCGCCTACTGGATCGAAGCCGACGACCCGGCACCGGTGCAACTGATGCGCCGCCAGCCAAGCCACGCCCCCGGCATGCTGACCCGCCGCGAATTCGTCGATTACTACGCCGAGCGCGCCGGCATCCAGATCGACAATTTCGACTTCTACTACACCTATGGCCTGTTCCGTCTGGCCGGCATCGTGCAGCAGATCTACTACCGCTTCTTCCATGGTCAGACCCAGGACAAACGCTTCGCACAGTTCATTCACATGAACAAACTGCTGGAGCAGATGAGCTTGCAGGTCATTCAGAAATCCAGCCTCTGATCAGGCCCCATAACAAGGAAAAATCATGTCCAAGACTCAGTTGTTCGACCTCGACGGCAAGATCGCTTTCGTCTCAGGTGCCAGTCGCGGCATCGGTGAAGCCATCGCCAAACTGCTGGCGCAGCAAGGTGCCCACGTGATCGTTTCGAGCCGCAAGCTCGACGGCTGCCAGCACGTCGCCGACGCGATCATCGCCGCCGGCGGCAAGGCCACCGCCATTGCCTGCCACATCGGTGAAATGGAACAGATCACTCAGGTATTCGCCGCCATCCGCGAACAATTCGGACGCCTGGATATCCTGGTCAACAACGCCGCGACCAATCCGCAGTTCTGCAACGTGCTGGACACCGATCTCAGCGCCTTCCAGAAAACCGTCGACGTGAACATTCGCGGCTACTTCTTCATGTCGGTGGAAGCCGGCAAGCTGATGCGCGAACACGGCGGTGGCAGCATCATCAACGTCGCCTCGATCAACGGCATCTCACCGGGTATTTTCCAGGGCATCTACTCGGTGACCAAGGCAGCGGTGATCAACATGACCAAAGTGTTCGCCAAGGAATGCGCGCAGTTCGGCATTCGCTGCAACGCCCTGCTACCGGGTCTAACGGATACCAAGTTTGCATCGGCGCTGGTGAAGAACGAGGCAATTTTGAACACCGCATTGCAGCAGATTCCACTCAAGCGCGTGGCGGATCCGAGTGAAATGGCCGGTGCGGTGTTGTACCTGGCGAGTGATGCTTCCAGCTATACGACCGGGGTTTCGTTGAATGTGGATGGCGGGTTCCTGTCCTGATTCGGTTTTGCGAATAAACCAAAGGCAGCCTCAGGGTTGCCTTTGATGTTTTACCGGAGGACTCGTGGAAGACTCTCGCCTGTTTCTGAGATGCATCGGGTGTCAGGTAATCGTTTGATAGATGGGACTGGGCCAGAGACGGCACTATTCACCCCGCACAAACTCAACCGGCTTACCTGTCAAATCCAGAACTCTAAAATAGCCCTTGATACTCTTTACGTTACGGATCGCCAGCTGAACATGCGTTTCATGCATAAAGTCTGTATCAGGATAAAGACATTCGCCCTCCCAGAATGGTGAACGAACGGAATCATACGCAGGTGCCTCTGTAAGCTCCCGGAAGGTATGCAACGCATCAATGACCTGACAATCCAAACGACGTAGATACTGACTATTTTTCTTAAGAGGTTGACCGCCTTCTTCTTTTGAGGCGGCTTCAAGCCAGAGGTAGGTCTGACGGATTTCACGCAACGCACTCTCAGTTGTGAAATCCAGGCAACGCCCCAAGTCAATCACTGCCCCAATCACGAATGGATTTTTGATAGAGCTCCGTTTTTGTGCATTGGTCGCAAAACTTAACGCGCGCTGCGGGTTGTTTTCCCAAAAATAGGCGCCGCGACCAAGCCAATCATAGTCATTAGTGCTATCAAGGAGTGTTGCTTCTCCAGCCAGCACACGCTCCCCAATTTCTCGCTCACACCCATGGAAACCAAGAACAAAAGAAGGAGAAATGCAATACATCAGCGAGCCTTGGTTTCGCCATTCACACGTTTGAAGAACTCCCGAACCTTGTCCGGATCCTTGAGCATTTCAGTAGCGTATTCATCGATACGTACCGAAGCACAAGTGGCGGCTGATAGCCTGCTACCGTTAGAACCAACCATGACCCAGCCAGTCCCAGTCGATGCTTTGTGTCCCTCTCTATCCATATCCAGCATTACTCCTGATCCACTCTTTGCAACCGCTGCGGCGATAAGTCCGTATGTCTTCTCGGCGTTTATTCCGGCAGCACCGGTACGACCGCTAACGATTTTGCCATTCGTTAGCCGAACAATGCCGCCGTGCTGGAATCCTGCAGAATCACGTACAACCTTAGCTTCGTGACGGTCACCATCAACAAAAACATAGGCCGTTTTTTCGAGATCCTTCGACATAGCCACCTCTATTCGAGCTTGGTTGCATTGCTCAAACTTGATTAATTAGTGGCCAATATAGTCTGTGGTGTCTGTCCCGTCATCAAAGCCCGCGATTTGTGGCTGTTCTGCACACCTGGAAACGATAGAGGCCGCTAACAAGACGCACAAGCCGGCAGATTCCGGCGTTGTTGTAGGCAATGACGCAAGGCGGTGTAGCCATTCTCAGCGCTTCCTGACCTCGCCAAGAAAAAGAATATTTATTCCACTTTATTGCATGTTACGAATTTTTATTCCATAAATAGCCCTCCTGAAAATAAAAATCCAAAGGACCCCGGCTATGCGCGAACTCGGTATCGGACTCATCGGCACAGGTTTCATGGGCCGCGCCCACGCCCTGGCCTTTCGCAATGTCAGCGCTGTTTTTGAATTGCCGCTGAAGCTCAAACTCGCCGCCCTTGCCGACGCCGACCCGCAGCGCGCCCGCCACTGCGCCGACGCCTGGGGCTTCGATGCTGCTCACAGCGACTGGCAACAGCTGATCGATGACCCCAAGGTCAACCTGATCGCCATCACCACCCCCAATCATCTGCACTACCCCATGGCCATGGCTGCCATCGCCGCCGGTAAACCGGTGTATTGCGAAAAGCCGCTGGCGGTCAGCCTCCAGCAGGCCAGTACCATGCACCTTGCAGCCAAAGCCGCAGGCGTGGTGACGCGGGTGGGTTACAACTATCAGCACAACCCGATCATCGGCCTGGCTCGGGATTTGATTCAAAACGGCGCGCTGGGGCAGATCATCAGTTTCCAGGGCGAGTTCAGCGAAGACTTCATGGCCGATCCCGTTTCACCCTGGTCCTGGCGCTGCGACGCCAATTACGCCGGCGGCGCCCTGGCGGACCTGGGCAGTCACTTGCTGGCCATGGCCCGTCATCTACTGGGCGACGTCGAGGCGGTGTGCGCGGATACCCAGACCGTGCATGCGCAACGCCCCGTGACGGCGGGTGGTCAGGAACGACGCGAGGTCGCGGTCGACGATCAGGTCCACGCGTTGCTGCGGTTCGCCAACGGCGCACGAGGGACGTTCAGCAGTAGCTGGCTCAAACACGGTTACAAGAATCACCTGAGTTTTGAAATCAGCGGCACCCAAGGCACCCTGGCGTTCGATCAGGAACGCTTGAATGAACTGCGGTTGTATCGTGCCGGGCAAGGCGGTTTCCAACGGCTGCTGGCGGGGCCGGATTTGCCGGGTTACGCCGCCTTCAGCCCGGCGCCGGGGCACCAGTTGGGTTACAACGAACTCAAGACCCTTGAAGTGCATGAGTTGGTGATGGCGCTGGCCGGTCTCGGCCAGGACGGGACCGATTTCGAGCAGGCGTGGGAAGTCGAACGCCTGGCGACGGCGATTCGTCTGGCGGCACGGGAGTCGCGGTGGGTCAGGATCGAGGAAGTCTGAACCGACGCTCAGGTCATACACCGCCAGTTGCACGTGCTACTGGCGGTACACCAGACCCGGTTTACTGAGTGACGCAACGGGTCAGGGTCGTGGTTCGGGTCACCTGCCCTTCAGCCCTCATATCACCCTGTACATCGGTGCTTTCGGTGGTCGAACAGGTACGAACCGGTGTCGGTGGTGGTACGGCCGGGGGTGGAGGCGGCGGACTGGCGCAACCACCCAGAATCGCCACGCAAAGTGCGAGCGACAGTGGTGAAAAAGCACATTTCCCAAAACTGTTCATAGGCTGACCCGCGGTAAGTAATCGACATTTTCCGCGACTCGAAAACCACCCCGCGAACCCGCGGCCCTGTCACAGAAAAGAAATACCCTCGCATTCCTTATAGCTTAGCTACCCGCCAATGCCAGAAAGACAGTAACCACTGCATTACCGCTGGCCTGCGGGATATGACGCCTAAAGAGCGGAGGATCGATTCAAGCCACTGCTTTCAAGCTCATAGCGCAGCTCTTCAATCAACGCCGCCACTGCCTCCGGCGTCCGGAGCGTCGCCACGTTCAACCCGCTGACCACCAGATCCACCTGCCCTGTCGCCGGATGGTAAAGCTTCACCGTCAACGAATTATCCCCGGCAAGCGCACACTCACAGGCCAACGGCAAAAAGCTCCGCTCCAACTGCATACGCAATTGCACCAGATAACTCATCCCGACTCACCTTGGCGACAGCGTAAAGCCGACTGCCCGCTTGTTCTTTTCGCACCCATGAGGTTGTTCCTTCAGCTGCATCGAAGAGGACGCGATACCGGGCCCAAGCCACGTCTCGCACCCCGACAGCCTAGAAAAAGCCCCATATGATCAATACATGAAATTGCACCACCCGCACTAGTGCATTTGCACCTTAACGTTGCCCCTTGATCCGCTTCACGCCGGAGAACAGACCTCGCTCGCGAGCCCAGACAATCGCCTCGCTACGGCTATGCACATCGAGTTTGGAATACACCGTCGACACATGATTGCGCACCGTATTGGGTGCCAGCTTCAGACGCGCAGCAATCTCCTTGTCGGCCAGGCCTTCACAGATCAGGCCGAGCACATCGCGCTCCCGGGTGGTCAGGTCGGTGAACGACACACTGAGTAACTGCGGCGAATTGACGTTCTTCACATTGGCCAGTTTTTCGATCAGCGTGCGGCTGAACCAGGACGCATCTTTCATCACCTCTTCGATCGCCGACACCAACTCCAGCTCGGTGCGTTTGCGCTCGGTGATGTCCATCAACACCAGCAGGTAACAAGAGCCATCCTGAATGTTCACGGTGTCCGCCGAGACCGCACAATCAATCAGCCCGGCATCCTTCCTGCGCACCCTGACATCGACACGATCCACCCGCCCCGTCTTCTCCAGAGCTGTAAACAGTCGAGTGCGAGCGCCCGCTTCATCAATGAAACCGAGTTGCGCCACGGTCTTGCCGAGCACCTCATCACTGGGAAATGCGAGGGACTCGAGGAAGGCTTCGTTGACGTCCATCACCACTTGGTCGGCGGCGCGGCACACCAGGATCGGCACCGGAGTGAGGCGAAACGCTTTGGCGAACCGTTCCTCGCTCTGGCGCAGGGCGATTTCGGCCTTGTGCCGAAGCTCCATGTCGACGAAGGAAAACAGCATGCAAGCTTCGTCGTTGAGCTCAAGCGGTTGCCCGGCAACGATCACTTGCTTGCTGCCACCGTCGGCCAATCGCAGCTCGGCCTGCATCTGCGGAATGGTGGCGCCGTCACGCAAACGCTGCTTGGCCAAGTCCTTGTTCTCGGCGCGCTCCAGCACATCCAGCTCATAAGCCGAAGCGCCGATCACCTGATCACGGGCATAGCCAGTCATTTCCACGAAGCCCTGGTTGACCTTGATGTAACGTAAATCGCTGAGACGGCAGATCACTGCCGGGGCCGGGTTGGCATTGAAGGTCTTTTCGAAACGCTGCTCGGCGCTGGCCCAGTCGGTGACGTCGTTCATGATCAGCACCAACGACTCCGGCTCACCGGCACGGTCCGCCAGCACCATACTGCGCACGCTGTGAACCCAGGTGCGCTCTTCATTTTCCAGCTGCGTCACCTCCACCATCACATCGCTGAACGTCTCGCCACGGGCCACGCGGCTGATCGGATAGTTCTCGATCGCTACCGGATGATTGTTGCGATAACGCAAGGCAAAACGTTTGGCGTACTCCCCGGCATTGGCCCCCAACTCGCCAATCTCGCTGACACCGTGCATGGCCAGCGCGGCGTCATTGGCCCAGAGAATGGTCTGGTCGAGCTCCAGCAGAATCACCCCATCAGACAGGCCGGCGATGATCTGCTGCAACTGGCGGCGATTGGTTTCAGTGCTCAGGACGTCCTGGCTCATTGGAACTCCACAATTGCGGCGGCACTTTTGCGCGCTGCCCAGTGAAGATTACGACCGCAGGCGTTTGTGATAGTGCAAAGCCCGGCACCCGCGGCCTCCCAAAGTAGCCCTATGCTCAATACGGAAAGAGTGGTTTAGTGCCGCTTTTTGTCTATACGGAGAGTTGCCATGGTGTTTGATTCTCTTCACTTCACCCCCTGGTCTGCCCTCGCGGGAGGAGCGCTGATTGGCCTCGCCGCCAGCGTAATGGTGGTGGCCAACGGGCGAGTTGCCGGGATCAGCGGGTTGTTGGGCAGCCTGCTTGAGCGAAATGATTCAGGACGAGGTGAAAAAGCCCTGTTCCTGCTTGGACTGTTGGCGGCACCGTTGGTGTGGGCGCTGTTTCATGTGTGGCCGGCCATCGAATTCAAAACCGGTACGGTGGGGCTGATCGTCGCCGGATTGTGCGTCGGCATCGGCACTCGTTATGGCTCCGGCTGCACCAGTGGCCACGGCGTGTGCGGTATCTCGCGCCTGTCACCACGCTCCATTGCCGCGACATTGAGTTTCATGTTCACAGGCTTCGTGACCGTGTTCGTCCTGCGTCATCTGCTGGGGTATTGAACATGCGCAAACTGACCGCTTTCCTCGCCGGCCTGCTGTTCGGCGTCGGCCTGTTGCTGGCCGGCATGGCGAACCCGGCCAAAGTGCTGGGTTTTCTGGACATTGCCGGCCTGTGGGATCCCTCACTGGCGCTGGTCATGATCGGCGCCATTGCCGTGGCTTGGGGGCCGTTTCACTGGGCCATGAAACAACCGACGTCCTTGCTGGGTGCGCCTATGCAATTGCCGGTCAGCCGTGAGCTGGACCGACGCCTGATCGGTGGCAGCCTGCTCTTCGGCATCGGTTGGGGTATTGCCGGCATCTGCCCCGGCCCGGCACTGGTGTTGTTGCCGACGGGGCACTGGCAGGCCTGGGTGTTCGCCATCGCCATGCTGGCGGGGATGCTGATGTTCAAGGCGCTGCAAACCCGCCGTTGAGCATCCCCGCCAGGCCAGTGGTCAAGCCGCCTGCTTACCACTGGCAATCGCCTGCGACGCCGCCAGCATCGCCCGCAACAACACGGCGCACCCGGCGGCCAGATCATCCGGCGCGGCGTTTTCGATTTCGTTGTGGCTGATGCCACCTTCACAAGGCACGAAGATCATCCCGGCCGGGCCGAGTTCGGCGAGAAAGATTGCGTCGTGCCCTGCTCCACTGACGATGTCCATGTGCGACAAACCGAGCCCTTGAGCGGCACCGCGTACCGCTTCGACGCACCCCTTGTCGAAATACAGCGGCGGGAAGTCGGCGGTGGGTGTCAGTTCGAAGCTCAGGCCGTGTTGCTCGCAGGTGGTTTCGATGACCTCGCGGACTTCGGCGATCATTGAGTCGAGTCGCGCCGGTTCCAGATGACGGAAGTCCAGGGTCATGCGCACTTCGCCGGGAATCACGTTGCGCGAGCCGGGATAGGCTTGCAGGCAGCCGACGGTGCCGCAGGCGTGGGGTTGATGACCGAGGGCTGCGCGATTGACTGCGCCGACGATCACCGCGGCGCCGACCAGCGCGTCCTTGCGCAAGTGCATTGGCGTCGGGCCGGCGTGGGCTTCGACGCCGCGCAGTTTCAGGTCGAACCATTTCTGCCCGAGGGCCCCCATCACCACGCCGATGGTTTTGTGTTCGTCCTCAAGAATCGGGCCTTGCTCGATGTGCGCCTCGAAATACGCTCCCACGGCATGACCACTGACCTTGCGCGGCCCGGCGTAACCGATGGCGTTCAAGGCTTCGCCGACGGTCACGCCCTCGGCATCGACCTTGGCCAGGGTCTCCTCGAGGGTGAATTTTTCCGCGAACACGCCGGAGCCCATCATGCACGGGGCGAAGCGTGAGCCTTCCTCGTTGGTCCAGACCACCACTTCCAGCGGCGCTTCGGTTTCCACGCCGAGGTCGTTGAGGGTGCGTAAGACTTCGACCCCGGCCAGCACGCCGAAGCAACCGTCGAACTTGCCGCCGGTGGGCTGAGTGTCGATGTGGCTGCCGGTCATCACCGGTGGCAGGTTCGGATTGCGCCCCGGACGACGGGCGAAGATGTTGCCGACAGCGTCGATACTGACGGTGCAACCGGCCTCCTCGCACCACTTCACGAAGATATCGCGCGCCTGGCGGTCGAGGTCAGTCAGGGCCAGCCGGCAGACACCGCCCTTGACCGTCGCGCCGAGCTTGGCCAGGTCCATGAGCGACTGCCACAGACGGTCGCGATTGATGTGCTGATGGGTGGATTGCAGAACGTCTACAGCAGCGTTCATGGTGATCTCCTCAGTTCTTCTAGTTCCCACGCTCTGCGTGGGAATTCATCCATGGACGCTCTGCGTCCGATTCTGGGACGCGGAGCGTCCCGGGCTGCGTTGCCACGCAGAGCGTGGGAACGATCAAACTGTAGATTTCGCAACAGACGGGCTCGGCCGCATCGAACACAACCCGTAGTAAATCAGCCCGCCAAGGGCCGAGCCGGTGAACCAGCCGTAGCTGTAGAACCAGCTGAAGGCATCGCTGCCCAGCGACAGCAGCGTCAACACCACCGGCACGCCGAAGGCGATAAAGCCGAACCAGTTCCACGCCGGGTACACGTCGTCGCGGTAGAGGCCTGCCAGATCCAGCTCCTGTTTCTTGATCAGGAAATAGTCCACCACCATGATCCCCGCGATCGGCCCCAGCAGGCTCGAATAGCCGAGCAGCCAGTTGGAATACACCGTCTCCAGGCTTAGATCCGAGACAATCAGCCCGAGCTTTTTCAGCAGCTCATGGGCCATCAGCGCCAACCCGACCAACCCCGTGAGCATCACCGCCGTGGTGCGGTTGATGTACTTGGGCGCAACGTTCTGGAAATCGTTGGTCGGTGACACGATGTTGGCCGCGGTGTTGGTGGACAAGGTGGCGATGATGATCAGCGCCATGGCCAGTGCGACCCAGACCGGGCTCTGGATATGGCCGATCAGGGTGACCGGATCAGAGACAGTGACACCCACCAGTTTGACCGACGCGGCCGTCATCACCACGCCGAGGGAGGCGAACAGGAACATGGTCAGGGGTAAACCGATGATCTGCCCGACGATCTGGTCCTTCTGGCTTTTCGCGTAGCGGCTGAAGTCCGGGATGTTCAGCGACAACGTGGCCCAGAAGCCGACCATGGCGGTCAGCCCGGCGGCGAAATAACTGGCCACGCCGGCCCCTTCCGGACGCTTGGCCGGGATCGCCAGCAACTCGGTCATCGATACATTCGGCATGGCCCACACCAACAGCCCCACGCCCACCAGCACCAACAACGGCGCCGAGAGGGTTTCCAACCATTTGATCGAGTCCGCGCCACGAATCACCACCCACAGGTTCAAGGCCCAGAACAGCATGAAGCCGATCACCTCGCCGGTACCGCCAAGGGCCTTCCAGCCATCGAACACCGAGCCGAGAAACAGGTGAATCGCCAGCCCGCCGAACATGGTCTGGATGCCGAACCAGCCGCACGCTACCAGGGCACGGATCAGGCACGGGATGTTGGAACCGAGAATGCCGAAGGACGAGCGCAGCAATACCGGAAACGGAATGCCGTACTTGGTGCCGGGGAAGGCATTCAGGGTCAGCGGGATCAGCACGATGATATTGGCGAACAGAATCGCCAGCAGCGCTTCGCCCACGGTCAGGCCGAAGTAGGCCGTGAGCACACCGCCGAGGGTGTAAGTCGGCACGCAGATCGCCATGCCGACCCACAATGCGGTGATGTGCCATTTGTTCCAGGTTCGTTCGCGCACCTTGGTCGGTGCCATGTCGTGGTTGTATCGGGGACTGTCGAGGACATCGCTGCCGGCTTCGAGCTCAAACAAGCCGTCGCGCTCGGTCACTTGCGATCTGATCTGTTGCATGGCCGCTCCACTGTTCTTTTGATTATTTTTGCTCATCAGAGGCTGGCGCAATGCGCGCGAGCCGGACGATGGCCGGAGAAACTGACAACTTTTACGGACCGGCCACGGTGCCAGCGGCGGCATCAATAAACGTGCCGGGTGCCCCGCTTGCGCCTCGGGCAGTGCCATAAAACTTTGCTAACCAACTGATGTTAATCAGCTTTATTTATCCAACTAGCGAGTCCCCGGTCAGTTGCCCTGTCACTCAGGCCGAATGCCAGGCAAGTTGTCCGAACAGTCAGGACTCAATCTGGTGCGTCGATCTTTTTTTGAAAGGTTGCGCATCAACCATAGACCATCCTCAACCGGCTGATTTCACATAGAAAATCTTGACCATATTTCCAACCTGTCAAGTGCGTCAAAATGGTGAGCGGCCTCACCATTTTGGTGATTTTCACTTTTTATCGTTATTTATCAAACAGTTAAAACAGTAATAAGCTTATAAAAAATATTCTTGCTCAATCCACAAACTGCAGCTAGCGTCTATTCTTGACAGCGCTGACAGGAATACACCGATTGGCGTCTGCTTCATATAAAACATCTAGAACCGGCAATAGTCGGTCATGCCTGCGAGGAACTCGGAATGTCTCTGTTGATCCGTGGCGCCACCGTTATTACCCATGATGAAAGTTATCGCGCCGACGTCTATTGCGCTGACGGCGTGATCAAAGCCATCGGTGAAAACCTCGATGTTCCCGCCGATGCGCAAGTGCTCGACGGCAGCGGCCAATACCTGATGCCCGGCGGCATCGATCCGCACACCCACATGCAACTGCCCTTCATGGGCACGGTGGCCAGCGAAGACTTTTTCAGCGGCACCGCGGCGGGATTGGCCGGTGGCACCACGTCGATCATCGACTTCGTGATACCCAACCCACAACAATCATTGATGGAGGCCTTTCATCAATGGCGCGGCTGGGCCGAGAAGTCGGCGTCTGACTATGGCTTTCACGTCGCCATCACCTGGTGGAGCGAGCAAGTCCGCGAGGAAATGGCCGAGCTGGTCAGCCAGCATGGGGTCAACAGCTTCAAGCATTTCATGGCTTACAAGAACGCGATCATGGCCGCCGACGATACGCTGGTGGCGAGTTTCGAGCGTTGTCTGGAATTGGGCGCGGTGCCGACCGTACACGCGGAAAACGGCGAGCTGGTCTATCACCTGCAACGCAAGTTGATGGCCCAGGGCATCACCGGGCCGGAAGCGCATCCGCTGTCGCGGCCTTCGCAGGTGGAAGGTGAAGCCGCGAGCCGGGCGATCCGCATTGCCGAAACGTTGGGCACGCCGCTGTACCTGGTCCACGTCTCGACCAAGGAAGCCCTCGACGAAATCACCTATGCCCGCGCCAAGGGCCAACCGGTCTACGGCGAAGTGCTGGCCGGGCATCTGCTGCTGGACGACAGCGTTTACCAACACCCGGACTGGCAGACCGCCGCCGGTTACGTGATGAGCCCGCCCTTCCGTCCACGCGGTCATCAAGAAGCCCTTTGGCATGGCCTGCAAGCGGGCAACCTGCACACCACCGCCACCGACCACTGCTGTTTCTGCGCCGAGCAAAAAGCCGCTGGCCGTGACGATTTCAGCAAGATTCCCAATGGCACCGCCGGTATCGAAGACCGCATGGCGGTGCTTTGGGATGAAGGGGTGAACACCGGGCGTTTGTCGATGCAGCACTTCGTTGCCCTCACCTCCACCAACACCGCGAAGATCTTCAACCTCTACCCGCGCAAAGGGGCGATTCGTGTCGGGGCCGATGCCGATCTGGTGCTGTGGGACCCGGAAGGCACGCGGACGATTTCAGCCAAGACTCACCACCAGCAGGTCGACTTCAACATCTTCGAAGGCAAGACCGTGCGTGGCGTACCGAGTCACACCGTCAGCCAGGGCCGTGTGGTGTGGGCCGATGGTGATTTGCGCGCCGAGCGTGGCGCGGGCCGGTATATCGAACGGCCGGCGTATCCGGCGGTGTTTGATTTGCTGAGCAAGCGGGCTGAGTTGCACAAGCCGACCGCAGTGAAACGCTGAAATCGAGGCCTTCGGCCTTCGAGGGCAAGCCTCGCTCCTACATTTGGAATGCGTTCCCCTGTAGGAGCGAGGCTTGCCCGCGAAGAAGCCGGCCCAGACAACACAAAACCAATGCCCACCAGAGGCAGTACCTCAATTAACCGTGAGGCCAACACCGTGATCAAGACTTTGAACCACCTCCCGCATCCCCATGAGGACGCGGCCGCCCTCGCCGGCCATTTCACCGACCTGGCGCCGCCGCTCAACGAGCGTCAGGCGCATCTGGAAGCCTCGCGCTGCCTGTATTGCTACGACGCGCCGTGCGTGAACGCGTGCCCAAGCGACATCGACATTCCATCGTTCATCCGCAATATCCATCAGGAAAACGTGCAAGGTGCGGCGCAGAAGATCCTCTCGGCCAACATCCTCGGTGGCAGTTGTGCCCGGGTCTGTCCGACGGAAATCCTCTGCGAGCAAGCCTGCGTGCGCAACAACGCCCAGGAATGCGCGCCGGTACTGATCGGCCTGCTGCAACGCTATGCCGTGGACAACGCACACTTCAGCGAACACCCGTTCCAGCGCGCCGCCGCAACCGGCAAGCGCATCGCCGTGGTGGGTGCCGGCCCGGCCGGTTTGTCCTGCGCGCACCGCAGCGCCATGCACGGCCATGACGTGGTGATTTTCGAGGCCCGGGAAAAGGCCGGCGGCCTCAACGAATACGGGATCGCCAAGTACAAGCTGGTGGACGATTACGCGCAGAAGGAGCTTGAGTTCCTGATGGGAATTGGCGGAATCGAGATTCGCCACGGGCAGAAGCTGGGCGACAACCTGACCCTCAGCGAACTGCATCAGCAATTCGACGCGGTGTTCCTCGGCCTCGGCCTGGCCGCCAGCAAACAATTGGGCCTGCCCAACGAGGATGCCCCCGGCCTGCTCCCCGCCACCGATTACATCCGCGAACTGCGCCAGGCCGATGACCTGACGCAACTGCCGCTGGCCGAGCGCTGCATCGTCCTCGGTGCCGGCAACACCGCCATCGACATGGCCGTGCAAATGGCCCGTCTCGGTGCCCGGGACGTGAACCTGGTGTACCGCCGTGGTGTCGCGGATATGGGCGCTACCGCTCACGAACAGGACATCGCCAAGGCCAATCAGGTGCGGCTGTTGACCTGGGCGCAACCCGAAGAGGTGCTGCTCGACGATCAGGGCAATGTGCGCGGCATGCGCTTCGCCCGTACCCGATTGGTGGAAGGTCGCCTGCAAACCACCGGCGAAACTTTCGAACTGGCCGCCGACGCGATCTTCAAAGCCATCGGTCAAGCCTTCGACACCGACGCCCTCGCCGACCCGCTGGCCCGTGAACTCAAGCGTCAGGGCGATCGGATTCAGGTCGATGAACAGCTGCGCACCAGCATTCCCGGCGTGTATGCCGGTGGCGACTGCACCAGCCTCGATCAGGACCTTACCGTGCAAGCCGTGCAACACGGCAAGCTGGCCGCCGAGGCGATCAACGCTCAACTCATGCTCAACGTGGAGGCTGCGTAAATGGCCGATCTCTCGATTGTCTTCGCCGGCATCAAGGCCCCCAACCCGTTCTGGCTCGCTTCCGCGCCGCCGACCGACAAAGCCTACAACGTGGTCCGTGCGTTCGAGGCCGGCTGGGGTGGCGTGGTCTGGAAAACCCTGGGGGAAGACCCGGCGGCGGTCAACGTGTCCTCACGCTACTCGGCGCACTTCGGTGCCAACCGTGAAGTGATGGGCTTCAACAACATCGAGTTGATCACCGACCGTTCGCTGGAGATAAACCTGCGGGAAATCACCCAGGTCAAAAAGGACTGGCCGGACCGCGCGCTGATCGTGTCGCTGATGGTGCCCTGCGTCGAAGAGTCATGGAAAAACATCCTGCCACTGGTGGAAGCCACCGGCGCCGATGGCATCGAGCTGAATTTCGGTTGCCCCCACGGCATGCCGGAACGGGGCATGGGCGCGGCGGTCGGCCAGGTGCCGGAATACGTCGAACAAGTCACTCGCTGGTGCAAGACCTATTGCTCGTTGCCGGTGATCGTCAAGCTCACGCCGAACATCACCGACATCCGCGTCGCCGCCCGTGCCGCCCACCGTGGCGGCGCCGATGCGGTGTCGTTGATCAACACCATCAACTCGATCACCAGCGTCAATCTGGAGCGCATGGTCGCCAATCCCGCCGTCGGCAGCCAAAGCACCCACGGCGGTTATTGCGGCTCGGCAGTGAAGCCGATTGCGTTGAACATGGTCGCCGAGATCGCCCGCGACCCGCAGACCCAGGGCTTGCCGATCAGCGGCATTGGCGGCATCGGCAGTTGGCGCGATGCGGCGGAATTCATTGCCCTGGGCAGCGGCTCGGTGCAGGTGTGCACGGCGGCGATGCTGCATGGCTTCCGGATTGTCGAGGAGATGAAGGACGGTTTGTCACGCTGGATGGACAGTCAGGGCTACGCCCGCGTGTCGGATTTTTCCGGGCGCGCAGTGGGCAATACCACGGACTGGAAGTACCTGGACATCAACTATCAGGTGATTGCGAAAATCGATCAGGAGGCGTGCATCGGTTGCGGTCGCTGCCACATCGCTTGCGAAGACACCTCGCACCAGGCGATTGCCAGCCTCAAACAGGCCGATGGCACACATAAATATCAAGTGATCGATGAGGAGTGCGTGGGCTGCAACCTGTGCCAGATCACCTGCCCGGTGCAGGATTGCATCGAGATGGTGCCGGTGGATACGGGCAAGCCGTTTCTGGATTGGAACCATGATCCCCGCAATCCGTATCACGTTGTGGTTTGATCGCCGATCATTCCCACGCTCTGCGTGGGAATGATCTGGTTACGGCTCCAACCCGATCCCGCGCAAGATCACACTGGTCACCGTCTGCACCGCCCGTTCGAACTGCATGTCCGACAACGGCTGATGATCATTCAAGATGTTCACCTGATGATCGAAGTCGGCGTAGTGCTGGGTCGAGGCCCAGATCATGTACAACAGGCTGGAAGGCTCCACCGGCAGGATGCGTTTGTCTTCCACCCACTGGCGAATTTTCGCTTCCTTCATCTTGGCCCAGTCGTACAGGCTCGCGTCCAGCTTCTCACCCAGGGTCGGCGCGCCGTGGATGATTTCGTTGGCCCAGACTTTCGAACCGTACGGCCGGCTGCGGGAATGGTTCATCTTGGCGCGGATGTAGCTGCTGAGCACCACGCGCGGGTCGTCGAACATTTCGAAGCACAGGGCGTCCTGCTTCCAGACCTCCAGCAAACCCAGGAGCACCGCGCTGTACAGCTCGCTCTTGGTGCTGAAGTAGTAATGCAGGTTGGAGCGCGGCAGTTGCACTTCGGCGGCGATGTCGGCCATGGCGGTGCTGCCGAAGCCTTTTTCGGCGAAGACCTTTTCGGCCGCCAACAGGATTTTTTCGACGTTACTGCGACGAATCTCGATCTTGTGATTGCCCATGAGGGCTCCCTGACAACAGCGTTGCTCAAGACTAGCATCCGCTCTACGTCGCGGCGACAGGGGAAAACGAAACTTCGTACAGCGGCCCTGCGGCAGGTAAACTGCCCGCCACTTTGAACCTGCCGCTGAGGTCTTCACGATGCTGATCAAGAACGCCCTGACCACCGCTGCCCTGCTCGGCTCGCTGCTCGCCGCCTCATCGGTGTTTGCCCACGCCCATCTGAAAAGCCAGACCCCGGCGGCCGACAGCACCGTGCAGGCGCCAACGGAACTGCGCCTGGTGTTTTCCGAAGGGGTTGAAGCAACGTTCACCAAAGTGAAAATCAGCAAGGACGGTGCCGACGTACCGGTAAAAAGCCTCGTCACCGAAGGCAGCGACAAGAAAACCCTGGTCGTCACCCCGGCAGCGCCGTTGGCCGCTGGCGATTACAAGGTCGAATGGCATGCCGTGTCGGTCGACACCCATAAAAGTGAAGGCGCCTACCGCTTCAAGGTGGGTCAGTAATTCATGACCGAGGCGCTGGTGCTGTGCCGCTTCCTGCATTTCACCGTGGTGCTGATGCTGTTTGGGGCCTGGGTGTTCAGGCCTTTGCTGTTGGGCCGCGAAACGAAATGGCTGGATCCGGCACTGGCGCGAGTGACCCGCTGGCTCAGCGTGGTGGCGTTGCTCAGCGGCGTCGGCTGGTTGCTGCTGATCACCGCCAGCATGGCCAGTTCCCCGGAGGCGGCATTCGACCCGGCGACGCTAGGCCTGGTGCTGAGCAATACCTATTTCGGTCAGGTCTGGCGCTGGCATCTGCTATTCAATCTGTTGCTCGTGGCGTTGCTGCTGACACCCTGGCGTTCAAGCATGCTCCTGCGCATCGGCCTTGCCAGCCTGCTGCTGGCGACCCTGGCTCCGGTCGGTCATGGCGCCATGCTCGATGGTCTGCAAGGCCGGCTGTTAATCCTCAACCAGATTGTTCACCTGACGTGCGTCGGCGCCTGGCTCGGTGGGTTGATGTTGCTGGTGATGATCCTGCGCCAACCGGACGATCATCCCTTGAGCGCAATACTGCAACGCTTCAGCGGGATCGGTTACGCGTTGGTGGCAGGGTTGGTGATGACCGGCCTGATCAACGTGCGTGTACTGACCGGCGTGTTCTGGCCGACGCCGTTGCTGTCCGGGTTTGCGCTGATTCTGTTGATCAAGGTTGTGCTGGTGATCGCGATGCTGGGGTTGGCGCTGTTCAATCGGCTGCGGGTCAAGGATTGCCAGCAGCGTCCGGGGCTGTTGCGCACCAGCGTCATGCTGGAATGGATACTGGGGATCGGCGCGGTAGCAGCGGTTTCACTGCTGGGCACCCTGCCCCCGATGATCGCCCCCTGAATCACACCCCATCTGTAGGAGCGACCTGTGGCGAGGGGGCTTGCCCCCGTTGGGTTGCGAAGCAGCCCCAAAGTTTCTGTTGTACCAAAAATCCTGTGAGTGCTACGCACTCAAACGGGGGCAAGCCCCCTCGCCACAGGTCACCCCCCACAAGAGTTATGCGTTAGTCAGGGGTACTGGGATCCCCTTCGGCAGCGGTATCAATACTCACCACCACCGACATCCCCGGCCGCAGCCGTTCGCTCTGTTCCTGATCGGCATCGACGCTGATCCGCACCGGCACCCGCTGGGCGATCTTGACGAAGTTGCCAGTGGCATTGTCAGCCTGCAACAAGCTGAACTCGGAGCCTGTGGCCGGTGAAATCCGCTGCACCCGCCCGTGGAATTTCTGGTGGTTCAGCGCATCGACGGTGAAGCTCACCGGCTGGCCGACCCGCACGTTGTCCATCTGGGTTTCCTTCATGTTGGCGATCACCCACAACTGGTTCGGCACCAACGCCATCAGCTGCGCCCCGGAGTTGACGTAGGCGCCGAGGCGCACGCCAATCTGCCCGAGTTGACCGTCGCGCGGCGCCACCACGCGGGTGTTCGACAGGTCGATCCGCGCCAGTTGCACCGCCGCCTCAGCACTGGCCACCGCCGCTTCCAGCGAGCCGCGATTGACGATCACCGTTTGCAGATCCTGGCGGGCGATGTCCAGATTGGCCTGGGCTTGCGCCACGGCGGCAACGGTCTGGGCGTTGGCGGCCAGGGTTACGTCCAGCTCGCGTTTCGACACCGAGCCATCACCGACCAGCTCTTTGTTGCGGCGCAGATCCGCTTCACTTTTGCGCAACTGCGCCTGGGCGTCGGCGACGGCGGCCTGACGCAACTTGATGGTCGCCTCGGCGCTGTTGCGTTGCTGCACCACGTTGGCCAGCGCGGCTTTCTGCACCGCCAGTTGCGCCAGGGACTGATCGAGACGCTGCTTGTAGATGCGGTCGTCGAGACGCACCAGCAAATCGCCGGCCTTCACGAACTGGAAATCCTGCACCGGCACTTCGTACACGTAACCGCTGAGTTGCGGGCCGATGATCGTCACCTGCCCGCGCACCAGGGCGTTTTCCGTAGTCTCGACCGCGCTGCTGAACGGTGGCAGTTGCCAGGCGTACAACACGATCAGTACACCGACGAGAGCAATCGCCGCAAAGCCCAGGGACGAGATGATCCGCACCCCCAGCGAGCGCGGTTCAGAGCCCGGCGAGGATGGCGGCGTCACGCCTTCGGGGGTGGCGGCAATAGTGTTGGTGGTCGTGGTGGTCGGTTCGGTCATGAAGAAGTGGCACCGCTGGATTGTTTGGTTGGAGTGGCAGGCGCCGGGGCGACGGCTTGGGTAGTGCTCATCAGCCACAGGGCGCGAATGGAAATCCAGATCATGGTCAGCACCGCGATCACGGCAATCAGCATGAACACGTCGTTGTAGGCCAGGATATTGGCCTCGCGGGTGGCGGCGACGGCCAGGCTACGGATGCCCTGCAGGTTGCGCAGGCTCGGGTCGGCAATTATCGAGCCGACCGCGTTGCCGCCGCTCTGGACCCGCGCCGCCACACGCGGGTCGAGCAACGTCAGCTGCTCGACGATGTGACTGGAATGAAACTTCTCGCGCGCGATCTGGAACGTCCCCAGCAGTGCCGCGCCAATCAGGCCACCGAGGTTCTGGCAGATACCGAACAGCACCGAGAAACTCACCAGGTTGCGCGGGCTGGACAGCACGTTACGCATGCCATAGACCATGGTCGGACCGAGGAAAAACGTCCCGCCGAAGGCCAGCAGAAACTGACTGAAATAAAGGTTTTCCGGGCGGGTCAGGTTGTTCGAATAACTGTCCATCACCGAACCGACCGCCATCAGCGCCAAGGAGATGTTCAGCGGCATGATCAGGTGCTTGGGGTCGATGGTCAGGGCGCTGGTGGCAAGGCCAGCGATACTGCCGATCAACATCACCACATACAGGCTGTGCAGCTGCTGACTGCTCATGTTCAGCGCTTGCATGAACCCCACCGCGCCGGTGGACTGCTCCGACGTCACCATGCGGATCAGGATCACCGCCAGGGCCAGGCGAATCATCGCCCCGCTGCCGAGCCAGCGGGTCATCAGCATCGGGTTGCTGCGATTGTGCTCGATGGCCAGGCCCGTGAGGATCAACACGATCGAAGCCGCCGAGGCCACTCCGATCCACTGCGCCTCGAGCCACCAGTCGATCCGCCCCAAAGACAACACCGCGCAGAGCAAGGCCACGCCACTGGCGAGGATGGCGAAGGTCAGGAAGTCGAGTTTTTCGAAGGTCTTGAAACGGTCACCCGGCGGCAGTTTCAGTAGAAAAACGCAGCCCAAAGACAACAGCGCCATGCCCAGTTCGAACAGGTACAGCCCGCGCCATTCGGCGATTTGCAACAGGTCTTCGGAGAACAACCGCGCCATGGGCAAGGCCAGTTGCGAGGTGCCGAGGCCCAATACCAGCGCCTTCATCCGCCATTTCGCCGGGAAGGCCTGGATCATGTAATACAGGCCCAACGAACTCAGCGCTGCGCCGACCATGCCGTGGGCCGCGCGCACGGCGATCGCCGAACTCAGGTCGTTGACGAACAAATGGCCGAAGGTCACCAGCGCATAGAGCATCAGGAACACTTCGGTGAACGCCCGCAGGCCGAACTGCTGACGAAACTTCACCAGCAGCAGGTTCATCGACACGTTGGTCATGACAAAGGCCGCCGGCAGCCAGGCCATCTCGGCGGTGGTCGCGCCCAGCGCGCCTTGCAGGTACGGAAGGTTGGCGACCACCAGCGAGTTCCCGAGACCACCGGTCAATGCCACCAACACACCCACCAGCGCGTAGGCCAGCCGCCTGGGGTTGGAGTGCAACGGCGTCGAGGGCGATCCGGGCAGGCTGGGCCGCTCGTGGGGCTGCCAGTCGCGCGGGGTGTAGTGATTCATTCGATGGCCTTGGTTCAAGGAGTGTTGTCAGTTTGCCGCAAAATCACGGGGAGAACACACCCTTGCAAACACGAGCCTGTGGCGAGGGGGCTTGCCCCCGTTCGGCTGCGAAGCAGTCGCAATTCAGACAACTCGACATGCAGGAAAAAATAGGGGCCGCTTCGCGCCCCAACGGGGGCAAGCCCCCTCGCCACAGGACTTCTCCCACACTGGACTGTGTATTCGGCGGGATTCGTAAATTCTGTTTAAAAGTCTTCTCGCTCGCGGCGGATTTTTCCGGGGTGCGCCAAATGACACCCTCACGGCACTGTTCAACTCAAAAGGTGCCCCCTATGACCACTGCCCATTGGCAACGCTCCCCCCGCTGGCTGAAAAATCTGCTGGCCGCCGCCCTGCTGCTGCCGTCCCTCGCGTTCGCCCAGGAACGCCCGTGGCCGGATGGCTCGCAACTGGTGATTTCGTTCTCTATGCAATTCGAAACCGGCGGCCAGCCCGACGGTGCCGAAAGTCCGTTCTCCGGCACTCCATTGCCCAAGGGTTACCCGGACATGCCGGCACAGACCTGGTTCGACTATGGCTACAAGGAAGGCCTGTGGCGGATGCTCGACTTATGGGACCGCAACGGCATCAAGGTCACGTCCCATGTGGTGGGCGAAGCGGCGTTGAAACACCCCGAACTGGTGCGGGCGATCGCCGACCGAGGCCATGAAGTCGCCGCCCACGGCATGCGCTGGGCCGACTCCTACAACATGAGCTACGAACAAGAGAAAGCCTTCATCGGCGACGGCGTCGACGCGGTGCAGAAACTCACCGGCCAGCGCTCCGTGGGCTACAACGCCAACTGGCTGCGGCGCAGCCCCAATACCCTGAAAGTGCTGCAGGATCTGAACTTCACCTATCACATCGATGACGTCAGCCGCGACGAGCCGTTTGTGACACTGGTTCGTGGCAAGAAATTCGCCGTAGTGCCTTACACCCTGCGCAACAACGATATCGTGTTGATTGAAGGCCGGCACTTCTCGGCGCAACAGTTCTACCGGCAATTGGTGCTGGAATTCGACCGCCTGTACGCCGAAGGCGCCAGCCGGCGGCGGATGATGTCGGTGAGCCTGCATGACCGGATCGGCGGCACCCCGGCGATGGTCGAGGCGGTGGAACGTTTCATC
Organism: Pseudomonas sp. KD5; assembly: GCF_012932895.1. Taxonomy (NCBI): domain Bacteria; kingdom Pseudomonadati; phylum Pseudomonadota; class Gammaproteobacteria; order Pseudomonadales; family Pseudomonadaceae; genus Pseudomonas; species Pseudomonas sp. KD5. Next base: position 6,695 of record NZ_JDWJ01000016.1, on the reverse strand, counting down.
CGTTACGCCAAGTCCCATCCGAAGGTCAGCTTCATGCGCAAGGATCAGATTGCCCAGATCGTGCTGACCGAAAAGAACCCGCTGATCGATAACACCGAGGCGGCGTACAACCACTGAGCCAAATCACCGCCAAAACCGGAATGAAAAGATCGCAGACTGCGATCTTTTCAAGGCTCGCTACGCCAACAACTGACTCAACACCGCACGCAACTTGCCGGGCTTCACCGGTTTGTTCAGCAATGGCGCGTCGAGTCGCTGCAACGAGCGTCGACACTGATCGGTGCGGTCGGCGGTGATGATCACCGCCGGTATCGTCCGGCTGAAATGCTCGCGCAGATGCCGGACCACTTCACAGCCCACCACCCCGTGATCGAGGTGGTAGTCCGCCAGAATCAGTTCCGGCGCCTGCCCTTGCAAGGCCGCCAGCGCGGTGGCCTCATCGGTGGCGGTAACCACCTCGCAGCCCCACTGCCCGAGCAGCGCGCTCATGCTTTCAAGGATGCTGACTTCGTTGTCCAGCACCAACAGGCGCCGGCCCGGCAACGGGTTGCCGGTACTCGGCTGCGGTGCGGCCTGACTGATCGGCAGTGGAATCTCATGGGATATCGGCACCTCGATGCTGAACATCGAACCGCGCCCCGGCAGTGAATGCACCTGAATCCGGTAATCGAGGATCTTGGCGATGCGTTCGACAATCGCCAGTCCCAGGCCCACGCCCTTGCGATCGGCGGCGCGGCCAACGTCCAGTTGGTTAAATTCAAGGAAGATCGAATCGAGACGATCCGCCGGGATCCCGCGCCCGGTGTCCCAGACTTCGATTCGCAGTACGTCGCCCCGGCGCCGGGCACCCAGCAGGATGCTGCCGTCGTCGGTGTAGCGGCAGGCATTGCTGAGGAAGTTGCGCAGAATGCGGGTCATCAGGCGCAAGTCGGTATGAATCGCGTAATCACCCATGTGCACCCGCAGGTTCAACCCGGTCGCCGCGGCCACCGACTGAAACTCCGAGACCAGTGGCGCGAACAATTCATCGAGGCGGTACAGGGCGATGTCCGGTTTCACCGCAGCCTGATCGAGCCGGGAAATATCCAGCAGGTCGGTGAGCAGGTCTTCGGCCCCTTCCAGTGCCTGATGGGTGCGCTCCACCAGCACCTGTTCGACGTCGGGCAAATGCCGTTCGCGCAAGGTCGAGATCAACAAACGCGCGGCGTTGAGCGGTTGCAGCAAGTCGTGGCTGGCGGCGGCGAGGTATTTGTCCTTGCTGCGATTGGCCGCTTCGGCGGCATCACGGGCGTCGCGCAAGGCTTCGGCGGCTTCCAGCAACTCATTGGTGCGCGCGGTGACCCGTTGCTCCAGTTGATCATTGAGCTGTTGCAAGCGCTCCTGGGCCTGTTTTCGTTCGGTGATGTCGGCGACGAACCCCTCCACCAGGCCTTCCTGATCCGGTTTGAGCAGCAGGTTCATCAACACGTCGAGGACAGTGCCGTCCTTGCGCCGCAGCTGGGTTTCATAGCCCAGCAGGCTGCGCTCACGCTGGAGGACTTCGCCGATGCCTTCCAGCTCTTGCGCGCCGCCGACGAACAGCGTGCCCGCCAGGTCCGTCAGGGAAAACAGCACCTCCTGCGGGTCCTGATAGCCAAGCATCCGCGCCAGCGCCGGGTTGGCGGCGCGCATGCCTTCCTGCAGGCTGGCCTGGAAGATTCCGTGCACGGCGTTTTCGAACAACCATTTGTAGCGATTGCGCTCGGCCTCCAGTTCATCCAGGCGCGCGGCCAGTTCCGGGTAATGACTCTTGCGCGCCGAGTGATTGCCCAGGCCGAGTAACCCGGTCAGCGCCCGTTGCTGTTCGTCAGAGGGCTTCGCCATAGACGACCTCGACGTCGCGCTGACTGGACTCGCGCGGGTTGGTAAGGATGCACGGGTCATCCATGGCATGTTGCGACAGGAACGGAATGTCTGCCGTGCTGACCCCGTGCAGACCCAGGGTTTCGTGGAAGCCGATGGCATGCTTGAGGGCGATCAAGTGGTCGACCAGACGTCCGCAGATCTGCCGGTGGTTCAGGCCGCGACAATCGATGCCGAAGGTCTCGGCGATCACCTTGAAGCGCTCCGGCGCCGAGCTGTAGTTGAACGCCACCACGTGTTCCACCAGCACCGCGTTGCACAAACCGTGAGGCAGATCGAGGAATCCACCGAGGCTGTGGGACATGGCGTGCACCGCGCCAAGAATCGCGTTGGAAAACGCCAGCCCGGCCTGCATGCTGCCGAGCATGATCTTTTCCCGCAGGACGATGTCGCCGGGGTTGGCGATCATTTGTACCAGATTGCCGTTGATCAGCCGCATCGCCTCCAGCGCATGCGGGTCGGTGAGCGGCCCGTGGCCGGTGGAAACGAAGGCCTCGATGGCGTGGACCAACGCGTCGATGCCGGTACAGGCCGACAGGAACGGGTCCATGCTCAAGGTGGTTTCCGGGTCGATCAGCGACACGTCCGGCACCGCAGCCTTGCTGACGATGGAGAATTTCATGCGTTCTTGCTGATTGGAGATGATCACGAATTGCGACACATCGGCCGACGTGCCGGCGGTGGTCGGGATCAGGATCAGCGGCGGGCTGGGCATGCGCAGGGTGTCCACGCCCTCGAATTCAAGGATGTTGCGCCCGTGGGCGACGACGATGCCGATGCCCTTGCCGCAATCCATCGGGCTGCCGCCGCCGACCGCGACGATCACATCGCAGTGATTCTCCCGGTACAGCTCGGCGCCGAGCATCACTTCCTCGATCCGCGGGTTGGGCGAAACGTCGCTGTACACGAAATAATCGATGCCCTGGGCCTGCAGACTGGCTTCGACATCGGCAACCCAACCGGCGGCAATCACCCCGGGGTCGCTGACCACCAGCACCTTGCGGGCACCGAAAGTCTTGGCGTAGTTGCCGACGTTATGCCGACAGCCGGCACCGAAGATGATTTCAGGTGAAACGAATTTACGCAGTTGACTGAGATTCTGGCTCATTGGAAAGCCTGTTTTTATTGTTTTGAAAGGTAAAGCCAACACTAAAGCATCCGGCTGCGAATGCAATCAGACCAATGGGTAGCAACTGCCTGGGGTGGGGGCTTCGCGTTCGCAATTTATCCGCGATAGATCAGCCGCGAAGCCTTTTCATTGCGCAAGGTCAGGTGTTCCATGCCCTGCCCCGGCGCGTCGGCTTCGTCCCGGGCCTTGAGGATGACGCTGTGGTGCGGCGACTTGCTGCACACCGGGTCGGCGTTGCTCGCGTCCCCCGTGAGCATGAATGCCTGGCAACGGCAGCCGCCCAGGTCCTTATGTTTTTCATCGCAGGAACGGCACGGCTCTTTCATCCAGTCGTCGCCGCGAAAACGATTGAAGCCGAAGGAGTCGTTCCAAATGTGTTCGACGCTGTGCTCGCGCACATTGGGGAACTGCACCGGTAACTGGCGAGCGCTGTGGCAAGGCAGCGCCGTGCCGTCCGGGGTGATGTCGAGAAACAGGTTGGCCCAGCCATTCATGCAGGTCTTGGGGCGCTCTTCGTAGTAGTCCGGGGTGACGAAGATCAACTTGCACGGGTGGCCCTCGGCCTCAAGCCGCTGGCGATAGTCGTTGGTGATGCGCTCGGCGCGCAGCAATTGTTCGCGGGTTGGCAACAGGCCCACGCGGTTAAGTTCGGCCCAGCCATAGAACTGGCAGGTCGCCAACTCGACGAAATCCGCCTCCAGCTCCAGGCACAGTTCGATGATCTGCGCGATCTGGTCGATGTTGTGCCGATGGGTGACGAAGTTCAGCACCATCGGGTAGCCCTGGGCTTTTACCGCTCGGGCCATGGCCAGTTTCTGGGCGAAGGCCTTGCGCGAGCCAGCGAGCATGTTGTTGACCGCTTCGTCGGCGGCCTGAAAGCTGATCTGGATGTGGTCCAGTCCGGCGACCTTGAAGTCGCGGACCTTCTGCTCGGTCAGGCCGATACCCGAGGTGATCAGGTTGGTGTAGTAACCCATGTCCCGCGCGGCCTTGATCAGCTCGGCCAAGTCCTGGCGCACCAACGGCTCGCCACCGGAAAAGCCCAGTTGCGCGGCGCCCATCTCCCTGGCTTCGCGAAACACCCGGATCCACTCTTCTGTGCTCAACTCCTCACCCTGTTGGGCGAAATCCAATGGGTTGGAGCAATACGGGCATTGCAGCGGGCAGCGATAGGTCAGCTCCGCCAACAGCCACAACGGTGGGCCGGGTTGCTGCTCGATCGCGTTCACAGGGCGATCCCCCGGTGCCAGACCCGATCGGTGGTGACGGTGTGATACGGCGGGCGGTCCAGCTCATAGGCCATGCTCATCGCGTCGAGCATGCTCCACAGCACATCAAGCTTGAACTGCAGAATCTCCAGCATGCGCTGCTGGCCCTCGACCGTGACGTAATGCGCCAGGGTGATGCGCAAACCATGCTCGACATCGCGCCGGGCCTGGCTCAGGCGCGTACGAAAATAGTCGTAACCGGCCGGGTCGATCCATGGGTAATGGGCGGGCCAGGCGTCGAGCCGGGACTGATGGATCTGCGGCGCGAACAGTTCGGTCAGCGAACTGCTGGCCGCTTCCTGCCAACAAGCACGGCGGGCGAAATTGACGTAGGCGTCCACGGCAAATCGCACACCCGGCAGCACCAACTCTTGCGAGAGAATTTGTTCGCGATCCAGCCCCACCGCTTCGCCCAGACGCAACCAGGCTTCGATACCGCCTTCGCTGCCGGGGGCGCCGTCATGGTCGAGAATCCGTTGCAGCCATTCCCGCCGCACGTCGCGGTCCGGACAGTTGGCGAGGATTGCCGCGTCCTTCAGGGGAATGTTCACCTGATAGTAGAAGCGATTGGCGACCCAGCCCTGGATCTGCTCGCGGGTGGCGCGCCCGGCGTACATGGCTTGGTGGAATGGATGATGGATGTGGTAATAGGCGCCTTTGGCGCGCAGGGCCGCTTCGAATTCGGTGGGGGTCATGGGGGTGTCAGTCATTGCGGTTCTCCGGGGAATAACCGTTGGGTTCTGCGATGAGGCAGTCCGCTACAGCTCAATACTCATGCCGTCATAAGCCACTTCAATCCCCCGCCGCTCCAGCAACGCCCGCTCGGCTGAGTCTTCGTCGAGGATCGGGTTGGTGTTGTTGATGTGGATCAGCACCTTGCGCTGGCGATTGAAGCCCTCCAGCACTTCGAGCATACCGCCGGGGCCGCTTTGCGGCAGGTGGCCCATTTCGCGGCCCAGGCTCTGGCCGACTTCGCATACGCGCATTTCATCGTCGCGCCACAGCGTGCCGTCCAGCAGCAGGCAATCGGCGCGCTGCATCCAGCTCAATACCTCGTCGTCAACCTGCCCCAGACCCGGCGCATAGAACACCGATGCACCGTTGCGCAGGTCTTCGATGAACAGGCCGATGGTGTCCCCCGGCTGCGGGTTGCCACGGTTGGGGGAATACGGCGGCGCGTTGCTGACCAATGGAATGGCGCGAAATTGCAGGTGTTGGCAGGCTGCGATGCTGAACGGCTCACGGTCCAGTTCGATGGGTTGCCACTGCAAACCACCGTTCCAGTGCTTGAGCATGGTGAACAACGGGAAGCCGCTGCTCAGGTCTTCATGCACCCGCTCGGTGCACCAGACCGAATGCGGGCAGCCTTCGCGCAGGCTCAACAGGCCGGTGCAATGGTCGATCTGACTGTCCAGCAGGACCACGCCGGCAATCGCCGTGTCACGCACGCGGCGGGCCGGTTGTAGCGTCGGGAAGCTTTCGAGTTGGGCGCGGATGTCTGGTGACGCATTGCAGAGTATCCATTCCACACCGTCGTCGCTCAGGGCAATGGACGACTGCGTGCGGCGTTGCGCGTGCAGGGTGCCGCGGCGCATCGCCGCGCATTGACGGCAGTTGCAGTTCCACTGCGGAAAACCGCCGCCGGCGGCGGAACCGAGAACGCGGATGTGCATGGCAGGCTCCAGAAAGCAGGCCCGGCCAACGCGACGGCTGACCGGGCGATCAATCAACGGTTGGCGAAATACATCGTCACTTCGAAGCCAATGCGCAGATCGGTAAACGCGGGTTTATGCCACATGGGTCATTCCTCTTCTTGTGCCGGACGATTCCGGTAGAGCCATTAATGCACGGGGCGCCAACTGCCCGAATGCTACTTTCGAAGGAGGTGGCGGCGTGCGTTGGTAGGGGGGCGCGCAGATCTTAAGCACCACACAAAATCCTGTGGGAGCGGGTTTGCCCGCGATAGCGGAATGTCAGTCAACGAATGTGTTGAATGTGACGACGCCTTCGCGGGCAAGCCTCGCTCCTACAGGGATGCGCGGACCTCACGGCCAACACATAACCTGTAGATACTCTGTTCACGGTCAAGCTTTTAGNAGATGTTTTTCGCTGAAAAGCTTGGCCGTATCGAAATCCTCTCCAGCGCGTATGCAGGCCCACAAGCCTGTCAGGTATTTGCGCATAACCGCACAGATGGCCTGCATTTTTCGTTTTCCACGACCGACTAGCACGTCGTAAAAAGCCTTCACATAAGGATCGCAGCGGATCGCTGACATGGCAGGCATGAACATCGCCGAGCGCAGGTAGGCGTTGCCACCCTTGCTCAGGCGTCCGGGCTTGTCGATGCTCGTTCCAGACTGGGTCAGTCGCACGTCCAGCCCTGCATAACGACTGAT
>NZ_JDWJ01000015.1:0-117581 GCF_012932895.1 Pseudomonas sp. KD5 | reverse complement strand
TTTTCAAAGTGACTCGCTGTAAGAGCGAAACCGCCAGCCGCCGTTACCAAAGAAACGGATATGTACACCATCAAAAAACATGTTGCCCGCGAAGGGGCTCGATCAGGTACGCATCCCGCGCCCACTCACCAGCAGCCGCGCACAACCGATGTACAGCACAACAGTCGCTACCAGCATGAAAGCAATCGCCACGCTGATCTTGATGTCCGACACGCCGAGGATGCCGTAACGGAAGGCGTTGACCATGTGCAGCACCGGGTTGGCCAGCGACACGGTCTGCCAGAACGGCGGCAACAGGCTGATCGAGTAGAACACCCCGCCCAGGTACGTCAGCGGTGTCAGCACGAAGGTCGGGATGATCGAGATGTCATCGAAATTGCGCGCAAATACCGCGTTGATGAAACCCAGCAACGAGAAGATCGTCGCCGTCAGCAGCACCACCAGGACGGTCACGCCCAGGTGATGCACCTGTAGCGTGGTGAAGAACAGCGACAGCAGCGTCACGATGAGCCCGACCATCAACCCGCGCAACACGCCGCCCAGGGTGTAGCCGATCAGAATCGTATGGGGCGACACCGGCGACACCATCAGTTCCTCGATGGAGCGCTGGAACTTGCTGCCAAAGAAACTCGACACCACGTTGCCGTAGGAGTTGGTGATCACCGACATCATGATCAGCCCCGGCACGATGTACTCCATGTAGGTGAAGCCACCCATCCCGCCGATCTGCCGCCCGATCAAATTGCCGAAGATCACAAAGTACAGAACCATGGTGATGGCTGGCGGCAGCAAGGTCTGCGGCCAGATCCGGGTGAAGCGCTTGACCTCACGGTAAACGATGGTATTGAGGGCAACGAGGTTGGGTTGCAGCTCAGAACTCATACCGCCACCTTCGACAGATTTTTCTCCACCAGGGACACGAACAACTCCTCGAGGCGATTGGTTTTGTTACGCAGGCTCAACACTTCGATGTTCTGCTGCGCCAACTGGGTGAACAGCGCGGTAATGCCCATGGCCTTGTCGACCTGGACTTCCAGGGTATGACTGTCGATCAGTTTGGCCGGGTACCCGAGCAACTGCGGCGCCACTTGCAACGTGTTCTTCAAGTCCAGCAGGAACGTCTCGACATGCAGTTGGCTGAGCAACTGCTTCATGCTGGTGTTCTCGACAATGGTGCCGTGGTCGATGATGCCGATGTTGCGGCACAACTGCTCAGCCTCTTCCAGGTAGTGGGTGGTGAGGATGATGGTGATGCCTTTCTTGTTCAGTTCGGTGAGGAAGGTCCACATCGAGCGACGCAATTCGATGTCCACCCCCGCCGTCGGTTCGTCGAGGATCAACAGGCGTGGTTCGTGGACCAGCGCCCGGGCGATCATCAGTCGGCGCTTCATGCCGCCGGACAGGGAGCGCGACGGCACATCACGCTTGTCCCACAAACCCAGTTGGGTCAGGTACTGCTCGGCGCGTTCCTTGGCGATTTTCGGCGGGATGCCGTAGTAACCAGCCTGGGTCACGACGATGTCGAAGGTCTTTTCGAACTGGTTGAAGTTGAACTCCTGGGGCACCACACCAATGCAGCGCTTGAGCGCCGCTGGTTCCTTGTCCAGGTCGTGACCGAATACATTCACCGTGCCGCTGGTCTTGTTCACCAGGGTCGAGAGAATGCCGATGGTTGTGGATTTGCCGGCGCCGTTCGGGCCGAGCAAGGCGAAAAAGTCACCTTCGGCGACGTCCAGATCGATACCACTCAAGGCCTGGAAACCGTTGCCGTAGGTTTTGGTTAGCTGCCGGATGGACAGAGCGGAACTCATATCGGATTTACGCACCAAGAAGGGAAGAAAGGAATAAATAAGGGCGGGCGGCGATCAATGCAACCGCGGCGCATGAGCGCAATGGTGCTTGTCGCCGCCACACAAGTACAGTCACGCGTGTTGATAGTGAGTATTAAGTCAACGCGGTCATGACGGCTTTGCGATAGGCCGGACGCTGTTTCAACCGTGCGTACCAGGCTTCGAGATGAGGCAGCGGCGCGCGCTCGATCGGCATCTCGAACCAGGCATAAATGAAGCTGCCCAAGGGAATGTCGCCCATGCCGATCTCATCGCCCGACAGGTATGGCTTAACCGCCAGCGCTTGATCGGCCATCGACAGCAGATCGTCGCACTCCTTGATCGCAGCCTTGATGGCCGGCCAGTCCTGCTGCTCTTGCGGGGTGCGCAACACGCCCCAGAACACCGTGCGAAACGGCGCGGCAAAACTTGAGGTGGTCCAGTCCATCCACTTTTCGGCCGAGGCACGGGCTTGCAGGTCCGTCGGATACCAGGCAGTGCCGCTGGCATGGCGAGCCACCAGGTAACGCACGATGGTGTTGGATTCCCACAGCACGAAGCCGTCGTCTTCGATCACCGGCACGCGACCGTTGGGATTCATCGCCCGGTACTCAGGCGTATCGACCACGCCAAAGGCACCGCCGGCATCGATGGCTTCATAGGCCAGGCCCAGCTCTTCGGCGGCCCACAATGGTTTTCTGACATTCGACGAATTTTTCCGACCCCAGATCTTCAGCATGACCGCTCCTTGTTGAATGAATGCGCAGGCAGCATACGCCGGATCAGACGCGACTCAAATCGCTCTGCATATCACCCAGCAGCACCGGCACTTGCTCACCGAACAGATGCGGATAGCACTTTTCCAGGTGCTCGAAAAAAAACGCTTCAGGCACATCGGTGAACTGGCCGTGATCGACCAGGTACTCCATCAGCTGCTCGCCGTCACGGTTGAAGGGATGGAACACGCTGTCATTGATCCCGTCGAATTCCAGCGGCGCGACATTGAACAATTCGCACAGTTGTTGATTGAAAGCCGGCGTGGCTTTAACCCAACGCTCGTTCAAATAAAGCTCGGTGTAGCCGTGCATGGCGAACACATCACTCTTGAGCAGTTCGAGCAGGCGCGGCGTCGACAGGTGATTGCGCACATCCGCCAGACCGATACGCGCCGGGATCCCGCAATGCCGAGCGCAACCTGCCAGCAGCGTGGCTTTGGGCACGCAATAACTCTCCCCGGCCGCCAGCGCATAGCTGCCGCGCAAGGTTTGCGGATCACGGCTGAAAGTGTAGGGGTTGTAGCGCACGGCCTCGCGCACGGCGTAATAGAGATTGATCGCCTGCTCCAACGGATCGCGCCCGGCGCCACGATGTTTTTCGGTGAACTCCACCACCGAGGGATGGTCACTGTCGATGAAGCGGCCGGGGCTCAGATACGCGTGCATGGGAGCAATCTCCTGGGGGAAGCCACGAGTCTAGCGACACCTTCAGCACAGAGATAACGACGTTTCGGCCAAATATCAGCGCTTGCCCGCTCTGTTGACGAGCCCTCCATCGAAATAACTGACGAAGTCCGGCCGTTTCGTCCTACAAGCTCAACCCGATCGCTCCGACCACCCACTTTTATGGATGCCGTCTAAGCTCTGAGAGTGGTTTTGCCCCTGGCTTCAGGAGAATTAATTATGCTGCTGTTGTGGATACTGGTTCTGGTGGTCGGGATTGCCTGGCTGGCACATCGCCGCACCGCACCTCTGCCCGCTTTGGGCATCATCGCTGTCTATCTGCTGGCGATGGGCATCTTCAGACATGCGAGCCATGCCCCCGTCTGGCTGCTGCTGATTTTCTGGGTGTTACTAGCGGCCGTGGCCGCCCCCCTGTTGCTGCCGGACCTGCGCCGAAAACTGTTCACGGCGCCCATATTCAACTGGTTTCAAAAAAACCTGCCGCCCATGTCGCAAACCGAGCGTGAAGCCATTGAAGCCGGCACGGTCTGGTGGGATGGCGAGCTGTTCAGCGGTCGTCCGGACTGGAACAAGCTGCTGGCCTATCCAAAAGCGCAACTGAGTGAAGAGGAACAGGCGTTTATCGATGGCCCGACCGAAGAACTCTGCGCGATGGTCACCGATTGGCAGATCAGCCAGTTGATGGACCTGCCACCCAAGGCCTGGGATCACATCAAGCAGCATGGCTTTTTTGCCCTGATCATTCCCAAGGAGTACGGCGGCAAAGGCTTCTCGGCGTATGCCCACTCCCAGATCGCGATGAAACTGGGAACCCGCAGCGGCGACCTCGCTTCCACCGTCATGGTGCCCAACTCCCTCGGCCCGGCGGAACTGCTGCTGCATTACGGCACCGACGAACAACGCAATCATTACCTGCCACGGCTGGCCCGCGGCGACGATATCCCCTGCTTTGCCCTGACAGGCCCGATGGCCGGTTCCAACGTCGGGGGCATGACCGACACCGGAGTGATCTGCAAAGGTGAATGGGAAGGCCAGGAAACCCTCGGCCTGCGCCTGAACTGGGAAAAACGCTACATCACCCTCGGTCCGGTGGCGACCTTGATCGGCCTGGCCTTCAAGGCCTATGACCCGGATCATCTATTGGGTGACAAAGTCGACCTGGGGATCAGTCTCGCATTGATTCCAACCCAGACCCCCGGTGTAGAAATCGGCCGCCGTCACTTGCCGCTGGGCGCCGCCTTCATGAACGGCCCGAACGCCGGCAAGGATGTGTTCATACCGCTGGAGTTCATCATCGGCGGTCAGGAAATGCTCGGCGAAGGCTGGATGATGCTGATGAACTGCCTGTCGGTCGGGCGTTCCATTTCGCTGCCTGCCATCGGTACTGCCGCGGGCAAGTTCAGCAGCCTGGTGACAGGCCAATATGCGCAGGTTCGCGAGCAATTCAACGCACCGCTGTCAGCCTTCGAAGGGATTCAGGAAGCACTGGCGCGGATCGGCGGCAGTACCTGGCTGATGGACAGCGCGCGGATGCTCACCGCCAACGCCGTCGACCTCGGCGAAAAGCCGTCGGTGCCCTCCGCCATCATCAAATACCACCTCTCCGAACGCGGTCGCGAGTGCATCAGTCACGCCATGGATGTTCACGGCGGCAAGGCCATCATCATGGGCCCGAACAACTATCTGGCGCGTAGCTGGCAAGGTGCGCCCATTTCCGTCACGGTCGAAGGTGCGAACATCCTGACACGCAACCTGATGATCTTCGGCCAGGGCGCTATTCGCTGCCATCCGTACGTGCTCAAGGAAATGGCCCTTGTCCACCGCGAAGACAAACAACAGGCGTTGATCGAATTCGACGCCCTGCTGCTCAATCACATTGGTTTTGCCGTGAGCAACGCCGCCAGCACCCTGGTGCTGAACCTTGGCTTCGGGCATTTCGAACACATGCCTGGGGACAAGCTCAGCCAACGCTACGTGCGCGCCCTCAACCGTCAGGCCGCGGCTTTTGCCATGCTTGCAGACCAGTGCATGATGCTGCTGGGCGGCGATCTGAAACGCCGCGAACGCTTGTCCGCACGTCTGGGCGATGTGCTCAGCTACCTGTATCTGGCCTCCGCGGCGCTCAAGCGTTATCACGATCTCGATTCGCCGGAACATATGCGTCCGCTGTTCGCCTGGGCCATGGAAGAGAGCCTCGGCCAGTCCGAACGTGCGCTGGACGAACTGCTGACCAATTTCCCGAACAAGGTACTCGGCTGCCTGCTGCGAGTGATGGTGTTCCCGTTCGGTCGCCGGCACAAAGGCCCGTCGGACAGGCTGGCGGCCAAAGTCGCCGCAGTCCTCGGCCGCGCCAAGGGCGATCCGACCCTTGAGGAGTTATTGGCGGGCTGCTATCGCCCGCAATCGACAGAGGATCCGGTCGGCGCCCTGCAACACGCCTGCGACTTGCTGAACGCCGCCAAACCGCTACAGAAAAAACTCAACACGGCGCTGAGAAGTCGCCAGGTCAAACCCACTGTCGGGGAGTCGGTCATCGATGCCGCACTGGAGGCTGGCGTCTTGCAACCGGTTGAGGCCGAGACCTTGCGTGAAGTGGAGGTGGCGCGGCGCAAGGTGATCGACGTCGATGATTTCGACAAACAGGTGCTGGTGCTGGGCAAGGGCAAGGTCCGCTGATCCAGAGGACCGTGTGTCGCCTTACCATCATGGGGCGCTTTACCCTGTGAAAAAAGGGCGCGGGAGCTTTATACTCCTGCGCCCGTTTTGCTCTTGAGGACTTATCTCGTGTCCAATGTCGTTGCCGATCATCTCGTCTTGCTCGACCACCTGCGCAGTATCCTGGTCGCCGTAGGTGAGGCCGAACAGGTTCCCGAAGAAAGCCATGCCTTGTTCCTGGAGCGCTTCGACGAACTGCGTGCGTTGCTGCCGGTCGACCCGATCGAAAGCCAATACCTGGGCCAGGACATCCTGTGCCAGATCATCACCCGCTACCCGCAAATCGCCCACCTGGTGCCGCGCGATCTGCTGTGGTACTTCGCCGGTGACTGCCTGCATTACATGCCCGATGATGAAATCGACCTGTACCAGGCGCTGGAAGAACGTCGCTTCGAAGCCGAACAGAACGATGAACCGTTCGACTGGAATCAGGAAAAACAGCTGCTGGCGATGTCGAATCAGGACAGCAAGCACTGATCTCCAATCAGTAACGCAAAAGGCCCGCATGGTTAATCATGCGGGCCTTTTTTGTTGGCCGGGTAAAGATCAAAACAACCCATCACTCTCCGGCAACTCATACGCTGCCGCGCCCTTGCCCAACGCACTTGGCTTGCCTGGCTTGCTCAAGGTCGGCTCTTTCTCCAGGCATTCCACCAGATAGTCGATGAATACCCGTAACTTGGGCGGCAGATAGCGGGTGGGCGAATGCAGCAGCCAGGCGCCTCCGTGGTAGGACGCCAGAAAGGTCCAGTCCGGCAATACCTGCACAATCAGCCCCTGTTCCAGCGCATAACGGGCGGTGAAGTACGGCAGGCTACCGATCCCGATGTGTTGCAATACCGCGCCCAATCGCACGCCCGTGTGATTGGCGGCGTAACGTCCGCGCACACCGACGGTCACGGCTTTACTGCCTTTCTTGAACTTCCAGCGCGCATCGCTCGGGGTTTCGCCCAGATAGATGCAGCTGTGATTGAGCAAGTCGTGGGGATGAGTCGGTGTGCCGTGCTCGGCCAGGTACTGCGGCGTGGCGCAGAGCAAATGGTCGATGGTCAGCAATTGCCGCCCCACCAGCCCCGCAGGGGGCCGATCGGTAATACGGATGGCCAGGTCGACGTTGTCATCGATCAAATCCACTTGGCGGTCCTCGAGCAACAACTCCACATCCACTTTGGGATAACGCCGCAGAAACTCCGGCATATGCGGATGAATCACAAATCGCCCGACGGCCTTGGGCACGCTGACGCGCACCAGCCCTTCCGCTTCCTGAGTGAACTGACCGCTGATTTCCATCACCGACTTCGCCGCGCTGACCATCTCCTGGCAGCGCTTGAACACCTCTTCGCCTCCGTCGCTCAGGCGTAGCTTGCGCGTGGTTCGTTGCAACAAACGCGTGGCAAGCGCCTTCTCCAGCCGCGAAATGCTGCGACTCACCGCCGAGGGTGAAGCCCCCAACTGACGCGCCGCTTCGGAGAAACTGCCGGTTTCGACAACCTTGACGAAAATCGCCATTTCACCGAGCAGCGGCAGGGGAAGATTTATGCTCACAGCGCAACAGTCCTTTGATGGTTGAACGGATTATCACGCAATTCCACGGTTCATATAATAAAAATAGAAACTTTAATAAGGGCATGGAATATGACGCTTCGCCTCTTTTTCCATAGTGATGACCTCAGGGCCAATGTGGAAGTCCTGGATTGCACGCCCTATGAGAACGAGTTCGCCGTGGTGCTGCGCGCCACTCTGTTTCACCCCCAGGGCGGCGGGCAACCCTGTGATACCGGCTGGATCGGCGAAAGCCAGGTGCTGCGCGTGGTGCAGGAAACGGAGCGGATCATCCATTTCGTCGACCACCCGGTAAAACTCGGCATGATCCAGATTCGGGTCGACGAGCAACGCCGCCAGTTCAATACGCGCATGCATTCGGCGGGGCATCTGATTGGTCACTTCGTCCAGGCCATGGGCTGGATGCCGATCAAGGCTCATCACTGGCCGGATGAAGGACGTGTGCAATTCAAACCGGGCGATGGCGCGCAGGAGGTTGATGCCCAGACGATTCAGCACGGCATCAAGCAATGGATCGCCCATGATCTGCCGCGCTTGACGTCGTTGCGCGAAGGCGCCCGTGAAATCGGTTTCGGTGAGCTGCCCGCCTACGGCTGCGGCGGCACCCATGTACGCAGCCTGAAGGATTTAGGCATGGTCACAATCGCTTCCCTTTCGCAGAAAAAGGGAACGTTGTCAGTCCACTACCACGTGGATTGAGCCTTTGGGCGATGTCGACCTCGTCATCGCCTGACGCCGGGGGGCCTGTGTTCACGGGCTCTGTTGACTATCTGATAGATGGACCTAAGACATGATGCTTGACGTCGAGCGTCTCGATGAGACGTGCATACAAAAACTGGCCAACGAAGAAGTCCTCGCCATCCGCGTCAGAGGCTTGTTGCCTCGGCCACTGGCGATCCAGATCGGCGACAAGATCCTCGCCCCCGGCTTTGAAGGCTACATCAACGCACCGAGCATCGGTCGCATCGGCATGGCGTTTTACGAAGCGGAAAACCAGCCACTGCTGATCGAAGACTATTTCGAGCGCGCCACCAGCAACATCGCCGAGTTGCGCAGCCGTTGTGCGCCCTACTCCTCGCCTGTCGACACCCTGCGCTGCATGCTCGATGAGTCCTGGCCGGCGGGGGCGCACCTGGAAAACCTCTATGGCCGCAAGATGTATGTGGGGCTATCGCGCGTGGTCAAACCCGGCGTGTGCTTCCTCGCCCATCACGACATTTTCGCCAAGGACGCCCCGGACAGTTTCCAGGCCAGAAGCCTGGAAGCGCAGTTCGCCTGCAATGTTTACCTGAACATGCCGACCGAGGGCGGCGCCTTGCAGATGTGGGACCACGACATTTCCCCGGACCAGTTCGACGAGATGCGTGGCGACAGTTACGGCATCGATCCGGCCTTGCTCGGCCCTCCGACCCTGGAGATTCGCCCTGAGCCCGGTGATTTCATCATGTTCAATTCACGCCGCATGCACTCGGTGACACCAGGTGTGGACGATCCGCGATTGAGCCTTTCTTTCTTTGTCGGCTACCGCGGCAATGCTTCCCCCCTGACTTTCTGGAGTTGAGATGTTTTCGAATTACCTGGGCGAGTTTCTGGCGCTGGCAACCATCCATTTTCTGGCCGTGGTAGCTCCCGGTCCGGATTTCGCCGTGACCATCCGCCAAAGCGTGCGTTTCGGGCGTTTAGTGGGCATCTGCACGGCGCTGGGCATCGGCGCGGGCATTTCCGTGCATGTGCTGTACACCTTGCTCGGCGTCGGCGCATTGATGCACACCACGCCTTGGCTATTGACGGTGGCCAAGGTGATCGGGGGGGCCTACATTTTGTACCTCGGTGTGAGCCTGTTGCGCAGCAAACCCAAAGTGGCGATTGAAGGCGACAACGGCGCAGCAGCGTCAACTGAGCAGCAGACCCTGTTCAAGGCCTTCAGCACGGGGTTTCTGACCAACGCCACCAACCCCAAGGCTACGCTGTTCTTTCTGGCGATCTTCACCACCCTCATCAGTGCCACGACACCACTGCAGATTCAGGCGCTGTACGGGTTGTGGATGTGTTTCGTGAACGCCCTGTGGTTCGTGATCGTGGCCCTGTTCTTTTCCAGCGCCCGGGTGCGACTGCTGTTCATGCGTATGGGGCACTGGTTCGAACGAACCATGGGGGTGATCCTTATTCTGTTCGCCGGACGCCTGATTCTGTCCATGTAAGCCCTGCCGCCTTAGTTGCCTCGCCGAACCGCATTTTTTTGCCGCTCCAACGCCAGCAACATGGCTATCTCCACACTCTGCCCTGAAAGTTTTGTTTTAAATCGTGGCGCTTTGCTTTGTTTGAACTACCTTCAAACAAGAAGAAGTCATAACGGTTTGAATTTTGACGTTAGGTTCAGAGATCAGATAGCGAATTGGCAAAAGGAGTTACCTCACTATGATCCTGACAGGCGTTTACCGGCGCAGAGCTGTGATTGCCGGTTGCTTTTTAGGGGAGTCAGGTTGGCGGGAAGTGCCGCCTATAACCGCGATGGTTGTCGAGCCTGAGCCTGCCGCTCGGGTCGGCAGCCCAGGTATCTGGATCACTAAAAGCCGTTTTAGAAGGTCGCTCGCTGTTCATTCGGATCAGCGTATTGCACCTGCTTGCGTGTAGCACCAAGGAATATTGCCGGGGGCATTGGTCATTAGTGGTGAGTGCTCTGGCGAGGTTGAGGGTCGACTCAGGCCCCCTGTAGTGATCCGAGGCAACTTGGTTTGCCTTGTAGATGGCCTATTCAGCGAGGATGCACTTAATGAGCTATCGTACCGTGCCCGCTTTCAAGCGAATTATCCATGGCCTGTTCTGGATGGGCCTCAGCGTGGACGCGGCTCAGGCCGCGGCGGCCAATTGTTCGCAGATGGACAGTATGCCGACAACGTTCGAGGTCGGTCAGGGGCTTCAGAGTGAACTGCACACACCGGTTCCGGTGACGCAATTGGCCGTGGGTGACCCGAAAATTGCCGATGTGCAACCCAGCGGCAACAATCCCAGCGCCTTCATACTCACCGGTCTGACACCGGGAGCCACCAGCCTGATGGTCTGGACCTCCTGTTCGAAAACACCACGCCAAAGCATGGTGTTCGTCAAGGGCCGGGCCACCGCGGCGCTGACCAGCGTGTCGACGGGACCTACCGAAGACCCGATGCTGCCAAGCCAGGTGCAAACCGATATTCGCTTCGTTGAAGTCAGCCGGACCAAACTCAAGGAAGCCTCAGCGTCTATTTTCGGCACCCGTGGCAACTTCCTGTTCGGCTCGCCGAGAACCTTGCCTACCATCGGCGGCATCGTTACGCCGTCATTGCCGGTGAACAACGATAATTTCAACCTCTCTTTTGCGACCGGCAATACCCTGGTGGCGATCAACGCGCTGGAAGGCAGCGGTTTCGCCTATACCCTGGCGCGACCAAGCCTGGTGGCGCTCAGCGGGCAGAGTGCGAGCTTCCTGGCCGGCGGTGAAGTACCGATTCCGGTGCCCAGTTCGGGCAGCGATAACATCTCCATCGAGTACAAGGAGTTCGGTATCCGCCTGACCCTGACGCCAACCATCATCGAGAAAAACCGTATTGCCCTTAAAGTGGCGCCGGAAGTCAGTGAACTGGACTTCACCAACGCCGTAAGCATCGCCGGCACGATAGTTCCGGCGCTGACCATACGCCGTACCGACACCAGCATCTCCCTGGCCGACGGCGAAAGCTTCGTCATCAGCGGCCTGATCAGTACCCGCAACAATTCCCAGGTGAACAAATTCCCGGGGCTGGGCGATATCCCGATTCTGGGCGCGTTCTTCCGCGACAACACCATCAACCGTGAAGAGCGCGAACTGCTGATGATCGTCACCCCGCATCTGGTCCAGCCCCTGGCGGCCAATGCACAACTGCCATCGTTGCCTGGCGAGCAGCTGCGCAATTACGACCCGAACTTCTACCGCATGTTCTTCCTAGAAAATGGTGATTTCGACAGTAAGAGCGGGCTCTCGCAATGAACCGGAGCCAGACGCTGAACCGGGCTTTCGCCCTCACTCTTAACGGTGATCTTGAGCGCTTGGCGGGCCAGCTGTATTGCCATTGGCCAGGCGTTCAACGTGTTGTAGCCAGAGGACACTCGATGAAAGCAGTCATTGCAATAACGGCGACATTGATGCTCGCAGGTTGTGCCACCAATGGCCTGTCTTCGCGACCGGCTGTCTGTGCCAAACCCAGTTCGGAGCAAGAGCTGGCCCTGAATCTGGCTGACAACATGGTCAATGAGGGCCGTTTGTATGCCAGCCTGGCGAATCTTGAAGGTTTGCCCGATGACCTGGTCCAGGTTCGCCTGCGAAAGGCTCGGGTGCTGCGCTTGATGGGGCGTAAAGATGCGGAGCCGTTGTATCAAAGCTTGCTCGGCACCTGTCTGGCCCCTGAAGGGGAACATGGCCTGGGCCAGTTGGCCGCGGCTAAAAATGATAACGCCACCGCTGCCACTCACCTTGAGCGAGCGGTGAAGATGTCCCCCACCGACGACAAGATGCGCAATGACCTGGGGGTCGTCTACCTCAATCAGCGACGGATCCCTGAAGCACGCTTCGAGTTCATGACGGCCATGGAGCTCAAGCAGGCGGATTCTCTGGCGGCACTCAACATGGTGACGCTGCTGATTTATCAGGATAACTGGAAGGCGGCTGCCGAACTCGCGAACCGCGCCAGCTTGAGCCCCCAGCAAGTCGCAGAGGCGCAAAACCGCGCGGAAAAACTCAAGGCCTCTGCTAAAAAAGCGGTGGCTTCCGAGGGGAATCGTAAGGCTGAGGTAGCCGATGCCTCACCCAGTGCTGCGATCAAGTAGAACGTACGAGGAGTCGAGATGAATACCAAAAGGCTGTTGATTGTGTGCATGGCTTGCCTGTCCACCAGTGCCTGGGCTATTGAGCCGGGTCCCTCCTCGGCGCCGCAAAAAGGCACCGAACAGTGGATGCAGCTACAGATCCGTGGTGTGGTTGCCTCCCCTTTTCGGCAAACTGCATCGGTCACTGAGCGTGACCTGTCCTTCCAGCGCTGGCTGAACAGTTTCACCCACCCGATTCCGGAATTCTTTGAACAGGATGCGGCGGGGAAAATGACCACCGGCAGTAACAACTGAGGCACGTCAATGGATGCTCAACCTCTGGCATAGTCCAGAGTAGCCTGGCTAAAAAGCCAGGCTTAATTACGTCTGCAGGAAAGTATTGGCATCTACTCATTTTTCAGTTCTGACCGAATCCCCCTGTAGGAACCGCAATGCTGTTCACTTAAGCAGTAATGCGATCCGTAGCAGCTGTCGAGCCTGCGAGGCTGCGTTCGGCTGCGCAGCAGTCGTGAGTCCGGCTGACACGGTCTGCCTGACACACCGCAATCACTGGTTTGACGACTGCTGCGCAGTCGAACGCAGCCTTCGGCAGCTGCTACAAAGAATGCGTCGCGGCTGAAAGTAGGAGCGAGGCTTGCCTGCGAAAGCGATCTGTCTGCCACCATAGATGGCGGATATGACGGCCTCTTCGCGGGCAAGCCTTGCTCCTACAGGTTATGTGCAGATCTACGAGGGGAAGTACAGAAAAGGCTCGGGTGGCAAGGCCATCGTGCTCGACAGCCCCGCCCGTTTACCTCACCTGAATGCTCTCAACACGCCGATAATGGCCGGCCCGATGGCGACCAGGAAGAAGCTAGGCCACAGACAGAAAATCAGTGGGAATATCAGTTTGGTACCGACTTTCGCCCCCATCTCTTCGGCGGCTTGTGTACGCCGGTCACGGAACTCATCGGCATAGATACGCAGGGTATCGGCCACGCTGGTACCAAAGCGAATACTCTGCGCCAACAGGCTGACCAATCCTTGTACGTCTTCCAGGCCGGTGCGCACAGCCAGCTGTTTCAGCGCCTCGGTACTGGGAATGCCAGCGCGGATTTGCGCGTTGACCAGCGCCAGTTCCTCAGCCAGCTCAACCTGACTGACCGACATCTCTTCAGCCACCCGTTCAATGGTCGTGGGCAGGGCCAGACCCGACTCCACGCACACCACCATCAGATCCAGTGCGTCCGGAAACGCGGCACGCAGCCGACCTTGTAGCATTTGCTTGCGCTTGTCGACATACAGCGCTGGCACCAGCCATCCGATACCAGCCGCCACGGCCACCAACAGCAGCCCCTGGTTCAGCGAAACCTTGGGAATTATCGGCAATAGCAACAGCGCAATGCCGACCAACACCAGGGGTAACAGCAAGCGCACCGCCCAGTACATCTGCACCGCCGAAGAGGATCGATACCCCGCATGCATCAACAGGGTCTGGGTGACGGACGCCTTAGCCGATTCGGCCGAGGCAAAGCGCTGGCCGACCCGCTCCAGCAGCAGTTGCAGATTACTCGGAGCTTCCTGGCTGGCCGTGTTGCCTAAATGACCACGCTTGATCAGCTCCAAACGGCGCTGCACCGGGTCCTGAAGCCCCAGCATCAGCAAGATTACCGCAACGACCGCAAGCACCGTACTGAGACCGATCGCGCCAATGAACAACAGCCGCCCCATCTCCTCGTTCCCAGTGACCCGACTGAACAACCCGAGTAAAAAGTCCATGACCTGTACCTCCCGGTAGCGAACACCGCTTAAACCTGAATTCGGATGACTTTGCGTATCCAGAAAATTCCGACCAACATGGCGCAGAAAGCCCCGATGATCAGCTTGTGGCCTGTGGGATCATTGACCAGCACAGGTATGTAGTTAGGGCTTGTGATCATCATCACGATCGCCAACACGAAGGGAATCGCCACCAGCACCCAGGCCGACATGCGCCCTTCCGCCGACAGGGTCTTGATCTTGCGCTGAAAGCGGAAGCGTCCCCGGATCAGCCGACTCAAACGCTCCAACACTTCCGTCAGATTGCCGCCGGTCTCGCGATGGATGAGGATCGAAGTCACCAGCATCATCACCGTCATGCTTGGCATGCGCTCCAGCAAGCCGAGCATGGCCCGGCGTACATCGTTGCCGTAGTTGATATCGGCGAAAGTCAGGCCGAACTCATGAGCGACCGGCCCCTTGTGCTCCTCAGCGACCAGGCGCAGGGTTTCGTTGAACGGGTGCCCGGCGCGCAGGGCCCGGCACATGGCATCCAGTGCATCCGACAGACCTTCCTCAAACGCAGCGAAACGTTTGCTACGGTCACGAAAAATTTTCAGCAAGGGTACCCAGAACACCCCGAAGCCCGCCAACAGCGCCATCCACCAGACTGACGAGATCATCCAGATCGAGATGCCTGCGCAGGCGCCCAGAAACAGCCCGAGCAACAGCACCCGATAAGCACGATATTCATGACCCGCCTGCTCGATTACCTGTGTCAGGTTCGCCATAAAGGGCAACTGCTCAAGCATGGCCTCCAGTGGCGACAAACGCGTCAGGTATTTCTGCCGTAACACTGTCTGCATGTTAGGCAAATTGTTGGCTTTCTCCAGTACGTTCAACCGACCGCGAATGCGCTTGCGCATCTTGCCGGCCTCGCCGAACACCGGCACTACCACGCCCTGAGACAGGAGGAACGCGGCGATGAACACCATGCCCAAGAACATCAGAATGAATTCACCAGGGATATGACTCATGGCTGCCGTGCCTCCATCCATTCAGGCCTGAACATCGTCAGCGGCAACTCGATGCCGCGCTTGGCCAGCACATCGCGGAAGGCCGGGATCATGCCGCTAGGGCGATAATCGCCGAGCACCTCGCCGTTTTCGCCCATGCCTTGACGCGCAAAGGAGAAAATTTCGGTCATGGTGATGATCTCGCCCTCCATGCCGTTGATCTCTTGCACGCTGACCAGCCGGCGCTTGCCGTCCTCCTGACGTTCCAGCTGGATCACCACATCGATGGCCGACGCGATCTGCTGTCGCATGGCCTTGATCGGGAAGGTCGCCCCGCTCATCGACACCATGTTCTCGACTCGCCCCAGCGCATCGCGCGCGGTGTTGGCGTGGATCGTGGTCAAGGAGCCATCGTGGCCGGTGTTCATGGCCGTCAGCATGTCCAGCGCCTCGGCGCCACGCACCTCGCCGATCACAATGCGGTCCGGGCGCATCCGCAAACTGTTGCGTACCAACTCCCGCTGACTCACCTCACCACGCCCCTCGATGTTCGAAGGCCGGGTTTCCAGACGCACCACATGGGGCTGCTGCAGTTGCAGTTCGGCCGAGTCTTCGATGGTGACAATCCGTTCGTTGTGCGGGATGAAACTGGACAGCACATTGAGCATGGTGGTTTTGCCGCTACCGGTACCGCCGGAAATCAGTACGTTCAGGCGCCCGCGGACAATCGCCTTGAGCAGCAGGGCAATGGCCGGGGTCAGCGTGCCCACCTGGATCAGGCTATCGGTATTGAGCAAGTCCACCGCAAAGCGGCGAATCGACATGCTCGGGCCATCAATGGCCAGCGGCGGGATAATCGCGTTGACCCGCGAACCGTCCTTGAGCCGGGCATCCACCAACGGTGAAGACTCGTCGATACGCCGACCCAGGCCGGACACGATACGGTCGATGATATTCAGCAAATGCTGATCATCGCGAAAGCGCACATCGGTCCGTTGCAGTTTGCCGAAGCGCTCGACATAGACCGAGGCATAGCCGTTGACCAGAATGTCGGACACGCTGTGATCGGCCAGCAACGGTTCCAAGGGCCCCAGGCCGAGCACCTCGTCGGTGATCTGCTTGATGATCAACTGGCGGCTGGTGGTACTCACCGGGGCCGAATGCTCGTCGAGCAGACGCTGGCAAATATCGCGAATCTGCCGCGCGGCCTCGGCCTGTTCGAGGGCGTCCAGCAAGGACAGGTCCATGACCTTGAGCAACTGCTGGTAGATCTTTTCCCGCCACTCGGCTTCCACCGGAGTGACCTGGCTTCTGGTTTCGTAAAGAACGTCTGGTGTTACACGCTCCCACGCCATTAATTCCTCTGCCGGATCCAGCAGGTCGTCGCCCTGAGCAGCTGACGATGCAGCGGTTTTACCGGACTGTTTGCGCAAGCGGTTACGAAAGTCGCTGATCATGGGTCATCCCCCGAAAAAACGGTTGAAGGCGCGTTTGAGTAAGCCTTTGTTCCCGGCTACCTGTTGACCGACCAGGTCCTCGGTCATGTCGCGCAGGGCGGAAGTAATCGCAGCCCTCGGCGCATGCAGCCCCAACGGCACGCCAGTGTTCTGACTCTGGCTGACCAGGTTGAAGTCGTTGGGTAATTTCGACAGATTCGTGCAGCGCAGCGCTTCGCCGATATCCTTGAGGCTGATCGCTGCTGCCTTGTCAAAGCGGTTGACCACTATCTGCAATTGATCCCCGCGCACGCCCAGGTCGTCGCGAAGAATCCGCACCAGGGAGCTGGCATCGCGCAGATGACTGACGCTCTGCTGCACCACCACGTACACCCGATCCACCTGTTCCAGTACAGAGCCGGTGAGGTGGTCAATTTGCCGCGGCAGGTCGATCACCACCCAGTCGTAGCTGGCGCGGGCCAGTTGCAACAGGGTGTCGAGTTGCTCGGGTTGGGCATCCTGCGGCAGGCACAGCTCACCGGCCCGGCCACCCAGCACATGCAAGGTGGGGCTGAAGTGGCTGCAAAAACCGCGTAGCGCGACGCTGTCCATGCCATCGATCTGATGCAATACCTCGAGATGGCTGTGCGTCTGCGCCACATCCAGGTAATGCGTCACACTGCCGAATTGCAGGTCCATGTCCAGTAGCAGAGTGCTTCCGCCCTTGACGCTGAGCTGTTGAGCCAGGTTGCAGGCCAGCAAGGTTCCGCCGGAGCCGCCCTTGGCGCTCATCACGGCGATCAATTTGCCTTCTGCCCCGCTGCCGGTGCGAACCTCCATGACCAGGCGATTCAAGGCGGCAACCAATTCGGTCTCGGCGATAGGCTCCGGCAGCACGTCACGGGCGCCGGCCTGCATCGCCAGACGCATGCCTTCCTGCTCGCTCAGCAGGCCGCACACCAACATCGGTGGACGCTCATGGGCCGGACGCTGCAACAGCGCCGCCAGCTCCTCACGCCACAAGTGGCTGACGCGCAACAGCAACAGATCGGGCATCCGGTCCAGACCGTAGAGCGGGTCGACATGCCCATTACTCACCAGGCGAGTGCTCACCTCCAGACAGGGCATGCGCTGGCAGACGCTCTGCAGATCGCGCAAAGCGGTGGCATCACGACTGCTGATCAGCAACCGCAGCCCGGTCTTGCCGGTCGAGCTGGAAAGCGGGGTGTCCTTGGTATTCAGCATGGTGTGATCTCCCCGGAATCGGAATGACGCCCGAGGCTTTCGCGTGGCAAGGTTGCCTTGAATGCAGGCAAGGTAATGGGCACGCCGAACCCGGGAATAAACAGATTGAAAACGAAGCCTTGCAGACTCAACTGGACATAGCGGATGGCACGAAAACCAGTGGCGCTGACCAGGTCGCCGGGACTGGCCACCACAGCACCGTTAACATCCAGATAGGTCAGCGTCAGGTTGGTGGTGGCCAGACTCGTGATCAGCTGGCTCGTACCGGCGTCGGTCGCGGCGTTGAAGATCGCACGCCGCAAGACCACCGGATCGCTGATGTTGCACACCGCTGCCAGGCGCGCACCACGCCGCGCGGCTTCATCCAGCGCATTGACCGTGAAGTACAGGCGGCCCATTTCCAACACGCCGAACAACAGCGTGAATACCAGCATGCCAATGATGGCGAACTCCACGACATAAGTACCGCGCATGCGTTTGCGATTCATCACAGTGCCCTCATGACAGTAGTGGCGACCAGCGGAATGCTCAGCGCAATCTGATTACCAAAAAATCCCGGAATCGAGCCGGCACAATTGCCACTGCCAATCACCGGGCAGAAGTTGTAAGTGATGGTGACTCGCACATGGTCGATGCCCACCGCGGCGACCGCGACGTTCGCGGTCGTCAACCCAGACACCACCGCAGCCCCGGTATTTGCAGGCACGCCATAAACCGCGACGTTTTTCGTCTGGGTCTGCAGCGTGCCGCTCAGAGAGACTGCGCCAAGCGTCGAGTTCCAGGCCTGGCTGGCGACGAAACGGCCGGCATCACGGCTGGCCTGCAGCAGGACGTTGTACTGGTAGAGCATGCGGCCGAATTCGCCGAGACTCAGCAACAACAGGAGCAACAAGGGCAGGAAGAGGGTGAACTCCACCATCGCCACGCCTTGTTGGCGCTGCGGATGTTTAAACGAGTGAAGTCTCATGACGCCTCCTACGAGTCTGTGCTCGGAGTGCCAGTGCCGCTGCCAATGTAGGTTTTGTAGAGCTGAATGATCTGCGGGCCGGAATCGGTAGACGGCGAGGGGCCGGCCACGTTGTCGCCTTCGCACTCTTTCACGAACTGGCCGAAGATCTGCGATTCCGTGCCGCCGTTATTCATTGGCTGCACCACGAAATAGCAACCGAAACCCAGGACGGGGACCGAGGTGGTGCCGCCCTGTTTACCGGTGCAGTCGCCCACCACGATTTTCAGCATCCGACGCTCGAACACCCCACCGCTCTGACAGCCACTGCCGGACCCGGCCACACACGCGGCAGTGCTCGCACGCCAGTCGTTGTAGTCAAATATCGCGTTGGTACCCGCCGTGAGATTACCGTTGGTTGAGGTGACGGGCTGCCCCTTGTACTGCATTGGTGGGGTGACTGAGGCGTCGTAAGTGATCGCAGGGGTGCTGGACGTCGTCACCAGGTCTGGCGGATAGTCCGAGGCACTGACCGGACCGTTATAAATGCCGAAGCGCGTATTCAAACCTTGAGAGGTAGGGCCGACCTTGTTGCCAGGAGCAGTCTGGACGTTTTGCCCGACGTTGCGACAGACCTTGCCACCTCCAGCCAGGTCATCCCTGACTGTACTGCCGCCCGAGCCAAAGTCGAGCAACTGGAAGTTACCTGGGCCAATGGGGGACGAATTACCGGCAGCTGTCTTCAGTACCTGCAAATCACCAAACTGGAAGCCCCAGAACATGCCGGTGGCCGGGTTGTATTTGGTCGGGTCGCCACAGACCATCAAAGGTGCGAGATCACAGGGGCTGGCAGGGCTGGGACCGGCAGTGGCAATCGCCGCCACTGCTTTGGTCCCCAGAGCGCCGAATGCCTGGGCGAAGTTCCAGAAAAAACCCGTCAGGCTATAGCTCGGTACCGATACCCGAACGTATTTGGCATCTGCCGGCCCGGGATAGGAGAACGGGCCATAGACTTTGCTGGAAAGTTCCACCACTGCAAATGCGCCTGGGTTGCCGGCGACCGCCGTTGCCAATTCGGTATTGCCCGTAGCATTGGCATTTTGCGTCAGCGTGTTGAGCGCGGCGGTGCGTGTCGCGCTGGCCATGTTGGCAGCACCTTCCACCTGAAGCAGGGTTTTGGCACCACTCAGGGCGGCAGCGTCTACCGCATTCTGCAGGCGCGTTTTGTTCAGCAACATGTGTCCGCCGTCCAGCGCCAACGCCGCCATCATCGCCATCGCCGCCAACGCGATTACCATCAATACGCTCACCGATCCTTCCTGGCGCCTTGGCGTCGCAGTGAACGGCTGCTGAATACGAAGATTCATCATCAAGCCCTCGTTTGCCGATACTGATCCGGATCGGCTCCGCCAATACCTTGGTGCCCAGGCACCCCTACCGCCCTGTCAACGAACTTTCACTACACTGGTCTGGATCCCACGGATGATGGTGAGAGCCCCGCCACCGTCGCCACGTTGCACCACGCGTTTTTGCACCGGGGCGGCGGCCACAACCATGGGGGCCGGTGCAACAGGCGCAGCGGTCACGATTTTTTTCTCGGAGTTCAGCGGGTTGCGCAGGGTCAGTTGCAGTTTCCCTTCGGTTTGCGCCGTGACCAGGGTTTCAGCCTCTGCGGTTGTCATCTCCAGCGTCACTGCACGCACCACCACCGGTTGGGTCTTGTCGGTACCCGCCGTCTGGTCCACCGCCAGCACTCGCAAGTTCTCGAGGATGGTCCTGGACACGGCGCTGTTACTGCCGGCATTCGTGGTTTTGGTCGCCAGTACATCGACCCGGTTACCTGGCAGGAGGAATCCGCCCACACCGACCACATCGTCCACGCGTACCGATATGGCACGCTTGTCTGTGGCAATCAGAGAGGCCAGGGTACTGCCGCCCAAGTGCTCGCTCAGACGTGCACCGCGCATGACGTCGCCACGCAAGATGTCGAACGTTGCGATCTTGCCCACGGCCTTGTCGCTGGAATCGAGCGCATCGTCCGGGATCGTGTCCATGGGCATGCGCACGGTCGTGACCTGTTGGGCCTCGACCATCTGCCCGAAGGGGATTTCTACCGTGGCAACCACCACGCTTCGAAGATGGTCATCTGGCGTGGCATTGAGCCGGGCGCTCAGCCAGGAGTCGGCCATCCATGCTGCACCAAGGCCCATGACCAGGGAAACGCCTATCAGGGGAAGAGTACGAGAGCTCATGTCAGTATCTCCGTATCAAGAAAAGTCGAGCTGGACGAAGTAGTTGTGCCAGGCCCATTCCAGCTCCTGTGGCGACAGGTTCCCGGAACCGCCCTGGTAACGCTGACGATCGAGGGCCATGTTCAGGAGATCGCGGGGATGGCAAGGCACCAGGGGCATGCCTTCACTTGCATAAAGCCTTTGCAGTACATAACGCAGCAGCAACGGGTCAAAAGGAATGCCCAGACGCTCGCTTTCCTGACGCCAGATCTTTTCGTACTCCTCGGGCTTCAGGTAACCGAACTGCAGCTTGTAGCCAATCCGCCGCAAGAAGGCCTCGTCAGCCAGTTCCAGGGGATTGAGGTTGGTGGAGAACACCAGAATCAGATCGAATGGCAGCTCGCAATGCCGACCACCGCCCAAATTGAGGAAGTCGCGCTTCTCCTCCATCGGTACGATCCAGCGATTGAACAGCTCGGCGGGTGCCATGCGCTGGCGACCCATGTCATCGATGATGAACAGGCCATTGCTGGCCTTGAGCTGCAAGGCGGCCTGGTACTGGCGGGTGAAGGGGTCATAGCGAACATCCAGCTGTTCCATGCTCAACTCACCGCCCGTAATGACGATCGGGCGTTTGCAGCACAACAGTCGACGATCGATCCCTTCGTTGAGCATCAGATTGTTCTGATGGCCGTTTTCATCCAGCCGCTGATGCACCTGCGGGTCATAGATTTCGATCACCGACTCGTTGATCACGATGGCATGCGGCACCCAGATGGCCTCGGCGAACAGACGAATCAACCGACTGCTGACATAGGTCTTGCCGGTACCCGCGGGGCCATAAATCATGATTGCGCGCCCGGAGTTCAGTGCCACACCCAGTTGATCGAGCATCCCCTCCGTGAGCACTACGCCGGTGAGGGCCTTGTGCATATCGCTTGAGCTGATGCGACCATGGTGAATGGTCTGGATTTTGATCAGGGAACGGTAGGTGCTCACCGGGAAAGGGGCTGCGCCGATATAGCCGCTACGCGACAGGGCATCGCGGGCGGCACTGCGACCGCGTTCGGTCAGGCTATAACGCAGCATCTGCCCACCGGTTTGGCCCATCTGACCAAGTACTTCGATACGGCCATCCTTGCGCAGGAACGCCAGGACTTCTTCAAGTACGGCGCCGGTCAGCGCCAGGCGTTCCACCAGCCGCGGCATGTCGAGCACGCCGGCGTCATACAAATGCTTACATACCAACTCGCCGAGAAAACTGTCGGTCAGACCGGTTTCACGGATTGTGCACGGCTGAGGAGCCAGTCGTTGCACCGCTTCCCGCTCATTGGGGAAGGCATCAGTATCAACCATGACGTGCATGACTAATCTCCCAACCCACTGGCAACGAGTTGCCAGTAGATGCTGCCCAGAGTGCCGAGCAAGATTGCAACTGCATAAGGAAAGGGCTTACCAGCCACCTCGTCCGCACTCGGCGCCAAGTAGGACCGAGCCTTGAGAATCAGCCAGTAACGCCCCAGTGTCTGCAACATCTGACCGTGTATCAACACGACCAGAAGACCGCACAGGCCGCCGAATACCAGACTGTATAGGGCGGCCCACAACGCGTAATGGACCGGTAGGAAGCTGCCAACCATGGCCATTAACTTGACGTCGCCAGCGGCCATGCCACCCACGGCATACATGGGCAGAAACAGCGCAAAACAGATCAGGATGCCCAACAGGCCGTCACCCAACCCGCTTATTCCACCTGAATAAATCTGGCCGGCTAATCCCAGAGCCAGGCCTACCAGGATCAGCAGGTTGGGAATGCGGTGGCGACGAATATCGCTCACCACCGCTATGCCCAGCAGCCCTATCAGCACACCAGTTGCCACCAGCTGCTCCATGGACATTGCAGCATCTCCCTCTCGGAAATTATCGTTACGCGCAAGCAGCACCACCACCAACGGCATTGCACAGCGCCGTGATTCGGGTATGTACGTTTGCTCCGAGATCGGTGAATGCGGCGGCGACAGCTACCGTAATCAACCCACCCGCCACTGCGTATTCCACAATGGTCAGGCCATCTTCGTCTTTGATGAACTTCAGTACCGAAGTCTTGATTGCTTGAATGATCATTTTGCCCACCTCACTCGAATGTTGTTTTTTCCGGAAGGCAGTACGTTCTGAACTGCCTGGATGCAACACTAGTCAGGGGCAAGGCATGGGCGTTAGGAAGATTTTGCACATCACTAGGACTTTTTTGCGGGCGCTTCCAAAAGCGGTTATTGGCCTTTGCAGAAGTAGCAGGAGGGGTAAAACAAGAGAGGGCTCGCGGAAACCACTGACTTCGATTTACAAGCGACGAGCGGCTGATACCTGGTTCATAGACGACACACCAACAGCCAGTTGCCTGGAACTGATTTCCAGGCAACGCATAGAGCGGACAGGACTAAAAATCGACTTTTTTATCAGGATTTAATCTGCAAAGTGATGGCACGTTAGCAATACTACTCAGCGAAGAGGGGCCCGTAGAACCGCAGAGTAGAGACATGACGTCCAACATGACCAGAAGGCCATCGCTGCTATGGTTCGATCTGACTCACGATCGTTCCACGAAGGAACTCATCGCGCAGTTCGAGGAGACTTGCGACTGCAAACTGGCGAAAAATTCCGTGCTGCCCAGCGGGGAACAGGCAGACATGATCTGCGTCCATTTCGATCGCCCCGACACCCCCGGTTTGAGGTTGTTGCTGGAGATCAAACGCACCACTCCTACCATCCCGATTACCATGTTCACCGTGCAGCACTCAGAAGAACTGGCCGTCTGGGCCATGCGCTCCAGTGTCTGGGAGTACATGGTGCTCCCGCTCACCAATGCCGAGAGGAAGCGCTACCTGACGGCACTGCTGCAGCTCTGCGAATTGCGCCGCAATGTCGGTCAGGACAAGACATTGCTGATCGACCACTCGCCCACTCTGCCCGATAGCATCCGCCTGACCTCCGGGCACCAAAAACACCAGGCGCTGAGCCATATCATGCTGTACATCGACCAGCACTTTCGGGACAGCATCGATCAGAGGGATTTGGCCAAGCGCTGCGGCATGACGACATTCCGCTTCAGTCGCCTGTTCAAAGAGGCCAATGGCGTCGGTTTCACGGATTACATCCTGGACAAGCGCATGAGTTTCGCCAAACAACTGCTCGACAACAGCCAGATGCCGATCACCAGCATCGGCTATGAGGCCGGCTTCAAGGATCCTTCCTACTTCGCCCGCGCCTTCAAGCAGTTCGTCAACTGCACGCCCAGCGAATACCGTTTGGCCAGCCAACTTAGAGCGGTAGCAGCGCAACCTCCACTGGAAGATACAACCATTGAAGCACTCGAAAGCCTGGTGCAGAGCCTTGGAAGTTGAGGCAGGTTTTTTACGCGCATAAAAAAACGCCGCTCAATGAGCGGCGTTTTTTGAATTTGGAGCGGGAAACGAGACTCGAACTCGCGACCCCGACCTTGGCAAGGTCGTGCTCTACCAACTGAGCTATTCCCGCAAATGGCGTCCCCTAGGGGACTCGAACCCCTGTTACCGCCGTGAAAGGGCGGTGTCCTAGGCCACTAGACGAAGGGGACACGCTGCCCGGAACACATGGTGTGTGTTTCGGTGCCCAGACCCGCATCCGAAGACTTGGTTCTGGTTTCACTCAGCCTTGCCCGAAAGCAACGCTGTTTAAAATTGGAGCGGGAAACGAGACTCGAACTCGCGACCCCGACCTTGGCAAGGTCGTGCTCTACCAACTGAGCTATTCCCGCATTGGCGTCCCCTAGGGGACTCGAACCCCTGTTACCGCCGTGAAAGGGCGGTGTCCTAGGCCACTAGACGAAGGGGACACACGTACAACATTCACTCCCTACCGCGTTTCGCTGTGTGCTTTACGCTGTAAGTGGCGCGCATTCTATGGATGGATTGAGGGGTCGTCAACCCCCAGATATAAATTTATTTAAATCAATGACTTCGCCCTGCTTTTAGCAGCGATTCAGGCTTTTATGTCGCCTGGCCTTTGGCGCCTATATTCTGGCATCCACCAAGACGCTATAGTCCATGCCGAGATGATGGCAATGTGCACCTCGCACGCTATTTACTTATAGAAGCGGCATTGCGGCCGATATAAGAAGAGCTATAGCCGATTCACTCGTCGAGCGGCCCTATGCGCCCATATGCCAAGCCAACTACACTCGACTCGAACGCGAACCCCATAAAGAGGTCTTACCGGTGACACCACTCATGATCACCCTGCTAGTCGTAGCCGGGATCGCACTATTGATCGCCATTGGCTACATGAACCATGTGGTGGAAAACAATAAGCTGGAAAAAGCCCGCACCAAGGTTGAACTCAACGACCGCCTGCGTCGCTGCGGCGAAATCACCGAGACCTTTCCCGGTCAGTTCATGACACCCGCACTCAAGCTGCTGTTGACCCGCCTGGAACTGAACGTCTGCCAGCGCCTGCTCAACCTGGAAAAAACCAGTGCCACGCTAAAGGCACGGATTACCGAGCTGAGTGCCTTGGTTGCCCAAGGTGAATCGATCCCGGTCAACAACCCGCCGGCACCGATCCAGACCGAAGCCAAGGCCAAAGACGTGCGCTTCCTGCTGGAAGCCATTCATGGCCAGATCACCCGCGCCGCACAGGACGGTTTCCTGCCAGCCAACGAAGCCAAGCGCTGGATCCGTGAAGTGCGGCACATCCTGGTCCTGCTGCACATCGAATTCTTCAACAACCTCGGCCAGCATTCCCTGCAACAAAACCAGCCAGGCCAGGCCCGCCTGGCCTTCGAACGCGGCGTGCAGTACCTGCGCAAACAACCGGAGCCCCAGGTCTACAGCGAACAACTCGAGTACCTGGAGAAACTCCTGGCCCGCGCCAACGACCAGGTCATGGACAAGATCGCCCCGGTTGAAGGCGAAGTGAACCAACTGACTGAAGGGCTCAAAGACGTCGAGGCGGATGCCGACTGGAAGAAGAAAGTGATCTACGACTGATCATGCAAATACTGAAAAGCCACCGGGTCAGGTGGCTTTTTTTTGCGTTGGGATTGATGGCCGCCAGAATCAATAGATTATCCGGACGCAGCCCGAGCCTTCGGCAGCTGCTACAGCTTGAAATGCCCCACCATCCCCCTCAACTCACTCCCCAACTGCGCCAGTTCAATACTCGACGCCGCATTGCCCTGCATCGCCAATGAAGACTGATCCGCACTGGCGCGAATGCTCGTGACGCTGCGATTGATCTCCTCGGCCACCGAGCTCTGCTCCTCCGCAGCCGCCGCAATCTGCTGGTTCATCTGCTGAATCAGCGACACCGCCGCCGCGATACTCCCCAATGCACTTTCGGTCTGCAACGCATCGCTCACCGCCAGCTTCACCAACTCGCCACTGCTCTGAATCTGCTGCACCGACGACTGCGCCGCCGAGCGCAAGGCACTGACCAGACGTTCGATTTCCTCGGTCGATTGCTGGGTTCGCCTGGCCAGCGCCCGAACCTCATCGGCCACCACCGCAAAGCCCCTGCCCTGCTCGCCGGCGCGCGCCGCCTCGATGGCCGCATTGAGCGCCAACAGGTTGGTCTGCTCGGCAACGCTTTTGATCACGCTGAGCACTGTGCCGATGTTCTGGATTTCTGCACTGAGGCTTTCGATGCTGGAGCTGGCCGAGGTGGCGGAGTCCGCCAGTTGCTCGATCCGTGCCATGCTCTGACGCACCACCTGCTGACCGCTTTCGACCTTGTCGTCGGCAGTCTGCGCCGCCTGGGCGGCTTCCTCCGCGTTACGTGCGACGTCGTGCACCGTGGCGGTCATCTGGTTCATCGCGGTGGCGACCTGCTCGGTTTCTTCTTTCTGGCTGCTGACTTCAAGGTTGGTCTGCTCGGTCACCGCCGACAGCGATTGAGCAGAGCTAGCCAGTTGTTCGATACCGGCCTGCAAACCACTGACAATGCTGCTGAGCCCGGCACCCATTTGCTGCATGGCTTGCATCAACTGGCCGATCTCGTCACGGCGGGTCACCTCAATCGTCGCGCTCAAATCCCCCGCGGCGATCTGCTGGGCAACGCGGATCACGCTGCGCAACGGTGCGACGATCAACCGGGTAATCACCCACGCGGCAATCAGCCCGACCAGCAAGGCCAGCGCCGAGGAACCGATGATCAACAGCGAGTTCTTTTTCAGCTCTGCCTGCATCGACCGGTCTTCGGCAACGTAGGCCTGATCTACCCGTTCCACCACTTGCGCGGCGCGCTGGTGGAGTTGCTCGGAGACAGTTTTTTCCTGCGCCAACAGGCCGGTGTACTCGGCGAGTTTTTCAGTGAAACTGCCGATATGACCGGACACTTCATTGAGGACCGTCTGGTAACCCTCATCCTTTACGGTAGCTTTCAACTGTTCGGCCTGGGCCAGCGCTTGGTCGGCTTGTTCGATCTTGCCCTGCCCGGCACTGTCGTCGCCCTTGCGGCTCTGATCCAGGCGTACGTGCGCTTCGTTCATGGCCTGCAACATCAGCCGCGAAACCTGGCTGACCTGATTCGCCTGCTCGATGAATTGCGCGCCGTCCTTGCCCTCGGACTCCTTCAAGGCATAGGTGCCATCATCGCTAAGCCCGGCCTGCAGCACATCGAGGTTATTGGCCACACTGGACACCGACCAACTGGCCATTTCCAGCGCCAGATCCTTGGCCTGACTCAGCGAGACGAACTCGTCAAAGGCCTTGCGATAAGCCCCCAGAGACTGTTCGACGTCATTCATGACCGGCACGTTGGCTGCGGACTGAGCCTTGAGCTCGGTCGCCAGCGCGATCAACGCGTCTACCCCCGCGTGCAAGGCGTCCACGGTTTTCGGGTCGCCGCGCAAGGCGTACTCCTGCTCAAGCAGACGCACCTTGAGCAAACCGCTGTTGAGCGACGACATCTGCTTGAGCCCATCGAAGCGATGACTGATGGTTTGCAGGGACCATACGCCGATGGCCGCCACCAGGGCTGTCAACAGCAGCACCAGTACAAACCCGACACCCAGTTTTTTCGCCATACCGAGGTTGGCAAAACGTCCTTGCACGGCCGAAATCATTGCGCTTAGTCCCCTGCCATTGTCTGTGAATGCAGATTCGCAACGGGCTTGTGCCAACACAAGTCTCTGGCGTCGGAATAATGGCCAAAAGCTACGCCAGCGTCGTTTTCAGAACGTTTGAGGTCGATCCCGGGCCGTAGCCTGAAAAAATGCCCGAGCACGAGGATCACAGGCATAGGCAACGTTGATGCGCTGCCAGTCATGAGCCTCGCCGGTAGGGCTGAATGCCGTTGCGCAAGACAGCAGGATGCCGAAGCGTCGCGCCTGAACCTGCACCTGTACGGCGTCGGACTTGCGCGATCGCGCCCAGATGAACAGGCCTCCTGCGGGTTTGCCGAAAACCTCCCATTCCGCGTCTTCAAGCACCTGCAAGGCCGCGTCCCTGTCGGTGCTCAAACGCTGGCGCTGACGCTGCACCAATTTGCGATAGGCACCACTGGCCAATAAAGAAGCCAGCACCGATTCGCAGAACCGTGAAGCCCCCATGCTGCTGATCATCTTGACCTCAGCCAGTCGCGCAATGACGTCGGCACCCGCCACGACAAAGCCGACCCGCAACGAACTGCTGAGGGTTTTGGAGTAGCTGCTGACGTAGATCACGTTGTCATCGATACCCAGTGCCGCAAGACGCGTCCCGGGACCGCGGTACAAATCCGCATAGACGTCGTCTTCGATCACCAGTACGCCATGGTTTCTGGCCAGCTGCAGAACCTGCCGAGCCACGCCCAAGGTCAAACTGCTGCCGGTGGGGTTGTGATAAAAGCTGTTGATGAACAAGCCACGGGGTTTGTATTTCAGCAACAGTGCCTGGAGTGCTTCGGTGTCGGGTCCGTGAGGCGTTCGTGGGACTTCGATCATGCTGACCCCGTGCAGCCTGAGCAAATCGAACAGCATCGAATAACCGGGGTTCTCCACCACCACGCAATCGCCCGGTTTGAACAACGTGCGCACGATCAGGTCGAGCCCATGACTGGCACCCGCCGTGGTGAGGATTCGACTTTCATCCACCGCGATATCCAGCTGTTTCAGTCGTTTGAGGATCTGTTGGCGCAGGGCAAGCAGGCCCAGCGGTGTGCTGTAGTTGAACAAACCGGCCATGTCGGTGCGGCTGACTTGGCGTATGGCATAGCTCAGGTCGTCAGTCTCACGCCAGCTTTCGGGTAATCCACCGCAACCCAGCTTCAGATCGCCCGCGACGCCATTCTGCTGCTCAACCCCCTCGACCCAGGAAAAATCCCGTTGCCCGTGAGCGGCAAGCTTCGTTGCCGCGACAAAGAAACCCGCCCCGCTACG
This sequence comes from Pseudomonas sp. KD5, assembly GCF_012932895.1. Lineage (NCBI taxonomy): Bacteria > Pseudomonadati > Pseudomonadota > Gammaproteobacteria > Pseudomonadales > Pseudomonadaceae > Pseudomonas > Pseudomonas sp. KD5. Next base: position 88,172 of record NZ_JDWJ01000015.1, on the reverse strand, counting down.
CGTCGCCAGCACACCTTGAGCCACTAACCGTTCACAGGCCTCGACAACACTGGATTGGCTGAGCAGATTGATCCGCGCGATTTGCCGCACGGAAGGCAAACGCGTCCCCGGCGACACCTCGCCACGATGGAGCCATTCGGTCATCGCGTCGACGATTTGCTGCACGACCGGCACCAATGCCTGTCGATCGATTCTCAACTCCATGAGCAAGCAAACTCCTGTCTGTTTTGCGGAAAACAGTTAATCACAGGAGCGCTCGACAAGATGTGCGACAAAACCGCCAAAACCGTCGATTCTAACCATTTGAAACACAATGCCCGGTGCTTTCACGGAACCTGGCGCCGAATGATAAAAACCTGGAGCGGGCTTGTGTGGCGAGGGGGCTTGCCCCCGTTCGGCTGCGAAGCAGTCGTAAATCCAGACAACTCGGTCCGTCTGGACGGGCGCCGGGGGCCGCTTCGCGACCCAACGGGGGCAAGCCCCCTCGCCACACAAGCCCGCTCCCACAACATCCACAGATTCCAAACCATCGCGGCCTGGAAAGAGTTAAAACGCCGTAACCCCACCATCCACCGCCAGCGAATGACCGGTGGTGAACGCCGCGCCGTCGCTGCACAGGTACAGCACCGCGCTGGCAATCTCCTCGACCTTGCCGATACGTCCGACAGGGTGCATGGCATTGGCGAACTCGCCCTTCTTCGGGTCCGCTTCATAGGCACGACGGAACATGTCGGTGTCGATCACCGCCGGGCATACCGCATTCACGCGAATCTTTTTCTTGGCGTATTCGATGGCCGCCGATTTGGTCAGGCCGATCACCGCATGTTTCGAGGCGGCGTAGATGCTCATCTTCGGCGCAGCCCCCAGGCCGGCGACCGAAGCGGTATTGACGATCGCGCCGCCACCCTGGGCCAGCAGCAATGGCAACTGGTACTTCATGCACAGCCAGACGCCTTTGACGTTGACGCCCATGATCGCGTCGAACTCATCGAGCGTGCCCTCGGCCAGTTTGCCTTTCTCGATTTCGATGCCGGCATTGTTGAAGGCATAGTCGAGACGGCCGTAGGCATTCACTACCTCGTCCATCAGATTTTTTACATCGCTTTCCACAGTGACATTGCAGCGCACGAAGGTCGCTTCACCGCCGGCAGCGCGAATCAGCGCCACAGTGCCTTCACCACCGGCCACGTCCAGATCGGCCACCACCACTTTCAACCCTTCGGCGGCGAACGCCAAAGCGGTTGCGCGGCCAATCCCATTGGCCGCGCCCGTCACAACGGCGACCTGGCCGGAAAACGTCATGCTCATTGTTATGTCCTCGAAGAGAAGAATGTGGGGAGTCACGTGTTTTCAGTTAGCCACAGTGCCCTGTGACACGGCAGCACTATCAGAAGGCCGGTTGGGCGCCCATGAGTGGCAGTGATGGAACCACCGCCCTGACTATCACTGCACTGGATCGATGTGCATTCGCCGTGTCAGCCAACCTTGCAGCATCGTCAATGAAGGTCTATCAACAAGACTTCATTCACCTTGAGTGCCTGTCATGACTACCCAGACCAATCGCCAGTTCCTGCTCGCCAAACGCCCCGTGGGGCCAGCTACCCGCGAGACGTTCACCTATCAAGAAGTACCGGTCGGTGAGCCAGCGGCAGGTCAGATCCTGGTCAAAAACGAATACCTGTCCCTGGACCCGGCCATGCGTGGCTGGATGAACGAGGGCAAGTCCTACATCCCGCCGGTCGGCATTGGCGAAGTCATGCGCGCACTGGGCGTAGGCAAAGTCATCGCCTCGAACAATCCGGGCTTTGCTGTCGGGGACTACGTCAACGGCGCCTTGGGTGTGCAGGATTACTTCCTTGGCGAGCCGCGAGGTTTCTACAAGGTCGATCCGAAACTGGCGCCGCTGCCGCGTTATTTATCCGCACTGGGCATGACCGGAATGACCGCCTACTTCGCCCTGCTCGATGTCGGCGCGCCGAAAGCCGGTGACACCGTGGTGTTGTCGGGTGCGGCCGGCGCGGTGGGCAGCATTGCCGGGCAAATCGCCAAGATCAAAGGTTGCCGGGTGGTCGGCATCGCCGGCGGCGCGGACAAGTGCAAGTTCCTGATCGATGAGCTGGGTTTTGATGGTGCCATCGATTACAAGAACGAAGACGTGATCGCCGGCCTCAAGCGTGAATGCCCGAAAGGCGTCGACGTGTATTTCGATAACGTCGGCGGCGATATTCTCGACGCCGTGCTGAGCCGCCTGAACATGAAGGCACGGGTGGTGATTTGCGGTGCCATCAGCCAGTACAACAACAAGGAAGCGGTCAAAGGCCCGGCCAACTACCTGGCGTTGCTGGTCAACCGCGCGCGGATGGAAGGCTTCGTGGTGATGGATTACGCTGCGCAGTTCGCCGCTGCCGGGCAGGAAATGGCCGGCTGGATGGCCAAGGGGCAGCTCAAGAGCAAGGAAGACATCGTCGAGGGACTGGAAACATTCCCGGAGACGCTGATGAAGTTGTTCAGCGGCGAGAATTTCGGGAAGTTGGTGTTGAAGGTTTAACCCAATATCTGAAAAGAGCACAAAACCCTGTGGGAGCGGGCAAGCCCGCTCCCACAGGGTCCGTGACGCTTAAGCGATTTCTGCGACGACCGCCGCCAACGCCTTGGCCGGATCCGCCGCCTGGCTGATCGGACGGCCGATCACCAGGTAATCGGAACCGGCATCCAGCGCCTGACGCGGCGTCAGGATGCGGCGCTGATCGTCCAGGGCACTGCCCGCCGGACGAATCCCCGGCGTCACCAGTTGCAACGACGGGTGGGCGGCTTTCAAGGCCTGGGCTTCCTGGGCAGAGCAAACCAGACCGTCCATCCCGGCCTTTTCCGCCAACGCAGCCAGGCGCAGCACCTGCTCCTGCGGCTCGATGTCCAGGCCGATACCCGCCAGATCCTCACGCTCCATGCTGGTCAGCACGGTCACGCCGATCAACAGCGGTTTCGGGCCGCTGCGCTGATCGAGCACTTCACGGCAGGCGGCCATCATGCGCAGGCCGCCGGAGCAGTGCACATTGACCATCCATACGCCCATTTCCGCAGCCGCCTTGACGGCCATGGCGGTGGTGTTCGGAATGTCGTGGAACTTGAGGTCCAGGAACACTTCAAAGCCCTTGTCGCGCAAGGTGCCGACGATTTCCGAAGCGCAACTGGTAAACAGTTCTTTACCGACTTTGACCCGGCACAGTTTCGGGTCCAGTTGATCGGCCAGCTTCAGTGCGGCGTCACGGGTGGGGAAATCCAGGGCGACGATGATAGGCGTCTGGCAGGCGGACATGAGTGGGCTCTCAGGCAAGTCGAAATCGGCGCGCATTGTAGCGGAACCAGCGCCGCTGCGGGACCCGATGATCGGTAATTCGTCGTCGCGGCTCAGGCAAGACTAGCTGCTGCAGCAATTGTGTCGACCCCGATACACACACGACACGCCCACAACACCCTTCAACGCTACCCTCGTCAGCCGCAACAAGTCCTACAGCACTTCCCGCCTCACGGCCGGACGCCTATGCTGAAGCCACAACCTCGCAGCCTATCTTTGTGGTTGGCAGCCTACCTGGCAGATGAACGCACGCATGCACAACTCCCCAGCACCTCTGAACGACGATCAAAAAGCGCCGGCCGATGACAAACGCTGGAGCATTCGCGCCCTGATCGTCGACGATGACGTTCCGATCCGCGAACTGATGATCGACTACCTGGCCCGTTTCAATATCCACGCCAGCGGCGTCTCTGATGGCGCCGCCATGCGTCAGGCGCTGCAAGCCGAGCATTTCGATGTGGTGGTGCTCGATCTGATGCTGCCGGGCGAAGATGGTTTGTCGCTGTGCCGCTGGCTGCGCGCCGAATCGGACATCCCGATTCTGATGCTCACCGCCCGCTGCGAACCCACCGACCGGATCATCGGCCTGGAACTGGGTGCCGACGACTACATGGCCAAACCGTTCGAACCACGGGAACTGGTCGCCCGAATTCAGACCATTCTGCGTCGGGTGCGTGACGACCGCACCGAACAGCGTGCGAATATTCGCTTCGACAACTGGCGATTGAACAGCGTGTTGCGCCAGTTGATCGCCGCCGATGGCCTGGTGGTGCCGCTGTCCAACGCCGAATTCCGCTTGCTTTGGGTGTTCATCGAACGGCCGCGCCGGGTGCTCAGCCGCGAACAACTGCTGGACGCGGCGCGCGGTCGCTCGATCGAAGCGTTTGATCGCAGCATCGATCTGTTGGTGTCGCGTCTGCGCCAGAAACTGGGCGACGACCCGAAAGCCCCGCAGTTGATCAAGACCGTTCGTGGTGAGGGTTATCTGTTCGACGCACGAGACATCAGCTGATGCGTGCGCGCTTCGATACGCTGTTCGGCCGCCTGTTCGGCGTGCTGTTGGTGGCGATCGTACTGGCGCACTTGTTAGCTTTTTTATGGTTCAAACATTACGGGCCGCCCCCTCCTCCCCCTCCGCCGCCGGGGTTTTCCGAGCACTTCGAGGGCCCTCCCCCACCAATGGACCCGCGTTTCGGCAATCGACCACCGCGGCCATGGTTCGGCGGGCCGCTGGTGCCACTGACCTTTCAGTTTGTCTCGCTGATCATCGCCGCCTGGTACGGCGCCAAGCTATTGACCCGCCCGATTCAGCGCCTGAGCGACGCCGCTGAGCGCCTGAGTGAAAATCTCGACAGTCCGCCGCTGGATGAGTCCGGCCCACGGGAAGCGCGGCAAGCGGCGCACACTTTCAACCTGATGCAGAAACGCATTCTTGAACAAATGCAGCAACGTTCGCGCATGCTCGGCGCGGTGTCCCATGACCTGCGCACACCGCTGTCGCGGCTCAAGCTGCGGCTGGAACAGATCGACGATGAGAAGCTGCAAGGCCAGATGCGTCAGGACCTGGACGACATGATCGGCATGCTCGATTCCACCCTCACTTACCTGCACGAACAGCGCACCAGCGAGGCGCCACAATGGATGGACGTGCAAGCGCTGGTGGAGTCCCTGAGCGAAAACGCCCAGGATCAGGGCGCCGACGTCCAGGCCTGCGGCCATTGCGCCCCGCTGCAGGTTCAACCGATGGCTTTGCGCTCGTGCATCAACAACCTGCTGGACAACGCCTTGCGTTATGCCGGGGACGCGCTGATCACGCTTGAGGACAGTCGCGAACAACTGGTGATCCGAGTCATTGACCATGGCCCGGGTATCGCGGCGGATAAACGTGAAGCGGTGTTTGAACCGTTCTTTCGCCTGGAAGGTTCGCGTAATCGCAATTCCGGCGGCGTCGGTCTGGGCATGACCATCGCCCGGGAAGCCGCGGAGCGTTTGGGCGGACAGTTGAGCCTGGAAGAAACACCCGGCGGTGGTCTGACCGCCGTCATCCGCCTGCCCCGCGTCTAAGCCTGCCCCCACAGGATCGGGGGGCTAACTCGATAAGCTGTGTGTACCCATCGGTACAAATCCCACATACCCACGACAACTTGCCCCTTGAGGCTGCATGAACCGGTGCACCCACCGGTTTCCCATTCCAAGGAGTGAGCACAATGATCGGTAGTGTCAGCAGCTACACGAGCTATACCAGCACCAGCAGTACCGCCACCAACAGCGCCCGCAGCCAGCAATTCCAGAAAGAACTGCTCGCCAAACTCGACAACAACAGCGACGGTGCGGTGGATCAGGATGAGCTCAAGAGCGCCCTGTCGCAGAAATCCGACGATGGTCTGCTGGTCAGCCTGAGCAAGAACTTCAGCGACCTGGACAGCGACGAAAGCGGCAGCCTGAGCAGCGAAGAAATGGCCGCGATGGCCCCTCCATCGCCACCGCCGCACGATCAGGCACCGAACACCGAGCTGGCCGATGCGCTGATCAGCGCGCTGGACACAGACGGCGACGGCGCCATCAACAGCGATGAGCTGAGCAATGGCCTGACCAGCACCGGCAGCACGGCCGACAGTTCGGAAATTTTCTCGGCCCTGGACAAGAATGAAGACGGCACCGTCAGCCAGGAAGAACTCGCCGCCAGCCTGACCCCGCCGCCACCGCCACCTCAGCAGATGTCCAGCGAAGAGCTGTTCAGCCAACTCGATACCGACAGCGATGGCAGTGTCACGACCACGGAACTGAGCAGCGCGTTGCAGGCGAGCGACAGCACTTCATCGACCGCCACCGACACCAGCGCCGCGTTGCTCAAAGTACTCGATAGCGACAGCAGCGGTGGCGTCAGCAGCGATGAACTGAAAGCCGTCCTGCAAGCCGGCCGCGAGCAGAACTCCGACAGCTCCACCCATCAGTTCAACGTGACCGAAGCCCTGAACAAAATGATCGCCAACCTGAGCAAGCAGTATTCGCTCGACAACGTGGCGACCGTGGGCAAACACCTGAACGTGGCGACCTGAGTCAAAAAACTTCGCGGCCCTAAGACCCAACAAAAAACTTAGGGCCGGCGATCTTCAACCCGGGCCTGGCTCTTGCTCCAATCGGTCAACAGGCTGTAAGCCACTGCCAACAACGTCGGGCCGATGAACAGGCCGATAAACCCGAACGCAATCAACCCGCCAAACACCCCAAGCAGCACAATTACCAACGGTAAATTCCCGCCCCGGCTGATCAGGTACGGCTTAAGCACGTTGTCGACCCCGCTGATAATGAACATGCCCCAGATCCCGAGGAACACCGCCATTCCGTACTCACCCTTCCAGGCCAGCCACGCCGTGGCCGGAATCCACACCAATGGCGGCCCCATCGGAATCAGGCTCAACAAGAAAGTCACGATCCCCAGTACCAGCGCCCCAGGCACGCCGGCAATCAGGAAGCCAATCAACGCCAGCACCGCCTGCGCCGCCGCTGTACCGATCACCCCGTTGACCACCCGTTGCACGGTGCCCGCCACCAGTTCGATGTAATACCCGGCGCGGTCGCCAATCAGCCGCTCCAGCAACCCATGGACAAACACCGCCAAACGCGGCCCGTCCCGGTAGAAAAAGAACACAAACACGATACTCAGCGTCAACTCGAGGATCCCGCCACCAATCTGCGCACTGCGTGCCAGCAACCAGTTACCGACCTGACCCAGATAGGGCTTGATCGCCAGCATCATCGCCGCACCCTGCTGATCAATGCTGTTCCAGATCCCTACCAGCCGCTCGCCGACCAAAGGAATACTGCCAACCCAGGCCGGCGCTTCGGGCAGACCATCGACCTGCACATCCTTGATGAACGCCGTGGCATCTCGCACGTGATCCGCCAGGTTGAACCCCAGCCACACCAGCGGCACCGCCACCAGCAGCATCCAGCCGAGGGTCAGTAACAGCGCCGCCAGGGATTCACGACCATTGAGCCAACGAGTCAACAGACGCATCAACGGCCAACTGGCAAACGCCAGCACCGCGCCCCAGAACAGTGCCGACCAGAACGGCGCCATTACCCATAAACTCGCGCCAAACAGCACCAGCAGCAGGATCTGCACCAACAGCCGATCGTTATTGACCATGTAAGATCCCGAAAAAAGTCAGTCCGTAAAGAGTAGGCAAATGCGCAGAACGCATTCGCCAAATGAAGCTTATCGCAACAGTTCGAAGTGCAGGCCAGAGCCTTCGACGCTGCCGGTTTCCATCCGCGCCGTGCGCACGCCCTGGCCGATCAGCGCCTGGCGCCAGGCTTCGGCACTGGCTCCGGAAATGCTGACTCGCAGTGTGGTGTCCAGGTTCAGGCCTCGGGAAATCAAACGCAGCCAGGTATCGTCAGGGTCGCCGTCGAGTTTGGGGAAATCGAGTTTCCCGGTGCTTTTGAGCTGGCGCAGCAACGTCGCGGATGTCGGCAGCAAATCCCCCAACGGCGCCGAAGCATCGAACTGTTCGACGTGCAGATAAGCCCTGCGATTACCGCGAGTGATGCTGTAAAGCGCCACCAGGGTGTTGTCTTGAGGGGCCGCCAGACGCAGCAGCAAATAAGCCTGCTGATTATCGGCGCCATAGAGCTTGGCGTTACCGAAGACTTCATTGGCCCACAGGCTGCTTTCCCCACAATCCCGGGCCTGACACCAGAACAACAGCTCGGCGCCCTGCTTCTGCAAGGCTTCGCGGGCGGCGGTGAAGGCATCGGTGGAGGAATGCTCCGGTGGCAATTCGTAGGTGACCGAGGTGGTTTGACCGCGAGCGGTGACCTGGCCGTCGAAACGCAATTGGCCGCTGATCTTGCGGATCGAACCCAGCGGGTAAATCCGCTCGAGTTCCACCGTCGGGCGATAGTCGACGATCTGCGCATCGGTCATGCGCGGCACGATAGGCAGGTCCTGACTGCCAGGAATGTCAGCAGCCAATAACCAGGGACTGAAACTGCATAGCGCCAGCAGAGTGAGTGAACGCATGGACAGGCTCATCGGATCAACATGGCCTGGGCACCCTTGATGACACTGGCATCATCGATGCGCTCCGGCACCCGCAAACCGCGCTGCACCGCAGGGCGCGCCTCGAGGGCGGCCAGCCAGCGCTGCAAGGCCGGCAAGCCGTCCACCGAGACACCGGACCAGTCATGACCACGGACCCACGGAAAGGTCGCGATATCGGCAATGCTGTACTCGCCCGCCAGAAACTCCACGGCTTGCAGACGCGTGTCGAGCACTTCATACAAGCGTCGGGTTTCATGTTGATAGCGATCGATGGCGCCCTGGAGCTTTTCCGGGAAGTAGCGGAAAAACACGTTGGCCTGGCCCTGCATCGGGCCGATGCCGCCCATCTGAAACATCAGCCACTGCAACACCACCGAGCGCCCTTTCGGATCCTGGGGCAGCAGTTTGCCGGTCATCTCGGCGAGGTAAATCAGAATCGCGCCGGACTCGAACACGGCGAAATCGCCATTGGCGCGGTCGACAATCGCCGGAATCCGGCCATTGGGGTTGATCTTGAGGAACTCCTCGGACTTCTGTTCCTTTTTGTCGAAACTCAAGGCATGCACCGTGTAGGGCAGGCCGAGCTCCTCGAGCACGATAGAGACCTTGTGGCCATTCGGGGTCGCAGCTGTGTACAGATCTATCATGGTTGTCTCCCATTTCAACCCGCCCAGCCTCGACAGTTGCCCGACGCAAGTCAAGGAACGGCGAAGAACCGATTGAAACAGTCTGCGACAAGACCGGCACCGGGTTCGTCATTGAGGTGCAAGTGATGGCCGCCAGGCAACTGTTCATGGCTAAAGGGTAGACGCTCCAGCAACTCGGGATGTTTGGCGAGCATGCCGTCAGCCGCGACCACCAGGTGTGCAGGACAACTGACGCGCTGGACGAAAGCCATTGCCTGCTCAGTGGTCAGACGCAGCGGCGACGGCAGCGTCAGGCGGCTGTCGGTGCGCCAGGTATAACCGCCCGGCACCGGCATCAAGCCGCGCTGGGCCAGCAGTTCAGCAGCTTCGCGACTGACCGCCACCAAGCCTTTCATGCGCGCTTCGATGGCCCGGTCGAGGGTGTTGTAGACCGGTTTTCGTTTTTCCCGCAGGTCCAGCTGCGCTTGCAGGGCCATGCCCATGCGCTCGGCGGCGTTTTCGCCTTTGTCCGTAGGAGGAATGATGCCGTCGATCAACGCCAGGTGAGTCACCCGCTCCGGCAACGAGCCAGCCAGCACCAGCGAGACAATTGCCCCCAGGGAATGCCCCAGCAGCGCAAAACGTTTCCATCCCAACTGCTCGGCCACTTGCAACACGTCGTGGGCGTAGTCCCACAGCGCGTAACCGGCGCCGTTCGGCCGATGCCCCGAGTGACCGTGCCCGGCCATGTCCAGCGCGATGATGCGCAAGCCGTTGAGCTTCGGCGCCAACCGGGCAAAGCTGTTGGCGTTGTCCAGCCAGCCGTGCAAGGCAATCACCGGCAAACCGTCCTCGGGACCGAACAGGTGCGCCGCCAACTCGATATGCGGCAGGCTCAGGCGAACTTCTTCAACAACGCTGCTCATGCGCAATCCTGTTGGCGGCGACTGTCCCAGCGACTGAACAGATTCTTCAGCAGCGTGGCCGTGTCTTGTGGACGTTCGAGGGGAAACATGTGGCCACCGGGCAGGGTCAAGGACTCGCCCAGCGGCATGCGCCCGACGGATCGGGCGTGATGACGCATCACCACGCGGCTCTTGTGCCCGCGAACTACTGCCAGCGGCACTTTCAACTGTCGCGCGCGGCCAGGGCTGGTGTGCGGTACGCCGCGGTAGATGCTGATTTCCGTGGCCGGGTCGAAACGCAGGCGCAGCTTGTCGCCGACCTTTTGCAAACCATGTTGAAGATAGGCTTCGAAGCATTCCGGGTCGAAGCCACGAAACAGGGTTTTACCGGCGAAATACAGGCGGGCCGCTTCCAGATCGGCGAACTCTTCCCGTCGTCCCAACGTGCGACCGGCCGGGGTCAGGCGATCGATGAAACCAAAGCGTTTGGCGGCACGGATCACCCATTGATCGGTGCGGGTCAGCACCGGTGAATCGAGCATGACCACGCCGCGATACAGCTCAGGGCAGCGCAACGCGGCGTGCAGGTGCAGCACGCCGCCGAAAGAGTGGCCGACGCCCCAGACCGGCTCCGGCTGCTGCTGGAGGTGATGAATCAGCTCATCCACCAGATTGTTCCAGTTGTCGTCCGCCGGAAAACGCGGGTCATGGGCGTGCTGCTCCAGATGCGCCACCTGGTACTCGGGCGCCAGCGCCGCGAACAACTTGCTGTAGGTCCCCGAAGGGAAGCCATTGGCGTGGGCGAAAAATATCTGTTGCGGCATACCGACGGATCCATGTGCGAAAAACAGACGTTGATTGTCCGTAAGACGGCGTCCTACAGCAATGACCGTAACTGACAGGAATGATGACAGTCGGGTCAGGGCTATGGCGGGGGAGCAAGAATGCCCCCTCGCCTTGCTACACAGACCATGCCGAAACTCATCGCGCCGGCGGTTTCTCCCCCAACGGCACCACCGCCATGGTCAGCCGCGACACACAACTGGCCTTGCCCTCATCACTGGTCAAGCGAATATCCCAGACATGGGTGGTGCGCCCGATGTGAATCGCCTTGGCCACCGCCGTCACCCGCCCGCTGCGCAGACCGCGCAAATGGTTGGCGTTGATTTCCAGGCCCACGCAATAAAACTTGCTGGCGTCGATGCACAGGAAACTGGCCATCGAGCCAACGGTTTCGGCCAGCACCACCGAAGCGCCGCCGTGCAGCAAGCCATAAGGCTGGTGCGTACGGTGGTCGATGACCATGCTCGCGGTCAGCGACTCGTCATCGAAGGCTTCGAAGCGAATATCCAGCACTTCGCCGATGGTGTTTTTCTGGATAGCGTTCAACTGCTCGATGTTGGGAGTGGTGCGCCACAGAGTCATCGTTGCGTTCCTTTGTTGGTGTTGTTCGTGACTCAATCCTGCCACAGCACCGCCTCGCTGCGCGCGCTCCATTCTTCGAAGCGCGCACCGTAAGCCGCTTCGATCATGTTGCGCTTGATCTTCAGGGTCGGTGTCAGGAAGCCGTTTTCCACCGCCCAACTGTCCTTGACCACCACCAGCCGATACAAGCGTTCATGCCTGTCGAGGACGCCGTTGACCTCCTCCAGCAGTTGTTCCAGGCTTGAATGCAAACCCGCCCTCGCCGTCCCGCTGGCGTCCTGCTGACCGACCGCCGACAACACGCACAACCCCAGTGGCGCGCTCAAACCATCGCCGACCACGCACACTTGTTCGATCCGCGAATGCACCGCCAGACGATTCTCGATTGGCGCCGGGGCCACGTATTTGCCTTTGCTGGTCTTGAAGATTTCCTTCAGGCGCCCGGTCAGGCGCAGGTTGCCCTCTGCGTCTTCCTCGCCCTTGTCACCGGTGCGCAGGAAGCCGTCCTCGGTGAGGGTTTCGGCGGTTTTCAAAGGCTCCTTGAAATAGCCGAGCATGGTCGCGCCACTGCGCACCAGCACTTCGCCGGACGGCTCGATGCGCACCTCGACCTCCGGGCAGGGCTTGCCGATCCAGCCGGGGTTGTTTTGACCGGGCAGGCCGATGTGGGAGTAACCGCAGCTTTCGGTCATGCCGTACACCTCCAGCACGTCCAGCCCCAGTTTTTGGTACCAATGCAACAAGGTCTGCGGCACTGGCGCCGCGCCGGACAAGGCGATGCGCAAAGCGTCCAGCCCCAGCCCGGCGAGGACTTTGTGCCCTACCCGTTTGCCGATGAAAGGCAGGCCGAGCAGGAAGTCGAGGCGTTTTGCCGGGATCTTGCCGTACACGCCCATCTGGAATTTGGTCCAGATGCGTGGCACGCCGAACAGCGCGGTCGGTCGGGCACGCTGCAAATCGGTGAGGAAGGTGTCGAGGCTCTCGGCGAAAAACACCGTTTGCCCGGTGTAGATCGCTGCCAGCTCGACGAACATCCGCTCGGCGACATGGCACAGCGGCAGGTAGGACAGCAGGCGATCCGACTCATTCAGGCCAAACAACCGGGTGCCATGGGTGGTGGCAAATCCCAGCGTGCCGAAACTGTGCATCACGCCTTTGGGCTGGCCCGTGGTGCCAGAGGTGTAAATGATGGTTGCCAGTTGATCGGCGGCGGGTTTGGGGTCGTCCTGAATCGGTGAGCTGCGTTGCAGGTCGGCCCAGCTGAAATCGAAAGTGCCCACCGGGCACAGCGGCAGGCTGATGGTCGGCAGGTCAGGCCTAATCCCGACGGACATGCCCGGCCAGTCATCCAGCTTGCCGATGAACGCCAGTGTAGCTTCAGAATGATCGAGCACCTGGGCCACGGAATCGGCGGTCAGATTGGGGTACAGCGGCACCGAGACATGCCCGGCCATCCAGATCGCCAGGTCGGCGATGATCCAGTGGGCACAGTTTTTCGAGATCAATGCGATGTGGCTGCCTTGCGGCAATTCGCGAGCCCGCAGCCAGTGGGCGGCACAACGCGCCTGATGACCGACGTCGGCCCAGGTCAGCGTCTCAACCTGGCCACCCCCTGTCGGCTGGACCAGAAAGCGCTGGCGCGGATGACGGGCTTCGCGCTCGTAGAAGACGTCCAGTGGCAAACGAAAAGCAGCAGACATGCGACTTGCTCCCATATTTCTGGTCTGGAGCAAGCGTAGTCAACCAAGCAAGTGCTTGGTTGACTATTTCACACAAAAATCAGCGTTCTGTGGGAGCCGGTTATGGGGTTTTGATGCCGTTGAGCTTCATCGCCCCAACCAGCAGCTCGTCGCCCTCAAGCTCCGCCAGCCCGGCGGTGCCGACTCTCTCAGGGTCTTGCACGTGACCATGCTGCAAATAGCCCAGCAGGTTACCGACCAGCGGGTTGTGGCTGACCAGCAGCGCGTGATCCACGGAAACCAACTGCTCCGCCACCGCTTGCGGATTATTGTCGGGCGTCAGCCATTCGACGGTGCGAATCTCCGGTGCAAAACCCAGTTCCTTACGCACCAGCATTGCGGTCTCCTGTGCTCGCAGGTAAGGGCTGGCATAAATGGCAGTCAGGTGTTTGCCCTTCAATTTCGCCGCGATGCGCTTCACCTCTTTGCGCCCCTTATCGGTCAGGGCCCGCTCGGAGTCCGGGCGGGTACCGTGAGGTTCGGCTTCACCATGACGCAATACCCAGAGTTTCATAGTTTCGGTTCCTCATCTCGGGCCGGATGCGGCGCCGGCGCCACAACGTGCGGGGCTTCACCTTCCGGTGTACGCGGCGCTGGCCAGTCGGCGAACGGCCAGGGCTTCTGGTCGCTGTGAAAGCTGCCGAAACGACCGATCTGCGCCAGAAACTGGCTCAGGCTGTCGCCGAAATTCATCAGGCTGGCGCTCGGTGCGCCATATATCAAACGATAGATCAGCTGCACCAGCACCACCGCGCCGAGGATCAATTGCGCCACTTGCCAGACCAGCACATAGACAATCATCCACAGCACCCGCAGCAGGATGGATTCGTACTTGCCTTCTTCTACTTTCGGATCGTTCATGTCTGTCTCGCTCCCTGCTCGTATCGGTTAAATGCTTAGAAACCACTGGGGGAAATAAAGTCCACGTCGGTTTTCGGTTCGCCACGCATCAACAACCCAATCACCTGATCAAGCGTGCGCCCTTCGAACAGAATCGCGTGCAATCCGGCGACCAGCGGCATGTACACGCCTACTTCCTGAGCCTTGGCCTTGAGCACCTTGAGGGTATTCACGCCTTCGGCCACTTCGCCCAGACGCGTCACCGCGTCCTCCAGGCTCAAGCCCTGGCCAAGGGCAAACCCGACCTGGTAGTTGCGGCTTTTCGGCGATGAGCAGGTGACGATCAAATCGCCGACGCCCGCCAGCCCCAGGAACGTCATCGGGTTGGCACCCTGACTGACCGCGAAGCGGGTCATTTCCGCCAGCGCCCGGGTAATCAGCATGCTCTTGGTGTTTTCGCCCATGCCCAACGCCACTGCCATGCCGGCGATGATGGCGTAAACGTTTTTCAGCGCCCCGCCCAGCTCCACGCCAAAGCGGTCGGCGCTGGCGTATACACGAAAGGTCCGGCCATGCAGCGCGGCCTGGACCTGCTGGCAAAGGTCTTCGTCTTCGCTGGCGACCACCGTGGCGGTCAGCGCGTGTTCGGCGATTTCACGGGCCAGGTTCGGTCCCGACAGCACGCCGATGCGCGCTTGCGGGGCGATGTCTTCAAGAATCTGGCTCATCAGCTTGAACGTATGGGCTTCGATGCCTTTGGTCAGGCTCACCAGCATTTTGCCGCTCAGAAGCTGAGCGTAAGGCGCCAGCACCGAGCGCAGCGCGCTGGAGGGCAACGCGACGAAGCACAGGTCGCAGGCTTCCAGCGTGGCTTGCAGGTCTGTGACTGCCTCCACCGCCGGAAGAATCTTGATGCCTTTGAGGTAACGCGGGTTCTCGCGATTGACCCGAATGGCCTCGGCCTGCTCGGGGTCACGCATCCACAGCCGCACCTGATGCCCGTTCTCGGCCAGCAGATTAGCCACGGCGGTACCAAAACTTCCGCCTCCCAGGACCGCAATTGGGCGCTGTTCAGTCATATGCAATCCGTTAATCCATACCAGTGGCGATGCCCGCATTATACGGAGCGGCCCAGTGGCGGCCAGCCCCGACATCAATTACCGGCACTTGTAGGAAGAAGACCAAGAAAACCGAGGAAAATGCCCACAACGTGACTGGAAAAGTCATTGCGCTCGGTTAACATGCGCGCCAATTAATCGCTATCAAGGCCGTGCCGTGTCTTTTGGCTCTCCCTCTCCTCGCTCGCCACTGGTGCTGGCGCTGATGTTCAGCTCGCCATTGCTGGCCGACGACCTGTTCCTGGACAACGATCCGTTGCCGCAAGTGCTCACCGCGACGCGCCTGAAGCAGTCGCCGGCGGCCGTGCCGGGCAGCATGACGGTGATCGACAGCGAACTGATCAACGCCAGCGGCGCGCGGGACATCAGCGAGTTGCTGCGGCTGGTGCCGGGGATGATGGTCGGCAATATCAGCGGCAACCAGGCGGCGGTGAACTACCACGGCACCAACGCCAGCGAAGCGCGGCGCATGCAAGTGCTGATCGACGGCCGCTCGGTGTACCGCGCGGGCCTGGCCACGGTGGACTGGAGTGATATTCCGGTGGCCATGGAAGACATCGAGCGCATCGAGGTTTTCCGTGGGCCGAACACCGTCAGCTACGGCGCCAACGCGCTGATGGCGGTGGTCAATATCATCACCCGCAAACCGGCCGACAGCCACGGCACGCGGCTGAAAATCACCCGAGGCCAACGCGGCATCAACGATTTCTACGCCAGCCAGGGCATGGGCTGGGACAGCGGCGACTTGCGCCTGTCGTTGTCCGGGCAACAAGACGATGGCTTCGACTCGGACCGCACCGGCGCCGATTACCGCGACAGCCGTCGCTTGAACCGCTTCAGCCTGGCCGTCAGCCAGACACTCAATGAAAACCAGAGCATCGACTGGCAACTGAACGCCAAGGACGGGAGCAACCAGCGCCCCTATACCTACCGCCCGGTGTTCTCAGGGATTACCGCCGCTGGGAACAATTCCGACGTCATCGCCAAGGACTACGCGGGCTCGCTGCGCTGGAACCTGGACATCAACCCTGATCACAGCCTTTATATTCAAGGCTCGGCGCAACACTGGGATCGTCAGCAGACTTGGCGTGCCTGCGATGCCGAGATCTCGTTCAGCCCGGAGCTGACCCAACTTTGGCAGCTCAATCCCAATTACACCGAACGCCTGGCGCGCAACATCGCTCGTTTCACCGGCGCGCCCCCCGGTACAGCGGCAGAACAAGACTTGGCCAATCAGGTTCTGGCGCAATGGCGAAACGGCGCGAACAAAACGCTGTGCGGCGACATCGACCAGAGTGCCCGAGAGTCGCGCTACGACCTCGAACTGCAAGACACCCTCAGCCTGTCCGACACGCTGCGGCTGGTCAGCGGCATGAACTATCGTTACGACCGGGCCGATTCCGAGACCTACTTCAATGGCACGCTCGACGACACCACCTGGCGGGCGTTCGGCCAACTCGAGTGGCGCGCCACCGAGCACTGGTTGCTGCAAGGCGGGGCGATGTTCGAAGACACACAATTGACCGGCAGTTCGCTGACCCCGCGGGTGGCGGTCAACTATCTGATCACTCCGCGTCACGGTTTGCGCGCGGTGTATTCAGAAGCCGTCCGCTCGCCGGACATGTTCGAGAACAGCGTCAACTGGAGTTACCAGGTGACCAACCTGCAACCCAGTGCCTATGGCCAGACCAGCGTCCGCTATTTCGTCAGGACCCGTGGCCCGGGTGACCTCGAACAGGAACGCATGCGCTCCCGGGAATTGGGCTACAACGGCTACTTCACAGACTGGGGGCTGACGGTCGATGTAAAGCTGTTCTACGACGAAATCAACGGCATGATCAGCGAACCGCTGCGCAACAATCAGTACATTGCCAGCAACTCGAACAGCTCACGATTCTCAGGGACGGAAACCCAACTGGACTGGCGCGTCAGCAGCACCGATCGTCTGCGCCTGACGTACGCCTATGTCGATGCCGAGGCGAGCAACCCGCTGGATGCACAACAAACGGCGCGCAACAGCGGCTCCGCCGGTTGGCTGCGCAACTGGGGCCAGGGCTGGAACAGTGCGCTCTTCTACTATGGTGCCGACGCCCTCAACGGTTACCGCTTCGAACGGGTCGACACCCGCATCGCCAAACGCATCGGCCTGGGCAAGGCCAATCTGGAGCTGGCCGGGATCCTCCAGCAACGCCTCGACAATCAGCCCACCACTTTCGTCGACAACAACTACGACGAACGCCGGGTGCTCTACTTCAGCGCGGAGCTGGAGTTTTAAGATGCCGTATTGCCTGCCACGGAAGACGCCAACCCTTGGCCGCCTGCTGGCCGGGCTGTGCCTGGTGTTTGCCGGGCTGCTGTGCAATCTGCCGGCCCGGGCCGCCGACATTCTGCTGACCGGCGCCGACGACAGCCCTGGCGTGCAGTCTTTCGTCCAGGCTCTGAGCGAGTTGCGCCCCACCGACAGCGTGCGTTTCCAGCCGGTCGCCAGCTTGCCGGCACCCGGCCAACTGCCCACGGGCACCCGCCTGATTCTGCTCGACTTGCAAAGCCTCGACTGGCGCCTGCAAGACACCCAAGGCCCGGCAACGCTGGTGCTGCGCATCAGCCGTCTGCAAGCCCACCAACGCTTTGGCGATGTTTCGCCACCGCACCTGAGCCTGCTCTGGAGCGATCCGCCGCTGGATCGACAATTGCGCCTGACCCGACTCGTCCTGCCCGAGGCTCGACGTGTCGGCGTGCTTTTCGACAGCCACAGCGAATTCCTGCTGAAGGAACTGCATCAGGCTGCCCTGCCCCTGGGCCTTGAAGTGGTCACCGAGCGTTGGGACAACACCAATGACAGCCGCCCGTTGCAGGCCCTGCTGAAAAACAGCGATGTGCTGCTGGGCCTGGATGATCCTGATCTGTACAACCCCAAAACCGTGAAAAACCTACTGCTCAGCAGCTACGCACGGCAGTTGCCGCTGATCGGTCCCAATGCCGCCTTCGTCAGGGCGGGCAGCCTCGCCAGCACCTACAGCGATCAGAGCGATTGGCTGAAGATTCTCGACGAACTGCTCGACCGCCCCTCCAGCACCTGGCCGCGCACCCTTTATCCGCAGCACTTCAAGGTCTTGAGCAACCCGCAAGTGGCTCGTTCATTAAGCATTGAACCGATGAATGAAGCTTCTGTCGCAACACAGCTGGCCGAAGGAGAACATCGCCCATGACCTTCCATAGCGGTTGGGACATCAATACCCGTACCCAGATCATCAGCCTCGGCCCGGCGCTGCTGCTGACGTTGCTGCTGATCAGTTTTTTCACCTTCGTGCGAATCCAGGACCTGCGCCAGGAACTCAACCACACCGGTCAACTGATCGCCAACCAACTGGCGCCGGCCACCGAATACGGGGTGATCTCGGGTAATAACGACGTGCTCGAGAGTTTGCTCAAAGCCACCCTGGCCACGCCCAATGTGCGTTTTCTGGAGGTTCAGGACAGCACCAACCGGGTTCTGGTGTACGTCGAACAACCGTCGGAAACCCACAATCGCTCGCACCAGGTCGAAGTGTTCCAGGCACCGGTGCGGCTGCAACGCATCGCGCTCAACAATGACTTCTTCCAGAACAGCCGCACCGCCCCCACGAAGCCGGGAGAGGATTATCTGGGCCGGGTGATCGTCGGTCTGTCCAATGACGCCTTCAACCAGCGCCAACAGGAAATCCTGTTCAAGGCAGGGATCCTGGCCCTGTTCGCCCTGCTGTTTACCTTTCTGCTGGCTCGGCGCCTGGCCAGCAGCCTGTCGCAACCGATCCACGACATCGGCAATGCGGTCAAGGCGATCCAGAAAGGCGACTACAAAACGCCCCTGCCGATTGTCGATGACACCGAACTGGGCGCCCTGTCGCAACACATCAACAACCTTGCCCAGGGCCTTGAACAAGCCAGCCGCGAACAGCATCAGGCCATGGCGCAATTGATCCAGACCCGCGAGGAAGCGGAAAAGGCCAACAACGCCAAATCCGAATTCCTGGCGATGATGAGTCATGAGCTGCGCACGCCGATGAATGGCGTGCTGGGCATGCTGCAACTGCTGGAAACCACCGCGATGACCGAGGAACAGATCGAGTACGCCGCGCTGGCTTCTGAATCGACTGAACACCTGCTCAAAGTGATCAACGACATTCTCGACTTCTCGCGCATCGAACGCTCGGAACTGGAGCTGGAGCACATTGCATTCAACCTCGCGGACCTGATCACCAGTTGCGCCCAGTCGTTCCAGCACAGCGCAGTGCAACGCGGGCTTGACCTGCAACTGCAGATCCCCGAGGACATGCGCGCCCTGCAGGTTCAGGGCGACCCGACGCGGATCCGGCAGATACTGGTCAACCTGGTCGGCAATGCGCTGAAATTCACCGAACGGGGCCGCGTCACGATCGAACCGCAGTGGCAGTCGCTGGATCACGAATTGCTGTGGTTCACCTGCACCGTGCGCGACAGCGGGATCGGCATCCCGGCCGAAAGCCTGGAATTGATGTTCAACGCGTTCCAGCAGGCCGACAGTTCTATTTCAAGACGTTACGGTGGCACCGGGCTGGGGCTGCCGATTGCCCGCACCCTGGCAGAACGAATGGGCGGCACCTTGCGTGCTCAGAGCGAAGAAGGCGTCGGCTCGGTGTTCACCCTGGAAATTCCTTTGGCGCTGTATAAGCAGTCGTTGCCGGTGCTGACGCCGCGAGTACATACCGGCAATGGCCACGGCGAAGGTCGCAATGTGTTGCTGGTGGAAGACAACCCGGTCAACCGCACCGTCGTCGAAGCAATGTTGCGCAGCCTGGGCTTTACTGTCAGCGTTGTCACCGATGGCGCACAAGCGGTGCGCAGCGCCGAGAGCCTGATTTTCGAAGCGATTCTGATGGATTGCCGACTGCCGGTCATTGACGGCTACGAGGCCACCCGACAGATTCGCCAACTGCCCGGCTGCGCTGACGTGCCGATCATCGCCCTGACGGCCAACGCCTTGCAGGGCGATCGTGAAGCCTGTTTGTCCGCGGGAATGAACGATTACCTGGCCAAGCCCTTTAAACGCACTGATCTGCAGCAAATTCTGCAGCGTTGGGTGCAGTAGTGCAGGCCTTTCGACGATCTGCGACTGGCGTGAAAGACGAAAGTGCGGCAGTCTTAGGCACCCGAACAGGCCCTAAAAGGGGCTTGAATAATAATTTCAGTGCACAAGTGTACATTCATGTCCTTGGTGCTGTGACTTTCACTACAACGCAATAGTCTATGAGTAGGCTGCTGACTCGAGGCATGAACGCTTCGATCGGCCGGGAAGATTCGCCCCCCTGCCGCATGGACTATTGAGGAGCTCGCATGACCAAACAAAACGCCTTTACTCGGGAAGACCTGCTGCGCTGCAGTCGTGGTGAGCTGTTCGGCCCGGGTAACGCGCAACTGCCCGCCCCGAACATGCTGATGGTCGATCGCATCACCCTGATCTCCGAAGAGGGTGGCAAGTACGGCAAAGGTGAATTGGTCGCCGAGCTGGATATCACTCCAGACCTGTGGTTCTTCGCCTGCCACTTCGAAGGTGATCCGGTGATGCCGGGCTGCCTGGGCCTCGATGCCATGTGGCAACTGGTCGGTTTCTTCCTCGGCTGGCAAGGCCTGCCGGGCCGCGGTCGCGCCCTGGGTTCGGGCGAAGTGAAATTCTTTGGCCAGGTACTGCCGACCGCCAAGAAAGTCACCTATAACATCCATATCAAACGCGTCCTCAAAGGCAAGCTGAACATGGCCATCGCCGATGGTTCCGTGACTGTCGACGGCCGCGAAATCTATACCGCCGAAGGCCTTCGGGTCGGCGTTTTCACCTCCACTGACAACTTCTAAGGGTTATCCGCATGCGCCGCGTCGTTATCACTGGTCTGGGCATCGTTTCGTGCCTGGGCAATGACAAAGAGACCGTCTCCGCTAACCTGCGTGCAAGCCGCCCTGGCATCCGGTTCAACCCGGAATATGCCGAAATGGGTCTGCGTAGCCAGGTTTCCGGCTCCATTGACCTTCCCCTCGAAGAGCTGATCGATCGCAAGATCTATCGCTTCGTCGGCCACGCGGCGGCTTACGCCTACCTGGCCATGAAAGATGCCATCGCAGACTCCGGCCTGACCGAAGAGCAAGTTTCCAACCCGCGTACCGGCCTGATCGCCGGTTCCGGTGGCGCCTCCACGCTGAACCAGATGGAAGCGCTGGACATCCTGCGCGAGAAAGGCGTCAAGCGTGTCGGCCCATACCGCGTAACGCGGACCATGAGCAGCACTGTCTCCGCTTGCCTGGCCACCCCGTTCAAGATCAAGGGCCTGAACTACTCCATCGCTTCTGCCTGCGCCACCAGTGCTCACTGCATCGGTACCGCCATGGAACAGATCCAGATGGGCAAGCAGGACATCGTATTCGCCGGCGGCGGTGAAGAAGAGCACTGGAGCCAGTCGTTCCTGTTCGACGCCATGGGCGCCCTGTCCAGCCAGTACAACGAAACCCCGGAAAAAGCTTCCCGTGCCTACGACGCCAAGCGTGACGGTTTCGTCATCGCCGGCGGTGGCGGCATGGTCGTGGTCGAAGAGCTGGAACACGCTCTGGCCCGCGGCGCGAAGATCTACGCGGAAATCGTTGGCTACGGCGCGACTTCCGATGGCTACGACATGGTCGCCCCAAGCGGCGAAGGTGCCATCCGCTGCATGCAGATGGCTATGTCCACCGTCGACGCACCGATCGACTACCTGAACACCCACGGCACCTCGACTCCGGTCGGCGACGTGATGGAAATGAAAGGTGTGCGTGAAGTGTTCGGCGACAACGCTCCGGCCATCAGCTCCACCAAGAGCCTGTCGGGTCACTCCCTGGGCGCCGCCGGCGTTCACGAAGCGATCTACTGCATGCTGATGATGGAAGGCAACTTCATGGCGGGTTCCGCCAACATCGACGAACTGGACCCGGAAGTGGCAGACATGCCAATCCTGACCAAGACTCGCGAAGACGCCACCATCAACACCGTGATGAGCAACAGCTTCGGCTTCGGCGGCACCAACGCCACGCTGGTACTGAAGCGCTGGCAGGGTAAGTAATACCCCGCCTACGCCACACATAAAAACGCCCCGACTGGTTCGGGGCGTTTTTTTTTGCCAGGTTTTATCTACGGCCAGACAGCCCTTGAAACATGAAACATTTGTCATGGAACTCAACAGCCTGCGACTGAATGTCGCGTATTTCGCGGGCTGCAGCACTTTCTCCGTTTTTGCAAAAATCCGTTACCGATTTCAGTCGTTTACTTAGCCAGCTAACAAAACTTATAACAAAGGCCTGCACACGCCTTGCTGCAGATAACAGAGATTGGAGCTAGCAGATGACTGTAAAAGTAACTGAACGCGACGATTCACATATGTCCCATGAAGGCATCGCCGCCGGTATCCGCATCTGGGATGTACATCAACAAGACCTGCTGGTCGGGATGTTCCACTCCGAGACCGAAGCCCACCAATACAAGGCCGAACTGGAATCACTGGAGCAGCAACGCGAAGCGCGTTCTGCATAACCACCGCATTGAAAATGACAAACCCCGCCATGAGCGGGGTTTGTCGTTGTTGCAGCTGCTAACGGCTTACCACATCAGATCGTCAGGAATCTGATAGGCCGCGTACGGATCGTCTTCGGTGCTGACTTCTTCTGTCTTCACATTCAGCTGCACGATGCGCTGTGGGTCGCGCTCCTGAATCTTCAGGGCCGCTTCACGAGGGATCACTTCGTAACCGCCAGCGTGATGCACGATCGCCAGGGAACCGCTGCTGAGCTTGTTGCGCATCAGGGTGTTGACGCTGATGCGCTTGACCTTCTTGTCGTCGACGAAGTTGTAGTAGTCCTCGGTGTTCAGCTTGGGCAGGCGCGAGACTTCGATCAATTGCTTGACCTGGGCGGCTCGGGCCTTCTGCTCGGCCTTCTCCTGCTGCTGACGGTTGAGCTCCTGGTCGCGCTTGACCTTCTCGGCCATGGCTTCCTGAGCCGCACGCTGCTGGGAGTCATCGAGTTCGATCTGGCCTTTGTGGGCCAGACGCTGTTGTTTCTGTTTTTCTTTGCCGACCTGTTTGGCCTGCTTTTGGTTGACCAGCCCTGCTTTGAGCAACTGGTCGCGAAGGGAAAGGCTCATGGTGCTTACTCACTTAGGCAACAGCTCAGCCGCAGCTGGGCAAATTCTTTTCCTGACGTTTGGCTTCGCCCCACAAGGCGTCCAACTCTTCGAGGGTGCAATCTTCTATGGGACGGTGGGTGTCGCGCAATGCCTGTTCGATAAATCGGAAGCGTCTTTCAAATTTTGTGTTCGCGCCACGCAGTGCGGTTTCCGGATCGACCTTGAGGTGACGCGCCAGATTGACCACGGAAAACAGCAAGTCGCCGACTTCATCGGCAATCGCCACCGAGTCATTGTCGGCCATGGCTTCGAGCACTTCATCGAGCTCTTCGCGAACCTTGTCGAGCACCGGCAAGGCGTCCGGCCAATCGAAACCGACTTGCCCTGCGCGCTTCTGCAGTTTTGCCGAACGGGACAACGCCGGCAGTGCCGCAGGTACGTCATCGAGCAAGGACAACTGCTCCGGCGCCGAAGACTTCTCGGCGCGTTCTTCGGCCTTGATCTCTTCCCAGCGTTGCTTGACCTGCTCTTCATTCAGACGCGGGACGTCCAGCGGCGCGTACAGATCACCGGTGGGAAATACGTGAGGATGACGGCGGATCAACTTGCGCGTGATGCTGTCGACCACGCCAGCGAATTCGAAGCGCCCTTCTTCCCGAGCCAGTTGGCTGTAATAAACCACCTGGAATAACAAGTCGCCCAACTCACCCTGCAAGTGATCGAAATCGCCGCGTTCAATAGCATCGGCGACTTCGTAGGCTTCTTCCAGGGTGTGCGGGACGATGGTGGCGTAGGTTTGCTTGATGTCCCACGGACAGCCGTACTGCGGGTCGCGCAGACGGTTCATCAGGTGCAGCAGGTCTTCAAGTGAATACATCTTTTATCAATCTCTACACCATCAATTTCCGTGAAGGTTTCTCACGGTGTGCGGTTACGGCGGGTTTCGATGATGTTCGGCAACTGGGAGATCCGCCCCAGCAACCGCCCCAGCGCATCCAGCCCCGGAATCTCGATGGTCAGGGACATCAACGCAGTGTTGTCCTCTTTGTTCGAGCGGGTGTTGACCGCCAGCACGTTGATCCGCTCGTTGAGCAGCACCTGCGACACGTCACGCAGCAGACCGGAACGGTCGTAAGCGCGAATGATGATGTCCACCGGATAGGTGAGCACCGGCACCGGGCCCCAGCTGACCTGGATGATCCGCTCCGGCTCGCGCCCGGCCAGTTGCAGCACCGAGGCGCAGTCCTGACGGTGGATGCTCACGCCACGGCCCTGGGTGATGTAACCGACGATGGCGTCCCCCGGCAATGGCTGGCAGCAACCGGCCATCTGGGTCATCAGGTTGCCGACGCCCTGGATCTGGATATCGCCGCGCTTGCCCGGTTTATAGCCGGTGGCTTTGCGCGGGATCAGCTCCAGCTGTTCGTTGCCGCGTTCCGGCTCGACCAGTTGCTGCGCCAGGTTCACCAGTTGCGCCAGGCGCAAATCGCCTGCGCCCAACGCAGCGAACATGTCTTCGGCGGTCTTCATGTTGGCCTTTTCGGCCAGCTTGTCGAAATCCACCTGCGGCAGACCGAGGCGACTGAGTTCGCGTTCAAGCAAGGTTTTACCGGCCGCGACGTTCTGATCGCGGGCCTGCAACTTGAACCAGTGAACGATCTTCGCCCGCGCCCGCGACGTGGTGATGTAACCCAGGTTCGGGTTCAGCCAGTCGCGGCTTGGGGTGCCGTGCTTGCTGGTGATGATCTCGACCTGTTCACCGGTTTGCAGGCTGTAGTTGAGCGGTACGATGCGCCCGTTGATCTTGGCGCCGCGGCAGTTGTGACCGATTTCGGTGTGCACGCGGTAGGCGAAGTCCAGCGGCGTCGCGCCCTTCGGCAAGTCGATGGCGTGACCGTCGGGAGTGAAGATATAAACCCGGTCCGGCTCGATATCGACCCGCAGCTGTTCGGCAAGGCCGCCGATATCGCCCAGCTCTTCGTGCCACTCGAGAACCTGACGCAGCCAGGAGATTTTCTCTTCGTAGTGGTTCGAGCCGGACTTGACGTCGGTGCCCTTGTAACGCCAGTGCGCGCAGACACCCAACTCGGCTTCTTCGTGCATGGCGTGAGTGCGTATCTGCACTTCCAGCACCTTGCCTTCAGGGCCGATTACCGCGGTGTGCAGCGAGCGGTAGCCGTTCTCTTTCGGGTTGGCGATGTAGTCGTCGAACTCTTTCGGGATGTGCCGCCACAGGGTGTGGACGATGCCGAGCGCGGTGTAGCAGTCGCGCATTTCCGGCACCAGCACGCGAACGGCGCGCACGTCGTAGATCTGGCTGAACTCCAGACCCTTGCGCTGCATTTTGCGCCAGATCGAATAGATGTGTTTGGCCCGGCCGCTAATGTCAGCCTCGACGCCGGTGGCCTGCAACTCGTTCTTGAGCTGGGTCATCACATCGCTGATGAAGCGCTCGCGATCCAGCCGTCGCTCATGGAGCAACTTGGCGATCTGCTTGTACTGGTCGGGCTCGAGGTAACGGAAGGACAAGTCCTCCAGCTCCCACTTGATATGACCGATACCGAGGCGATGAGCCAGCGGCGCGTAGATGTCGAAGACTTCACGGGCGACGCGGTTGCGCTTCTCGTCATCGGCGGTTTTTACCGCACGGATCGCACAGGTGCGCTCGGCCAGTTTGATCAGCGCGACGCGCACGTCGTCGACCATGGCCACGAGCATCTTGCGCAGGTTTTCCACCTGGCCTTGGGTGCCCATCACCATGGATTTACGCGGACTCAGACTGTCGCTGATCGCCGCCATGCGTTGCACGCCGTCAATCAGTTTGGCGACCACCGGGCCGAAGCGCTGGCTGACCGCCGGCAACTGGATCTGGCCTTCGCGCACGCCGCGGTACAAGACTGCCGCGACCAACGAATCCTGATCGAGTTTGAGGTCGGCGAGAATCTCGGCGATCTCAAGGCCGGTGCGGAAACTCGAGGTCCCTTCGGACCACAGGTTTTTCGCCGCATTGGCTTGTTGTTCGGCCTCGCGAGCGAACTCGCAGGCTTCTTTCAAGGCTTCGCGATCCAGTGCCGTATCGATACTGACCGCGTGATCGAGCCAAGCCTCGAGATTGATACTGCCGTCAGTGTTGATCGGCTGGTGTGCTCTCACCTGTACCATCTTGCTTTACCTTCCCTACGACGCAGATTCAATGCGTCAAATCGCTGACCTTCATTGTCCGGGCGCCCCGCCGGGCTGATGCGTGGCGGCACGGACGGTCAGTCGGACCAGACGAGCCATCCTAGCTCGCTTCAAATAACGCCATGGCCTCGACATGCGCCGTTTGAGGAAACATATCGAGAATCCCGGCACGTTTTAACCGGTAGCCCTGCTTGATCAATTCGACCGTGTCGCGCGCCAGAGTTGCAGGGTTGCACGACACATAAACCAATCGTTCGGCACCCAGGGACGCAAGCTTGCGCACCACCTCGAAAGCACCGTCGCGAGGTGGGTCCAAGAGTACCGCACAAAAGCCTTCGCTGGCCCATTCGGCATCAGCCAAAGGCTGGGATAAATCGGCCTGAAAAAATTTTGCGTTATGCAAATTATTACTAGCGGCGTTCGCGGCGGCCCGCTCGACCATGGCCTGCACACCTTCCACCGCCACCACTTCACGAACGGTTCTGGCCAGCGGCAAGGCAAAGTTGCCCAACCCGCAGAACAGGTCCAGAACCCGCTCATCGGCTTTCGGCGCCAACCATTCCAGCGCCTGAGCGATCATCGCTTCGTTGACCCCGGCGTTGACCTGGATGAAATCTCCAGGCCGATACGCCAGGTTCAAGTCCCACGGTTCAAGGCGATAGCCCAGGGTCTGATCGGCGTCGACCGGTTGCGGCTCGCCGTCGCCATGCAGCCACAACTGGGCCTCATGGAGCGCGCAGAATTCCTTGAGGATCGTCATGTCGGCTTCGGACAACGGCGCCATGTGCCGCAGCAATACCGCCAATGACGAACCGCTGAACAATTCCACATGCCCCAGTGCCTGAGGTTTGCTCAAGCGCCGCAGCATATCCGGCAAGCGGGTCATGATCGGTTGCAAGGGCTGTACCAGCACCGGGCACTCGTTGATGGCGACGATGTCCTGGCTGCCAGCTGCGCGGAAACCGACTTCGAGTTTTTTCGCCTTCATGTCCCAACGCACCGCCACCCGGGCACGACGCCGGTAGCCGAATTCCGGACCGCTCAATGGCGCAGCCCACTCTTCGGGTTCGACGCCGGCAACCCGCGACAATTGCTCGGCGAGCATGCGCTGTTTCAGGGCGAGTTGTTCGTTGTGGGGCAGATGCTGCACGCTGCAACCACCGCAGCGACCGGCATGGGCGCACGGTGCCGGGCGGCGCAATTGGCTGGCCTGGAACACCCGCTCGGTACGCGCCTCGACCACTTTACCGTGGGCACCCAAGACCCGCGCCTCGACTTCTTCACCGGCCAAGGCGCCGATGACGAACCAGGTGCGACCTTCAAAAAACGCGATACCGCGACCGTCATTAGCCAGGCGCTCGATGGTCAAACGCTGCTTTTTGCCGGTCGGGACTTGCGGGGCCTTGCTACCGCCCGTGGGCTGGAAGCGCAGGCCTCTCTCTTGCTTGGCCATCAGTTGGGCGCGTCGAAAATGCCGGTCGACAAGTAACGGTCGCCACGGTCACAGATGATCGCGACAATCACCGCGTTTTCAACTTCTTTGGACAGGCGCAGCATCGCCGCCACGGCTCCGCCCGAAGACACGCCGCAGAAAATGCCTTCTTCGCGCGCCAGACGACGGGTCACGTCCTCGGCCTCGCTTTGCGCCATGTCGACGATCCGGTCCACGCGATCAGCCTGATAAATCTTTGGCAGGTATTCCTGGGGCCAGCGGCGGATGCCCGGAATTGCCGAGCCTTCCATAGGTTGCAGACCGATGATCTGCACGTTCTCGTTCTGTTCTTTCAGGTAGCGCGAGACACCCATGATGGTGCCGGTGGTGCCCATCGAGCTGACGAAATGCGTGATGGTGCCCTGGGTCTGACGCCAGATTTCCGGACCGGTGGTGGTGTAATGCGCCTCGGGGTTGTCACCGTTGGCGAACTGATCGAGCACCTTGCCACGGCCTTCGGCTTCCATTCGCTGGGCGAGGTCGCGCGCGCCTTCCATGCCTTCTTCCTGGCTGACCAGAATCAGCTCGGCACCATAGGCCGTCATCGCGGCTTTACGCTCGGCGCTGGAGTTGTCCGGCATGATCAGGATCATCTTGTAACCCTTGATCGCGGCGGCCATGGCCAGGGCAATCCCGGTGTTACCCGAAGTCGCTTCGATCAGCGTGTCGCCGACGTGGATCTGCCCGCGCAATTCGGCGCGGGTGATCATCGACAGCGCCGGACGATCCTTGACCGAACCCGCCGGGTTGTTCCCTTCGAGCTTGAGCAAAAGAGTGTTGCTGGTGACGCCAGGCAGGCGCTGCAAACGGACCAGCGGAGTGTTGCCGACGCAATCGGCGATGGTTGGGTACTGCAAGGTCATGGCGTATTCGCAATCCGAACTGCGGGGGCGCCTATCATACCGGCAAACGTGCGCAGGCCATATCACGCAAAGTAAGGGGCTTATGGCTTATGGGAATAAGCAGTTCACTCCTCTTCTCCTTGTGCAATATTCAATGCATAAAACTCATGCAATTTGGCCTGCAGCAGCTGTTTGTCCGGAAGCTGGACCTGGTATTCAGCGATCAACGCTGGCGACAGGCTGCGGTTAAGGGCGTATTCGACCACTTCGTCATCCTTACTGGCGCAGAGCAACACACCGATGGCCGGGTTTTCGTGGGGTTTGCGCTCCTTGCGATCCAGCGCTTCCAAATAGAAGTTCAGCTTGCCCAAATACTCCGGCTTAAAACGACCGACCTTAAGCTCAATGGCTACAAGACAATTAAGGCCACGGTGGAAGAACAGCAGGTCCAGGGAAAAATCACACCCACCCACTTGAAGCGGATACTCGGAACCGACAAAGCAGAAATCGCGGCCAAGCTCGCTCAGGAATTCTTTGAGGCGCGCCATCAGCCCTTTATGCAGATCAGTTTCGGCATGGCCACCCGGCAGGTCGAGAAACTCGAGCATGTAGGCGTCGCGGAATATCTCAAGCGCTGCCGGGTGGGCTTGTCTCAGCACTGCTGAGATTTTTGCTGGTTGGGTCACGCTTCGTTCAAACAGTGCGGTTTTGAACTGACGCTCTAGTTCGCGCTTCGACCATTTTTCCTGAACTGCCAAACGCACGTAGAACTCCCGCTCTTCCGGCCGTTTACTCTGGCTGAAAATGATCAGGTTATGCGACCAGGACAATTGTCGCACCAGTGGTGCGACTTTCTCTTCAGCGTGATAAGTCTCATAGAACTGGCGCATGCGAAACAAGTTCGACCGGGTAAACCCGCGCAACCCCGGTTGAGTCTGAGCCAGATGCTCAGCCAGTTGGCTGACCACAGAATCGCCCCACTCAGCCTGTTCCAGCTTGCGGCTGATGTAAGCACCGACCTGCCAATACAGCTCGATCAACTGGGTATTCACCGCCTGCATGGCCTGCTGTTTGGCATTTTGAATCAGCGCAAGCACTTCATTGAAACGGTCGTCGTGTGCGTTGCCGGGGACGCTGGATGCATTCATACCGAACTCCTGGAGGACGAGGAAAAACGCGAGTCTATTCCGTCAAGTCAGGCTTAAGGTGTCGGCGATACCCTTTAAGAAAGGTCGTACAAAATAACGGGAACGCTCCGGCAAAATCAGCAAGCCTCTTCGCGGCCGGGGTTGATCACGCAATTTGTGGTCGACACATATCAATTGTGGGAGCGGGGGCGTCATCATTGTCGCCATGGAGATCAGCCAATAACAGCATATTCAGTCGTAAGCCCCGCCCTGCATTCTCCGCCCAAAGCCGCCCGCCCTGCCGCTGCACCGCATTCCTCGCGATGCTCAACCCCAACCCGAATCCACCCTCCCCCGGCAGTGAACCCTCGAGCCGGATGAACGGCGAGAAGATCCGTTCAAGATCCTCGTCAGCCACCCCACCGCCCTCGTCCTCCAGCCACAGATGCCAGAAGTCGCCATCGCGCCTGCCATCGAGCGTCACGACAGCTCCCTTCGGTGAATGACGAATGGCATTGCGCAGAATGTTTTCCAGCGCCTGGGCCAGGGTATTGAGATGGCCGCGCACCCAGCAGGAGGCATCCACCGCACAGTGCAACTGACTCGCCGGCCAGCTGCTTTCATAGCAAGCGTTTTCCGTGAGCATTGCCCACAAGGCCTGGACCTGGATCGCTTCATCGGGCAAAGACGTGCGCTCGGTGTCGAGCCAGGCCAGTTGCAGCGCATCCTCGACCAGGCGCTGCATGCCGTCGACTTCCCGGCTAATGCGCTCGCGTAATTGCTCCAGGTCCTGCTCGCTTTCGCAGGCCACCCGTAACCGGCTGAGCGGCGTGCGCAATTCGTGGGACAGATCGCGCAGCAGTTGCTGTTGCCGGGCCACCGTGCGGCCCGGCGCGTCAGACCACTTCATCGACCGCACTCAATACGTACCCTTTGCCCCAAACCGTGCGCACTTCACGCTCGGTGTAACCGATGGCCTTGAGCTTGCGGCGAATCTGGCTGATGTGCATGTCGAGGCTGCGGTCATGGGACGCATAACCGCGCTGCAATACCTGCTGATAAAGGAACGCCTTGCTCAACACTTCATCGTCGTTGCGGTTCAGCGTGTCCAGTAAACGGTACTCGCTGCGGGTCAGGCCGGCCGCGTACTCGCCCCAAAAGACCTCGCCCAGTTCATCGTCAAAACGCAGGCAGTCCGTCGCAGGGGGCGTCGGTATCGGCACTGGTCGACGGTCGAACGCCACCCGCCGCAGGATCGCTTCGATGCGCACCCGCAACTCGGCCATGCTGAAAGGCTTGGGTAGGTAATCGTCGGCCCCGAGGCGAAAACCACTGATGCGATCCGCCTCGGCACCCAGCGCCGACATCAGCACCACTGGCGTGGAATGGCTCTGGCGCAATTGGGTCAACACCGCCAGGCCATCGAGCCCCGGCAACAGAATATCCATCAACACCACATCGAAGGCCTGCTGGCGCGCAATCGCCAGGCCTTCCTGCCCGTTCTGGCACCAGGTCACCTGAAAACCGCAGCGCCCCAGATGCTCATAAACATAAGCACCGAGCACTGGATCGTCTTCGATAGAGAGGATGCGAGGATGGCCAATCGCGATGGGAGTCATGAGCATCTGCAAATAATTCTCAATTGCTAATTATTCAAGATTGCCTCTCCAGGGGCAACCCAAGGTTTGTCTCCCTGGGCCAAAGCATTGAACTGACCGACGAATGACGACATCAATTTTACGAAGATTGCCCGCATGCAAATCGCTACACTGCGCAGGTGGCGCGTGCCGGACGCATGTGCAGGTCAATAAACAGCTGGATGCAGGAGAGATGCGTGCTCAAGAAACTGGGAATTAAAGGCCGCGTGCTGTTACTGACCCTGTTGCCGACCACCCTGATGGCGTTGGTCCTGGGCGGCTATTTCACCTGGATGCAGCAATCGGACCTGCAAGCCCAGCTCATGCAACGCGGCGAAATGATCGCCGAACAGCTGGCACCGTTGGTGGCCCCGGCCATGGGTCGCAAAGACAACGAGCTGCTGGAGCGCATCGCCACCCAGTCCCTGGAACAGACCGACGTGCGCGCGGTGACCTTCCTCGCCCCCGACCGCACGCCGCTGGCCCATGCCGGCCCGACCATGCTCAATCAGGCGCCCCTGGGCAACGGTTCACAGTTGCTGCGCCGCAGTGGCAATGACGCCACGCGTTACCTGCTGCCGGTGTTCGGCAAGCACCGCAACCTGGCCGGCGACCTGATCCCCGATGAAGCCGACCGCCTGCTGGGCTGGGTCGAACTCGAACTGTCCCACAACGGCATGCTGCTGCGCGGTTACCGCAGCCTGTTCGCCAGCCTGCTGCTGATCGGCGGAGGCCTGGCCGGTGCGGCGCTGCTGGCGTTGCGCATGGGCCGAACCATCAACCGACCACTGAGCCAGATCAAACAAGCCGTGGCGCAACTCAAGGACGGCCATCTGGAAACCCGCCTGCCGCCCCTCGGCAGCCAGGAACTGGATGAACTGGCGTCCGGCATCAACCGCATGGCCGGGACGCTGCAGAACGCTCAGGAAGAATTGCAAAACAGCGTCGACCAGGCCACCGAAGACGTGCGTCAGAATCTGGAAACCATCGAAATCCAGAACATCGAGCTGGACCTGGCGCGCAAGGAAGCCCTGGAGGCGAGCCGGATCAAGTCCGAGTTCCTGGCCAACATGAGCCATGAAATCCGCACGCCGCTCAACGGCATTCTCGGCTTCACGCACCTGCTGCAAAAAAGCGAACTGACGCCGCGCCAGCTCGATTACCTGGGCACCATCGAAAAGTCTGCCGACAGCCTGTTGGGGATCATCAACGAGATTCTCGATTTCTCGAAAATCGAGGCCGGCAAACTGGTGCTCGACCATATTCCGTTCAACCTGCGCGACCTGCTGCAAGACACCCTGAACATCCTCGCCCCGGCCGCCCACGCCAAAGAGCTTGAGCTGGTGAGCCTGGTTTATCGCGATACGCCACTGTCGCTGGTGGGCGATCCGTTGCGACTCAAGCAGATCCTCACCAACCTTGTGAGCAATGCGATCAAGTTCACCCGCGAAGGCACCATCGTAGCCCGGGCGATGCTCGAAGAAGAGCATGAAGACAGCGTGCAACTGCGCATCAGCATTCAGGACACCGGCATCGGTCTGTCGAACCAGGACGTGCGCGCCCTGTTCCAAGCCTTCAGCCAAGCCGATAACTCGTTGTCCCGACAACCCGGCGGCACCGGCCTCGGATTGGTGATTTCCAAACGGCTGATCGAACAAATGGGCGGCGAGATCGGCGTCGACAGCACGCCGGGCGAAGGCTCGGAGTTCTGGATCAGCCTGAGCCTGCCCAAAACCCGCGACGACGCCGAAGACCTGCCCGGCCCACCGTTGCTCGGGCAGCGGGTGGCTGTCCTGGAAAACCATGAACTGGCCCGTCAGGCATTGCAGCATCAACTGGAAGACTGCGGCCTGAGCGTCACGCCGTTCAATACCCTGGAAAGCCTGGCCAATGGCGTGACCGGCGCCCACCAGACCGATCAGGCAATCGGTCTGGCGGTGCTCGGCATCACCAGCAACGACATGCCGCCGGAGCGCCTCAACCAGCACATCTGGGACCTTGAACACCTGGGCTGCAGAGTGTTGGTGCTGTGCCCGACCACCGAACTGACGCTGTTCCATCTCTCGGTGCCCAACCCCCACAGCCAGCTCCAGTCCAAACCCGCCTGCACCCGCAAGCTGCGTCGGGCCCTGTCTGATCTGGTCAACCCGCGCCAGCAGCGCAGCGACCCTGCCGAACCGGTTTCCAGCCGCGCGCCGAAGGTCCTTTGCGTGGACGACAACCCGGCCAACCTGCTGCTGGTGCAAACCCTGCTCGAAGACATGGGCGCCAAGGTGCTCGCGGTAGAAAGCGGTTACGCCGCGGTCAAGGCCGTACAGAACGAGACTTTCGATCTGGTGTTGATGGACGTGCAAATGCCCGGCATGGATGGGCGCCAAAGCACTGAAGCCATTCGCCAATGGGAAAGCGAGCGGCATTGCACGCCACTGCCGGTCGTGGCCCTCACCGCCCATGCAATGGCCAATGAAAAACGCGCATTGCTGCAAAGCGGCATGGACGACTACCTGACCAAACCCATCAGCGAACGGCAACTGGCGCAAGTGGTGTTGAAATGGACGGGCCTGGCGCTGCGCAATCAGGGTCCGGAGCGTAATAGCGATAACAACAACAGTCATGAATTGCAGGTGCTCGACCACGAAGAAGGCCTGCGCCTGGCGGCCGGCAAGGCCGATCTGGCGGCGGACATGCTGGCCATGCTGCTGGCCTCCCTGGAAGCCGACCGCGAGGCCATCCGCGTGGCCCGTGAAGCCAACGACCAGAACGCCCTGATCGAGCGGGTCCATCGCCTGCACGGGGCAACCCGTTATTGCGGCGTCCCGCAACTGCGCGCCGCCTGCCAGCGCAGCGAAACCCTGCTCAAGCAACAGGACCCGAAAGCCCCCGTCGCGCTGGAAGAACTCGAACGCGCCATCAATCGCCTCGCGGCCCATGCGCGCATCAATGCCTGATGCAGCGCAATAACGCAGGAGGGCCTGAACGCTAAACTTAAACCTTGTAGCAGCTGCCGAACGCAGGCTTCGCCAGCTGCTACGGGGTTTGAGACTTCCAGGAGGACAGCATGCGCACGATTCTTTTCAGCAGCCAGACCTACGACCGCGAGAGTTTTCTCGCCGCCGTCCTGCCCGCCGGCATCGAACTGCATTTCCAGCCGGCACGACTGAGCCTCGACACGGCGGCGCTGGCCGAGCATCACGAAGTGGTCTGCGCCTTCATCAACGATGACCTCAGCGCCCCGGTGCTTGAACGCCTGGCAGCGGGCGGCACACGCCTGATCGCCCTGCGCTCGGCCGGTTACAACCATGTCGACCTCCCGGCGGCGAAGCACCTGGGGCTGACGGTTGTGCGGGTCCCGGCGTACTCGCCCCACGCCGTGGCCGAACACGCGGTGGCGTTGATCCTGGCGCTCAACCGCCGTCTGCACCGCGCCTACAACCGTACCCGCGAGGGCGATTTCAGCCTGCACGGGTTGACCGGTTTCGATCTGGTGAACAAGACCGTCGGCGTGGTCGGCACCGGGCAGATCGGCGCGACCTTCGCGAAAATCATGCACGGCTTCGGCTGCCAATTGCTGGCCTATGACCCCTATCCGAACCCGCAGGTCGAAGCCCTCGGCGCGCGCTACCTGAGCTTGCAGCAATTGCTGGCCGAGTCTCAGATCATCAGCCTGCATTGCCCGCTCAACGAGCAGAGCAAACATTTGATCAACCGCGAGTCACTGGCGCACATGCAGCCCGGCGCGATGTTGATCAACACCGGGCGTGGCGGTCTGGTGGACACGCCGGCGTTGATCGACGCATTGAAAAACGGCCAATTGGGCTATCTGGGGCTGGATGTCTATGAAGAAGAGGCGCAGTTGTTCTTCGAGGACCGCTCCGACCTGCCACTGCAAGACGATGTGCTGGCGCGCCTGCTGACCTTTCCGAACGTGATCATCACCGCACACCAGGCCTTCCTCACTCGCGAAGCCCTGGGCGCGATTGCCGCGACAACTTTGCAGAACATCGCGGCCTGGACGACCGGCTCGCCACAGAATCAGGTCGAGCGCTGAACGGCTCAGGCCTTGGACAAGACGAACATCAGGCCCAGCCAGCCGAAGCCCAACAAGCGTTGCCCCGTTGAATGCCCGCGACGCAGCAGGAACCAGACAAAAAACGGCGGCAGAAAGAAAATCATCAGTTTCAGCCAGAGTTCCACCGGACGCGGCCCATTGAGCACCGGTGCCGGAACCTCAGCCTCGATTTCGGTTTTTCGTTTACGCCCGAAGGCGGCCGGGGTCACCCGAGGCACACTCTCATTGCTCGGCAAACGCCCGAAAGAAAACGGTGCTTCCACAGGCGCTGCCGTCGAAGTGGCCGCGTGCACCGTTGCCGCAGGCGCACCGCAATGAATGCAAGCAGGCGCCACGGAACTGATGCGTTGCTTACACTCGTAACATTCGATCAACGCCATTTCTGTTCCTTAGAGATGCAAAAGTGGCAGTTTGCCATGGTTCAGCAGTCAATTTGAACCTGATCGAAGGTCACATGCCCGCGCCATGCTGCGTTGATGCCCGTGCTAGCATATCGCGCATATTTGGAGGACCCATGGTCGAACACGATTTCCGCTACAGCCTGATGAACCCACAACACACCCTCACTGAATGCCGCGCCCTGGTGCCGGGGCGTTATCAAGTCACCGGCAACGGCGGTTCGATTCGCAATAACGACGTGCTGGTAGTGACCCTCAAAGGCAGCAAGGACTTGTCCATGCGCCTGACCGTCGAAACGGTTCGCCACCTGATCAACCCGCCCGGCCAATGGGTCGCGGTGGCCAGTGGTCCGGTGTTCGGCGAACTGGCGATCCACACCTGGAAAGTCAACTGCGACAGCTGCGCCAAAGAGCTGAG
Source organism: Pseudomonas sp. KD5 (assembly GCF_012932895.1). Classification (NCBI taxonomy): domain Bacteria; kingdom Pseudomonadati; phylum Pseudomonadota; class Gammaproteobacteria; order Pseudomonadales; family Pseudomonadaceae; genus Pseudomonas; species Pseudomonas sp. KD5. The sequence continues at coordinate 51,790 of NZ_JDWJ01000015.1, read as the reverse complement.
CTTCGAGTTCGCGGTCGACGCCAAGCTGGGCAACAAGGCTGAAAAACCGGCCGCCACCGCACGGATTGCCGAACTGGGCTGGACCGCAGCCGGCGAAAAACACCTGTGCCCGAAGTGCCAGGAGCCTGCGTGATGAAACGCCTTGCTCTGACCACGATGGTTGGTGCCAGCCTGCTGGGCTGCGCCGCCGAGCCGGTAAAGTTGCAACAGAACCGCAGTTACATTCTGGAGTGGATCGGTGAACGTCCGCTGATGGACTACAGCCACCTGACCATCACGCTCGGTGACGACGGCCGGGCCTACGGTAACGGCGGCTGCAACCACTGGTTCGCGCCGTATTCCCTGGAAGGTGAAAAGCTCAGCTTCGGCAAGATCGGCAGTACCCGCAAACTCTGCGCGCCGGCGTTGATGGAGCAGGAAAAGCGCTTCCTGCAGGCGCTGGAAAACGTCCAGCGCTGGGACGTCTCACCGATTGATCAGATGCGTTTCTGGCCGGCCGAAGGCAAGCCATTGCGTTGGTGGCTTGAAGAGGGTTGATGCCCCTCAGTTGTAGCCAAGTGACTTGTGGCGAGGGGGCTTGCCCCCGTTCGGCTGCGCAGCAGTCGCAAAACGTACACGCGCAATGTTGTGATGAAACGAGGTTTCAGGGTTTAGGGCTGCTTCGCAGCCCAGCGGGGGCAAGCCCTCTCGCCACAAAGCTCCCTTGCCACAGGCGGTGCTCGGTCAGTTGGTCGCCTGCAACGCCTCAAGCTTCGCCATCACCCCCGCCGCCGTCTGCTCGCCCATCAACTGTTCCCGCACCTTGCCCTTGTTATCAATGATGTAAGTCACTGGCAGCGCTTCACTGCGCGGCAATTCGAAAAGGTCGGCCGGATCCTGGGCCAGCACGGTGAACTTGATCCCCAGTTTCTCGCTGGCGCCTTTCAGCTCTTCGCCCTGTACATTGTCGAAGTTGACCCCGAACACGCCGATATTCTTGCCCTGGAGCTGCTCGGCCAACACATTCAGCTGTGGGATTTCGGTCCGGCACGGGCTGCACCACTCGGCCCAGTAATTGAGCACCAGCCATTGTTTGTCCAGACGCTCGGCGGCGACCTTGTGACCATTCTGGTCGATGCCATAGTCGTTGCCACAGCCCCCAAGCAATAACGCCCCCATGATCGCCAATGCCGCTGCCAGTCGCCTTGTCATGTCTCAATCCTTGTCAAAAATAGAATGCACCTGCGACCCATCGCCTCCCAAGGTTCTGGATTACGCGCCGCACAGTTAGAATAGCCGCCACTTTACGCAAGAAGCGACCCGCATATGACCGATCTGACGCTTTATCACAACCCGCGCTGCTCGAAATCCCGCGGTGCGCTCGAACTCATCGAAGCCCGTGGCCTGACGCCAACGGTCGTCCGCTACCTGGAAACGCCGCTGGACGCCGTGCAAATCCAGAGCCTGCTGAGCAAACTCGGCATCAGCGCCCGGCAATTGCTGCGCACCGGCGAGGACGAGTACAAAACCCTCAACCTGGCCGACAGCAGTTTGAGCGAAGCGCAATTGATCGCCGCCATCGCCGCGCACCCGAAACTCATGGAGCGGCCGATTCTCGAAGTCGGCGACAAAGCCATCATCGGCCGTCCGCCGGAGAATGTGCTGGAGTTGTTGCCGTGAGCGCGCCATACATTCTGGTGCTGTATTACAGCCGTAGCGGCTCGACCAATGAAATGGCCCGGCAGATTGCCCGTGGCGTCGAGCAGGCCGGCCTTGAAGCCAGGTTGCGCACGGTGCCGGCGATCTCCACTGAATGCGAAGCCGTGGCGCCGGACATTCCCGATGAAGGCGCGCTGTACGCCAGCCTCGACGATTTGAAGAACTGCGCCGGCCTGGCCCTGGGCAGCCCGACCCGCTTCGGCAACATGGCCGCACCGTTGAAATACTTCCTCGACGGCACCAGCAACCTGTGGCTGACCGGCGCCCTGGTGGGCAAACCGGCCGGGGTCTTCACCTCGACCGCCAGCCTGCACGGCGGCCAGGAAACCACACTGCTGTCGATGATGCTGCCGTTGCTGCACCACGGCATGTTGATCACCGGCCTGCCTTACAGTGAATCGGCGCTGCTGGAAACCCGTGGCGGCGGCACGCCATACGGTGCCAGTCATCACGCCGGGGCCGACGGCAAAAGCGGTTTGAACGAACATGAAGTCGCGCTATGCCGAGCCTTGGGCCTGCGCCTGGCGAAGACTGCGCAGAAACTGGAGAGCCATCGTGGCTAAGAAGCCTAAGGTGTTGCCTGCCATCGAATGGCTCGAACCACGTGTACGGGCGATGCGCGTCATCAGCCTGCTGTGCTTTTTCGGTCTGGCGGGGCTGCTTTGCGCCTACTACCTGGTGTTCGCCGACCTGCATGGTGCGCGGCCGTGGGTGATTCTGCTGATCGAACTGGTGCCGCTGCTGTTGCTGGCACCGGGAATGATCGTCGGCAGTGCCCGTGGACATTCGTGGATGTGTTTTGTGGTGAATCTGTATTTCATCAAGGGCGCATTGGCCGCCTATGACCCGAACCGGCAGCTGTTCGGTTTGCTGGAGATGGGCGCGAGCCTGGCAGTGTTCTGCTCGGCGATGCTGTATGTGCGGTGGCGGTATCAGTTGAACCGCAAGTTGGCGGGGGAAGGCGAGATTTCCCCCGCCTGATAGCCCCGCAGTGATCGTTCCTACGCTCTGCGTGGGAACATCATCTTCGTCAATGATTGACTGTGTAGGCCAGCATCATCGAAATCTGGCTCATCGGCCGTCCACCACTCTCTTCGTGCCATTGGTTGAACGCATTCTGCACCGTGGCCAGGTCGCGCAAACTGCTCGGCACCTTGTCGATGATCTGCTGTGCATTCAGCGCCGCCACCACGTCGTAGCTCGGCACGAAGGTGTCCTTGCCGACCATCCGCAAGAATCGCGGCGCGGATAACCCGCCCAACTGATGGCCGTGTTTTTTCAGGTAGGTCCACAAGCCGACGATATCGGTTACAGGCCAGTCGGCGATCAACGCACCGAAACTACCCTTCTCATGGGCCACGTCCAGAATGAACTGCGCATTGCGCGGCACACTCTTGAGCTTGCCCAAGTGGCGGATGATTCGCGCGTCCTGCATCAAGCGCTCCAGATGTTCGGCGCTCATCAGCACGACTTTTTCCGGGTCGAACTTGAAGAACACTTCTTCGAACGCCGGCCACTTGGCATCCACCAGGCTGTGCTTGAGCCCGGCACGGAATACCCGCAACGCCATGGTCGAGAGGTAGCGGTCGTCGCTGATCTTGCGCAATTGCGCCGGGGTCTTGGGAACCGGCAGATGGGCTTCCAGTTCAGCCGCCGAACCGAAGCGGTTCAGACAGTATTCGTGCAGCCACTTGTAATCGCGCATGCCCTCTCCTATGGGATGAAACGGATCTATGGGAGCCCTGTGGCGAGGGGGCTTGCCCCCGTTTGAGTGCGTAGCACTCACAAAATCTTTGGTGCATCAGCGATTTTGGGGCCGCTTCGCAGCCCAACGGGGCGATGCGGCGGTCCGACAAGCCCCCTCACCACAGGCTCGCTCCCACACAATTTGTTCAGAGGTTCACTACGTTGACGAAGCGCGATGCGGCGCTTTCGTCGATACGCAGGTTGGTGAAGTCGAACAGGTTGCGGTCCGCCAGTTGCGACGGGATCACGTTCTGCAGGCTGCGGAAAATGCTCTCGGTGCGGCCCGGTGTCTTGCGTTCCCACTCCTGCAGCATCTCTTTAACCACCTGGCGTTGCAGGTTTTCCTGGGAGCCGCAGAGGTTGCACGGGATGATCGGGAATTGCTTGAGGTCCGAGTAGGCCTGGATGTCTTTTTCGTTGCAGTAGGCCAGCGGGCGAATCACCACGTTGCGCCCGTCGTCGGCGCGCAGCTTGGGCGGCATGGCCTTGAGCGAACCGTTGAAGAACATGTTCAGGAAGAACGTCTCGACGATGTCGTCACGGTGGTGACCGAGGGCCATTTTGGTCGCGCCGATTTCGTCGGCAAAGGTGTACAGCGTGCCGCGACGCAGGCGCGAGCACAGCGAGCAAGTGGTCTTGCCTTCCGGGATCAGCTCCTTGACTACCGAGTAGGTGTCTTTCTCGACGATGTGGTACTCGATGCCCAGTTCTTTGAGGTAAGCCGGCAGCACATGCTCGGGGAAGCCTGGCTGCTTCTGGTCCATGTTCACGGCGACGATCTCGAACTTGATCGGGGCGACTTTCTGCAAATGCATCAGCACGTCGAGCATGGTGTAGCTGTCCTTGCCACCGGACAGGCAGACCATGACCTTGTCGCCGTCTTCAATCATATTGAAATCGGCAACAGCCTCACCGGCCTGGCGGCGAAGGCGCTTTTGCAGTTTGTTCTGGTTGACCGTAAGAGTGCCCATGACGCGAAATCCGTGAGGTGTGACGAAAGGCCGGCATTTTACGCAAAAACCCGTCACTTGTGGCGAGGGGGCTTGTCGGAACGCCGCATCGCCCCGTTCGGCTGCGCAGCAGTCGTAAATCTAACACTGCGGTATCCTCCGGAAAATGTGGTCGACCGATTTGGGGCCACTTCGTGACCCAACGGGGGCAAGCCCCCTCGCCACAGGGTTCAACAGGCACAGACCTATCGGCGATTACCCATCACATTTACAGCGCGATTTGCTCTAAAGCCCTCGCACTATTGCAAGTAACTCCTTTCTATACTGCGACATAAGGTCGCACACGTATTCAGACCTGTTCTTACTTGGCCACTTTGGCCCGTAAGCGCTCCGCTGGGGGGCGATGGCAACAACAAGAGGAGTGACTGGCATGATCCATCACGTAGTGGGACTCTTCACCCACCCTGACCAGGAATGGAAAGAAATCCGTGGCGACGAGGAAGAAAGCATCAGCCACATGTACCTGACGCACACCCTGATTCTGGCGGCGATTCCTGCCATATCGGCGTTTATCGGCACTACGCAAGTCGGCTGGGTCATTGGTAATCGAGCGCCGGTCATGCTGACCATGGAAAGCGCGCTATGGATGACCATCATGTCGTACCTGGCGATGCTCGGCGGTGTCGCGGTGATGGGCGCCTTCATTCACTGGATGGCCCGTACCTATGACGCCAACCCGAGCCTGGCGCGCTGTATCGCATTCGCCACATACACCGCCACCCCGCTGTTCATCGGCGGCCTGGCGGCGCTGTACCCGCACTTGTGGCTGGGGATGATCGTCGGCACCGCGGCTGTCTGCTACACGGTGTACCTGCTGTATGTAGGGCTACCAACGTTCATGAACATTCCATCGGACGAGGGCTTCCTGTTTTCGAGCTCGGTGCTCGCCGTAGGACTGGTGGTGCTGGTAGCCATCATGGCGTTTACCGTGATTGTCTGGGGCCTTGGCGTGGGACCGGTCTATACCAACTGACAAACAAGCGCCGACATAAAAAACACGTTCCGCCACTACAGGCCGCCGCAAGGCGGCCTTCTAATGCGAGCAACGACCATTCGGCGCCTGAGCGATTCGCAAGCCCTCGGGGTTGCGGCATACTCGACATCCTTGGAGATCCATCAAGCATGCCCGAGCAACTCAATACCCGCGTCGAAGACTGTTTCCTGCAAGCCGAATCCTTTTTCAAACGACCTTTCAAACGCCCCGTGGTGAGCCTCAAGCTGCGCGGGCAAAAAGCCGGTGTCGCGCATTTGCACGAGAACCTGCTGCGCTTCAACCCGCAGCTGTACCGGGAAAACACCGAAGACTTCCTCAAGCAGACCGTGGCGCATGAAGTCGCGCACCTGATCGCCCATCAACTGTTCGGCGACCGCATCCAGCCCCATGGCGAAGAATGGCAACTGATCATGCGTGGCGTTTACGAACTGCCGCCCAACCGCTGCCACACCTATGACGTCAAACGCCGCAGCGTGACCCGCTACATCTACAAATGCCCCTGCGCCGACAGCGATTTCCCGTTTTCGGCCCAGCGTCATAGCCTGGTGCGCCAGGGGCGGCGGTATTTGTGCCGGCGTTGTCGCAGTACGTTGGTGTTCAGCGGGGAAATGCGGGTCGAATGAGTTGAGTTTCGGCCGGGACAGACGCTAGATAACTACCTTGGCCCGCCGCAGCGCTTCAATCCGCTCAACACTAAACCCCAGTTCACCCAACACCTGATCCGTATGCTGCCCCAGCCAGGCGCCAATGTGCCGCGGCTCAGGCAACCCCGCTGAAAACTTCAACGGACAGGCCATCTGCGCCTGAGTCGAGCCATCGCCCCGCGGCACCTCAGCCACCAATTCCCGCGCCTGCAACTGCGGATGCCCGACCGCTTCGCCCAGGCTCAACACCGGCTCGACACACGCATCGGCCCCGGCAAACAGCTCACACAGCCAGGCAAAGTCGTGTTTTTCGAATTCAATGTTCAGCGCATCCTTGAGCGCCCGTTGCCGGGCGGGGTCGGACGACAGTCCCTCGGCCGCCAGTTCCGGACGGCCGAGCACCGTGCACAGTTGCTGCATGAACCCCGGTTCCAGACTGCCCACCGACAACCAGCGGCCATCGCGCGACCGGTAGTAATCGTAGAAGCTGCCGCCGTTGAGCATCTGGTCTTCCCTGCCCGGCTCAACGCCGCAGGCCAGGTAGCCGGCACCAGCCATGGCGTTCAGGCTGAAGGCGCAGTCAGTCATGCTCACATCCAGATGCTGCCCCTGCCCGGTCTGTTGCCGCGCGATCACCGCTGCCAGCAGCCCGATCACCCCATGCAACGAACCGCCCGCGACATCCGCCACCTGCATGCCCAACGGCAACGGGCCGCTGTCGGCACGGCCGGTGTAGCTCGAAAGGCCCGCCAGCGCCAGGTAGTTGATGTCGTGGCCGGCGCGGTCCTTGTAAGGGCCGGTCTGGCCGTAGCCGGTGATCGACACATAAATCAACCGTGGATTGATCGCCTTCAAGGCTTCATACCCCAGGCCCAGCCGTTCCATCACGCCAGGGCGGAACTGCTCCAGCACAATGTCGTAGTCCGCAAGCAATTGCGTGATCACCTCCAGCGCCTCGGGCTGCTTGAGGTCCAGCGCCAGGCTGCGCTTGTTACGATTGAGGTACGCGTGGCTGGCCGACACGCCCTGATCATGGGGCGGCAGCACCCGCAGCAAATCCATGCGGGTCGGCGATTCGATGCGTAGCACCTCGGCACCCATGTCCGCCAACAGCAACGAGGCGAACGGCCCCGGCAACAATGTCGAGAAATCCAGAACCTTGAGTGATGCCAGTGGACCGAGCATGAGCGTTCTCCAGTGCAGTCCCCCAAGCCTAGGCAGCCCGGGACATTGCAGCAATCACCTTATGTGCCAGTGACGCTGACCGTTACGCTCAAATCGCAGGCAACAAAAAACCCGCCGAAGCGGGTTTTTCATTACAACAAGGCTTACTTGGCGTTCGTCGGGGTTGCCCCTTCGACGTGGCCCAAAACATCATCTTTAGGCTCGTCGGCAATGCCGCGACCGCCCGAGGCCAGCTCGGATTGCAGCACGTCGGTGTCCAGTTCCTTGACCCACTTGGCCACAACAATAGTGGCAACCGCGTTACCGATCAGGTTGGTCAACGCGCGGGCTTCGGACATGAAACGGTCGATACCCAGGATCAGCGCCAGGCCGGCAACCGGCAGGTGGCCAACAGCGGACAAGGTAGCGGCCAGTACGATGAAGCCACTACCGGTCACGCCAGCAGCGCCTTTGGAGGACAGCAGCAACACCACCAGCAGAGTGATCTGGTGAGTGATGTCCATGTGGGTGTCGGTTGCCTGAGCAATGAACACTGCCGCCATGGTCAGGTAGATCGCAGTACCGTCGAGGTTGAACGAGTAGCCAGTCGGGATCACCAGACCTACCACGGATTTCTGCGCACCCAGACGCTCCATTTTGATCAGCATGCGTGGCAGTACCGACTCCGAAGAGGAAGTACCCAGCACGATCAGCAACTCTTCGCGGATATAACGGATCACTTTCAGCACACTGAAACCGTGAGCGCGAGCAATACCACCCAGCACGATCAGAATGAACAGCAGGCAGGTGATGTAGAAGCAGGCCATCAGTTGCCCCAGCTGCACCAGCGAGCCAACACCATAAGCACCGATGGTGAACGCCATGGCACCGAAGGCACCGAGTGGCGCGAGCTTCATGATCATGTTGATGATGTTGAACATCACGTGGGCGAAGCGATCGATGAAGTCCAGGATCGGCTTGCCGTAGGCACCCAGGCGATGCAGGGCGAAACCGAAGATAACCGAGAACATCAGCACTTGCAGGATATCGCCCGTGGCGAACGCACCAATGATGGTGGTCGGGATCACGTTCAGCAGGAAGCCAACGACGCTTTGATCCGCACCGGCAGCCACGTAGGTTGCGATTTTGGAGGCATCCAGCGTGGTGACATCGATGTGCATGCCGTTACCCGGCTGCACAATGTTGACCACCACCAGACCGACCAGCAGTGCAATGGTCGAAACGATTTCGAAGTAGAGCAGCGCGTAACCGCCGGTCTTGCCAACCGACTTCATGTTCTGCATGCCCGCGATACCGCTGACGACGGTGCAGAAAATGATGGGAGCGATGATCATTTTGATCAGTTTGATGAACCCGTCACCCAACGGCTTGAGGGCTACACCGGTCTGCGGGTAGAAGTGACCGAGCAGGATGCCGATGGCGATGGCAACGATCACCTGGAAATACAGGGATTTGTACAGTGGCTGACGAGTCGTCATTGCAAAGTTCCTCAAGAGCGCCCGGTGACAACATCCATCTGTTGCCCAAGACACTTCAATTGCGAACCCTCCTGCACTGGAGGGATTTGTTTTGTCGAGCTGCGCAACGGCAGGCATCTGCTGGTTGTATCGCAAGGCCCGTGCCACATTCGCCAAAAAGCCTGCGAGCCTTTTGACATCAAGGGTTACAGGTTTTTTTTGGTCACCAACCAGTTACAACTATGTGGCGGATTTCCGCCAACCCGTCTGACCTCGTCCTGTAATTTGGCGGATATCCGCCTTGTTCATCGTCGATGGGCACCGCTACCATCCATTGCTCAGTGGACGGACCTGCCCCATGCGTGAACGCACCATCGCCAGCCATTTCGCCCGTGCCGCCCTCGGCGGCGCGCGCCGACGTGGCTACGACTATTCGAGCCTGCTGCAGCAACTGGGGATCAGCCCCGAGTTGCTTGAAGAACCACGCGCCCGAATCGCGCCTGAACAGTTCACCCGGTTGATCCAGGGATTGTGGCTGGCCCTGGACGACGAATATCTGGGCTTCGGGCAGGCCCCGAGCAAACCCGGCAGCTTCGCGATGATGTGCCACGCGGTGATCCACTGCCGCACGCTGGAGAAAGCACTCAATCGCGGCCTGTTGTTTTACAGCCTGTTTCCCGGGGCGCCGCGCCTGACCCTGAGCCGCGAAGGCGAGATGATTCGCCTGAGCCTCGACGATTCGCCGCTGTGGGACCCGGACCACTTCCTCAGCGAAAGCCTGCTGGTGATCTGGCATCGGTTCGGCAGTTGGCTGATCGGCCAGCGCATTCGTCTGGAGCACGCCACATTCAGCTACCCGAGGCCCGAGCACGGGGCCGAATACGACTTGCTGTTTTCCTGCCCGCTAACATTCGATACTACTCAGAGTAGCCTGCTGTTCCACAGCCGCTACCTGAACATGCCGCTGTTGCAGGACGAACGAACCCTCAAGCACTTTCTCGAGCGCTCCCCCGCCGACCTGCTGTCACGCCCCGACGAAGGCGACAGCCTGAGCAGCCAATTGCGGCGCTTGCTCAGCCGCGACAGCGCACGCTGGCCGGACCTGGAAGCAGTGGCGGCGCACCTGCACATCAGCCCGCAAACCTTGCGTCGGCATTTGCGTGAGGAAGGCACGAGTTTTCAGGAATTGAAGGATCAGTTACGCCGGGACATCGCGATTTATCACCTGGGGCGGGCGGACCTGTCGCTGCAACAGATTGCCGAGCAGTTGGGGTTTTCAGAGCCTTCGGCGTTTCATCGGGCGTTCAAGAAGTGGACAGGGTTGACGCCGGGGGCTTATCGGGCTCAGGAGAATTGATGGTGTACTCACCGCATAACTATGCAGCTAGACAGGCTGTTGTGGCGAGGGGGCTTGCCCCCGTTGGGTTGCGAAGCGACCCCAAAATCTGCAACCGCAGGTATTCAGGTACACCGCATACACCGGTTTTGCGACTGCTGCGCAGCCGAACGGGGGCAAGCCCCCTCGCCACAACAAGCCCCTTTGCCACAGATCCTCGCTAGCCCTGCGGATCAAGGTTATCCAGCACTCGGTTGACGGCCAGCTCGCCGAGCATGACCACCGATTGAATCCCCAACATCATGTTGCGATGTGGCATGTCCATCAACCCGGCGAACTCACTGAGCATCACGCTGGCTGATGCCAGGGATTCGCAGGCGTTGACCAGCAGGGTTTCGTTATCGACCTTCGCACCCACATGGTAAATGGTGCTGGGTTTGCGCTTGGTGTCTTTGGGAGTGGGTGGTTTGAGGTAGTGGTCGAGGGCGCGGTCGGCGGCTTCGTGGAGTTTTTTGGAATCGAGGGATTCGTAGGGGGAGACGTCGTCGGGTGCTGGTGGATTAGGTGTTGGTTTGAACATGGATAAAGCCTCCTAGAGTCATGGAGCCGCCACTGTTCGCTGCGAGACGAAAGAAGGTGGCAGCTATACGCGGGTCGCAGACCGGGACTCTAGAACCGGCAGACCCGAAGGTCTCCCACGTACAGCCGCCATAACATGAACGGAGGATGTTGTGCGTCTAGAGATACACGGGCTGCGAGACCCGATCGCTGATTCGTCAACGACAGGGAAACGATATAGCCCACGCCCCAGGCGCACTAGCCGGCGGATTCTGGCGTAGTCGTAGGCAGCGGCGCAAGGATGTGTAGGTTGGGTGAGTTTCTGGAAGTGTCGTTTAAACATCGCCGTTTAAGATTTTCGGCCAGGCACCCACATCAAACCACCGGAAAATGAATCCGGAACGCCGCCCCGCCCATCGGCGAATCCCCCAGCGTCAGCTTGGCGCTGTAGCTTTCGATGATGTCCTTGACCACCGCCAAGCCAATCCCCTGCCCCGGATGCTGGCGGTCCAGCCGCTCGCCGCGCTCGAGAATTCGCGCGCGTTGGTCCGGTGGTACACCGGGGCCATCGTCTTCAATGCAAAGCTCAATGCCACTGAGGGTTTCGCGCACGCTGATGCGTACTTCGTTCAAGCACAGGCGATAGGCGTTTTCCAGCAGGTTGCCCATCATTTCCAGCAAGGCGCCCTGCTCGATCGGCACGTAGCACTGCTCCGGCAGATCGAAGACGACCCGCACGCGTTTGTCGCGGTAGACCTTGTCCAGGGTGTCGCAGAGGCTTTGCAGCACCGGGCGCAGGCGCACCTGATGGCGCACCAGACCGCTTTTGCGCAGGCTGGCCCGTTGCAGTTGATAGCTGATCTGCTGGCTCATGCGCTCGATCTGGGTTTGCAGCACCCAAGCCTGATCGCGCTCTTGCGGCTTTTGCGCCATGTCTTCGCTGACCCCTTGCAACACCGCCAGCGGAGTTTTCAGGCTGTGGGCCAGGTCGTCGAGAGAGTCGCGATAACGGCTGCGCTGTTCACGCTCGCTGTGCAGCAAACGGTTGAGCGAGCCGGTCAGGCGCAGCAGTTCGCGCGGGTGTTGTTCGCTGAGGCTTTCGCGGGTGCCGCTTTCGATCTGGTCCAGCTCCTGGCTCAGGCGGCTCAACGCCTGCAAGCCCCAGGTCAGGCCAACCCAGAGCAAAACGAGCAACACCAGCAATGCGGCACCGAAGCCCAGATAGAGGTTTTCCCGCAGGCCTTCGAGGGTGGCTTCGTATTCGCGCACCGGTTGCAGCGCGACGATGCTGAACGCCGCGCTTTTGCCGCCGAGCAGCTTGACCTCGACGTCATAGACGAAAAACTCTTCACCATTGGCCTCGCGAATCCTCGCGAACTCGTTGCCGCGTCCGTCGTAACGCGGCTTGTAGTTGATGTTCTCTTCCTGGGTGGCCTTCGAGCGCCAGACCAGGTGACCTTCGCGGTCATAGATGTAGCCGAGCAATCGGCTGTCGGCGAGGTTGAAACGCTCATCGGGCAACTGCGCCGGCATCTGCAAGCGGTTGTTATCCACCCGAGCGGCGGAGATCAGCGTGGTGACGTCCGACGCCAGGCGCTGCTCGATGGAGTCCTGCAACGCCAGGCTGAACGCGCCCTGCATCGCCGGCAGTAACGCCAGCATGAACAATACCGCCAGGGTGGTGGCGGCGAGCATCAAGCGGACACGAAGGGAACGAATCAAGTGCAGCGCTCATTGAACAGGTAACCGAGACCACGCACGGTATCGATCGGCTTGAACCCGGCCGGGCCTTCGAGTTTGCGACGCAAGCGGCCGACCAGCACTTCGATCACATTCGGATCGCGTTCGTCGTCATCCGGGTAGAGCTGCTCCATCAAGCGGTCCTTGGCCACCACTTGCTGGTGATGACGCATCAGGTATTCGAGGATCCGATATTCGTAGGCGGTCAGCGCCAGCGGCTGATCATCGAGGGACGCCTGTTTGCGATTGAGGTCCAGCAGCAAGGGACCGGCGACGATGGTCGACTGGGTGAAACCGCTGGAGCGACGCAGCAAGGCATTGAGCCGGGCGTCCAGCTCTTCGAACTGGAACGGCTTGACCACGTAGTCGTCGGCACCGGCGGCGAGGCCTTCGACCTTGTCTTGCCAGTTGCCGCGCGCGGTGAGGATCAGGATCGGAAACGTCTTGCCTTGGGAGCGCAGCTGACGAATCAAGTCGAGCCCGCCCATGCCCGGCAGACCGAGGTCAATCACCGCCAGGTCATGGTTGAACTGCTCGGCCTGATGCAACGCATCGATGGCGTTGGCCACGGACTCGACCACGTGGCCGCTGTCCGTCAAACGGGTTTGCAGGTGATGGCGCAACAGCGCTTCATCTTCGACGACCAGCAATTTCATAAGGCTCTCCGGGGCAAATCAACATCTCCAAAGGTCAGTTAAGCCTGCTCCCATAGGTTGCGAGGCTTAACTGACTGGCAACCAAACGCTGTTTAGAAAGCGTAGTTGGCGGACAAGTACGTCTGGGCGCTGCTGGTCAAGTCCAGCGAACCCTGTTTGCTGCCGCCGCGCTCGCTCATCTCGGTGCTGGCGTTGCTACGCAGGTAACGGTAACCCAGCTCGACCGAGGTGTTTTGCGTAACTTGCTGCAACACGCCGACCTGGCCGCCAATGGCGTAACCGATGTCGCTGTCGCGGCTGAAGCCTGGCGATTCCTGGGTCATTTTGGTCAAACCGGCCGTGGCACCGCCGAACAGTTTGGTGCTGCCACCCACTGGGTAAAACAGATCGTAGCTGCCCAGCAGGTTTTCCTGACGCAGTTTAATGCCATTATGCGAGCCCGACACGTTGTCGTAAGTGGCGTAGTAGCGACCCTGGCTGTCTTGCTGGCCCACACGCAAACCCCAGGTGTTGTCCTTGCCGATCACACCGTCGGCGTTCGGGTGGTTGAGGTTGTCGTTCAGGGCACTGGATTTTTTAACCTTGTCGCTGGTCTGGCCAAAGGTCAGGCCGGCAAAATTGGTGGTGTCGGCGTGGGCGGCAACACTGGCGCCCATCACGGTGAAAGCCAGGAGCAGTTTTTTCAAAGTAGTCATTGGGGAACTTCCTCATGCGCTATGTGCTTTTTGGGTACGGGGCAAGGTTACTGACCTCACCCTGTACAGCCCCTGAACGCACTCTGAACCTGAGCTGAATCAAATCGACTACGCTATCTTGACGTTTGTTTATAAGGAGATTCAGCCATGCGTGTGTTGCTCGCCCTTGTATTGCTGGCCGTGAGCGGGCTCAGCCAGGCCGCCATCAAGACCCAGGAAATTCCCTATCAAAGTGCCGATGGCACAAAACTGATCGGTTATTACGCCTACGATGACGCTATCAAAGGCCCGCGCCCGGGTGTGGTGGTGGTACATGAATGGTGGGGGCTCAACGACTACGCCAAGCGTCGCGCCCGCGATCTGGCCGGTCTGGGCTACAGCGCGCTGGCGATCGACATGTATGGCGACGGCAAGAACACCGAACACCCCAAGGACGCCATGGCGTTCATGCAAGCCGCGACGAAGGACAGCGCAGCAGCCAGCGCGCGGTTTCAGGCCGGGCTCGATTTGCTGAAGAAACAGCCACAGACCGATCCGGCCAAACTGGCGGGTATCGGTTATTGCTTCGGCGGCAAGGTGGTGCTGGATGCCGCGCGGCAGGGTTTGCCGCTGGCGGGCGTGGTGAGTTTCCACGGTGCACTGGCGACCAATACGCCGGCGGCGCCTGGCAGTGTGAAAGCGAAAATCCTGGTGGAGCATGGCGCGCAGGACAGCATGGTCACGGCGGATAATGTGGCGGCGTTCAAGGCGGAAATGGACAAGGCCGGTGCCGATTATAAATTTGTCAGCCTCGAAGGCGCCAAGCATGGCTTCAGCAACCCTGATGCGGATCGTCTGAGCCACGGCGATCATGGCGGGCCGGACATTGGTTACAACAAGGCCGCCGATGAGAAATCGTGGGCGGACATGCAGGCGTTTTTCAAGAAGATCTTTGGCTGATCAGATAGACCTCTGTGGCGAGGGGGCTTGCCCCCGTTGGGCTGCGAAGCAGCCCCAAAACCTGCAATCGCATGTCGACAGACACACCACGTTGACCGGGTTTACGACTGCTTCGCAGCCGAACGGGGGCAAGCCCCCTCGCCACAAAAGCCCTGCTGCCACTACCCAGCCATTGAGCTAAACGGCAAAATGCCCGTCATGAATCCCGTCCCCGCCCTACCCGCCTGCTGCACCCCGCTCGACGCCCATTGGCCGCTGCCGTTTGTGCTGCCCGATACGGTCCTGCTGGGCACTCACTTCGATACCAAGCAATTGGCCAGCGATGATTTCCAGCGCAGCGCCATCGAGCCGCCCGCGAGCATCCAGCGTTCGGTGGCCAAGCGTCAGGCCGAGTTTCTCGCCGGGCGGATTTGCGCTCGGGCCGCGTTGCAACAGCTGGAAGGGCTGAGCTTCATTCCGGCCATTGGTGAAGACCGCGCACCGGTGTGGCCAGCGCATATCACCGGTTCGATCACCCACAGCACCGGCCGGGCCGCGGCGATTGTCGCGAACAAGGCCCATTGGCGCGGCTTGGGAATGGACCTGGAAAATCTGCTCGACGCAGAACGGGCCGAACGCCTGGCCGGAGAGATTCTCACCGGGCCTGAGTTGCGGCGCATGGCCGCCGGGGCTCGCGATCAGTTGGCGATGGTGGTGACGCTGACGTTTTCGGTGAAGGAAAGCCTGTTCAAGGCGCTCTACCCGATCGTCCAAAAGCGCTTCTATTTCGAACACGCCGAAGTGCTGGAGTGGAGCGAGGGCGGTGAAGTGCGGTTGCGGTTGCTAACCGACCTGTCCAGTGAGTGGTGCAGCGGCACCGAACTGGACGCGCAGTTTGCGGTGATGGATGGGCAGTTGTTGAGTCTGGTCAGTATCAAGGCCTGAAGCCCCCTGTCATGTGCCCAACCTCAACGCCGCTCCTGATTCCTCGGCCAGCTCAAACTGAAACACGCCCCGCCCAGGCTTTTGCTCTTGCTGATCAGCGCTCGCCCGTCGTGCCAATGGATGATCCGCCGCACAATCGACAACCCCAGCCCATGCCCACCCGAGGCGCGGGTGCGGCTGTCGTCGAGGCGCAGGAACGGGGTGAAGATTTTCTCCCATGCCGTTTCCGGCACGCCCGGCCCGTCATCCTCGACATCCACCCGACAGCGCTGCTGACCCACCTGATAGCTGACGGTCACCCGTGAATGGGCATGGCGCATGGCGTTGCTCACCAGATTCTGCAACGCCCGGTGCAGGTAACGCGGCTCGGCCTCAACCCAGGCGCCGTCGCAATCGGCGGCCGACAGGCACAAGCCGCGCTGTACCGTGACCTCGGCGCGCAACGGTGCCAACTCCTCGATCACCTGATTGACCAACGCATCCAGATCGATCCGCTGGAAATTCAGCGCCGGCGAGCCCTGTTCCAGCCGCGCATAAGTGAGCATCTCGTCGACCAGTCGATCGAGGTCTTCGATGTCGTGATCCATCCCTTCGCGGTATTTCTCCAGCGCCTCAGGCGTGGTGGCCGAGCCGATCATCTCCAGGCCAAAACGCAGGCGCGCCACCGGTGTGCGCAATTCATGGGACACGGCACGCACCAGTTCTCGCTGAATCGCCAACAATTGCTGCAAGTGCTCGGCCATGCCGTTGAACGCCGAGGCCAGCCGCCCCACCGAGTCGGCGCCGCGTGCTGGTACGCGGGTTTCCAGGCTGCCCTTGGCAATGCGTGTGGCGGCGGCTTCCAGACCGCGCAAACGACGCTCCAGTTGCCGCACCAACAGATAGACAATCAAACCAATCAGGCTCAAGCCAAGCGCCGCGATCAGCACCAGCCACTCGGGCGGGTAAGGATTCATCTGATACAGCGGACCGATTTCCAGCACCCACGGTGTACCGACCATACCGGCAAACACCCGGATCGAATCGCCGCCCTTGCCCAACGCCATCACCGTGTCGCCTTCTGACACGCGGCGGCTCTGGTCTTCGTCCATGTCGGCTTCATCGACCGTCACCAGCCGCAGATCGAAGCCGAAGCCCTTATCTTCCTTTAACTGCTCCAGACGCTTGGGCTGCTCGGCCACCGGGTAGCGCACCAGTTCATCGGCCAGCAGGTAAATGGTCGCCCGCGCCAGTTGCTCGCTGATCTGCTGGACTTCACCGGTGAGCACCAGTTGTTCCTTGTCGCTGACCAGACGATAAACCTTCGCCGCGTGCGGGCCGGTCTGCTCCACCAGTGCCTGACCGCGCAGTACACGGGTACGCTGGGTCAGGTCGAGGTCAGTCTGGGGGAACGTCTTCAGCGCCAGTGGAATCCCGAGCAAGCGCTCCCACAACAGCAACGCCCGATGGCGCTCGGTTTCGTTCATCGGTTGCAGGTTATCGGCCATCAGTGAGAACGTGCCGTGGGCCAGGCGCTCGCGGTACTGCTCGCTGCGTACCTGATTAAGCAGGTGCAAGGCCAGCACACCGAGCACCGCCACCAGAATCAGCGCCGCGCACATGCCGCCATAAATACGCAGGAAGATCGAGTTCACAGGGTGCAGGCTTCCGGCACGAACAAATAGCCTTTGCTGCGGACGGTCTTGATCAGCCGCGGATGCTCCGGGTCATCGCCGATCTTGGGGCGGATGCGCGAGATGCGCACGTCGATGGAGCGGTCCTGGCCGTCATAACCGATACCGCGCAGCGCGGTGAATATTTCTTCGCGGGACAGGATTCGCCCGGCGTTGGCCACCAGCAGCCAGAGCAGATCGAACTCGGCGCTGGTCAATTCGATGCCTTTGTCATGCAGCCAGGCTTCGCGCAATGCGTTGTCCACCACTAGCGGGCCGAACTGCAGGCGCCGGAGTTTTTCCGGGGCCACCTCCGGGGCTTCGCTGCGGCGCAGCAGGGCTTGAATACGCGCGAGCAATAAACGTGGACGCACCGGTTTGCAGACGTAGTCGTCGGCGCCCAAGTCCAGGCCAAGAATCTGATCGGTGTCATCGGTGCGCGCGGTGAGCATCAGGATCGGCCCGTCATAGCGGTCGCGAATCTTCCGGCAAATGCTCAAGCCGTCTTCGCCGGGGAGCATCAGGTCGAGAATCACCAGGTCTGGCTTCTCCTTGATGATGCGTGCTGCGGCCAGGGCGCCATTACCCTCGATCGATACGCGCAGGCCATTGGCTTCCAGGTAATCGCGGGTCAGTTCGGCCAGACGCTGGTCGTCCTCGACAATCAATACCTGCCAGGCTTCTTGCTCCACGATGACCTCTCTTGCCAACACCATCAATAAGGAAGGATCCACCCGTCTTTTTGTAATGATTGGGGAGGATAAGAATGCATCTGCATGGGCCGATTGTATAAACGCCACACGTCTGGAACACAAGCCGGTAAATGCGTTCGGACACAACGGTTTTTTGTGATAGGGTTCGCGCCCTTAAAAATCCGGATGACTGTTTTCTGTCGCTGAAAATCAGTGAAAAATGGTCGGCTCCAGCTAGGTCGCGGCCTACACGCCTGTTCCCTCTTTCACACACAATTTACGCACAGGTTTATCCACAGGTAGTACGTTGCAACACCCTCCAAAACGCATTATCTTGTACCTCGGCGCAAAAAAAACCCTACATGTAGGGTTTTACGCCAAAAACCAAACACAAACCGGACACCGATTTCAAGCGCTTTTATTGCCTCTTTCCGGTTGAACCAAACGTATTTTCGAAAGACCAAACCGCGCGTGCGGATGGCTACTGTTTTTAAGCCCGAAACGGCGATAACGGTACGGGTGTTGCAGTCATTTACTGCCGCCCAAAACGGAATTCGGTTTCAGGCCCAAGGCGTGACACCAAAGACTTCGGCATGGAAGCGGCGCCCGATAGCCCCTTCCTGATCTGTCCCGAAGTTGGTATGCCCGGCCCCCGCCGGTTGTAGTGCTTCAGGACAGAACGGTGGGCACCGTGATGGTGCCCAAACAAACATAGAGAATGTGGAGATACCCCCCCATGCAAACCGACACAACTCGCGAGAACCCGCAGGGCACCTTGCCGCAGGCCACCGATTCGAATTCGGATCTGTCCGCCACCGCGCCTGGCCAACTGCGCGTGATCAAGCGTAACGGCACTGTCGTCCCTTACACCGATGACAAGATCACCGTCGCCATCACCAAAGCGTTTCTCGCAGTTGAGGGCGGCACCGCTGCCGCTTCGTCGCGAATACACGACACCGTTGCCCGCCTGACCGAACAAGTCACCGCGACTTTCAAGCGTCGCATGCCTTCGGGCGGCACCATCCACATCGAAGAAATCCAGGACCAGGTCGAACTGGCCCTGATGCGTGCCGGCGAGCAGAAAGTCGCCCGCGACTATGTGATCTACCGTGACTCCCGCGCCAAAGAGCGCGCAGCGCACTCCCCTGCCGAAGAAGCCGTCAACGCTCACCCATCGATCCGCATCACCCGCGCCGATGGCAGCCTCGCGCCACTGGACATGGGTCGTCTGAACACCATCGTTACCGAAGCGTGCGAAGGCCTGGAAGAAGTCGACGGCGAGCTGATCCAGCGCGAAACCCTGAAAAACCTGTACGACGGCGTGGCCCTGACCGACGTCAACACCGCTCTGGTGATGACCGCCCGTACGCTGGTCGAGCGTGAGCCGAACTACTCGTTCGTGACCGCCCGCCTGCTGATGGACACCCTGCGTGCCGAAGGCCTGGGCTTCCTCGGTGTCGCCGACAGCGCGACCCACCACGAAATGGTCGACCTGTATGCCAAGGCACTGCCTGCGTACATCGCCAAAGGTATCGAATTCGAATTGCTGAACCCGGTTCTGGCGTCCTTCGACCTGGAAAAACTCGGCAAGGCGATCAACCACGAGCGCGATCAGCAGTTCACCTACCTGGGCCTGCAGACCCTGTACGACCGTTACTTCATCCACAAGGACGGTATCCGCTTCGAACTGCCACAGATTTTCTTCATGCGCGTGGCCATGGGCCTGGCGATCGAAGAGAAGCAGAAAGAAGACCGTGCGATCGAGTTCTACAACCTGTTGTCGTCCTTCGACTACATGTCCTCGACGCCGACCCTGTTCAACGCCGGTACCCTGCGTCCACAGCTGTCGAGCTGCTACCTGACCACCGTGCCGGATGACCTGTCGGGCATCTACCACGCGATCCACGACAACGCCATGTTGTCGAAATTCGCCGGCGGCCTGGGCAACGACTGGACCCCGGTTCGGGCGCTGGGTTCGTACATCAAGGGCACCAACGGCAAATCCCAGGGCGTCGTGCCGTTCCTGAAAGTGGTGAACGACACCGCCGTCGCCGTTAACCAGGGTGGCAAGCGCAAAGGCGCTGTCTGTGCCTACCTGGAAACCTGGCACATGGACATCGAAGAGTTCATCGAACTGCGTAAGAACACCGGTGATGACCGTCGTCGTACCCACGACATGAACACCGCCAACTGGATCCCTGACCTGTTCATGAAGCGTGTCTTCGATGACGGCAAGTGGACCCTGTTCTCGCCGTCCGAAGTTCCGGATCTGCACGACCTGACCGGCAAGGCCTTCGAAGAGCGTTACGAGTACTACGAAGCCCTGACCGAGTACCCGGGCAAGGTCAAGCTGTTCAAGACCATCCAGGCCAAAGACCTGTGGCGCAAAATGCTGTCCATGCTGTTTGAAACCGGCCACCCATGGCTGACCTTCAAAGACCCGTGCAACCTGCGCAGCCCGCAGCAGCACGTGGGCGTGGTCCACAGCTCGAACCTGTGCACCGAGATCACCTTGAACACCAACAAGGACGAGATCGCCGTTTGCAACCTGGGCTCGATCAACCTGCCGAACCACATCGTCGACGGCAAGCTGGACACCGCCAAGCTGCAACGCACCGTGAACACCGCCGTGCGCATGCTCGATAACGTGATCGACATCAACTACTACTCGGTGCCGCAAGCGAAGAACTCCAACTTCAAGCACCGTCCGGTCGGTCTGGGCATCATGGGCTTCCAGGACGCTCTGTACCTGCAGCACATCCCTTACGGTTCCGACGCTGCCGTCGAATTCGCCGACAAGTCGATGGAAGCGGTCAGCTACTACGCGATCCAGGCTTCCTGCGACCTGGCTGACGAACGTGGCGCCTACGAGACGTTCCAGGGTTCGCTGTGGTCCAAAGGTATCCTGCCGCTGGATTCGCAACAGATCCTGATCGAGCAGCGCGGCCAGAAGTACATCGACGTTGACCTGAACGAAACCCTGGACTGGGCACCGGTTCGCGCCCGTGTGCAGAAAGGCATTCGTAACTCCAACATCATGGCCATCGCACCGACCGCAACCATCGCCAACATCACCGGCGTGTCGCAGTCGATCGAACCGACCTACCAGAACCTCTATGTGAAATCGAACCTGTCGGGCGAATTCACCGTGATCAACCCGTACCTGGTTCGCGACCTGAAGGCTCGCGGTCTGTGGGACTCGGTCATGATCAACGACCTGAAGTACTACGACGGTTCGGTGCAGCAGATCGAGCGCATCCCGCAAGAACTCAAAGAGCTCTACGCGACGGCCTTCGAAGTGGACACCAAGTGGATCGTCGACGCCGCCAGCCGTCGTCAGAAGTGGATCGACCAGGCTCAGTCGCTGAACCTGTACATCGCCGGCGCTTCGGGCAAAAAACTGGACGTGACCTACCGCATGGCCTGGTACCGTGGTCTGAAAACCACTTACTACCTCCGTGCCCTGGCCGCGACCAGCACCGAGAAGTCGACCATCAACACCGGTAAGCTGAACGCTGTTTCCAGCGGCGGCAACCACGGTGACGACTCGGTCCTGGCAGCCCCAGCCGGTCCAGCTCCAGTGCCGAAGGCTTGCGCCATCGACGAGCCGGATTGCGAAGCTTGCCAATAAGCTGAGCCGGTAGGCGCTCCAGGGCGCTTACCTGAAACCCCCGATGAGCCTCTGGCTGGTCGGGGGTTTTCTTTTGCCCCCAGAAAAAGCAGCGATCTTTTGATCTGGAGAAAAGCCACGGCAAAAAAAAACGGCAAAACCTGAAGCGCAGGTTTTGCCGTTTTTTGTGTTTTACAACCGTTTTACACCCGCAACCACCAGGTGTCAGTGGCAGCCGCGATAGTTTCCAGGCTTAGACAGGGACAGTGAACACATCTCCGTTGGCAGTCTGGAAGGACTCAATGGTATTGGAGCCTGCATACCAGTCGGCAAGAATCACCGCGTTGTTCTGGTTGCCGGCATTCCACTCCACGGCATTGAAGATGTAAGCATTGGTACCGTCGGTCTTGATCATTACATCCGCATAGGACTGGATGTTCTGGAGCTGGACGACATCACCGCTCGAACTGCCGTCGTCCTTGATCATCACGCTGGTGGAGGATTGCACTTTGTAGGTATCGCTGCCCTCTCCGCCGTAAGCATAGCCACCGCCGACCAGAATCAAGGTGTCCGAACCGGCGCCACCATGCAGTTGGTATTCAGGGCCCATGCCCACCAGCGAGTCACTGCCGTCGTCACCATAAGCGATGCCGGCGTAAACCGTGATGGTGTCGTTACCGGCATCACCGTGCAGGATGCTGCCAGCATCGTTGTTGGCGCCGAACATGCTGTCATCGCCATTGCCGCCAAACAACCGATCCGCTTCAGCAGGGCCGCTGCGGTCTGGGCCATTGAAGGCATAGGGCTCGTACTTGCCACCATAAATGGAGTCATTGCCGTCGCCGCCATAGACCAGGTCATTGCCCTCACCGCCATAGAGCTCGTTTTGAACGGCGTTGCCGGTCAAGGTGTCATCGAAAGCCGAACCATGCAGGCCTTCGATGTTGACCAGCACATCACCGGTCGCATCGCCGCCGCTCACCGTGCCTGCGAGCATGTCGATTTGTACCGCCGCCGTGCTGCCGATGTACCAGGCCGCGTCGGAAGCCCCCGCCCCGCCATCGATAAAGTCAGCACCCTTGCCACCGATAAACGTCTCGACACCGGCACCACCAATCAATGTGTCGTTGAACGCAGTCCCTTCCCAGTTCTCGATATTGGTGTAGGTGTCCCCTGCCGCAGCCCCGGTCAAAGGCTGGGTAAGGTCCAGCGTGATGGCCGAATTTTCAAAGGCAAAACTGACGGTATCTCGGCCAAAAGCACCATCGAAGTTATTGGCCTGCTCGTTACCCATAAAGGTATCGTCCCTGCCCGACCCGACGATCTTCTCGATGCTGTCGAATGTATCGCCCTTGGCGATAGCCGTATGCTCGCCAGTCTTGAGGTTGACCGTCACGCCGACCGGCCCGATGTCGTTGTAGCTGACAGTATCAATGCCATCTCCACCAATGAAGGTGTCACCGCCATCGCCGCCCATCAGGATGTCGTTGCCGGCCCCGCCGGTGATGACGTTGTCCAGTGCATTACCCCTCGCCTGGAAACTGCCGGTGCCGGTGTAAGTCAAATTCTCGACTCCAGCATTGAGCAGGTAGTAACCCTGGTTGGTGCGCACTTCGTCATTGCCGCCACCTGCCAGTTCGACGATAGCCCCGTAGTTGGCGTTGTTGACAACGTAGACGTCATCCCCCAAGCCGCCCTGCACGGTGAAGCCGGCCGAGTTGCTATTGGTAATGAAGACGTCATTGTTGGACGAACCGACGACCTTCTCGATACCCGAAAAGCTGTCGCCCTCGGCATCGCCGCCGCTCCCGGTGCCCGTTCCGACACCGGAGGCACCAAGTGTCAGGGTCACACCTTGATCGGATTGCGAGTAATCCGCCACGTCGATCGCAGTGCCTGCGCCGCCGTCGAATTTGTCCGCCGCGGCACCGCTCATGAACGTATCGCCATACTGCGAGCCGCGAATCACTTCGATGTCGGTGTAGATATCACCTGCTGCAATACCGCTGTGCACACCGGTCTTGAAGTTGAGCGTCACGCCGACAGTACTGTCGTCATAGCTGACAGTGTCAGTGCCGCTACCGCCGAAGAAACGGTCGGCACCTCCACCGCCCAGCAGGGTATCGTTGCCCACACCAGCAGTGATGATGTTGTCCGAGGCGTTACCGCGACCAGTAAAGTTGCCGGTACCGGTGTAGGTCAGGCGCTCGACATTATTGTTCAGGCTCATGCTGGCGATATTGGTGCGCACTTCATCGTCACCACCATCGACCGCTTCGATGATTACCGCCGTAGCGCTGTTGTTGACGATGTAGAGATCGTTGCCGGCCCCACCCTGCAGGTTGAAATTGCCAATGGTGGTGGAGTTGAACACGTCGTCATAGGCCGAACCGATGACCTTCTCGATGCCCGAGAAACTGTCGCCCTCGGCATCGCCGCCGATCCCGGTGCCCGCCCCGGAACTCAAGGTCAGATTGATGGCCGCAGAGGACAAGGAGTAGTCAACGACGTCCATGTTGTCGGCACTGGTATTACCACCCTCGAACTTGTCAACGCCTGCACTGGCGCCAAAGGTATCGCTGTATTTAGAGCCGCGAATGACTTCGATACCGTCGAAAGTATCGCCGGTGGCAATGCCGGTATGAACGCCGGTTTTAAGGTTAACGGTGACACCTGCGGTGGCGTCGTCATAGCTTACGATGTCGGTCCCTGCGCCACCGATGAAGATATCTGCTCCGGCGCCTCCCAAAAGCAGGTCATTGCCGGCGCCAGCAGTGATGATGTTGTTACTGGCATTACCGGTACCGGTGAAGTTGCCAGTGCCGGTGTAGGTCAGGCGCTCGACCTCTGCGCTCAACGTCATACTGGCCAGGGAGGTACGAACCTCATCGTCACCGCCACCGGCAGTCTCGATCACCGTTTGATAGGCCGGGCCGTTGATGACATAGAGATCATTGCCCGCCCCACCCTGCAACGTGAACGTACCGGCACCAGTGGTAAAGACATCGTCCTGGGCCGAACCGACGATTTTCTCTATGTTGATGTAAGTATCACCCTGAGCGTCACCGCCCTGCCCACTGCCCACGCCAGTGGTGGTCAGGGTGATGTTGACGGCCTGTGCCGACAACGAGTAATCGACCGTGTCGATACCTCCACCGATCGTCCCGCCATCGAAACTGTTAGCCTCGACACCGCTGAAAAACGTATCGCCATTCTGACTGCCGCGGATAACTTCAATGCTGGAGAAAGAATCGCCCGTGGCAACACCAGTGTGCACTCCGGTTTTCAGATTGACCGTGACACCGGAGGTAATGCTGTCCTCGTAACTAACGATGTCGGTCCCGGCACCGCCTATGAACTGGTCGGCACCCGCGCCACCGATGAACAAATCGTTGCCCACACCGCCAGTGATAATGTTGTCCCCGGCGTTGCCACGCCCGGTGAAGTTGGCCGTGCCGGTGTAGGTCAGGCGCTCGACTTCGGCGCTCATTCCCATACTGGCCTGATTGGTACGAATCTCGTCGTCACCGCCGCCGGCCAGCTCACCAACCCCCATCGACCCGGTACCGTTGATGATGTAGACGTCGTTGCCGGCACCACCGTTAAAGGTCACGCTACCAGTGGTCAGGGTGAAGACATCATCGTAGGCCGAGCCGGTGATCCCCTCGATATTGCTGAATGCATCACCTTGAGCATCGCCGCCCACGCCGGTGCCCGCGGTGCCAGCCACAGTCAGGTTGACCGCTTGGGCGGAGGTGGCATAGCTCAGGGTGTCGTAGCCATTGGCACCGTCAAAGGTATCGGCAGCGGTGCCAGCGACAAAGTTATCGCTGTAGCTCGAACCACGGATCACTTCGATGCCACTGAAGGTATCGCCAGCGGCAATACCGGTGTGAACGCCGGTTTTCAGGTTGACCGTCACACCTACACCCGAGACGATGTCCTCATAACTGACGGTGTCGATACCTGCGCCACCAATCAGTTGATCAGCACCTGCACCACCGATCAGCAGGTCATTGCCCGCTCCACCGGTGATGATGTTGTCCCCGGCGTTGCCACGACCGGTGAAGTTGGCCGTACCGGTGTAGGTCAGGCGCTCGACTTCGGCGCTCATTCCCATGCTGGCCTGATTGGTACGAATCTCGTCGTCACCGCCGCCGGCCAGCTCACCAACCCCCATCGACCCGGTACCGTTGATAATGTAGACGTCATTGCCGGCGCCACCGTTAAAGGTCACGTTACCAGTGGTCAGGGTGAAGACGTCATCGTAGGCCGAGCCGGTGATCACTTCGATGTTGCTGAACGCATCACCTTGAGCATCACCGCCCACGCCGGTGCCCGCGGTGCCAGCCACAGTCAGGTTGACCGCTTGAGTGGAAGTGGCATAGCTCAGGGTGTCGTAGCCATTGGCACCGTCAAAGGTATCGGCAGCGGTGCCACCGACAAAGTTGTCGCTGTAGGTTGTGCCACGGATCACTTCGATGCCGTTGAAGGTGTCGCCCTTGGCCAGACCGGTGTGGACACCGGTTTTCAGGTTGACCGTCACACCTACACCCGAGTTGTCATCTTCGTAACTGGCGGTGTCGATGCCTGCGCCACCAATCAGTTGGTCAGCGCCTGCACCACCGATCAGCAGGTCATTGCCCGCTCCACCGGTGATGATGTTGTCCCCGGCGTTGCCACGACCGGTGAAGCTGGCCGTACCGGTGTAGGTCAGGCGCTCGACTTCGGCGCTCATTCCCATGCTGGCCTGATTGGTACGAATCTCGTCGTCGCCACCGCCTGCCAACTCAACGATTCCCAACGAGCCGGTACTGTTGATGATGTAGACGTCGTTGCCGGCGCCGCCATTGAAGGTGATGTTGCCGGCGGTCACGGTAAGGACATCATCGTAGGCCGAGCCGGTGATCACCTCCATGTTGCTGAACACGTCACCTTGGGCATCGCCGCCTGTACCGGTGCCTGCGCCATTTGCCATCGTCACGTTGATCGCCTGGGCAGAGCTGGCGTAGCTCACGGTGTCGTAGCCATTGGCGCCATCAAAGGTATCGGCCGCGGCGCCACTGACAAAGTTGTCGCTGTAGGTCGTACCACGGATCACTTCGATGCCATTGAATGTGTCGCCCATGGCCAGGCCGGTATGGACACCGGTTTTCAGGTTGACGGTGACACCCGCCCCCGAATTGTCGTCTTCGTAACTGGCGGTGTCGATGCCCGCGCCACCCACCAGTTGGTCGGCCCCCGCACCGCCGATGAGGAGATCGTTACCATCTCCACCGTTCAAAATATCGTCGCCTGCCAAACCGCGTATTTGATCATCGCCAGCAGTACCCAACAGCGTATCTGCAGCATTGGTCCCGTAAATTACCGCCATTACATCTTCCTTGTGTGTGTTGGAAAACTACTCTGAAAAAACGCCAGGTAATTCGGGGGCCTTACCCCTCTCTGAACGCACGCTGGGCGTGATCACTGATTGGTTTGAGCAAATAAGAAATGACGCTTCTGGAGCCGGTTTTGATCATCGACTCCACCGGCATGCCCGGCACCAGGGCCAGCCCTTGAAGCTTTGTCAGTTCGCTCTGAGGAATTCTGATGCCCGCGCGGTAGAAGCCAACACCCGTGCGTTCGTCCTGAATCAGATCCGCCGAGAGGCGAACCACGGTGCCGCTCAACTCGGGAGTGGTGCTGCGATTGAAAGCACTCAGGCGCAACGTAGCGTCCTGACCGAGAGACACCTGATCGATGTCCTGCGCATTGATCTTCGCCTCCACCAACAACTCATCATCAGCCGGCACGATCTGCATCAAGCCTTCAGCCGGGGAAATCACCCCGCCCACGGTGTGCACGGCCAATTGCTGTACCCGCCCGGCAATGGGCGAGGTGATGTCGATTCGCTTGAGCTGATCATTGGCGCTGATTTCACGCTCGATCAGCTCGCCCTGGCGTGCGAGTAAGTCGCGCAATTCCTCTGAGACTTCACTGCGAAAGGTCTGATCGACTTGAAGCCGCTGCAGCTCGGTTTCGGCGATCTTGCCCCGCGCTTCTGCAATGGAGGCCATCAGTTGTCCGCGTTCACCGCGCAGTCGGGCGATGCCACGAGCCAGGGCATTAACCCGATCCAGAGTCATCAGGCCTTTGTCGAAGAGCTTTTTGACCGCTTGATATTCCTTGTCGATCAGTTCGATTTCTTCGGACTTGGTTTTCTGCTGGATGTCGTGGCCGACGATGGTTTCGTTGAGTTGCTGAACCCGTTCGCGCAATTGCTTCTTCTGTCCTTCGCGGGACGCACGCCGGTCCAGGAACAATTGCTGTTCGCTGGCCATGACCACGCGCGCCTGATCGGTACTCATGCGTGCGAGCAGTTCTTTCGGCACTGCCACTTCACTGACATTGTCGCGTTCGGCTTCCAGGCGCGCCTGGCGTGCCCACGCTTGATTCAACGACTTGCTCACGATGGCCTGACTGGCCGCTTGCAAGGTGGCATCGAGGCGCAGCAAGACATCTCCCGCCGCTACCTGCTGGCCTTCCTTGACCAGTAACTCGGCGACTACACCGCCGGTGGGGTGCTGGATCTTTTTGACGCTGCCTTCCACTGCGAGGGTGCCGGTGGCAATCACCGCACCGGACAGGTTGGTGCAGATCGCCCAGGTCAGACCGCCGCCGAGCAATACCACCAGCGAGATCACACCCAGGCGCAAGTGGCGGGACAGCGAATGGCTCAAGGTACTTTCTTGATCGTTATGCATCAGTTGGACACTCCCATTTCCACGACATTGGTTGTGGGCCGGGAGGCCGGTGGCGCGGGTTTTCTCAGCACGGATTCTTTAGGCCCGAAGGCAACCTGGGCGCCGTTTTCCAGAATCAGCACTTGATCGATCACTGACAGGATGTTGGTGCGATGGGCGATGACCACAACAATGCCGCCTCGTGCCTTGACCGCCAGGATCGCCCTGGCCAGCGCATGCTCGCCTTCGGCATCGAGGTTGGAATTGGGCTCGTCGAGCACCACCAGAAATGGGTCGCCGAACAACGCTCGTGCCAGGGCAACGCGTTGCCGCTGGCCGGCGGACAGATTGACGCCGCCCTCACCGACCTGGGTTTCGTAGCCCTGGGGTAATTGCAGAATCAACTCGTGAACACCCGCCAGTTGGGCGGCGGCAACAATCGCACTGTCCGCTGCCGATGGGTCCAGCCGTGCGATGTTCTGGGCGACAGTGCCGGTGAACAGGCCCACGCTTTGTGGAAGGTAACCAATCAACTTGCCTCGAGCCTGGTCCGTCAACAGATCGAGGGGCGCGCCATCGAGCCGCACATGTCCGCGCGCGGGGCGCCAGGCATTCACCAGAACGCGGGCTAATGAAGACTTGCCCGAGGCACTCGGCCCCACCACGCCGACAGCCGTGCCAGCCGCCACGGTGAAATTGACGTTTTGCAGCGTCAGCCGCTGGCCACCAGGAGGCGCGGCGAAAATCCCTTCCACCTGCAAATTACGATGAGCCGCCGGCAGTTCAGTCTTGCTCTGCTGATCGGGAAACAGGCTGAAGACTTCCAGCAGTTTCTTCCAGGCGATGTGCGCGCCCAGCAAGCTGCGCCAGGTGGCGATGACTTGCTCGGCGGGCGCCAGCGTACGGGCGACGATGATTGAAGCGGCGACCATCGTCCCGCCACTCAGGTCACCTTTGATCACCAGATAAGCACCGAGGGCCAGCGATCCCGACTGCACGGCCAGGCGCAGGTTTTTCGAGATACCGCCAAAAAAACTGCCAATGTCCACCGAGCGTCTCTGCAAGGTCGTGTACGTGCTGTGGTGGTTTTGCCAAATGGTCGACGCATTGTCGACCATGCCCATGGCTGCCAGCGCTTCGGCGTTCTGGTGGGACTGTTGGCCGTGATGATTGCGTTTGTTCAACGCTTCGGCCGAGGCCTGCATCAACTTGCGGGTTTGTCGGTCGGTCATGATCGTCAAGGCGATCAGGACAATCACCAGCGCAGTGGTCAACCAGCCGAACGACGGGTGGATATAGAAGCAGACGGCCAGATAGACCGGCATCCACGGCAAATCGAAGAAAGCCACTAACCCTGGCCCACCGATGAAGCCACGGATCTGATCCAGCTCTTGCGCCGGTTTCAAGGCATCCCCGGTAATCGGCGTTTTCAACGAGGCGCCGGAAATGACGCTGAAGACTCTGGACGATAACGCCAGATCGAGGGACGAAGCGATTCTGACCATGACCCGGGAACGTACGATGTCCAACAGACCGGACAACGCGTAGACACCAAGCACCAGCAGCCCCAGGGCGACCAGCGTCGGTATGCTTTGGCTGGGAATGACCCGGTCATAGACTTCCAGCATGAACACCGGGCCGATCAGCGCCAGAATATTGATCACCCCGGAAAACACTGCTGCGCCGATCAAACCCTGACGCAATACCGATTTCAGTTGCAGCGCCACGACAGGCGCACTGACGGCTTTATGACTTTTCACTGGTGTTCCATCCCTAGGGTTTTGCATGGCTTCCATGTCGCCGAACGCGTGTTCTGGCTTTATGACGCAGGCCGAAAGAAACTTGACGCGTAACGACCCGCGCTCGCCGAGAGTGCAAGTTCCGCACCAGACAGACCCGACGAACGGTAGAAACCTGCTCGACCGCTTTTCTATCGGGCATAAAAAAACCGACGCCTTGCGGCATCGGTTTTTTAGAGCTATCGAATCACATCAGGTCATCTGAATGATGGTCTGCATGATGGTGCTCTGGGTGGAGATGGTCTTCGCGTTCGCCTGGTAGTTGCTCTGCGCCTTGATCAAATCAACCAGTTCGTTGGTCAGGTTGACGTTGGACTCTTCCAGCGAATTGGAAACTACCGAGCCCAGGGTACCGGTTTTCGGCGCATCGACACCGGCCACGCCGGAAGCGAAGGTCTCTTTCCAACGTGTGCCGCCAATTGGCTGCAGGCCTTGCTCGTTGGCGAAGCTGGCCACCGCCACCTGGCCGATAGCCTTGGTTTGCTGGTTGCTGAAGTTGGCGGTCATAACACCGCTGGCGTCAATAGTCAGGCTGGAGATCTGGCCGGTGGCGTAGCCGTCCTGGTATTGGGCTGTACGGGCGGTTGGCGAGTTATAGGAAGAGACCTTAGTCATGGACACCGCAATACCGGCGGCCGCAGCATCAGCCCCGTTCAAGCCCCAGGTAACAGGTGTTGTATTGGCGTTTGTGATTGCCCCAGGTTTCCATCCCGTCATGGTCAGCGTGCCACCGACGTTAGCAAAACCGGTACTGCCGGTCAGGGTCTTGACCGTGCCGTCCGAGTTGAAAACGATGTCGGCAGTCAGCGGAGTCAGTGTGTTGTTAGCCGGATCGGATGGAGTACGGCCATCCATGTAGGTATACATTTTCCAGGTGTTAGTACCCGTCTTCACGTAGTACTGATCCATGGTGTGTTCGTTGCCCTGGCTGTCATAGACCTTGGTGGAAATGGTCTTGTTATAGCTGTTGGTATCCGTAGGGCTGAACGTAGCCACGGTCGGCGATAATTCCGACGAGTTGAGGTTAAGGGTTTGATCAATTCGGGTCGTCGGATTCGGCTTCAGGCTCGACGTATCGATCTTCAAGTCAGTCAATACACCGTTGACAATCTTGCCGTTGGCATCGACGCCATAACCCTGCAGTCGGTTGCCGTTGTTATCGACCACAAAGTTTTGAGCGTCGGTCTTGAACGCACCGGCACGGGTGTAGCTCAGGGAACCGTTGTCGCTGAGGATGAAGAAGCCGTTGCCCTGAATACCCATGTCCAGCACGTTGCCGGTGTTGTTCACATCACCCTGGCTGAACTGCTGGGAAACGTTGGCCAGGCGTACGCCGTTGCCGATGGTTTTGCTGCCGGTACCCAGGCGAGTGGCCGAGTACACGTCTTCGAATTCTGCACGGGACGATTTGAAACCGGTGGTCGCGACGTTGGCGATGTTGTTGCCGGTCACGTCCAGTTGTTTGTTGGCTGCATAGAGACCGCTAAGGCCGATATTGAAAGACATATTCCACTCCTTTGTGCCGTGTTAGTCGGCTCTATAGACCAATGGTTTGCACTTTGGACAGGGCAACGCTGCCCAGGCCTGCCAGGTTCAGCATCAACTCACCGCCGGTCTGGCTGATGGTCACGCTGTTGACCGTTGCCGGCAGGTAAGTAATCAGTGAGGTGTTCGTGCCATCGATGGTGGTCGTGGCGCCGAAGGTGTAAGTACCCGCCGGTGCCACCGCTCCCGAACTATCCTTGCCGTCCCAAATGAAGCTGGCATTGCCGGCGCTTTGACTGCCCAGGTCGAGGGTGCGGATGACCGTGCCTGCCGAGTTGGTGATCTTGACGGTGGCTGCGGAAACCGATGTCGGGACCACGACGGTACCGTTGAGGCTCTTGGAGGTATCAACCACCGCTTTGTCGGTCTGCGCGATGACCGAGCGGCCCACCAGCGAAGAAGCCTGCAAGGCTTGCGAGGAGTTGTAGTTGCCGGCAATACCGCTGACGGTGTCGTTCAGCGTGGTGATGCCTTCCAGACTACTGAACTGCGCCAACTGGGCTACGAACGCGCTGTTGTCCTGAGGATCGAGCGGGTTCTGGTTTTTCAGCTGGGTGACCAGCAGTTGCAGGAACGCATCCTTGCCCAATGCCTTGCTGCCGGTGGCACTGCTGGTCGCCGCGGAAAGACCATCACTGGTGGTCGTGGTCTTGACCGAAGAGTTGGCCAGGACATCCTTGATGCTTACGCCGCTAGTGGTATCGGTAACACTCATCGAAAGTCGCCCCTTATCACTGACCGAGGGTCAGGACCTTCTGCATCATGGTTTTGGCGGTGTTCATCATTTCTGCGTTGGTCTGGAACGAACGGCTTGCGGAAATCATGTCGGCCATTTCTTCGACGACGTTGACGTTCGGGTAGTAGACGTAGCCCTTGGCATCAGCGGCCGGATGGTTCGGCTCGTAGCGCGCTTCAAGGTTGCTCTGGTCTTCGACCACACCCAGCACTTGCACGCCTTGACCGGCCGCGTCCTGGTTCTGAAACAGCGAATCGCTGCCGCCGCTCTGGCCGCCCTGGAACATGGTGGCGAACACCGGGTGACGGGCGCGGTAGGTCTGGTCGATGCTCGACGAAACGGTCTCGGCGTTGGCGATGTTACTGGCAACGGTGTTCAGGCGAGTGGTCTGGGCACTCATGCCGCTACCGGCAATGTTGAAAACACTGGACAGGGACATGAATTACTCTCCGCGCAGGGCTGACACCAGCCCTTTGAATTTACTGTTGAGCAGGGTGAAGCTGGCCTGGAAGTTGACCGCGTTTTCCGCGTAGTTCGACTGTTCCAGTTGGGCGTCCACGGTGTTCTGGTCGATCGACGGTTGCATCGGCGTGCGATACATCAGCGACTCGTCGCCATTGCCCAGGCCTTCAGCTTCGATGTGACGGCTGTTGGTCATGCTCAAGGCGAACTTGCCGTTTTTGGTTTTCTCGTTCTGCTCGGCGAGCACTTTCGAGAAGTCCAGATCCCGAGCCTTGTAGTTCGGGGTGTCGGCGTTGGCGATGTTGTTGGCCAGGACTTCGGCACGCTGAGCGCGGAAGCCCAGGGCTTGTTCGTGGATACCGAGCGCTTTATCGAAGCTGATGCTCATGTCGGGAAACCTTCGGGTGACCTGATTTTTCGTAACGTGAACATAGCAAGCGGCGTGCCAATTCAAAAAACCCCGTAAACCGGGGCTTTGCGGGCAGTGGTGAGGCGGCAATGCCAGAAAAGCGGCAACCGATTTCCGCCGCCTGCCGCTTTTCTGCCGCTTATCGCCGATCGCCAGAACAACAACTGACCCTGTGGGAGCGAACTGTGGCGAGGGGGCTTGCCCCCGTTTGAGTGCGTAGCACTCACAGGATTTTTGCTACATCAGAGATTTCAGGTCTGCTTCGCAGCCCAACGGGGCGATGCGGCGTTCCGACAAGCCC
This sequence comes from Pseudomonas sp. KD5, assembly GCF_012932895.1. NCBI lineage: Bacteria > Pseudomonadati > Pseudomonadota > Gammaproteobacteria > Pseudomonadales > Pseudomonadaceae > Pseudomonas > Pseudomonas sp. KD5. The sequence goes on along the minus strand of NZ_JDWJ01000015.1, from coordinate 18,277 downwards.
CCCTCGCCACAGTTCGTTACCACACGGGATTGAGGTGAAGCCGAAGGAATTTGGCAGGCACAAAAAAACGGGAGGCCCTCTCAGGACTCCCGTTTTTTATGCCGTCAACGAATCACTTCGCCTGGTAAATGATCCCCGGGCTGCACTGGACCATCTGGTAATGGTCCGGCAAACCGTTCAGCGCTTCGGACGCGCCAAGGAACAGATAACCGCCCGGCTTGAGCGTGCTGTGAATGCGCAACAGGATGTCTTTCTTCACCTCGGCGGAGAAGTAGATCAGCACGTTGCGGCAGAACACGATGTCGAACTTGCCCAGGCTCGCGTAGCTGTCCAGCAAGTTGAACGAGCGAAACTCCACCCGACTCTTGATTGGTGCCTTGATGGCCCAGCGCCCCGGCCCCTTGGGGTCGAAGTAACGCTGAAGGCGCTCGGGCGACAGACCGCGACCGATGGCCAGGCTGTCGTATTCACCGGTCTTGCAGTTGGTCAGCATGCTGCCGGACAGGTCGGTGGCAACGATCTGCACGCCCATCTTCAACTGGCCCATGTTGACCCGTTCGAACTCATCGATGGACATCGACAGCGAATACGGTTCCTGACCCGACGAACACGCCGCCGACCAGATCCGCAGGCGCTGACCGGGGCTGGCCTTGATCGCTTCAGGCAATACCTTGTTCTTCAAGACTTCAAACGGATAGGTGTCACGAAACCACAGGGTTTCGTTGGTGGTCATGGCATCCACCACCATCTCGCGCAAACCGCTGCGCGGCTGGGTCTGGATGCGCTGAACCAGCTCACCCAACGATTTGATGCCCTGCTGTTCCATCAGTTTGTTGAGACGGCTCGAGACCAGATATTGCTTGTTTTCACCGAGCAAAATGCCACAGGCTTTTTCCAGGAATACCCGGAACTGTTCGAAATCCAAATTACCCGTAGACAAAGATACCGCCTCTTAAATCGTGTTGACCGCCAGGGGCAGAAGGCCTCTAGCTGTTATCTGCTGCTTTGATCCGGTCGACTACCCGGGATGCCAGGTCATCAGGACGGAACTTGGCCAGGAAGTCATCGGCACCGACCTTCTTGACCATCGCCTGATTGAACACACCCGACAACGAAGTATGCAGGATGATATGGAGCTTTTGCATGCGCGGGTCGCTGCGGATCTCGGCCGTCAGGGTGTACCCGTCCATCTCCGGCATCTCGATGTCGGAGATCATCATCAGGAACTCTTCTTCCGGCTTCTTTCCCTCGTCGACCAGCTTGCGCAGGTAATCCAGCGCTTGCCGACCGTCGTTCAACGCCACCACTTCGACACCGATCGTTTGCAGGCAACGGGTCACCTGCTTGCGCGCCACCGACGAGTCGTCGACCGTCAATACGCGCAAAGAGAGCGCCTTGTGCTGGGTTTCAACATCGACCACGCCCACCGAAATCGCTTCCGGCGTCGGCGCCACTTCCGCCAGCACCTTCTCGACGTCGATGATTTCGACTAACTGGTTGTCGACCCGAGTCACAGCCGTCAGGTAGTGATCGCGCCCCGTGCCCTTGGGTGGCGGATGAATCTCCTCCCAGTTCATGTTGACGATGCGCTCCACCGACCGAACCAGGAAACCCTGGGTCTTGGTGTTGTACTCCGTGATGATCACGAAGGGATTGCTCTGGTCCAGCAACCGACCGGCACCGGTCGCCATCGCCAGATCCAGGATCGGAATGGTTGCCCCCCGAATATTCGCCACACCGCACACGACAGGACTGGACTTGGGCATCAGGGTCAGCTTGGGGCATTGCAGCACCTCGCGAACCTTGAACACGTTGATCCCATACAGCTGCTGGCCGTCGAGACGGAACAACAACAGCTCAAGGCGATTCTGCCCTACCAGTTGCGTGCGCTGGTTCACCGAATCCATTACACCAGCCATGCCCAGACTCCTACACCAACGCTAAGTGTGTTGCGACGCACATTCATCACGAAACGGCACGGCGCTTGCTTTTTAACTCTTATGAACACAGAACCGACATTTTTCCGACACCTGACATCAACCTGCCGCAGATTGCTCTGCGCGATGTCGGCCGCTTGCCTGTTCAACGCTGGCAGCCCTGCCCTTGCTGATACGGTTACCTTGCCTGACATGCTTATCGGCGTCACCCAGGGCTTTCTTGAATTCACCGTAGAGGACTATCTGGCCACCAGTCAAACGCAAGGTCGCTACGAAATCCAGGTCAACCAGCTCGATCCGCGCCTGCGCATGCCTATGTGCGACAAGGAATTGACAGCCACCCTCGAGAGCCCGGCAAGGCCTCTGGGACGGGTCACGGTCAAGGTTCGCTGCGATGGCGCCTCGCCCTGGACGGTCTTCGTGCCCGCTCAAGTGAAGCTGTTTCGCGACATTGTGACGACCACTCGTCCGCTCAAGCGCACAGGGATTATCGAACCTCAGGACGTAACCCTGCGCGAGCGTGATATCAGCCTGATAAACCAAGGGTTTCTGACTTCCGTCGATCAGGCGATCGGGCAAAAACTTACCCGACCAATGGTCGCCGATCAGATCATTACGCTGGTGCATCTCGAACAGGCGGAAGTGGTTCGCAAGGGCGACCAGGTGGTGATTACCGCCCGCAGTGGTACGCTCAGTGTGCGCATGCCGGGTGAAGCGCTGTCCAACGGCGGCCTGAGCGAACAGATTCGCGTGAAGAACCTTAACTCCCAGCGGGTCATCAAGGCGCAAGTCACCGCGCCCGGCCAGGTGGAAGTGGCCATGTAAGGGCTCTGTGTTTGTGAAGTGATGGCGCACCGCCTGGCGGTTGCCTAAACTGTGCCGCATGCAGGGCATGCGCTGGCGCATGCAAGCTCATTGATAAATGGGCCTAAAGTTTTTCGGGGAATCGCCGAAAACATGGCAAGCGTCCAAATATCCAGAGGTTTTTTGTCATGGTCATCGATTTCAGTCGTTTAAACAGCTCCTCGTCACTTACGGGCAGTACGCGTACCAGCACCGCTAAGGAAACCGCCGAAGCCGGCCAATCCACGCCGCTGAATACCCCGGCCGAACAGGCCAGTACCACCAAAAGCGGGGAATCGGTACACCTCAGCAATGAGGCTCAACAGTTGCAGAAGGTCACTGACAAGCTGCGCGATCAGCCTGCCGTCGACAACGCCCGCGTGGCCGAGTTGAAAGCAGCGATTGCCGATGGCAGCTATAAAGTCGACAGCAACCGTGTAGCCAGCAAACTGCTCAACTTCGAAGCCCAGCGCTAGGCCACGGCCCGCGCCAGGCTTTTGGACGCTTAAAACCCAAGGCCAGCCATGCACGACACTCATTTACTGCAACTGATCATCGACGACTTTGCCCCGGCGCAACAGCTGCTGGAGCTACTGCAAACCGAGTCCCTCGCCTTGCACGGTCGCGACATGCCACTGCTCGAAGAAATTCTGGCGCATAAACAGGCATTGATCATTCTGCTCGAACAGCATGGCCGCAAGCGCAGTGAAATCCTCGCCAGCCTCAACCTGCCAACCAACCGCCAGGGCCTGGAGCAACTCGCCAGCCAGTCGAGCATTGGCGAACGGTTGCTGGGACAGAGCGACGTGCTGACCGACCTCCTGGCCCAGTGCCAGGCCGCCAATGCCAATAATGGCCAGTCGATTCTGGTGCAGCAGGCCGCCACGGCCAACCAGCTGAAAATCCTCACCGGCGGCGAGCCGCCAGCGCTCTACGATGCCCGCGGATCAACCTCCAAGCTCGCCAAGCCACGCCCGCTCAGTCAGGCTTAAGCCTTTCAATGAGCACGCCCTATCAAGACGCGAAACATGCTGGCAGAATGCCGGCCAGTAGTCATATTTGTCTGGAGATTGATACCTCGTGTCCAATGCCTTAAGCGCGGAAGATGCTCCGCAGCCACCCAAGGTGCTCACCACGCCCCTGGAAATCTCCGGCAACCTGCGTCAGCTGCAAGACAGCCATGACCCGCTGATCATCACGTTTCACGAGCGCAGCCAGCGCTTCCAGAGTTATCTGGTGGACGTCGACCGTGACAGCAAGATGATCGCCCTGGACGAAATGATCCCGCGCGACGGCGAACGCTTTCTGCTGGCCGGCGAACCGTTCAAGGTCGAAGGCTTCCACGACGGCGTGCGCATCGCCTGGGAAAGCAATGGCCCGCTGACTATCGACGAGTCCGGTGATGGCCGCTGCTACCGTGGCGCGCTGCCCGATGAGGTGGTTTACCACCAGCGCCGCAATGCTTTCCGCGCTGCGTTGAAGCTGGCACAACTGGTCAATGTCGAGCTGGGCGGTGAGAAACTCAAGTCGCCTATCGGTGGCAAACTGCTGGACATCTCCGCCACTGGCTGCAAATTGCGCTTCGACGGCGACATCACCGCCAGGCTGCAATTGGGTCAGGTCTACGACCGCTTCATCGCCGCCCTGCCCTTTGGCAGCATGACGGCACCGGTCGAACTGCGTTACCTGCACTTTGAAGAAAAGATCAACACTACCTTCGCCGGCGTGCGTTTTCACAACATGAGCGGCCTGGTACAGCGGCAAGTCGAGCGGTTCGTCTATCAGCTGCAACGTGAAGCGCGGCGCTTCGATAAAGACGATTTCTGATACGCCCCGCCAATAAAAAACGGGCAGTCCCTTACGGTGACTGCCCGTTTTTTTATGCCTTGATCACGGCCGCGCTTCGGTAAAACTTTGCTCGCGACCTGCGTCCGGGTCTTCTGTATCCGAAACTGGTTCAGGTTCTGGTTCTGGTTCGGGCTCGGTATCCGGATTGACATCAGCCTCCGGGTTGACCGGATTCTGCATCTGATCCTGCACCACCTGCTCATCGACGCGCGGGTCAAGGCAAGCCACCAGTGGCGAACTCGTCATGCTGTCCGGCATGGCCACGTGATGCAGCGGAGCATCGTCCACCTGATGCAGATTGGTGACTGCTTTCGGGCGGATTCGCCACACCAGCACCAAGGCAAAAAAACTGAAAAAGGCATAAAGCATCTGGCTGCCGAACAGCTTCATCAATACCCCGGCCACCAATGGTCCGACACTCGCGCCGACACCGTAAGTCACCAGCAACATGGCCGTCAGCGACACCCGGCGATCACCCTCGACGTGGTCGTTGGAGAACGCCACCGCCAGCGGGTACAGACAGAACTGCACCAACGAGCAGAGGAACCCGGCGATGAACAGCACCTCCAGTTGCACCTGCGGCATGATCGCCAGCGGCAATGCTGCCAGTGCCAGGCTAAACGCAAAACTGCGGATCAATACCGCCCGGTCATAACGATCCGATAGCCATCCCAACGGCCACTGCACCACCAGGCCTGCAAAAATGCAAGTGCCCATGAACAGACCGACCTGCTCGGTGGACAATCCTTGCTGGGAGGCATACAGAGGCGCCAGGCCGTAGAACGAACCGACGATCAATCCCGCCCCCAACACCGTGCTCAGTGACTGCGGCACGCGTTTGATGAAGAAGCGCGGCTCCATCGGCGCCGGGTGCAAAGGTGCCGGGTGAATCCGCCGGGTCAGGGCCACCGGCACCAGACACAGGGCAAAACACAGTGCGACCAGCATCAGCAGTTCCAGGCCCAGGCCCGGGTGCATGACCAAAATCAGCTGCCCCAACACCAGCCCCAGGTACGAAGCGATCATGTAGCCGCTGAACACCACGCCACGCTGCTTGGCTTCTGCCTGCTCATTGAGCCAGCTTTCGATCACCATGTACTGGCACATCATGCCCAGGCCAACAATCACCCGCAGGAACAGCCACGCGGGCAGCCAATCGACCAGGCCATGGCCCAGCACCGCCGCGCCGACGATCCCGGCGCAGGCTGAATAAGCTCGAATATGCCCGACCCGGGCAATCAGCCGATGGCCGATCTTGCCGCCCAGCACCAGGCCGAAATAGTTGGCCGCCATCAATGCGCCGACCCACAGGCTGTCGACCTTATCGGCCGCCAGGCGCAGGGCCAGGTAAGTACTCAACAGGCCCGAGCCGATCAACATCATCAGCGAGGCGAAATAAAGTCCTCGAAAGGATTTCAGGATTTGGCGCATTGGCGTTCCGAGCGGCTCCTTGCAGTGAGTATCGGGCTATCGACAACGATAGCCCGATGGCGACAGGTCGTCAGGCCTGGGCTGCTAGAACACGCCGTTCCCAGGGAGTAATTTCATCGAGGAAGCTGGTCAACTCCAGGGTCTTCGAAGCGATGTAGCCTTCGATGAACTCCTTGCCGAACAGTTCCTTCGCCAATTGGCTACGTTTCAGACGTTCAAGTGCGGCATGCAAGGTACACGGCAACGCAAGATTATCCGGCACCACGAACTCGCCCCGGGCCGCTTCGCTCGGTTCCAGTTTGTTTTCGATGCCATACAGCCCCGACGCCAGGCTCGCGGCGATCGCCAGATACGGGTTGGCATCAGCCCCCGGCAAGCGGTTTTCGACCCGACGAGCGACCGGTGAACTGGCTGGAATGCGCAGGCCGGCCGCGCGGTTGTCGTGGGACCAGCAGGCATTATTGGGCGATGCAAAAGGATGGCACAGGCGCTGATAAGAGTTCACGTTCGGCGCAAACAGCGCGGTGAAATCCGCAAGGCCAGCTTGCTGACCACCGATGAAATGACGGAAGGTCGCGGTCGGCTCGCCAGCCTCGTCGCTGAACACGTTACGCCCGGTGCCGATCTCGACGACGCTCTGGTGAATATGCATCGAACTGCCCGGCGTGTGAGCCAACGGCTTGGCCATGCAGACCACGGTCAGGCCATGCTTGAGCGCCACTTCCTTGAGCAGATGCTTGAACAGCAAGGTCTGGTCGGCCAGCAGCAGCGGATCGCCGTGCAGCAGGTTGATCTCGAACTGGCTGACGCCCATCTCGTGCATGAAGGTATCGCGCGGTAAGCCCAGCGCCGCCATGCCTGCGTAGACTTCAGTGAAGAACGGCCGCAAGCCGTTATTGGAGCTGATGCTGAATGCCGAATGACCGTCCTCACGACGACCGTCCAGGCCCACTGGCGGCTGGAAGGGTTGCGTCGGGTCAGGGTTGGGTGCGAACACAAAGAATTCCAGCTCGGTCGCCACGACTGGCGCCAAACCGAGGGCGGCGTAGCGAGCGATCACCGCCTTGAGTTGGCCGCGAGTCGACAGGTGCGAGCTCTCGCCAGTCAGTTCCTGCGCATCGCATATGGCCAGTGCCCGAGGGTGCGAACTCCAAGGCAAGCGGTGAATCTGCGCCGGATCAGGCACCAGCGCCAGGTCACCATCATCGCTGCCGTAAAAATGCGCCGGCGGATAGCCGCCCATGATGCATTGCAGCAGCACTCCCCGCGCCATCTGCAAACGCCGCCCCTCAAGAAATCCTTCGGCGGTCATCACCTTGCCGCGGGGTACGCCGTTCAGGTCCGGCGTAATACATTCAATCTCATCAATGCCCGTCAATCGCTGCGCGAGTGAACGATGGCCATCGGTTGTCATGACGCAATCCTTGTTGTTATACGAGCCGCGAACGGCGACCCGTACAAAATAGGCTCCAGCTGTTCAGAATATCAAGCAGCGTCAAACAAAAAGGCGCAATCCTGTGAGGAACGTGTCGTTCAGGGGAGATAGAGACTGAACACGCCGCCACCCAATGGGCCGCCGTTACTGATTTCGGTGCGTCCGCCCACGCCATTGCGCTGGTGCAAGGCGGCAATCCGCCCGGCGAAGTACAGGCCCAGGCCGGTACTGCCACTGCTGTGGTTGATACCCTGCACATAGTCGGCCTGACGCTTGATCATCTCGGGTGGATAACCCTCGCCATCGTCGTTGATGGTCAGCACCAGTTGCCCGGCCTCATCGCTGACGCTGATCAACAAGGCATGCCGGGCGTAACGGATGGCGTTGTTGATGCTGTTGGCGAGCACCGAGGCAATCAGCTCCCGATCGAAGAAACCCAGCGGGCTCAACGGGTCCACTTCATAGGTCGCGATAATGCCGCGGCTGGCGAACACTTCTTGATGAGCCGCCAGTTGCGCCTCAATGAAGTCATCCAGCTCATGGTAGGCCGGCTGCAACGGCATCTGGTTGACGCCCAGCTTGTACAGCCCCAGCAACTGCACCAGCATGCCATTGAGGTGGGCGAACTCGAAGTCGATGACGCCCTGCTCCGGGGTCTGCCGCTCGGGATCAGGCAAGCGCGCCAGCCATTGACTGTGGGCCTGCATCAGCATCGCCAGAGAGTTCTTCATGTCGTGCACGGTGGAGGCAATCACCGTGGAGAAGTCGAGTGACGGTTCGCTGTCGATCATTCGCCGAACGCCTTGATTTTCAGTTTCTGGTAGCGCGGATAACGCGCATCGGTATCGGGCATCAGGCCGACCGTTTTCAGGCAGGCCCGGCACTCTTCCAGCTCAGCCGACGGCACGCTGGTGTCGGTGCCATGCAGCAGCGACTGCGCCATGTTCAGGGCAATACTGATGTTCTTCGGTTGCAGCGCCAGGGCTTTGCGGAACACTTCCCGGGCTTCCACCAGATTGCCGGTCTTGTACACCCGCACGCCCTGACGGTTGAGGTCGGCGGCGGCGTTGCCCGAGTTGAGGATGGTCGGGTCGTCGGTCAGCTTGGCGATACCCTTCATCACGGTCGGATCGTCGCCGTAGATTTCCGCACAGTTTTTCAACATCGAAGCACCGGCACTCGCCTGCCCCAGCATTTGCAACTGCTTGGCCACCAGCAGCGCCGCTTCGGCGCTCATGAACTGTTCCATGCCATCGAGGCGCATCATCGCTTGCTCGGTGAGCTTCTCGGCGGTCTCGGCATCGTTGAGCAGCAGGCTGGTGGCCTTCATCAGACGCGCACGAATCTGCAGGCCTGGGTCGGAAGGATTCTCCTTCGCCACGGCACTCAGCGTCGTGTTGATTTCCAGGCGGGTTCGAGTGTCCAGGCCCTTTTCCGCACCTTTGCTGATCAAGGCATGGGCCAGGCCGAGGTTGCTTTCCGCATCCTTGAAGCGTGACTGCGCCCCTTGGTTCACGGCCTGGCGGTAGGCTTTGGAGGCGGTGTCAAAATCTTCGTTGGCCATTGCCAACTTGCCCAGCAACGCTTGCCGGCGCACCGCCAGCGGCGACAGGCGAATTGCCTCTTCCAACACTTTCTGCGCCGCTTTGGTGTCGCCTTCGGCGACCAGCACATCGGCCATGCCATCGTAGAGGGCCGGCATCATCGGGAAGACTTTCAAGGCTTTTTCGTAAATGCCCTTGGCCTGGCTGACCTGCCCGCGCTTGAACAGCAATTGGCCCAATCCGGCAAACGCCCAGGGCAAAGGCCGATCGGCAATGATGCTGTCGTAAAGACGCTCCAGCGCTTCGTTCTGGTTCAAGTCGCGCAACGCATCGGCGCGATAACGCAGGCACAGCGGCGAATATCGAATGTCCTGTTTGCACAGGGCGATGCAGGCATTGAGCACTTCAACCGGTTTGCCCCGGTCAAGCGCTTGCAGGATCGGTTTGAGCAAGGTCTTGCGCTGTTCCAGTCGCTCCAGGCGCTGGGCCAGGCCAGAGCGGTTGAACGGTTTGGTCAGGTAAGCGTCGGGCTCATGCTCCAGTGCGCTAAGCACCATGGCCTGGCTGGTTTCGGCGGTGACCATGACAAACACACTTTCATGGCTGATCAGCTTCTCGATCATCAGATCTTCGAGTACCTGCTGACCGTTTTTCTTGCCATCGCCCAGGTGGAAATCCTGCAGGATGAAGTCGTAGGACTTCTGCGAGCACATGCGCAGCGCCTGCTCACCGGTATCGGCGGTGTCGACGTCCTTGACGCCCAGCTCCCGCAGCATGGACCTGACGGAACTGCGGAAATCCGAGAAATCATCGACGATCAAAAAGCTTTTTTGGTGATACGACAGCATCGAAGATTTCCAGGCAATTTAAGGAAGAACAACCTAAAGGCAATGGCTGCGAGTTCAGCTTCGCGGCCTTTCGGGCGCGCAGATGATAGCGAGAGGCCATTGGCTATCAAGCAATTTCGCACAATCACGTGATGAGCTTTACCGGCCACCAGCGATGAAATCACAACGGCTTGTCGCGTTATCGGCAAGTAGTCGCGTTCCCTTGAAGCAACGGAGGTGCAATCGCTCGTTTTACTGCCAAAAGATCATACGGCTGCACATGGACGCGCTAAATATTTGAAGGCGTTATTGAAAAACGGGATTATCCTGATTTATTGGAGCACGCTAATTATTGTCCGCTTGAACTCAATACGTTCTAAATCGCCGGTAAAGGCCAGGAAATGACCACCACCCCCAAGCACTCGGCCATGGCTCTCGAGCGAAAGGCCCTGACCCCCAGCACCCTGGACTTTCCGGTGGTGGGTATTGGCGCGTCGGCGGGCGGGCTGCAATCTATCAAGCTGTTTTTCGAGAACATGCCTCAAGACAACGGCATGGCATTTGTGATCATTTTGCACCTGTCACCCGACCACCAAAGCGTCGCAGACAAGATCATCCAGGAATCGACCCGGATGCCGGTTCTGCAGGTCACCGAAACCGTACCGATAGAGAAAAACCGGGTCTATGTCATCCCGCCGGCGCGGCGACTGCTGATGAATGGCAATAACCTTGAGGTTGTTGAAAACGACCCACAACTGGGGCGCCACGCCTCGATCGATCTGTTCTTCCGCGATCTGGCTCAGGTGCACCGCGAGCGCGCCTTCTGCCTGGTGCTTTCGGGCAGCGGTTCCGACGGCGCGGTCGGCCTGTCACGCATCAAGGAACAGGGCGGCATTACCCTGGCCCAGGTGCCGGAAGACGCCGAATTCGACGGTATGCCCCGGGCGGCCATCGAGACCGGCATGGTCGATCTGGTGTTGCCCGTAGTAGAAATGCCGCAAAAGCTGCTGGACCTGTGGCACAACTCCCGGGAAATCAGCTTGCCTGCCGCCAACGATCCGGAACTGCAATCCTTCGCCTCGGTGTCCGAGCGTGACGCAGCACTCGCCGAACAAATGCTGCACGACATCCTGATCCTGTTGCGCACCGGCACCGGTCATGACTTCAAGCACTATAAACGCGCGACAGTATTGCGGCGGATCGAACGCCGGATGCAGGTCACGGCCCAGCCAGACCTGGGAGCTTATTACCGCTACCTGCTAAGCAATCCCGAAGAAACCAAGGCGCTGCTGGGGGACATGCTGATCGGCGTGACCAATTTTTTCCGTGATCGTGAAGCCTTCGAAGCGCTGGAGCGCGATATCGTGCCGCAGCTGGTCGGTGCCGCGGTGTCGGCCCAGCCTGAGAAAGAAGAAATCCGGATCTGGTCGGCTGGCTGCTCCACCGGCGAAGAAGCCTACAGCCTGGCGATGTTGGTGAACGATCAGCTGCAACTGGAGGACAGCAAGGCCTCGTTGCAAATTTTCGCCACCGACATCGACGAGCGCGCCATCAGCTTTGGCCGGGCCGGTCTGTACCCGCAAGCCATCGTGACGGATGTACCGCCGACGCGGCTGCGGCACTACTTCATCAAGGAAGATGAGCACTATCGGATTCGCAAGGAAATCCGCGAGAAGGTGCTGTTCGCCAAACACAGCCTGCTGTCCGACCCACCCTTCTCGCAAATCGATCTGATCGTGTGCCGGAACCTGTTGATCTATCTGGATCGCGAAGTACAACGCGAAATCCTGCAGATGTTCCACTTCGCCTTGCGCCCCGGCGGTTTTCTGTTCCTGGGGTCTTCCGAAAGCGCAGACGCTTGTCATGAGCTGTTTACGCCGGTGGACAAACGCAACCGGATCTTCCGTGCTAAAACCGGCACCGCCAGTAGCCGACGTACGCCGACCGTGCCGCGCGGTGGTTATGTGCGCTCCAATATTTCCCGGCAGGCGCCGCAAAACGTCGTGCAGCGCAAACTGTCTTTCGCCGACATCCACCAGCGCGCCCTCGAACGCTACGCCCCACCGAGCATGATCGTCGATACCAACGCCGATATCCTGCACATGAGCGAAAGTGCCGGGCGTTTCCTGCGGCATGTGGGCGGTGAGCTGTCACGCAACCTGCTGACGCTGATCCTTCCGGAGCTGCGCCTGGAAATCCGCACCACACTGTTCCAGGTCCAGCAGAGTGGCCTGGCGGTAAAATCCCGCGAGGTGCCGGTCAAGCACGAAGAGCGGCGTTACAAGGTCAACCTGGAGGCGCAGCCTTACAAGGATGAAGAGTCGGACGGCGAGTTCATCCTGGTGATTTTCGAGGAAATCGAAGTCGATCCTGCGCAAGCGACGGCCACGCCCCTGCTGCAAACCGAAAGCCAGGTGCTGTCCAATCTTGAGCGTGAACTGCAACGCACCAAACTGCACTTGCAGGACACCATTGAACAATCGGAAATTTCCAGTGAAGAACTGAAAGCTTCCAACGAAGAAATGCAGGCGATCAACGAAGAACTGCGCTCGGCCACCGAAGAGCTGGAAACCAGCAAGGAAGAGCTGCAATCGATCAACGAAGAGCTGCTGACGGTCAACTACGAGCTGAAAACCAAAGTCGAAGAAACCGACAAGATCAACGACTACCTGACCAACCTGATCGCCTCCACCGACATTGCCACGGTGTTTGTCGACCGCAGCATGCGAATCAAGTGGTTCACCCCGCGCGCCACCGACATTTTCAGCATGTTGCCGGTGGATACCGGCCGCTCCCTGCTCGACATCACGCATCGCCTGCACTACGACAACCTGGCGAGTGACGCGGCATCGGTGTTCGAATCATTGAACATGATCGAACGTGAAGTCAGCAGCACCGACAAGCACTGGTACATCGCCCGCCTGCTGCCCTATCGCTCCAGCGAAGACCGTATCGACGGCACCGTGCTGACGTTCATTGACATCACCAAACGCCGCGCGGCCGAAGAAGAACTTCGCCTGGGCGAAGAACGCATGCGTCTGGTGGCCGAAAGCACCCGCGACTACGCGATTATCACCCTTGATGAACAAGGCGTGATCACCACCTGGAACAAAGGCGCCGAGCTGATCTTCGGTTACAGCAAGACCGAGGCCGAAGGCGCTTACTACGACTTCATTTTTTCCGCCGAAGACCGCGCCTCCGGCGTGCCTGAAACCGAACTGCTGGGGGCTCGCACCCATGGCCGTTCCGAAGATGAACGCTGGCATCTACGCAAGGATGGCAGCCGTTTCTATTGCAGCGGCGAGGTGACCCAGCTCAACGGTGACAACCTTCACGGCTACGTGAAAATCGCCCGGGATCTGACCGGCCACAAACGCCAGCATGAAGAGCAGAGCCAACAACTGGCCGAGACGCTGAACACCAATTACCTCAAGGATGAGTTCTTCGCGGTCATGTCCCACGAACTCAAGCATCCTCTGAACCTGATCCAGCTCAACGCAGAACTGTTGCGGCGCTTGCCGGTGACCAAGTCGGTGGCGCCGGCCGCCAAAGCCGTCAACACCATCTGCGATGCTGTCAGCAGCCAGGCGCGGATCATCGACGACCTGCTGGATGTCGCCCGTGTGCGCACCGGCAAGCTCAAGCTCAAACCGATCGCCGTGGATCTGGCCAGTGTGCTGCGCGATATTTACACCGTCGTCCTCAATGACCAGCACAGCACCACCGTCGAGCTGCATGTACCTTCGGAGCCGCTGATGGTGCGCGCCGATCCGACGCGCCTGGAGCAGATCATCTGGAACCTGGTGAACAACGCACTGAAATTCACCCCGCCCGACGGCCGCGTGCAATTGATCGCCAGCCAGGCTGGGGACATGGCGCGGCTGGAAGTCAAGGACAATGGCACCGGCATCGCGGTCGAGAACCTCGAACACGTATTCGACCTGTTTGGCCAGGCTGAAACACAGCACGCCAACCACCAGCGCGAAGGGCTGGGCATCGGTTTGTCACTGGTGCGCCAATTGACCGAGGCCCAACATGGCACGGTTGAAGTGAGTTCGCCGGGGGCTGGGGAAGGCTGTACCTTCACTGTCTATTTGCCGCTGGCCAGTAGTGAAGGTAAAACTCAAGCCACAACGCCAACCGACGAGGTATCAGGAAAACTGAGCGGCCTGACGATTCTGCTGGTCGACGACTCTGCCGAGGTATTGGAAACCCTGAAAATGCTGCTGGAAATGGAGGACGCCGAAGTCGTTGCCTTCGATCGTCCATGGGATGCTCTGGACGCGGCAACCAACAGCCACTTCGACCTGATCATTTCGGATTTGGGCATGCCGGTCATGAACGGCCATGAACTGATGCAAGCATTACGTCAGTTGCCGCACATCAAGGATGTGCCGGCCATTGCCCTGACTGGCTATGGCGCTATCAGCGATATTAAAAAGGCTCGTCAATCGGGCTTTGACCAGTACATTGGAAAACCGGTGTCCTACGATGACCTGATCGCGACCATCGAGACCCTGCGACAGCACCGGGCATCAGGTTCTGAATAGCTCAGCGTAAATAGGCGCGTTGTACACAGACGCGCCGGTCAATCGCCTGCTTCAGTCGCTCCTTGTGGTCCGCCCAGACCCTGGGATCGACTTTGGGCGCGCGCATGAGGTTGAGCATGGCCGCTTTGGCGGCCAGGTATTCCGACCACGCATCTTCGCAGCTGAGCTTGAAACGCTCACGTTCGTTCATTTCCATCCGCCGCAGCGCCAGTACCGACTCATCGGTGATGACCGTGCCTAGCGTCAGTTGCACCCGATGAGGTGCAACGAACGCCTGCGTGCCCGCTACAATCTCCCCCGCTCGCAGCGCGCCCCACTTCAACGCCGCGCATAAAGTCTCATCACTACCCCTGTCGTGAAACTCCTCACACAGCATGATCCCGTGGTTATCGTAAACACCGATGAACACCTGGGTGATCCCCTCACGACTCAGTCGTGCCCGCACTTCCACTTGCGTCCCGTCACCGAGCACTTCTTCATGGATGTGGTGAGGTAATCGGGGGTCGGTCCATAACCAGAACTGTGCACCTCTGTGTCGCATTGCTTGGCTCCTTGAGTGGAGTCAGAAGTAATACACAGCAATGACTGACTTTCCACGTAAGTCGTCAGGTGGTTCGAGCAAGAAAAAAAACGCCAGAGGAATGCTCTGACGGGCTTTTCTAACCGCAGACGCTGCAACTCTAGAGTGTCCTTGCACTGGAATTACGCAGCCAGCCCTTGCTGCATAAGGGTTTCAGCTCATTTGAGGCACACCACTATTGAGTGCCGGCGGGCACTTCGCCAAAAACAAATCGACATAATATTGACACCAAAACATCCACCTGTCGGAATATTGGCACATCGTACTGTTACCTGCGCTTAACACCTTTACAAAGCCTGACCCCACAACTAAACACCTATCAAACTGATATCAGGAAAGGCCGTATCCCTGAATCAGTGCTGTACCAAAATACGGCCTCATCCAGCCATTACTTCAGGAGTCCCTTCCCTATGGGTGCTCTCAGGATACTGCGCGCCACGCGCAGCGCAGCCTCAGGCTTGGGCCCACGTTCGCCCGACCGCTCCTGCGATTCGCTCCTCAAGTACGGCGAGTTTCTTCACCCCCGCGAGACCAGCACCCCTCTGCCGGCAGCGCCTGTCCCGTCTAGCCCAGACGGTCGACGATGTCCGGTAGCCGCCCCGTACCGCTCCTGAACACTCTGAGCGGCGCAAGCACGGGACTTCGTCCTGTTAGCAGTCCCTGGCGATTCCAATAAAAAAAGCATTCTCGGGAGAAAGACATGGCTACCACCACCACGACCAGCGGCGGCACCGTTACTTCGTTTTCCAATACGCCGCAGGCGCAGGACGACATTTTCACCACAGGTGTCATTGGCACGAGCAGCGCGAGCATCACCGAAGACCTGCTGGGGGTCGTGTACCTGGACGTCATGTCCAATGACCTGGGCGGTAACGCAAAGACACTCTGGTCACTTGATGATGGGACCAGTCTCTCTACTGCCACCAAGGTTTATGCCCCGGCCGACCTCCTGGTCCAGGACACGAGCAGAATCGAGGCGACGAGTAGCGATAGCAGCCTCAATGGGGCAAAGATCTGGATTACTTCTGATGGCAAGGTCGGCTACGACGCCGCTACATTGTCGACCGCGTTCAAGACGCAACTTCAGTCGCTTGCTGCCGGAGCGTCCCTGACAGACAGCTTTACGTATGCGATTCGTCTCGGCAATGGCACCCTCAGCTGGGCTACTGCACAAGTGCAATTTGCCGGCATGAATGACAGCGTGACGATGAACATCGGCGTGCAGGCCGGCACGGTCACCGAAGATGCGCCCACAACGCCGAGCACAACCGATTCGCTGAGCACGACGGGCACGATTGCGTTTAGCGATGTCGATTTGAGCGACACGCATACCGCCTCATTCGTGGCGGCGGGAGGCAATACCACAGCGCTGGGCAACTTCAGCCTGGCCTCTGTGGTTGAAGCGGCCAATGCGGCCAACGGCACCGTTAACTGGACTTACACCGTGAACAATGCGGCAGCCCAGTACCTGGCCCAAGGTCAGACAGCTACCGAAACCTATGTGGTCACCCTCAACGATGGGCATGGTTCGTCGACAACGCAAAATGTGATCATCACCATCACCGGTACCAACGACCAGGTGCACATTACCAGCGGCGCGCAGACAGGCGATGCCAAGGAAGACAGTGGCGACTACGCCGCCAACGGCAGCATCACCTTCACCGACGCCGACCTGATCGACACCCACAGCGTCACCGTCACACCGGGCGCTTCCGGCTATCTGGGCAGCTTCACCACAGATCCACTGCATGACAGCACCGGTACGGGCAGCGGCTCGCTGGGCTGGCACTTCACGGTAGACAACGCCGCCGTGCAGTTCCTGGGCGAAGGCCAGACCCTCACCCAGACTTATAACGTGGCGATCGGTGACGGCACGGTACAGACCGTGACCATTACCATCACCGGCACCAACGATCGGCCGACGCTGGCGATTGCCGACACCACCGGCGCCATGAGCGAAGGCAACGGTACGGCCACACTGAGCGACAGCGGCGCACTGAGCTTTGCCGATGTGGACAACATCGACGTGGTAACTGTGTCGCACACCTCCAACGGCAACATCGCCTGGAGCGGCGGCACGCTCGATGCGGGCGTGGCTTCGGCACTGGTCGCCGGCTTCTCGGTCGATCACAACAGTTGGGACTACAGCACCAGCCAGAACCTCGATTTCCTCGGCGCAGGTGAAACCATCACCTTTTCGTACAAGGTGATCGCCACCGACAACAGCGGTACAGCTAACGCTGCTTCGGCGATGCAGACCGTGACCATCACCATTACCGGCAGCAACGATGCGCCGGTGCTCAGTTTCGCCACCGGCAACGATGCCGGCGCGGTGCAGGAAGACACCAGCCTCAGCGTCAGCGGCCAGTTCAGCTCGACCGACATCGACCATGCGGCCACGGCGACCTGGAGTATTGCCGGGTCCAATACCGGCACCTACGGCTCGATCGCCGTCGACGGCGCCGGTAAGTGGACGTACACCCTGGCCAACGGCACCGATGGCGTTGCCAGTGCGGTGCAATCGCTGAAGGTCGGCGAGACTCATAACGAAGTGTTCACCATCCAGGTCAGCGATGGCCTGGGTGGCGTCGACACCCAACAGGTGACTGTCACCGTCACCGGCAGCAACGACGCACCGGTGCTGAGCTTCGCGTCGGGCAGCGATGCCGGCAACGTGCAGGAGGACACCACCCTCAGCGTCAGTGGCCAATTCAGCTCGAGCGACATCGATCACAATGCCACCGCCACTTGGAGCATTGCCGGGTCCAATACCGGCACCTATGGCTCGATCGCCGTCGACGGCGCCGGTAAGTGGACGTACACCCTGGCCAACGGCACCGATGGCGTTGCCAGTGCGGTGCAATCGTTGCAGGCCGGCGAGAGCCATAACGAAGTGTTCAGCGTGCAGGTCAGCGATGGCCTGGGTGGCGTCGACACCCAGCAAGTGACCGTCACTGTCACCGGCAGCAACGACGCGCCGGTGCTCAGCTTCGCGTCGGGCAACGATGTCGGCACCGTGCAGGAAGACACCACCCTCAGCGTCAGTGGCCAATTCAGCTCGACCGACATCGATCACAATGCCACCGCCACCTGGTCGATCAATGGCTCGGCAACTGGAACCTACGGCTCGATCGCCGTCGACGGCAGCGGTCAGTGGACTTACACCTTGGCCAACGGCACCAATGGCGTCGCCAGTGCCGTGCAATCGTTGCAGGCCGGCGAGAGCCATAACGAAATGTTCAGCGTCCAGGTCAGCGATGGCCTCGGCGGCGTCGCCACCCA